>SCVA01000043.1 GCA_004297005.1 Nevskiaceae bacterium
CCCCCCGGCCACGAGCATCGCAGGGTACCCCGTAGGGGCGCGACGCAGGGGTGTGCTTTCTTTTGCTTACTTTTCTTTGCACAAGCAAAGAAAAGTGAGTCGCCAAGAGGCGAAAAAAAGCTCTCACCAACAGCGCAGCTAAAAGAGCGCGAATGCGCGAACCACAAACCAGCAGACCAAGGCGAAGGCACCGTACTCCGCCACTGCTTTCCCCCTCCCCTAACCCCTCCCCGCAAGGGGGAGGGGAATGAAAGGTAGGCCAGCAAGCCAAGCAAGAAAATCAACGGCAGCCCCAGGCTCATTCCGATCCTCTCCATCAATAGGTGAACACCACATTCGCCAGCAGCGAATAGGCGTCGTGATCGGGAAACAGCGCCTTGAAACCCGCGCCCGGCAACAGCTCTGCGTAGGACAAGCGCAGCACCGCGTTCTGGCTCATGAACGGTCGCCAGATCAGCGCCGCCGACAGATCCCAGCCGATGTCGCTGGCGATGCCGCCCTGGTTGCGCGCCACCTCCAGCACCGTGGTGTCGGCGAACCAGAGATGGTTGAAGTTGGTGGATAGCCGCAGCGTCGGCAGTAGATCGAAGTCGGCGCCGAGTCCTATCAGGCCGGTGCCGGGGTTGGTGAAATTGCTCTGGCCGTGCTCCTTGCTGCTGCGCAGGCTGTTGAGCACTCCGTTGCGGGTGGACAGCGTCACGCCGCCACCGCCGATCAGCGGCACCGCCTGACGGATCCAGAAGCTGGTGTCGGCGCCGGCGAAGATCGGATTCTCGAACACCGCGTCGAAGCCGTTGGCGCTGTCGTCGTAGGGATCGTCGTCGCCGCTGGCCCAGAGTGCGGAGACGCGCGCGCGGATCCAGTCGTAGTCGCGCGACCACTCGGCGGCGACGAAGCCGGCGAGGATGTCGCGCGCGGCGTCGCGGAACACGCCACGGTCCTCGCGGCCGGTCGCCAGATAGGCGGAGACCGTGAGGTTGTCGCGGCCGAAGTGGCCATCACCGTTGTAGCCCAGATAGCCGACCTGGTAGTTGCGGCCGCGCTCGCTGCCCAGCGAGGCCGGGCGGGCGAGAAAGCCGTTGCGGTCGAAGTAGTAGTCGCCGGCCTCGCTGTTCTGGTTGTAGGCCAAGAGCGCCTGGCTGGTGTAGCCGAGTACCGGCCAGTCCTGGCGGTAGAGGTTGACCGCGAACAGGTCGTCGTCGCGCGGCGTGCTGTTGACGGCATTGAGGCCGGAGTTGGTGTCCTTCTCCAGCCGCCGTGCCCACAGCAGGTTGTACTGCCAGCGGTTGTTGTCGCGGGTGCCGAACAGGCGCAGGGCGATGGGCTGGTCCTGGAACAAGAAGCCGCGGAAGTCCAGCGAGATCGGCTGGATGCCGAAGCGGACCGAGTCGAAGTCGTAGCGCTCGCTGACATTGCGCAGGTGATAGTCGGCGAACAGCTCCTGCACGCCGATGAAAGTCTCGCGGCGGGTGCGCGACTCGCGCGGATCGACGCGCAGCGCGCGGTTCTCCTCGACCTGCGCGTGGTTGAAGTTGAACACCGGGGTGAAGTGCAGCTCGACATCCGGCGGCCGGAACGTGGTGTCGCCCTTCAGGTACACCAGGCTCAGGATCACACTGCTGGCGAAAACGTTCTGGGTATCGCCACCGAAGATGCCGCTGGCGCCGCCGTGGTCGGGCGCCTGCGGCGCCACCGGCGTCGGCAGCCGGCGCGGCTCCCAGAAGGTATCGGAGATCGCCGAGACCACCAGGAACTCGTCATGGCCGCGGATCGGCTTGTCGCCCTTGAGCGTGTTCTGGGTGTAGGGGTTGCGCAGCTGATCCTTGATCAGGCCGAGGCTGCTGAGCAGCCGCCAGCGGTCCGGCACCGGCGCGCCCTGGCTGGCCTGCCAGTTCTCCACCGGCCGCAGCGGCTTGAGGCCGGAGCGGGCATTGAGATCGCGCGGGGCTTCCGCTGCCGCTGCCGGCCTGGGCTCATCGCGGTCTGGGCGGCGGCGCGAGCCCAGTTGTTGGTCCAACTGCAATTTGAGTTCCGGCAGCGCCGGCTGGACCGGTTCCGCGGGCGCGTCGTCCCCGGCCTGCAGCGCGCCGCTCGCAAGCGCGGGCAGCAGCAGGGCCAGGCCGCGCGCGGCGCGCTTCACTTGCCCTCGCATACCCGCTGCTCGTCGCTGTTCAGGAACGGCGCCTGCGGGCATTGCACATAGCGCAGCGCGCTGCCGCCGTGGGCGAGCACATCGGCGCGCATCGCCGCCGGCGCGTTGCCGATCGCGCCGCCCAGGCGCAGGCCGGCGTTGTGCAGGCCCAGGAAGGCGACCATGTCGTCCTGGTCGATGCCGTCGCCGGAAACACCGATGGCGCCGATCAGGACGTTGCCACGATAGATCGGCATGCCGCCCGCGAAGATCTGCAGGCCATTGCCCAGCCGCGACTGGCTTGCACCCGGCGCGTTGGGCAGCTCGGTGCAGGCGCCTAGCGCGATGTCGCTGCCGCCGCCGAGCACGAACACCGCGTGCTTGATGACTGCCGAGTTCACCAGGTCCAGTTGCAGGCCGGTGGAGAACACGCTCCAGTCGGCGATTGGCTTCGACAGCGGCCCGGCCTCGCTGCTGTCGGCGACGCCGTCAGGGAAGTAGGGCCGCGCCAGATTGCCCAGGCTGCGCGCCGCGTAGGCATAGGCGCCGTCGGCCAGCGCGGTGGGCTGGCCGATGAAGCTGCGGTAGGCCGGCAGATAGTCGGCGATGCTGGCGCTGCCGCCGGCGGCGAGGTACTGCGTATCGGGCGTCGCGGCGAGATCGGCGGCGGCAGCCGGGGTGCTGAAGAAGGAAACGCTGCGCGCCTTTTGCAGCGCCACATCGGTGCCGAACAGCGGCGCATCACGGCTGCGCACCAGGCCCAGCAGCGCGCCATGGCTGTCGGTGACGGCGATGCTCACCCGCGCCTGCGAGGACAGCGGCCGGCGGATCTGGGCACGGGCACGGTTGGCGATCTTCAGCGCCTCCTCCAGCAGCAGCTGCACCTCGTTGGTGGCGAGCGGCGCGGTCCCGCCCAGGCTGGCGGCATCGCTGCCACTGCGCGGCGGATAGCGCTCGACATCGGCGGCATCGACCAGCACGAAGCCATCCAGTGCCGCCAGCGCGGCATTGCTGGCGCGGCGCACGCCGGATTCGGCGCGGCCGAAGGCGGTGCCAGCGCGCAGGGCGCTGTCGCCGGCGGCGGTGTAGCCGCGCACCGCCAGACGGTTGCCGGCGCTGCCGTCGAGGCTGGCGAAGGTGGGGGCTGGCGTCGCCGCGCTGCGCAGCTCGGCGCTGCTGGCATCGCTGTAACGCAGGGTCTTGCCGTCCACCGTGATGCGGTCGGCGCGGCGGTCTTCCGGCGGTTCGTAACCGCGCTGGGCGGCCAGCGCGATCAGTTCGTCGAGATCGCTGTCCACGTCACGGATGTCGAGATCGACGCCATAGCGGGAGTCGGCGATCACCCCGACGCCGCCCACCGGCACGCCCTGGCGATAGAGCGGGAAGCCGCCGGGGTCGGCGGACAGGCCCAGTGGGCTGCGCTGCGGGCCGACGCCGGGGCGGACCGCGCCGACCCGGCGCAGCAGGTCGGAGCAGGGCAGGGAGGAGAACTGCACGCCGAACAGCGGCCCGCCCGGCTGGCCGGTTTCGCCGGGGTTGAAGAACTGCTGCACGATCTGGCCGGCGGTGCGGCTGCTGAAGGCATTGCCCTCGGTGGAGAGATAGGCGCCGGTGATGGCCTTGCTGATCGCCGCTAGCGAGTCGGGGACGACGCTCACGCCTTCCAGGCCGCCGACCACGCCACGGCCGGAGTCGATGTCGACGCTGACATCGGCGCCGTTCATGCGGAACACGCCCAGCACATTGCCGACCCGGTCGACCACCGCCAGCGTCGCCGGCGCGTTGCGCGCCTGCGCTTCGGCGATGCCCTGCGCCAGCACCTTCTCGACATCGGCGAGTTCCAGCCGCAGGGCCACCGGCTCGGCGCAGCCGCCGGTGCAGGGCGTGCCTTCCAGGCCACCGCCGCCGCAGGCGCTCAGCAGCAGGGCTGCCAGCGCGAGACCCTTGCGGTTCACCGCGCGGCCTCCGGCTTGGCGGTGCCGGCAGCCGTGACCGGCGGATGCTGGTGATAGCCATGGCAGGACTGGCAGGGCGAGGGTGTCTGGGTCATCGCGCCGGTGTCGGCGTGGCAGTCGCGGCAGTGCGCGATGTCCGGCAGCAATACGTCCTCGGCCTGCTTCGAGGTCTGCGCTGCATGGCAGCTCGCGCAGGTTTCGGAAGCATGGCGGGAATGCGGGAACAGCGAGGCCCGCAAGGCCGGCTGCTGTGCCGCCACCGGAGCGATCCGCCAGGGACTCTCGGCCGGGCCGTCCTTGCTGACCGTGTGGCAGTAGAAGCAGGTGCGGCGCTCGAAGACATCGCGCAGCGCCGTCTGCGCGCGCGCCTCGGCCCAGGCCGGGCTGCGACCAGTCGGGGCGTCGGCTGCCGCTCCGGGCAGGCGCCGCTCGCCGCCGGCGCTGGCGAGCGGCGGCGGGCTCGGGCGGCCGGTCAGGGCCAGCGCCGCGTAGTGGTCGCGGACGATGCGCACCACCTCGGCCGGCTTGCCGTGCGGCAGCTCGCGCTCCGGTGCCGCCGGGTCGAAGTCCAGGCGGTGGCAGTCGGCGCAGTGTTTCTCCATGGTCACCGGCAGAAAGCCGCTGCGGTCGGCATTGGGCTGATGGCAGTCGCCGCAGTCCAGGTGTTTGATGCCGCCCGGCGCGTCTATGCCCTTCTTCGCCAGATGCAGGTCATGGGGGAACTTGAGCCCGCTGTCCTGGTGCCTGGCCTCGGGCCGCGCCTGGGGAAACTCCTTCCAGACAAAGCGCTCGCCCTCGCGGCGCGCCAGGCTGAGACTGAACGGCGGATGGCTGTGGCTGAAATCCTTCACCAGCAGCGCGTCGCGACCCTGTGGCAATTGGCCCGGGTCGGCATGGCAGCTGGTGCAGGCGCGGTTGTCGCGCAGGCTTAAGCTCATCAGGCCGTTGTGCTCGCGGTGGCAGTCGGTGCATTGCTGATTGGCGAACGGCGCCTGCAGCAGGGCGCTGGCCTCGGCCGGGTGCTCGCCCAGCGGGCTGTGGCAGTCGCGGCAGGCGGCATCGCTGACCGGCTCGAAAGGCTTGCGATGGCAGGCCACGCAGTCGTTGCGCAGGACATGGTGGCTGGTGCTGATCGGCCCGGAGTTCCAGACGATATCGGCGCCCGGCTGCGCCGAGGGCAGCAGCTCGCGGTTGGCCATCACCTCTTGCTTGGCGCCGCCGAGCCAGGGCAGCAGCGGCAGCAGCAGGCCGCCGGCCAGCACCAGCAGGAACAGCCCCCAGGCCCAGCGCCGCCGCGACCAGCCGGCCTCGGCCAGGCTCAGCTTCATGTCCTCGCGGCGCACGCCGCGCTCCTCGCGGCCGCTGTAGCGGTCTTCCACCAGCAGTGCGAGATCGGCGTGGTCGTCGGCAACGACCGTGAGCCGATAGCGGCCCAGCTCCACCACATCGCCGCTGCCCAGCACCTCGCTATGGCCGGGGCCGCCATTGACCAGCAGGCTGAGCCTGGCCTTGGTCTCAATGCGGTAGCGCCGGCCCAGCAGGCCCTGCTGCGGACTGATCTCGGCATGGGCAAGCGCGATGCGCGGGTCGCTGAGCACCAGATCCTGGTCGGCGCCGCGGCCGATGCGCAGGCTGGCGACCTCCAGCCGCCGCTCGCTGGCCGGCGCTCCGGGCTGGGTGCTGAGCTTGAGCAGGACTTTCATGCCCGGGCCTACCAGTAGAAGAACACGCTGAAGACGTGGGCGATCAGTGCCGCCAGCAGTGCCAGGCTCAGCGGCACATGCAGCAGCAGCCAGAGTTGCAGGCGGGCGTGCAGGGCGATGTCCTTGTTGATACGTACCACCAGCTCGTTGCGCCGTGCCAGCAGCTTGAGCAGCTTCTGGATGCGCGCCGCCTCCTGCTCGCCGCCACTGGTCTGCTGGAGCTGGCCGGCCATGAACATCACCGTGTTCTGCTTGCTCGGGTCTAGCGCGCCCGGCCGGCTGGCGTCGCCGCGCAGCTCGGCGATGCGCTGCTCCAGACTCTCGCGCAGGCCGTCGCCGCCGCTGGGCCGGCTGGCTCCGAACAACTGCTCGCGCAGGCTGCCGCCCAGTTGCAGCTTTTCCGCCGAGGCGACGATGCGGCGGTGCACCTCCGGCGAGAGTTCGTTGGCCAGCCAGATCGCCTGCTCGTTGAGGTCGAAGACTTCCTCGATCCAGGCCTCGCGATCACTGCCGCCGTGCAACTGGGTGATGCGACCGGGTACGCGGTCGTAGGCGATCAGCCCCCAGATGCCGCTGGCGATCACCAGCACCATCAGCGCATAGGCGAGAGTGTGGACGTTGAGGCCAAACTGGAAGCCGCAGTGCAGGCTGACGATCAGCAGCAGCGACAAGCCCAGGTAGACATGCGCCGAGGTCCAGCCCTTGACCGTGCCCAGGCGCGAACGGTAGCGGCGCTTGCGCACGCCCAGCCAGAGCAGGCAGAGGATCAGCAGGGCGCCGACGCCGCCCAGGGCGTAGCCCAGCCAGCTGCCGCCATTGGCGCCGTCCACCGGCTGGTGCCAGACATAGGCGATGAGGCTCAGCAGACAGAGCAGCAGCGCCAGCTTGGCCCAGCGGAAGTTCGCGTGGCGCAGAAAGCCCTGGTGTACCGGATCGGCGGCGGGCGTCGTGGCCATCATTCGGCGCCCTGGCTGATCTGCAGGAACTGCTCCGGCGACACCCGCACCGCCGCCCCGGTCGGGCAGGCGCGCACGCAGGCCGGACCGCCGCCGAGGTCCTTGCACATGTCGCACTTCACCGCCTTCTTGGCCGCGCCCTTGTCCACCGCCATCGGAGTATTGCCGGGCTCCTTGCCGCCCAGCAGCAGCCAGCGCCAGAGGCTGGGCTGCTCCGGACTGGTGACGCCCATCTGGATCACGCCGTAAGGGCAGTTGCGCTCGCAGTTGCCGCAGCCGATGCAGGCCTCGGTGATGTAGACCTCGCCGCCGGGCGAACGGTGGATGGCGTCCGGTGGGCAGTCCTTCATGCAGTGCGGGTGTTCGCAGTGCCGGCAGGAGGTGGGCACATGCAGTTGCTCGTAGGTGGGGCCGGTCTCGCGGTCCAGGCGCGAGACGCCGCCGTGGGTATCGGCGCAGGCTTTCTCGCAGTGATCGCAGCGCACGCACAGGCTCTCGTCGATCAGCAGTACGTCGGTGGCCTCGCCCAGGCCCTGGTTCATCAGAAACTGCACGATGCTGCCGCTGCCCTGGCTGCTGGTGGCGGCATTCGCCACCAGCCGCTGCGCCATGGTTTCGTTGATGCGCTGGCGCAGCGCCGGATGCCGGGTAAGCAAGGCTTTGAAGGCCGAGGCCTCCAGGCGGATGGTTTCGGTGGCGACGGCCGCTTTCACGGTGGCGGCGCGCGGCAGCTCGGTGAGCAGCGCCATCTCGCCGACGTACTGGCCGGCCGGCACATAGGCGAGCACCGCCTCGCGGCCACCCAGCTCGCGCGCCACCGTCACCGAGCCCTTGCGGATCAGGTGCAGGCAGTCGCCGGGCTCGCCCTCGCGGAACAGGATCTCGCCGGCCGAATAGCGGGCCAGGCTGGCGCTCGCCACCAGTTCGCGCAGTTCGGCGGCATCCAGGCCGGGCGCCAGCTTGGCCTGGATGGCGCGCAGCAGAAAGGTTTCGTCGAGCACCCGTTTCACCGCCGCGACGCTGGCGATCAGCTTGTTCATCGAGCCGCGCGGCGTCTCGATCAGCACCGCGCCAGCCGGCCCGGCCAGCACGCTGGCGTTGCGGCGGCGGCCGGAGATCAGGCTCATTTCGCCGAAGAACTGCCCGGCCTGAAGGCCAACGCGCTGGGTCGGGTCGTTCTCGTCGATCTGGATCTGCACGCCGCCATCGAGCACCGAATAGAAGCTGTCGCTGTAGTCGTTGCGGCGGAAGATCGGCTCGCCGGGTTTCATGATCCGCAGCTCGGAGTCGAGCAGGAACTCGCGCAGCTGCAGCGGTGTGAGTGGCGCCAGCACCGGCACCCGTTCGCGGATGCGGGCGATGCTGGCGTCCACCGACTGGTAGCCGGGCATGGCCCGGAACTTCGCCGCCAGCAGCGGCGCATCGGCAGGTTCCGGCGAGCGGCCCTCGATGTACTCGACCACCTCATAGCCCTGGTTCATCGCCTGCTTGATCAGCGGATAGCCGGCCAGCGCACCGATGATGTAGAGGCCGGGCACGTTGCTTTCGTAGTGCGCCGACACCGCTGGCACCGCGTTGGCGTCGCGGCTGGGAAACTGCACGCCGCAGCTTTCCACGAACTGGCGCGGCGGTGTGGCGCCGAGGCGGGCGATGACGCGGTTGCAGACGATCTCGGCCTTGCCTTCGGCGGTGTCCAGGCACAGTCGGCCCTGGCCGGGGGCGTCCTGCCGCAGCCAGCTCACCGCGGCATTGCTGAGGTGGCGGATGTGGCCCTCGGCGATGGCCTGCAGGATGGCCTCGCGATTGCCCTTCTTGGCGCGGTCGAACTCGTCACGGCGGTTGACGATGCTGACCTGGTTGTTGTCGGCCAGCGCCAGCGCATTTTCGATGGCGGCATCGCCGGCGCCGACGATGACGATGGCCTCGTTGCGATAGGCGTCGGGGTCGTCGAGCTGGTACTGCACCAGCTCCAGATCCTCGCCCTCGCAGCCCAGCTTGCGCAGATTGCCCTGCAGGCCGATCGCCAGCACCACCCGCTCGGCGGCGATGGTCCCGCCGCTGGCGGTATCGAGCAGAAAGCCGTCCGGCGTGGCGCCGATGCGGATGACCGCGGCGCCGTAGCGAATCTGGATGCCCAGTCGTTGGGCGCTATCGTTCCAGGCCTGGAGCACGGTCTCGCGCTTGCCGGCGGCGAACGGGGCTACCGAGCGCAGCGGCAATACCGTCGGCTCGGCCATTACCTGCTTGCCCTTCTGGTAGCGGTAGATGGTGTGGGAAAGATGCGCCTCGGCTTCCAGCAGCAGATGCGGGATGCGCAGTTCGGCGGCACGCGCGGCCGCTGAGAGCCCGGCCGGCCCCGAGCCCACAATCGCAATCTTCACCCTGGAGATGCTCATGATTGCTGCCCCGGCTGCCTCTATGTTGAGGTGGCTCCACTCCGCGTTGGAGACTAGGGGGTCGAGAGCGTAAGAAGCAACCACCCGGTCGGGTAAACCGTGCGCTGAGGCACACGCAACGGTGGCGGCTTACTGTACGCAAGCGGTGGTGATGAGGCAGGGTAGTCCGAGGCGGCCGCTCCGGCCGGCCGAATACAGGGAAGGGTGCAGCTATGCGCGTATCGAAGACCTGGGAGGTTCTGCGGTGGCTGCCGATGGCGGTGCTGCTATGTGTGGTCTCCTTGTCGTCGGCGCGCGCCGCGGACATCCACCAGGGTGTGGCCAGTTGCGCCGGCGGCATCTGCCACGCCTCCACCCATCCGCTGGGCAATAGCGGCATCCGCCGCGACGAATACTTCATCTGGCAGCAGCGCGACCCGCATGCCGGCGCCACTGCCACCCTGGCTGGCGAGCGCTCGCGGCGCATCGGCGCGGCGCTGGGGCTGGACCCGCAGACCGCACCGCAATGCCTGGCCTGCCATGCCGATGCCATCGCTCCGGCGCAGCGTGGCGAGCGCTGGCTGGCGACCGACGGTATCGGCTGCGAGGTCTGCCATGGTGGCTCCGAACGCTGGCTGGCCGAGCACAGCCGGCCGGGTCTGAGCCTCGCGCAGAAAACCGCGCTGGGCATGACTGCCACCTGGCAGCCGGAGGTGCGCGCGGCACTGTGCCTGGACTGCCACCAGGGCGACGCCGCGCATCCGATCAGCCACGCGATGATGGCGGCCGGGCATCCGCCGCTGCTGTTCGAACTCGACACCTTCAGTGCCCTGCAGCCGCCGCATTACGACCGCGATGCCGACTACGCCCAGCGCAAGGGCGCTGCTGATGCCGCCCGCGACTGGGCCCTCGGCCAGGCACTGGCCGCCGACCGTCTGCTCGCCAGCCTCGCGCAGGGGCAACTGGGCCAGGGCCTGATGCCGGAGCTCATGTACTTCGACTGCGAGGCCTGCCACCACCCGCTCACCGCCGGCCGCTGGCAGCCCGGCCGCAATGCCGGCACCGCGCCCGGCACGCCACCGCTGGCCGATGCCGCGCTGTACTGGCTGGGCCTGTGGTTGCAGGTGGCGGCCCCGGAGGCGGCAGGCGAATGGCATCGCCAGCTGGTCGCCTTGCAGACCAGCACCGGTCAGGGACAGCCGGCCTTGCAGGCGGCGGCGCGTGCCGCCCGCGGCCAGTTGCAGGAGCGCTGGCTGCCGCTGCTGCGCGAACGGCAACTGAACGCGACCCAGCTCAAGAGCCTGCTGCGCGCCATCGCCGGCACTGGCGAGTCGGTGCGCGGCCGCGACTTTCTCGCCGCCCAGCAGGCGGCGATGGCGAGTCTGGTGATCGCCGACGCGCTCCGCCAGCGGGGGGATGCGCTGACGCCTGCGCAAGGCCGGGCCACCGAGGCGCTGTATGCGGCGGTGCGCGAGCGCGAGCGTTTCAACCCCGGCGACTACCAGGCGGCTATGCGGCGGCTGCGCGACAGTATCCCCTAAGGTCGCTAGCTAGCCGACGCGTTCGAGGATCAGGTCCTGGCCTTCGCGGCGCGCGCAGGCCGTAGAGCTCGTGCAGCGCCGCGTTCCGGGTTTCCGAGCCGCAAGGCGCGGCGGATCAGACTGGGATTTGGCGACGGGCAGGACATAGGGCGGGCACGGCGGTTGGTTATCGCTGGCTACGCAGCCACCGGAAGAAAGCCGACAGCGGAGGGCGGTATGGGGCTGGTTGCCAAGGCCAGGCCCTATGCCAGACTGCGAACCCGGGCGGCACGAAGGCGGTGCAGAGCTGGCCGTCGCGAAAACTGCGGCACTGCTTAGTACTTACCTGAATTAGTATCTGTAACTTATTGTTTATAAAGGTTTCCGGCGTTCAACTCACAGACCTTGTGGATAACTTCGTGGATAAGGCCTGTGCGAAACGCCGCGAGCCCAGCAACTACGGGCATTTCAAGAGTTGCGATGATTTTCTAGTCATCGCCGATTTTTCAATAAAATCAAATGACTGTACGAGTGTTACTGCATTCTGACGGAAAAATGACGCAAATACGGGCCTTTCCGGGGCGGCTGCACAATGCTTGTGCATAAGCAGATTTCCATTGCCGAATTTGTCAAGCCTGGTGTTTTGGCGTCCCGAGACCAGCATGGCTGAACCCAACGTCCTCGTCGTTGCCGGTCACGACCCCAGCGGTGGCGCCGGCATCCAGGCCGACATTGAGGCGATTGCCGCCCAGGGCGGACATGCTCTGAGCCTGATCACCTGCCTGACCGCGCAGGACACCCACAACGTCCGCCGCGTGCAGCCGGTGGCGCCCCTGCTGCTGGCCGAGCAGGCCGAGTTGCTGCTGGCCGACTGCCCGGTGGCGGCGGTGAAGATCGGCCTGATTGGCGATCTCTCGCAACTGCCCTGGCTGGTGGAGCTGCTGCGCCAGTTGGCGGTGCCGGTGGTGCTGGACCCGATCCTGCGCGCCGGTGGCGGCGCCGAACTGGTCGGTCGCAGTCTGGCGGCGGGCCTGCGCGAGCAGTTGCTGCCGCTGACCACGGTGCTGCTGCCGAACGCCGCCGAGGCGCGTTGGCTGAGTGGCTGCGAGGAGCTCGATCAGGCCGGCGCCGCCTTGCTGGCGTTGGGGGCGGCGAATGTAATCATCACCGGCGGCGACGAGCCGGAGGCCGAGGCGGTCAACCGCTGGTATCGCCCCGGCGCGCCGAAGACGGAGTTCCGCTGGCCGCGGCTGTCCGGCCGCTACCACGGCGCCGGCTGCACCCTGGCCTCGGCGCTGGCGGCGCGGCTGGCGCTGGGCGAGCCCTTGCCCCAGGCGCTGGAGAGCGCCCAGGCCTACACCCACCGTTGCCTGCGGGCGGCACGGGCAGTGGGGCAGGGGCGGCTGATCCCGCGCCGGATCAAGGGGGAGGCATGAGCGCGCCCTGGCCGGTGCCGCGCGGGCTCTATGGGATCACCGCCGAGGCTGATTGCGCCGATGCCGAGCGCCTGCTGACTGCGGTGCGGGTCGCGCTGGCCGGCGGGATGCGCCTATTGCAGTACCGAGACAAGCGCAGTTCGCCAGAGCGGCGCGCCGAGCTGGGAGCCCAACTCTTGGCGCAGTGCCGCGCCGCCGGCGTGCCGCTGATCATCAATGACGACATCGAGTTGGCCGCCCGACTGGGTGCCGATGGCGTGCATCTGGGCTTGAGCGATGGCAGCCTCGCCGAGGCGCGGGCGCGGCTGGGGTCGCAGGCAATCATCGGCATCACCTGCGCCGACTCGCTGGAGCGCGCCCGTGCCGCCGCCGATGGCGGGGCCAGCTATGTGGCCTTCGGGGCATTCTTTCCTTCCCGCACCAAGCCCAATGCGCCGCCGATGACGCTGGAGCGTTTGCGTCAGGCCCGCTCCGATCTGCGCCTGCCGATCTGCGCCATTGGCGGTATCACCCCGGAGCGGGCGCCGACGCTGGTGGCGGCGGGTGCCGACTACGTCGCCGCCATCGAGGGCCTGTTCGGCGCCGCCGACATCACTGTCGCCGCGCGCGCCTACGCCGCTGCCTTCGACGGACGAGGGGCGCCCTAGCGTCGCCAGGCAGCGCCCGGCCGCGCCGCCATCGCCTACACTTTGCGCCCGCTGACCAGTCCGTCGTCTGCAATGAGCCAATCCGAAATCCTGTTCGAGCGCGCCCGGCGCAGTATTCCGGGCGGAGTCAATTCACCGGTGCGCGCGTTCAAGGCGGTGGGTGGCACGCCGCGCTTCATCGCCGCCGCCGACGGTGCCTGGATCACCGACGCCGACGGCCGGCGCTATGTCGACTACATCGGCTCCTGGGGGCCAATGATCCTCGGCCACCAGTACCCGGCGGTGGTGGAGGCGGTGCGCCAGCAGGCGCTGGTCGGTTTCTCCTACGGCGCGCCGACCGAGGCCGAGATCGAGATGGCCGAGCTGCTCTGCGCGCGGGTGCCGCAGCTGGAGATGGTGCGCATGTGCTCCAGCGGCACCGAGGCGACGATGAGCGCCCTGCGCCTGGCGCGCGGCGCCACCGGCCGCAGCCGCATCCTCAAGTTTGAGGGCTGCTACCACGGCCACGGCGACGCCCTGCTGGTGAAGGCCGGCTCCGGCCTCTTGACCTTCGGCGTACCGACCTCGCCGGGCGTGCCGGCGGCGCTGGCCGAGCTGACGCTCACCGCCACCTTCAACGAGCTGGACTCGGTGGAAGCCCTGTTCGGCCGCTACCCGGACGACATCGCCGCGGTGATCGTCGAGCCGGTGGCCGGCAATATGAACTGCGTGCCGCCGGCGCCGGGCTTCCTCGCCGGCCTGCGCGCGCTTTGCGACCGCTACGGCGCGCTGCTGATCTTCGACGAGGTGATGACCGGCTTTCGCGTGCACCCGCGCTCGGCTGCCGGACTCTACGGCGTGCGTCCCGACCTCATCACTCTGGGCAAGATCATCGGCGGCGGCCTGCCGGTGGGTGCCTTCGGCGGTCGCCGCGAGCTGATGGAGCAGCTGGCGCCGGTAGGCCCGGTCTACCAGGCCGGCACGCTGTCGGGCAATCCGCTGGCGATGGCCGCCGGTCTGGCGCTGCTGCGGGCCCTGGCCGACGAGTCCATCTACCAGCGCCTGGAGGCGCGCACCGCGCAGCTTCTGGCCGGCCTGCAGGCCGCCGCCGATGAGGCCGGCGTGCCGTTTACCACCACCCAGGTCGGCAGCATGTTCGGGCTCTACTTCAGCGCCGGCCCGATTCGCGGCTATGCCGATGTCGCCGCCTGCGATCTCGCCGCCTTCAACCGCTACTTTCACGCCATGCTCGACCGCGGCGTCTACCTGGCGCCCTCGGCCTACGAGGCGGGTTTCGTCTCCGCCGCCCACGGCGAGGCCGAGATCGAGCACACGCTTAAGGCCGCCCGCGAGAGTTTCAGTCTGTTGCGCGGATGACCGAACTCGCGCACCAGTTCCTCGACTGGATCAGCGCCAACCCCGGGGCGGCGCTGGCGCTGCTGTTCTTCGGCTCGGCGCTGGACGCGATCTTCATCGTCGGTGCCTTCGTGCCGGCCGGCGTGCTGCTGTTCGGCGTTGGGGCCCTGATCGGGCTGGATCGTCTGGAGCTCTGGCCTTCGGTACTGCTTGCCGCCAGCGGCGCGGTGCTGGGTGACGCGCTGTCGTTCTGGCTAGGCCGTCATTACGGCGAGCGTCTGTTCGAGCACCGCTGGCTGGCCCGTTACCCCGAGACCCTGGCGCGCAGCCGGCGCTTCTTCGCCGATCACGGCGGCAAGGGCGTGATGGCGGCTCGCTTCCTGGGGCCGGTGCGGGCGATCACTCCGGCTCTGGCGGGCGCGTCGCGGATGCCCGCCTGGTTGTTCCTGCTCACCGATTCGCTCGCCGCCGTGGCCTGGGCGTTCGCTTATCTGGGGCCGGGTATCGCTTTCGGCGCCTCCCTGGAACTGGCCGCGGAAGTCGCTGGCCGCCTGGCGCTGCTGGTGCTGGCCTTGTTCCTGCTCGCCCTGCTGGGTTTCGCGCTGGCGCGTGGTCTGGTTGCCAGCCTGTCCAAGCACGCCGAGCGCTGGCTGGGGCGGTTGCTCGACTACTCGCGTCGGCACCGCCGGCTGGGCCGCTTCGGTGCGGCGCTGGCCGATCCTTACCAGCCGGAGACACCGGTGCTCGCCGGACTGGCGGTGCTGCTGAGTCTGCTTGGGGCCTTGCTGCTGATCCTATGCCTGGGTAGCGGTTTGCACGGCGGACCACTGTGGTTGGACGCGGCCACCTATCAGAGCCTGCGTGAATTGCGCACCCCCTGGGGCGTGAGTCTGGCCGCCTCGGTGGTGCAGTTGGGCGACTGGCGGGCCTACGGCGCCGTTGGGCTGGTGGTTCTGCTGGGCCTGGGTGTCGAACGCCAGCCAAGGGCGATGGCGCACTGGCTGGCAGCGGCCGGCTTCGGCACGCTGCTGTCGTTCGGCATGGGCCTGGTGCCGCTGCTGCCGCCCCCGCATGTGTACTTCCAGCACCCGCCGACGGTGTCCGGCGCCGGCCGGGATCTGCCGCTGGCGATCACTCTCTACGGCTTTCTGGCGGTGGTACTCACCACCGGCCGGGCGCCGTTGCCGCGGGCCCTGATCTACGGCTTGACCATCACTCTGGCGGTGCTGCTGAGTCTGGCGCAGCTCTACCTGGGCATGCTCTGGCTCAGCCAGGCGGCGGTGGTGAGCCTGATCGGCGTGGTCTGGGTGGCTTTGCTGGGGCTGGGTTATCGCCGTCACCGGGCACGGCCAGTTCCTGGTGGTACCTTCCTGCTGCTGGTGCCGGTGGCCGTCGGCCTGGCGCTGCTGTTGCCCAAACAGGCGCCCGAAGGAGCGATTCCGCCGGAGGCCGGCCTGATCGAGCAGAGGCTGAGCATGGCCGATTGGTGGCAGGACGGCTGGCGGCAACTGCCGATGCAAAGGGTGGATTTGGCTGGCCGGGTGCGCCAGCCGTTCCGCCTGCAATGGGCAGGTGATCCGGAAGTGATCCGCGGCCGTTTAGAGCGTGGTGGCTGGAGCGAACCGCCGAGGCTGGCCGGTAGCCGGATCCTGAGCTGGCTGTCGCCGGCGACACCGATGGCCGAGCTGCCGCTGCTGCCCAAGGCTCACGCCGGTCGGCACCAGATTTTGCTGATGCGGCGTGACTACGACGCCAACCGTCAGCTCGCGCTGCGTCTCTGGTCCTCCGGCTTCGGCACCGATGGCGGCGAACCGATCTGGGTCGGCATGATCGACTGGCAGCAGCGGCGGCGACTGCTCTATCTGCTCAATGTGCCGCTGACCCTGGCCGATTCGCCGGACATCCAGAGCCTGCTGCTGCCGCTGCCGGGTGTGGACAAGCGCCTGGCCGCTGATGGGCTCTGGTTGCTGCGGCAGACCGAGGCCGCGGCCACTCCTCCACCGAATCCGATTGTTCCCTAGACCATGTCCGAATCCCTGCTGGGCAAGTTCCGCAGCCGCCTCAACAGTGTCGGCGGCGATAGCTGGCTGAGCCGCGACCTCAGCACCCTGTTCAGTGCCGACGCGCTCAATGACGACGCGCTGGAGGAGCTGGAAACCCGGCTGCTGATGGCCGACGCCGGCGTCGAGGCCTCCGACTGGCTGATCGGCCGCCTGCGCGTCGCCGTCAACGCAGGCAAGATCAAAACCGAGGCGCAGTTGCGCAAGGCTCTGCGCGAGGCGCTGCTGGAGCTGCTCAAGCCGATCGCCAAGCCGCTGGTGCTGCCGCCCTTCATCAAGCCCTACATCCTGTTCGTGGCAGGCGTCAATGGAGTGGGCAAGACCACCACCATCGGCAAGCTCGCCGCCCGCTACAAGCGCGAGGGCCGCAAGGTGCTGCTGGCGGCGGGCGACACTTTCCGCGCCGCCGCCGTGCAGCAACTGACCATGTGGAGCGAGCGCGCCGGCGTGGCTATCCTTTCGCAGGGCGAGGGAGCCGATTCCGCCAGCGTGATCTTCGACGCCGTGCAGGCCGCCAAGGCGCGCGACCTCGATCTGGTGATCGCCGACACCGCTGGCCGCCTGCACACCCAGACGCATCTGATGGACGAGCTGCGCAAGGTCAAGCGGGTGCTGCAGAAGCACGACCCCTACGCACCGCACGAGGTGCTGCTGGTGGTGGATGCCACCACCGGCCAGAACGCACTCAATCAGGCGGTGCAATTCCACGAGGCGATCGGGCTTACCGGTATCGCCATCACCAAGTTGGACGGCACTGCGAAAGCTGGCATATTGCTGGCCATCGCGCGCCGTCTGGCGCTGCCGGTCCGCTTCGTCGGACTGGGCGAGGGAATCGACGATCTGGAGCCCTTTGACGCGGAGACCTATGTCGATGCGCTGATCGGCGAATCGCAGGGGGCTTGAAGCAGGTACACACTGCGGCGGTAAGCCGCTGCACACCCGGCCGTTAAGTGCCGGGGCAACTAATCCGACATGCCCGATATCATCCATTTCCACCGTGTCAGCCACCGCTACGAAGGTAGTGGCGATGTGCTCTCGGACGTCACCTTCACGCTCGCCAAGGGCGAGATGGCCTTTCTCACCGGCCCTTCCGGCGCCGGCAAGTCGACGCTGCTGAAGCTGGTGGCGCTCTTGGAGCGGCCCAGCCGTGGCCAGATCGTGGTCAACGGCCAGAACCTGGCCGGCGTGCGGCGAGGCCAGATCCCGGCCTTCCGTCAGCAGATCGGTGTGGTGTTCCAGAACTTCAACCTGCTCTACGACCGCAGCGTGTTCGACAACGTCGCGCTGCCGCTGGTGATCCGTGGCATTGGCCACGACGACATCGGCCGGCGGGTGCGCGCCGCGCTCGACGCGGTGGGCCTGCTGGGCAAGGAGAAGGTCTCGCCGATCACGCTTTCCGGCGGCGAGCAGCAGCGCGTCGGCATTGCCCGCGCTATCGTCGCCAAGCCGCAATTGCTGCTGGCCGACGAGCCCACCGGCAACCTCGACCCGGAAATGGCGCGCGAGGTGATGCAGTTGTTCCAGCGCTTCAACGAGGTGGGCGTGTCTGTGCTGGTCGCGACCCACGCGGTGGGCCTGATCAAGAAGCTGCCTTACCGGGTGATCCACCTGGAACGTGGCCAACTGACCACGCGGCAATCGCCGGAACTGATGGAGAAGACCGTTGACTTCGGCTAGCGCGCGGCCGGGCGCCGAGCTGCGCCCCAATTTCCTGACCCG
Source organism: Nevskiaceae bacterium (assembly GCA_004297005.1). GTDB lineage: Bacteria > Pseudomonadota > Gammaproteobacteria > Nevskiales > Nevskiaceae > Stagnimonas. Next base: position 17,838 of record SCVA01000043.1, read on the forward strand.
CTATCTGCAGGCGCATGTGCGCGAGGTGGTGTTCACCCTCGGGCGCTTCTACCGCAATCTCTCGGGCGCCCTGCTGACCTGCTTCGTCATCGGCATCACCCTGGCGCTGCCGGCCGGTCTGCACTGCCTGGTGCGCAATGTCGACGCCCTGGGCTATTCCTGGGAGACCACCTTGCAGGCCTCGCTGTTCCTGAAGGACAGCACTACGCCGGAGCAGGGTCGTGAGCTAGCGCGCCGCATCAAGGGCCGCCCCGGGGTCGCCGACACCGCCTACCTTTCCCGCGAGCAGTCGCTGGAGGAGTTCAAGGCGCTCTCCGGTCTCGGCGAGGCGCTGGATCTGCTGGACAGCAATCCGCTGCCGGCGGTGATTACCGTCACCCCGGTGAAAGGGATCGAGCGCACGGCGCTGGACGCCCTGGTGGTGGCCCTGGGCCAGCAGCCGGAGGTGGAGGTCGCCAAGCTCGATCGCCGCTGGCTGGAGCGCCTCTACGGCGTGCTGGCCCTGGTTGAACGGCTGGTGCTGGTGATCGCCGGCGTTCTGTCTCTGGCGGTGATCGTCATCGTCGGCAACACCATCCGCCTGGACATCGAGGCCAAGCGCGCCGAGATCGAGGTGATGAAGCTGATCGGCGCCACCGACGCCTTCATCCGCCGGCCCTTCCTCTACACCGGGCTCTGGTACGGCCTGGTCGGCGGTGGTATTGCCTGGCTGCTGGTACAGGGCATGGTGCTGGCCTTGAACGGCCCCGCCAGCTCCCTGGCTGGCCTCTACGGTTCGGCCTTCCGCCTGCAGGGCCTGCCGCTGGATGCCACCGCCGTCATGTTCGGCGCCGGTGTGCTGCTGGGCTGGCTGGGCGCCTGGTGGACGGTCTCGCGCCGGCTCAAGGAGATCGAGCCCCGCTGATAGGGGGCTTGCATCGGCGCCATCCGCACAAATGATTTCACCTCCGATTCAGCCGGGAGCAACTTATCCGGCACTTAGCAGTCCAACCGGGCGAGTGCTAAGCTAACTTCCTAAGAGGGGGATTGACCGATGACCACTGCTCTTGCCCTGCGCGCCAACAGCCTGCCCGTCCTGCACGCCGGCAGCTTCGAGGCCTATGCCTCGCAGGTGGCGAAGTTCCCGGTGCTGGAAGCGGCCGAGGAGCATGAACTGGCTGTCCAGCTCAAGCAGTCCAACGACCTTGCCGCCGCCCAGACCCTGATTCTCTCCAACCTGCGCTTCGTGGTGCATATCGCCCGCGGCTACCAGGGCTACGGCCTGAACATCGCCGACCTGGTGCAGGAGGGCAATATCGGCCTGATGAAGGCGGTCAAGCGCTTCGACCCCGACAAGGGCGTGCGCCTGATTTCCTTCGCGGTGCACTGGATCAAGGCCGAGATTCACGAGTACATCCTGAAGAACTGGCGCATCGTCAAGATCGCCACCACCAAGGCCCAGCGCAAGCTGTTCTTCAACCTGCGCGGCGCCAAGAAGCGCCTGGGCTGGATGAATGCGGCCGAGGTGGCGGCGGTGGCCAAGGACCTCAACGTCAAGCCGGAAGAGGTGCTGCAGATGGAGGCCCGTCTCGGCAATGCCGACATGAGCTTCTCGATGACCAGCGCCGACGATGAGAACAGCTATGTGCCCGAGGACTACCTCGCCGACGAGCGCAACGACTTCGCCGCCATCGAGGAGGCCGAATGGCAGGAGGCGCGCGAAGACCGCATGCGTGCTGCCCTGGTGCAACTCAACCCGCGCGAGCGCGACATCCTTGCCCGCCGCTGGCTGGCGGACGAGGGCGACAAGGTCGGCTTGCAGGAGCTGGGCGACGAGTACGGCGTGTCCGCCGAGCGCATCCGCCAGATCGAGTCGGCGGCGATGAAGAAGCTCCGCAAAGCCATCGAAGCCTGATTTGCAGCGATCCGCCTGCTGCGCGGCCCGATACCGCTTCTGCGCTGCTCGCTGTACTTGGGTACAGCTCTGCTGCTCGAATCGGTCTCGAGCCTGCTCACAACGGCGGCTTGCTCGCAAATTGGTCGTCGCTGGGCATGGCCCAACGAAAAAGCCCGCCGATTGGCGGGCTTTTTCGTAGCGGCGGATCGGGACTAGCCCGCCGGCGCTGCCTCTTCAACCGGCGTGTCCAGCGGCATCGCGTTCTCGTTCTTGTCGAGTGCGACCTTGTTGTAGCCGGACTTGCCCATGGTCTCGATCAGGGTCACCACACGGCCGTAGTCGATGCGCGGCGCGGCCTTCACGTAGACCAGCTCCTTGCTGTACTCGTCGGCCTTCTCGATCAGCTTGGCCGGCAGCTCCTCGAAGGCGACGGGCATCGGCACGCCATCGCCACCGAACTGGAAGTAGTAGGCGCCGACATCATCGACCAACACGTACATGGTGGGCTTCGGCTTGACGTCCGGCGGCGGCGGGGTCAGCGACTTCTTCGGGATCTCGATCTGTAGCTGGCTCATCATCGCCGGCATCGACACCATGAAGATGATCAGCAGCACCAGCATGACGTCGACCAGCGGCGTGACGTTGATTTCAGCCACCGGCGCGGCTTCGCTGCCGCTGTCCTGTTTCACATTCATGCCCATAGGGCAGTTGCTCCGTATCTGTAGGTTGCTACGGTCGGCGAGGCCGGCCGTGGAATCGGCAGCCTTGGGTGACGGCTGCCCGTGTAGGCGACGATGATACCGTGCCCCGAAACGGGGCGGGTGTCTGCGGCGCGGAATGCCCTAACGCAAACAAGAACCGTGCCGTTGACCGGCTGCTATCCTATTCCTCCATGAACACCCGCTCCGAACCCACCTCCCTCCGCGGCTGGCGTAGCCGGGCCTGGGGCTTGGTGCTGTTCGTGGCCTTGCTGCGGGGGTTGGTGCCGCACGCGGCCCTGGCCGCCTTGTTGGACGATGGCCGTCCGCAGCTCGCCTATTGCGCGCCGGGCAAGGTGGTGCCGGGCGCGGCCGCTGAGGCGATGGCCGCCCACGGGCACTGTGTCTGCGCCCCGGCAGGCGAGTCGCTGAGCACGGCCGTCGCGCTGGTCGTCCGGGCGCAGCCGGTGCCGGTCGCCATGCCGCTGGCGCGGTCGCTCGTCCGGCCGGCGGAGCAAACCCCGCCGATTCGCCTTGCGCGCGGTCCTCCAAGTCACTCCTGACTGTTGTTGAGTCTGGCTTCCGCCGCCTGGGCGGGAGGTCTGGCCGCGAACGCGGCCGTACTTGGGAGTGCTTTCGTCATGCGGAAAATCCGTTCGCTGTTTCTCGTCCTGCTGCTGTCTCCGGCCCTGCTCTGGGCCGCGCCGGCTACGTCTCTGCGCGTCGAGCAGGCCTATAGCTATGCCACCCCGGCGCCGGGCATCACCGCCGGTGGCTTCCTCACCATCATCAATCCCGGTACCGCCGACCGCCTGCTCGGGGCCGAATCGCCGGCTGTGGGCCGGGTCGAAATCCACGAGATGAGCATGGCTGGTGGCGTCATGCGCATGCGTGCGCTCAGCGAGGGCCTGGCGGTGCCGGCCCAGGGCCGTCTGCAACTGGCACCGGGCGGCTATCACCTGATGCTGATCGAGCCCAAGCAGGCGCTGGCCCCGGGCGCCAAGCTACCGCTGGTGCTGCGCTTCGAGAAGGCCGGCCGGGTCGAGGTCGAGCTGGAAGTCCGCAGCCGCGACGCCGACGCCCATTCCCACGCCGGGCACTGATCGCGCGTCACCGGGCTAGAGGGTGAACCTGATCGCCGCCAGCCGGCGCCGGCTGGCGCTGCTGCTGTTCTGGCTGTTGCTGGCGGCCCTGCCGCGGGCGCTGCTGCCGGCCGGCCTGATGCCGGAATTCGGCGACGGCGGCCTGCGCCTCAGCTATTGCCTCAGCGAGGGCAGCAGCCTGCTGTCGCAGCTGGACGAGACGGCCCCCAAGGCGGACTCGCACCCGAGCTGTCCCTATGCCCTGGCGCAGGCGCTGGCCTTGCCCAGCGCCGACCAGACCCCGGTCTTGCCGGGTCTGTTCGCGCCGGTGGCCCTGCCGGCGACCCCGCTGCCGGCGGCGCGCGTGCAGCGGCCACCACGGCCACCTTCCCAGGCGCCCCCGTTCGAATCCGGATCGTCCCTCTGCTGAGCGGCCGCGCTACGCGGACCGCCCTGGCGCGCGTCCGCGACGCCGCCGACTTCCGACCGAATTCGAGCCATGAAACCGATCAAGATCTACCCCCGCCGTACCCCCTACAGCCTGGGCCTGCTGGCCCTGTTTAGCTGCGCCGCCCAGGCCGAGCACACGCCGGTCCATCAGTTGGAGACGGTGACGGTCATCGCCACCACCCCTTCCACCCAGAACAGCCTCCAGGAAGCCCGCGAGGAGGTCGCCCGCACCGCCGGCGGCGCCGGCCTGGTGGATGCCGCCGATCTGCGCGACCAGCGCGCCGGCACGCTCGCCGACGCGCTCTCACAGGCCACCGGCGTATTCGCCCAGAGCCGCTTCGGCAGCCAGGAGATGCGGCTGTCGATTCGCGGCTCCGGCCTGGCGCGCACCTTCCACACCCGTGGCATCAGCGTGTTGCAGGACGGCGTGCCGCTCAACCTCGCGGACGGCAGCGGCGACTTCCAGTCCATCGACACCCTGGCCGCCGACCACATCGAGGTGTTCCGCGGCGCCAATGCCCTGCAGTTCGGCGGCAGCAATCTCGGTGGCTCGGTCAACTTCGTCACAGCCACCGGCTACACCGCCGGCACCGAGGCGCGGGTCGAAGGCGGCAGCTTTGGCTACCGCCGCGCCTATCTGCAAACCGGTGCGGTCGCCGGCAAGCTCGACGGCTTTGCCTCGCTGGGCTATTACGGCAGCGATGGCTGCCGCGAGCACTCCGAGCAGCGCGAGTTCCGCTTCACCTCTAATCTCGGCCTGCGCCTGGACAGCGGCATCGAAAACCGAACCTTCCTGACCGTGACCCGTTCGGATTCCGAGCTGCCGGGCAACCTCACCAAGGCGCAACTGGAAGCCGATCCGCGCCAGGCCAATGGCGGCAACCGCGACAGTTCCCTCGACCAGCGCCGCGACACCAAGGTGCTGCGCCTGGCCAACAAGTCGGTGGCGCGGACCAGCGACAGCGCGCTCACCGAGTTGGCGGTCTACGCCGCCCGCAAGGATCTCGACCACCCGATCTTCCCGCAGCTCCTGCAGGAGAACTACGACTACGGCGTCTCGCTGCGGCTGATCGAGACCGCGCCGCTGTTCGGCCACGCCAACCGTCTGGTGATCGGCTTCAATCCCCAGTACGGCTACACCCGTGGCGACAGCTATGTGAACCTGCCCGGCACCCGCACGCGCGGCGCGCGTACCGACCGCTACCGCCAAGAGGCCGCCAACCTCATCGCCTATGCCGAGAACCAGTTCGGTCTGAGCCCTGACCTCACTCTGGTCGCCGGCGCGCAGGCGGTGAGCGCGCGCCGCAGCAACGACGACCAGTTCATCGCCACCGGCACGCTCGACGGCAGCTACGACCGCACTTATCGCGGCTTCTCGCCGAAGATCGGCGCTCTCTACCAGCTCGCGCCCAAGACCCAGGTGTACGGCAATGTCGCCGGCAGCTTCGAGCCACCGAGCTTCAGCGAGACCACGGTGACGCTGCCGGGCGCTACCGCCCCGGCGGACAACGAGGCGCAGCGGGCAGTGACGTACGAGCTGGGAAGCCGTAGCCAGGGTCAGGTCTGGGGCTGGGATCTGTCGATCTACCACGCCCGTATCCGCAGCGAGCTGCTGATCGTGCAGGTGGAGACCACTAGCCCCGGCGTCTTCACCGGCGTCACCACCAATGCCGATCACACCATCCACCAGGGCGTCGAGGCGGGCTTGAGAGTGCGGCCGCTGTCCTGGTTGACGCTGCGCCTGAACGGCCTCTACAACGATTTTCGCTACGACGGCGATGCCCAGTACGGCGACCAGCGGCTGCCAGGCGTGCCGCAGGTGCAGATGAAGAGTGAGCTGCGCGGCGACTTCGGCAAGCAGTTTGTCGCCCTCACCACCGAGTCCAGCGGCGAGTCATTGGTGGATATGCAGGGCGCGCTCAAGGCAGACAGCTACAACCTCTTCGGCCTCAAGGCCGGCGGCGAGCTGCTGCCGCGGTTAGGCTGGTTTCTGGAAGGCCGCAATCTTGCCGACGAGCACTATGCTTCCACCACCGGTGTGATTGACACGGTGCGGGCCGGCAATACGGCGCAGTTCCTGCCTGGGGAAGGCCGCAGCTTCTACGCCGGTCTGGAATGGCGTCCCTGAAGGACCTTGCATCCACCGGGCGCCTGCGCGGGGCCGGTGGATGCGTACGGAATGATTCGATGCAAACCAAAACTACCAAGACTCACGGCCTGCGCCGCTGGCATCGCCGCTTCGCCTGGCTCGCCTTGCTGGCGGCTCTCTGCTTCGCGCTGACTGGCGCGCTGCATCCCTTGATGACTCGCACTCAGCCCAGGCCCGCGCAGTTCGCGCCCCCGCCCATGCCGGTGCTGAGTATGGCGCTGCCGGCGCCTGGGCCACTGCTGCTGCAGGCGGGCATCGACGAACTGAGCGGCCTGCGTCTGCTGCACGACGGCCAGCGCTGGCTGTGGCGGGCTAGCGCCAAGGAACAGAGCGTGCGCTACCTCGACGCCCTCGATGGCCGGCTACTGCCGGCCAGCACAGAGGCCGAACACGCCGAGCGTCTGGCGCGCTGGTACAGCGGTGACGCGCAGTCGCCCCTGGTTGAGGCGCGCCCGCAGACCGCCTTCGATGCCGACTACGCCTACGTCAATCGCCTGCTGCCGGCCTGGCGCCTGCAACTGGCGCGGCCGGATGGTCTGGCGGTCTATGTCGCCACCGAGGACGACCGGCTGGCGACCCTTTCCGATACCCGCAAGCGGGTTTTTCAGCGGCTGTTCCAAGCGGTGCATAGCTGGGCCTGGCTGCCGGCGCCGCTGCGCAACGGCTGGATCAACCTGTTGCTCGCCGGCGTCGCGGCCGCCAGCCTGCTTGGCTTGAGCATTGCCCTGCGCCAGTCCGGTGGCCGGCGCTGGAATCTACGTCGCCTACATCGCTGGGGCGGGCTGACCGTGGCCCTGGCGGCGCTGGCCTGGGCGGTAAGCGGTTATCTCCAGGCGCGCGGCAATGCCGAGCGCGAGAACGAACAGGCGCCGCAACGGCCGCTGCGGGTCGCCAGCGCGCTGTTGCGTGCGTCGGTGCAGGCGCCGGTGGAGGTGGTTAGTGGTCTGCAACTGGTGACGGTCGATGGCGCACCGGCCTGGCGCTGGAGCTTGCAGCCCCCGGTCACCACCACCGGCCGTGGTCTGGCGATGGGCGAACACCAGCATCACGGCCGGGCGCCACAGGGTGCCGAGGGGCCGGCGCTGGCGCTGTATGTCTCCGCGGAAGATGGCCAGACGCTACCTGGCGCCGTTGGCCGGCATCTCGCCGAGCTGGCTGGCTATTTCGGCGTTGCCGACCCAGCCGCGCCGGCGACGCCGGTGCTAGCTTTTTCGGATGACTACGGCTTTCTCTACAAGCGCCTACCGGTTTGGCGGCTGGAGCAGGCCGATGCCGTGCACAGCGCCTACTACCTGGACCCGGCCAGCGAGCGCCTGGCGGCGCGGGTGGACGATGACTTGCGACTGGTCGACAGCGTCTTCGCCTACGCCCACAAATGGGAATGGCTGACGCCCTGGCTGGGCAAGGACTGGCGCGACAGCCTCACCTCCGTATTCACGCTGTTGCTGATCGCGGTGGCCATCGGCGGCACCCTGCTACGGCGCCGTTAGGCCACGAGGGATTAAATCCGGCGATGCGGCGCGGCCGGCCATGGGTACCGGCCCGCGTCGGCGTCCAGCGCTTCAGGCCGCTACCTGAGCCGCCTTCTTTGCTTCGTGCGCCTTCTTGCTGGGCAGAATGCCCATGCACTTGGCGATGATGCCGAGCATGATCTCGTCGGCGCCGCCGCCGATGGAAACCAGGCGGGTATCACGGTAGGCGCGGGCGACGTTGTTGTCCCACATGAAGCCCTGGCCGCCCCAGAACTGCAGGCAGCTGTCGGTGACCTCGCGGCCGAGGCGGCCGACCTTGAGCTTGCACATGCTGGCGAGCATGGCGAGGTCTTCCATCTTTTCCTTGCCGCCGATGTAGCGCTCGGTGGTGTCGTAGATCAGGGCACGCAGCGCCTCGACCTCGGTCTTCAGTTCGGCCAGCCGGAAATGCACGTACTGGTTGTCGAGAATGGAGCCGCCGAAGGCCTGGCGCTGGCGGGTGTAGTCGATGGTCTCGTTGATGATGTTGGTGAGGCCGTCGATGGACGAGGCGGCGCCGTACAGGCGCTCTTCCTGGAACTGCATCATCTGGTACATGAAGCCCATGCCCTCGACGCCGATCAGGTTGCGGCGCGGCACGCGGACGTTGTCGAAGAAGATCATTGCGGTGTCACTGCTGCGCATGCCGAGCTTGTCGAGCTTGGTCTTGCGGTCCACGCCCTTGGCGTCCAGCGGCACCACGATCAGGCTCTTGTTCTGGTGCACCTTGCCTTCGCTGGTGTTGGCCAGCACGCAGGCCCAGTCGGCCTGGGTACCGTTGGTGATCCACATCTTGCTGCCGTTGATCACATAGTCGTCGCCGTCCTTCACCGCCGTGGTCTTCACGCCCGCCACGTCGGAGCCGGCGCCGGCTTCGGAGACGGCAATCGAGCAGACCATGTCGCCGGCCACCACCGGCGCCAGGAATTCCTGCTGCAAGGCCTTGGAGCCGAAGCGGGCGAGGGCGGGTGTCGCCATGTCGGTGATCACCCCGATCGCCATCGGCAGACTGCCGCAGATGCAGTTGCCGATCGCCTGCGCGAACATCACCTCGTAGCTGTAGTCCAGCCCCAGGCCGCCGACCGACTCCGGCTTGTTGATGCCCAGATAGCCGAGGCTGCCCATCTTCTTGAGCACTTCCCGCGCCGGCCAGATTCCGTCTTTCTCCCATTGCGGGATGTGCGGATTGAGTTCGTCCTGCACGAACTTCTTGACGTTGCGGTACAGCTCTTGGTGCTCGTGGGTAATGAGCATTTCTGGTTCTCCTCCAGAAAATCCTGCGAATTCGAGGCTCGCTTTATAGGGGGAGAAGGGCTGCCTGGTCAATTGGCCGTGTGGCCGTGCCGCGGTTCAAGACGGTCAAACAGGTAACAATGGTTACTTTGCTGTGTTCTGCACGTCCAGCTTCAGCTCGAACAGCTTGGGCCACCACTTGCCGGTGACCAGCAGGCGGCGCTGATCGGCGCGCCAGGCCAGGCCGTTGAGCACCGCCCCCTGCGCCTCGCGCTCCGGGGTGACGCCGGCAGCGCGCTTGAGCGGCGCTAGATCCAGCCAGCCAGTGACTTGGCCGCTGGCGGGGTCGATGCGCGCCACCCGGTCGCTCATCCAGACATTGGCGTAGATCGCGCCTTCGACCCATTCCAGCTCATTGAGCATGGTTACCGGCCGCCCGCCGTCGCTTACCTCGATGCTGCGCAGCAGGCGGAAGCCCTCGGGATCGACGAAGTGCAGTCTGGCCGAGCCATCGCTGATGACCAGCTGGCGACCGTCGCTGGCGATGCCCCAGCCTTCGCCGCCGTAACGCAGGCGCTGCAGCGGTTGCAGGGTGAGGTCGTAGACATGGGCAACGCCCTCGCGCCAGGTCAGCTGCCAGAGCTGGCCGCGCAGCAAGGCCAGGCCCTCGCCGAACTCGTTGCCGGGCAGGCTGGTGCTGCGCAGGGTCTTGCCGCTGCTCAAGTCCTTTTCGGCGATGCGCGAGGCGCCGTACTGGCCGGCGCTCTCAAACAGCCGGCCCTGATGCCAGACCAGCCCCTGGGTGAAGTCGCTGGCCTCGTGCGGGTGGCTGGCGACCAGGCGCCAGCGCAGCGTCGGCGCTGTCGCCTGCGCGGTCCCCACGGCGAGCAGCAGGCCCAGGGCTACAATGCGCGCCACCAACCGGTGGTATTTCGAGCGAGTGTCAGGCATGGCGGGCAGCGTGAGCAGCAGTGCGAGCAGCAGTTTGATCCGCAGTATGA
>SCVA01000044.1 GCA_004297005.1 Nevskiaceae bacterium
TTGGGCATTTTTCGCTTGACGTCAGAGAGGAGGAATCCGCGTGGAAAGGGCGTCGCACATAACCAGCGGCTGCAGCCGACGTCCACGCCTTCGGCGTGGCCACGGCTGAGCCGCGGCGTTGGCCCTCAGAAACATGCTGCTAAATCCAGAAATACAGAAGCACTTCGAAGGTCTCAGCGCGCACTCGGACGTTGCGTCTGAGTTGTACCTGGCCGTTAAGCGGCTGGGAGAGTACGAGCTTCGCGGCGGTGGCCCTAATTACGCGGCGGTTTACTGTGTAACAAAGAACATAGTGTTTTGCGGCGCTTCTGGCATGGGGTCCACGCTGTGGCGTCTGCGGTCGGAGGATGTCGAGGTCGCCATTGCTACCGGAGCACGGCGAACTGAACTTGGTCCGGAGTGGGTCGAGGTCAGGCTGTTTCAAGAAAACTGGCCGAGGCCTGATCTTCCGCATTGGGCGCTTCGGGCATACGACTACGCACGCACCGGTAAGTAATGGCGTGATCGGCCCTAACAATTCGTATAGCGCCTGCGGCATGCCAAGCCTTCATGGAAATTTGCACCGGGAGAGCCACACGTTCGCAACGAGCTGTTGATGCTTCTCGCTCACGCTTGTTATCGGCTTTCTCTTCCGGACGGTCCGACCGTCTACGCCATGATCCGCGGTCTTCTCCAGAGCAACCGCGTGAAAGCGATGTTGGTGGTGGGGCGCTGGAAGAATCAGACGGTGGTGCCCACTCCTGCCTGATCGGGATTGAAGACCATGCCGAGTTTCCAGGTCGCCCAGTCGATCCGGGCCAGCTTGTTGGCCAGCGCACAGGTCGCCTTGTCGTGATTGCTTCGCGGCTTCCGATCAAGCGCCCAGCGTCGCAGCCAGCTTGGCCCGGCTGCAAAACCGGGGGTCCACTAAACGAGAGACCATCTCCAAGCTCCGCCTTCCGCCGTGGCGAGTCCGGCGGCGTCAACAGGCATTAGCCAACGACGCGACCGCAGGCCAGATTGGCCGGCACCGCGACGTCCATCAGCTTCGGCGTTGGCAGCTTGAGGCTGGCCATCAGCGCCGCGTATTCCTCGGCGCTACGCACCCGCAGGCGCGGGTTCCAGCGCCGCTCCTCGCCGATGGTGGAGACCGTCCAGCCCTTGTAGTCGTGGCCGGGGTAGACCAGCGTGTCGTCGGGCAGCTTCAGCAGCTTGTTGAACAGCGAGTCGTAGGCGGCATGGCTGTCGCCGTTCTGGAAGTCGGTGCGGCCGGTGCCGCGGATCAGCAGGGCGTCGCCGGTGAACACGCGGTCGTCCATCACCAGGCTGTAGGACTCGTCGGTGTGGCCGGGCGTGTACAGCGCGCGCAGGCGCAGCTTGCCAATGCTCAGCGTCTCGCCGTCGCGGAAGCGCTGGCTCACGCACTCGGCCTTGCTCTGCTCGCCCATGCGGGTGACGCAGGCGGTGGCGTCGCGCAACACGCCCAGGGCGGTGACGTGGTCGGCGTGGGTGTGGGTGTCGACCGCCACCACCAGGCGCAGCTCCAATTGGTCGATCAGACGCATGTACTGCTCCGCCTGCTCGCGCACCGGGTCGATGATCAACGCCTCGCCACCGGGGCCATCGGCCAACAGATAGCTGTAGGTACAGGACTCGGCATCGAACAACTGGCGAAACAGCATCGGCGTTCTCCTCAACGCAGGGCAGACAGGGCCATGCCCAGGGCAACCAGCAACATCAGACCGGCGAAGCCGCGCTGCAGCCTGGGGCCAGCCAGACGGGGCGCGAGCTGACGCCCCAGCAACATGCCCACCACCGCGGCCAGCACGAAGGGCGCAACCAGAGAGCCGGAAGGCAGGTGGTGCTGGGCCGCCGCCCACAGCACCGCGCCACCACTGACCAGGGCCACGAACAGCAGCGAGGTGGCGACCGCCGAGTGCATCGACAGCTCGGTGACCTGGCGCATCGCCGGCACCAGCACGAAGCCCCCGCCGACGCCCAACAGGCCGGACAGCAGCCCGGTGAAGGCCCCGGTGGCGGTCAGCACCGCGGCGCAGGGCGAGGTCCAACTGAAGCGCCCGGTAGCGGGATTGAGCTTGCAGAGCATTTCGGCGCATTCCTGCTCCGGTACCGGCACACCACCACGCGCCACCTCGGCTTCCTGCGTCTGTCGGTACAGACGGACCGCCGCCACCGCCATCAGCAGTGCAAACAACAGCTCCAGCACGGCATGCGGCCAGCGCTGCGCCAGCCACAGACCCAGGGGCACGAACAGCAGACCGGCGGCGGCCATCAGGAAGGCCGCGCGGTAACGCACCAGCCCCTGGCGCCAGCCCGACCAGGCCCCTACCGCCGCCGAGGCCGCGACCGCGGCCAGGGCCATCGATGCGGCCAGGGGAAAGTCCCAGCCCAGGCCGACCATCAGCAAGGGCACGGCGAGAATCGCGCCGCCAGCGCCGGTCAGGCCCAGCACCAGCCCCAGGAACAGGCCGATTCCCAGCAGGGGCAGCAACTCAGCCATAGCGGGCCAGGAGCTCGCTGAGGTGCTTGATGCCTTCCAGCTTGGCGTCCTGCAGGCCGGCATCGGCCAGCTCGCGGCGCAGCATGCAGGCGATCAGATCGTAGAAGGCGCGGTCCAGCGCCTTGCGCGCGGCGGCGAGCTGCTGGGCGACGCGCTCGCAGTCCTCCTCGCGCTCGACCATGGCGGCCACCGCACGCACCTGCCCTTCGGCGCGCTTCAAGCGCGCCAGCACCTGGGCCTTGCTGTCTTGCCAGTCGGACATGGTCAACTTGTTTGCCGGGACGCCCGGCATTCCATACCCTACCCGGTATCCCGTCAATTCAAATTCGCGTCGTTATTCATGCACGACTATCTGCACGCCGCCGTGGGCGGTGCCCTGATCGGCTGTTCGGCCCTTTTGCTCTACGCCCGGTCCGGCCGCCTGGCCGGCATCAGCAACATTTTTCACGCCGCGTTCTGGGGGCCGGACCGCGCCTGGCGCTGGCTGTTCCTTACCGGCCTGGCGGCGGGCGGCTGGTTGGCGCTGGCGGCCGCGCCCAGTGCGCCGGCGGCGAACACGCCCCCGGTCTGGCTGCTGGTCTCGGGGCTGCTGGTCGGCTTCGGCACGCGGTTGAGCAATGGCTGCACCAGCGGCCACGGCATCTGCGGCCTCGGCAGACTGTCGCTGCGCTCACTGGTGGCGGTGCTGGTATTCATGGCGATGGGCGTACTCAGCGCCAGCCTGCTGACCGCCGGAGTGCATCGGTGAGCGCCAACAACTCCACGCCTTCCCCCTTGCTCTCGCTGCTGGCTGGCGCGCTGTTCGGCGCCGGCCTGGTGATTTCCGGCATGGCCGAACCCGGCAAGGTGCTCGCCTTCCTGAAACTGGGTCCGGGCTGGGATGCCTCGTTGATGTTCGTCATGGGCAGCGCACTGGCGATCACCGTGCCCGGCTTCTGGTGGCTGCGTAGAACCGGGCGCGCGCCGGCAACCGAGCGCGGCCGCATTGACGCGCCCTTGCTGATCGGAGCCGGACTGTTCGGCCTGGGCTGGGGCATCGCCGGCTACTGTCCAGGGCCGGCTCTGGTCGCCTTCAGCCAGGGCAGCGGCGGCGCGCTCTGGCTGGTGCCGGCGATGTTTGCCGGGCAGTGGCTGGCGGATTTGGTTTCGCGTAGATCGTCAGCGGGCTAAAGCTCGGCTGCGGCGTCCCAGCGCCACCGCCACCACCCTGCCCCCCCGCTTGCGGGGGAGGGAAGGTCACAGAGGCTTGGCCGGGTCAATTAATGGCTTTCCGGCCGCATGGCCGGACCGGCTAATTGCCTTCCGGCCTCACGGCCGGATCGGTTAATTGCTTTCCGGCCGCATGGCCGGAAACAGCAACACATCGCGGATCGAGGCGCTGTCGGTGAGGAACATCACCAGACGGTCGATGCCGATGCCCTCACCAGCGGTCGGCGGCAGGCCGTACTCCAGCGCGCGGATGTAGTCGGCGTCGAAGAACATCGCCTCGTCGTCGCCGGCGGTCTTGGCATCGACCTGGGCACGGAAACGCGCGGCCTGGTCGTCGGCATCGTTCAACTCGCTAAAGCCGTTCGCCACTTCGCGACCGCCGAGGAAAAACTCGAAGCGGTCGGTGACCTCCGGGTTGGCGTCGTTGCGGCGCGCCAACGGAGAGACCTCGGTGGGGTATTCGGTGATGAAGGTGGGGTCGAGCAGATTCTCTTCCACCGTCGCCTCGAACAGCTCGGTGAGCAGCCTGCCGGCGCCGTACCCCGGCTGCGGATTGCCACCCTTGGCCTTGACGATGGGACGCAGGTAATCGGCATCCCCCAGGCGGCTGGCATCCAGCTCCGGATTGGCGCGGGCGACCGCCTCGGCCATGGTCCAGCGGTTGAACGGCTTGCCAAGATCGTAGTCGCGCCCCTGGTAGCTGAGCTGGGCACTACCGTTGACGGTGAGCGCGCAGTCGCGGATCAGGTTTTCGGTCAGGTCCATCAGATCGTGGTAGTCCGCGTAGGCCTGATAGAACTCCAGCATCGTGAACTCGGGGTTGTGGCGTGTGGAGAGCCCTTCGTTGCGGAAGTTGCGATTGATCTCGTAGACCTTCTCGAAGTGGCCCACCACCAGGCGCTTCAGGTACAGCTCCGGCGCGATGCGCATGAACAGCTCGCGGTCCAGGGCGTTGTGGTGGGTGATGAAGGGCCGCGCGGTGGCGCCGCCGGGGATCGGCTGCAACATCGGCGTCTCGACTTCCTGGAAGCCCAGGGTGTCGAGGAAGTTGCGGATGAAGCGGACGATCTTGGTGCGCTTCTCGAAAACCGCCTTCACCTCGGGATTGACGATGAGGTCGAGGTAGCGCTGGCGGTAGCGGGTCTCGGTGTCAGTGAGGCCCGCCCACTTCTCCGGCAGCGGCCTGAGGTTCTTGGTCAAGAGCTCCAGAGACTCGGCCCAAACCGACAGCTCGCCGGTCTTGGTGCGGAACACCCGCCCCTTCACGCCCAGGATGTCGCCAATGTCGGCGTGCTTGAACACCTCGTAGGCCTCTGCGCCCAGGGTGTTGAGCTGGCAGAAGATCTGGATGCGGCCGCTGGAGTCCTGCAGGGTGCCGAAGCTGGCCTTGCCCATCACCCGCTTGAGCATCAGGCGGCCGGCTATGGCAAAGCGCTCGCTCAGCGCATCCAGCGCCTCGGCGGTGCACTCGCCGAAGCTGCCGTGCAGGTGCTCGGCCAGGGTGTCGCGGCGAAAGCCGTTGGGGTAGGCCTTGCCGGCGGCACGCAGGGCCTCCAGCTTCTCGCGGCGCACCGCGATCAGTTGATTCTCGTCCTGCGGCTTCTGCTCTTCGGTCATGGCGCTTAGAGCCCCTGCTTGAGGCTGGCTTCAATAAAGGGATCGAGGTGGCCGTTGAGCACCTTGTCGGTGTCGGCGATTTCCACCCCGGTGCGCAGATCCTTGATCCGCGACTGGTCGAGCACGTAGCTGCGGATCTGGCTGCCCCACTCGATGTCGGCCTTGCTGTCTTCCAGCTTCTGCTTCTCGGTGTTGCGCTTCTGCAACTCGGCCTCGTACAGGCGCGACTTCAGCATCTGCATGGCGCGGTCGCGGTTGGCGTGCTGGCTACGCTGGGTCTGGCAGGAGACCACGATGCCGCTGGGGACGTGCTTGATGCGGATCGCCGACTCGGTCTTGTTGACGTGCTGGCCACCGGCGCCGCTGGAGCGGTAGGTGCCCACTTCCAGGTCGGCGGGGTTGATCTCGATATCGATGTTGTCGTCGACCTCGGGGCTGACGAATACACCGGCAAAGCTGGTGTGACGGCGGTTACCGGAGTCGAACGGACTCTTGCGCACCAGACGGTGCACGCCGGTCTCGGTGCGCAGCCAGCCGTAGGCATAGGGGCCGCTCACCGAGAAGGTGGCGCTCTTGATACCGGCGACTTCGCCGTCGGACTGCTCCAGGAGTTCGGTCTTGAAGCCCTTGCCGTCGGCCCACTTCAGGTACATGCGCAGCAGCATGCTGGCCCAGTCCTGGCCCTCGGTGCCACCGGCGCCGGACTGGATGTCGACGAAGCAGTTGGAATTGTCCATCTCGCCGGAGAACATGCGCTTGAACTCCATGTCGTCGGCGAGCTTCTGCAGCCCCTCGACGTCGCGAATGATCTCGTTGATGGTGCCGGCGTCGCCCTCGGCCTCGGCCATCTCCAGCAGTTCCAGGGCATCCCTCAGGCCGGCTTCGGCCTTGTCCAGCGGCTGGATGATGTCTTCCAGCTTGGCACGCTCGCGGCCCAGGCCCTGGGCCAGCTCCGGTTTGTTCCAGATGTCGCCGCGCTCCAGCTCGGCGCAGACCTCAATCAGCCGGTCCTTCTTATTAGCGTAGTCAAAGATAGCCCCGCAGGGCGTCGAAACGCGCCTGCAGAGCCGTCACCTCTTCTCGAATTTTGTTGGGTTCCATCGCGACCGCCACCTCGAAAGGGCGCGCAGTATAGACGCCGGGCGGTAAGCCCACCATGCAGGTTGTGCGGTCCGCGTATGAGTGTTACAAACGCGTTGGAGACGGAGGCCTCAGGCCGCCGTAAAATTCAACGATTCCAACGACAAACCCCGGACCGCATGAAAGGGACGCCTATGAACTACCGCCTTGGCACTCTCGGCCTGATCGCCGCGATGGTGCTTTCCTTCCCCACGCACGCTCAGGACGAGGAATACGCCAGTAGCGACGACAGTAGCGGCAGCAGCGTCAAGGCCCGGCTGGGCCAGCACCTGTATGTGTCGCCGATGTTCAGCTATCTGAAGGCGGCCGATGCGCGCGGCACCGACGACGGCCTGGGCGGCCAGCTCGCCATCGGCAAGAGCCTCACTTCCGGCCTCAATCTGGAACTGACCGCCGGCTATCTGACCGCCGACGCCAAGAACGGCGGCAGCTCGGCCTCGATCACCAGCGTCGGCATCGGCGCCATGGTGTTCCCGCTCACCTCCCTGCCCGACCTCTACGTCCCGATCAATCTGCAGCGCGGCCAGATCAAGGACCACCCCGGCGTCATCACCGACTACGGCACCACCCTGTTCGACATCGGCCTCGGCTACCTGCTGTCGCTGGGCGATCTCGGCGGCCTGTTCCCCGGTGCCGCCCTGCGTACCGAGGTGAAGTACCGCATCGACGCCCACGGCCGCGAGCAGGCTGGCGACGATGCCAGCACCGCCGACAAGTCCTTCTATGAAGGTGTGGCCTCGGTCGGCCTGCTGCTGCCCCTGGGCGCGGCTGCCGCCCCGGCCGAAGCGCCGGCCGAAACCACCGAGCCGGTCGCCATCGTCGACAGCGGCGCCGACTCCGACGGTGACGGTGTCACCGACGAACTCGACCAGTGCCCCGACACCCCGGCCGGCACCGCCGTCAACGAGTCCGGCTGCCCGCTGGAAGCCGCTCCGGTCGCCGAGCCCAGCAGCCCCTGCGAGGCCCCCGCCGCCGGCGAACCCATCGACCTCAACGGCTGCAAGACCGGCGAGACGGTGGTATTGCGCGGCGTTAACTTCGAGCTCGACTCGGCGCGCCTCACCGCCAACGCCAAGACCATCCTCGACGGCGTCGCCGATTCCCTGCTGGCCGCCCAGGCCCTGCATGTGGAAGTCGGCGGCCACACCAGCTCGGAAGGCTCCGACAGCTACAACCTCAAGCTTTCCGATAACCGCGCCGAAGCGGTGCGCCAGTACCTGCTGGCGCGCGGCGTCGATGGTTCGCGACTGACCGTCAAGGGCTATGGCGAGGGCAGCCCGGTGGCCGACAACGCCACTGCCGAAGGCCGCGAGCTGAACCGCCGCGTCGAACTGAAGGTCACCGAGGGCGGCGCCGAGCCGGCCGCCGAGGCCGCGCCCGTAGAGGAGGCTGCCCCTGTCGAAGAAGCGGCGCCCGTGGAAGAGTCGGCTCCGGTGGAGGAAGCTGCGCCGACCGAGGAGGCCGTGCCAGTGGAAGAAGCCGCCCCCGCCGAGGCCGCGCCGGTCGAGGAACCCACCCCGGTCGAAGGCGAGCCCACCCCGGTGGAAGGCGAGCCGGCGCCGGAAGTGATGGACGCCCAGCCGGTGCAGTAAGCCGCAAGCGTTCAGGAAACAGCCCGCCGCCGGCGGGCTTTTTCTTGGCCGCGATCTACGCAAGGCGGCGCCACGGCCGTCCACGCCTGCGCGTACAATCCGCGCCCTCATGCTCGCCCTCCAGAACCTCACCCTGCGCCGCAGCGCCCGTACGCTGCTGGAAAATGTCTCGGTCACCATCCACTCCGGCCAGAGGGTGGGCGTGATCGGCAAGAACGGCGTCGGCAAGTCGACGCTGTTCGCCGCCATCCGCCGCGAGCTGGCGCCGGATGGCGGCAGCATCGACCTGTCGAAGAACCTGGTGGTGGCGAATGTCTCGCAGGACACCCCGGCCCTGCCGCAGCCGGCCATCGAGTACGCGCTCGACGGCGACACCGAGCTGCGCGAGCTGGAAACCCGCATCGCCAATCTCGAGCAGCGCATCGAGCTGCACCCCACCGACGCCGACATCGACAACCTGGTCAAGGCCCACGACCGGCTGGCGATGATCGACGGCTATGCCGCCAAGGCGCGCGCCGCACAGTTGCTGCACGGCCTGGGCTTCGCGCCCAGCCAGCAGGAGAACCCGGTGGCGAGCTTCTCCGGCGGCTGGCGCATGCGCCTGAACCTGGCGCGCGCGCTGCTCAAGCGCAGCGACCTGCTGCTGCTCGACGAGCCGACCAACCATCTCGACATGGACGCCACACTCTGGCTCCAGGAAGAGCTGGCGGTATTCCCCGGCACCCTGCTGCTGATCTCGCACGACCGCGATTTTCTCGACGCGGTCTGCACCCACACCCTGCATCTGGAACGCGAGAGCGCGACCCTCTACGTCGGTGGCTACTCGCAGTTCGAGCGCCAGCGCGCCGAGCGCCTGAGCCAGCAGGCCCTGACCCACGAGAAGCAGCAGCAACGGGTCGCGCACCTGCAGAGCTTCATCAACCGCTTCAAGACCCACGCCAGCAAGGCGCGGCAGGCGCAGAGCCGCATCAAGGCGCTGGAACGCATGGAGCTGGTGGCGCCGGTACTGGCGGAAAACCAGTTCGACTTCAGCTTCCGCAAGCCGGAAAAGGTGCCGAGCCCGCTGATCCACATCACCAACGGCCAGGCCGGGTACGCCGGCAAGCCGCTGCTGACCAAGCTCAAGCTGTCGCTGCAGCCCGGTGAGCGGGTGGCCCTGCTGGGCGCCAACGGCGCCGGCAAGTCGACGCTGATGAAGAGCCTGGCCGGCACCATGCCCTTCCTAGGCGGCGAGATCGTGCGCTCGCCCGATCTCAAGGTCGGCTACTACGCCCAGCACCAGCTCGAACAGCTCGACCCGCAGGCCAGCGGCTATCTGCACCTCAAGCGCATCGACCCGCGCGCCAGCGAGCAGTCGCTGCGCGACTACCTGGGCCAGTTCGCCTTCCACGGCGAGCGGCAGATGGAGGCCATCGCCCCGTTCTCCGGCGGTGAGAAGGCGCGCCTGGCGCTGGCTCTGGTGGTCTATCAGCGGCCTAACCTGTTGCTGCTGGACGAGCCCACCAACCATCTCGATCTGGAAATGCGTCAGGCGCTGGAGATGGCGATCAACGACTACCCGGGCGCCGTGGTGCTGGTCAGCCACGACCGGCATCTGGTGCAGAACGTCTGCGACACGCTCTGGCGGGTGGCGGACGGCAGTTGCGCGCCCTTCGACGGCGATCTCGACGACTACGCCGCCTGGCTGCGCGACGAGCGCCGCAAGGCCCAGCGCGGAGAATCGGCGGCCCGCAAGACGGCGGCCACGGCGGCCGCGTCGACGCCGGTGGTGGTGGCGGCACCGGTGGCGGTCGACGTGCCCAAGCTGGCCAGCAAGGCCGACAACAAGGCCAATCGCGAAGCCCTGCGCGCGCTCGACAAGCAGATCGCCAAGCTCACCGCCGAGCTCGCCAAGCTCGACGAAGCCCTGGCCGACCCGGCGATCTACGAAGCCGCCAAGCGCGCCGAGGCGCAGAAGCTCCAGCAACGACAGGCCGCCGCCCGTACCGAGCTGTCGGCGGCCGAGGAGCAGTGGCTGGAGCTGAGCGAGGGCTAGAACTCGGGGGGATCAGGCGGAAAGTCCGCAGATCCCGCCTCCTCGAAGGTCTGCCGGGCCGCCCAGAGATTGTCGACCAGATTGGGATAACGACGACCGGCCGCCTTCGCACGGGCTTCGGCCGCGGCGCGCGCCAAGGGACTCAGCTTGCTCACCGGCTTCGAGGATTTCGGAGTCGGCTTCTTCCACGGCGGGATCGGCGGATCGCGGCGGTCGGGCATGGCGTGCTGCGGGTTTCGGAACCGGTGCACAGCCTACAATCCCCAGCGATTCCAAGAACCCCGCACCGATGAGCAACGGCAAAAAGATGGGCCTGACCGTGGTCTTCCTGTTTTTCCTGTTCGGCGGGGTCGGCCATTTCGTCGCCACCGATTTCTTCGTGCGCATCGTGCCGCCCTACATCCCCTACCCGCGCGCCGTGGTCTGGCTCAGCGGCGTCGCCGAACTGCTGCTGGCCTTCAGCCTGCTCTCGGCCCGGCTGCGCTCCGGGGCCGGCTACGCCCTGCTGGTGCTGATCTGCGGCGTCTCGCTGGCCAATATCCACATGTGGCTGCACCCGGAGCAGTTCCCGGAGATGCCGGAATGGGCGCTGACGCTGCGGCTGCTGCTGCAAGTCGGACTGCTCTACCTGACCTGGTGGAGCACCCGTCCCGCGCCGGCTGGGCCAGGTTGATGTCGTCCACCCCCGACCACGCCCTCGCCGGCCTGGGCTGGGACGCCGCCTGGGAGCAGGCCCTGGCGGCCTTGCCCGCCATGCCGGGTCGGCCGGTGCGCATCATCGAGCAGCACCGCAGCGAGTACCGCGTCGATGACGGCCAGCGGGAGTTCAGCGCGCGCACGCATCCAGCGCTGCACAAGGCGCTGACCGAACTCGACGAGGGCCTCGCCGTCGGTGACTGGGCGCGCTACCAGGACGAGGGCGGCTGGCTCACGCAACTGATCCCGCGGCGCAATCTGCTGGAACGCAGCCGCGAGGACGGCCGCCGCCAGCGGCTGGTGGCGAATGTCGATACCGCCCTGCTGGTGATGGGCCTGGATGGCGACTACAAGCCCGAGCGACTGGAGCGCTACCGGCTGCTGGCGGTCGCTGCCCAGGTGCGGCCGGTGGTGGTGCTGACCAAGAGCGACCGCGCCGACAACCTGCCGGCACTGCGTGCCGAGATCGAAGGCCTGGTCGGTGCCGGCACGCCGGTGCATGCGCTCGACGCCCGCAGCCCGGAGGCGCCCGCCCTGCTGGCGCCCTATCTGGCGCCGGGCCAGACCCTGGTGCTGCTCGGCTCCTCGGGCGTCGGCAAGTCGACGCTGATGAACCAGTTGCTGGGCCGCGAGGCGCAGCGCACCGGCAGCACCCAGGTGCAGGACGATCTCGGCCGCCACACCACCACCGCGCGCTTCCTGCGCCGGCTGCCGGGCGGCGCCTGCCTGATCGACACCCCCGGCCTGCGCGAGCTGAAGCTCAACCGCGAACAGGCGCAGGTGGAGGACGATTTCTCCGACGTGCGCCAGCTGGCGGCACAGTGCCGCTTCAACGACTGCCGGCACCAGCGCGAACCCGGTTGCGCGGTGACCCGTGAACTCAGCGCCGAGCGTCTCGCCGCCTACCGGGCCAGCCTGGAAGCCAAGCCGGCCAGGTTCCGCCGCGGCCGCAGCTAGCGACTACTGCAAGCCGGTGAGCCGGCTGCCCGGATAGACACCGGGCTGGAACACCGGCAGCCGCACGTCTTCCAGCACCGCCGTGTAGGGATTGGGATTGCTCAGTACCCCGGCCAGCGGCGTCAGCAGCTCGCTGGTGATGTTGGGGAAGGGCCGGCCGGCGATGTAGCTGAGTGTCGCCACCGGCAGCAGCGTGGTGAGCACCGTCAGCGAGGGCACCACCGCGTACTGCGGGTGCTGCTCGTAGAACAAGAGCCCGATCTCGTCGCCCGCCTCCAGCACCTCGCCGATGCCAGGCATCAGGATGGGGTCACCCTCCTCGACGAAGCGATTGCTGCTGGTACTGCCTTCCAGCAAGGCGGTCACCTGGTCATCGACCAGGAAGGTCCGCGGGCCGCGCTTCACGCCGACGCCGAAGATGGCGATCGCCTGATGCGTCGCCAGTGCACCCGGCGTCACCGTCGAACGGCCGATGCTGGGAATGCCGCCCAGCACATAGCCCGGCCCCGGCACCGTCGCCAGCGGCACGAAGCGCGGCAGGCCATCGGTGGCGGCGAGGCTGATCTCGATCTTCTCGGCGCGCACCGGCAGCGTGCCGGCACCACCCGGATTGCCGATCGGCAGGCTGGGCAGTTCCACCGCCAGTTCGGCGCTGGCCGGCGCGCCGGGCGTGGCCTGCACCGACAGGCAGACCGGTGGGAGTTCGTCGGCCGGTGCCGGCGCCCGCCCCTTCAGCTTGTCGTCGAACCAGCCGAGGATGGCCTGCACGCCCTTGAGCGCGCCGCAGTTGGCGGTGCCGTCCACCTGCCCCAGCGCCGGGCTGAGGTGGCCGCTGTCCATGGTCAGCAGGCGCGCATCGGCGCCGGCCTCGCGCAGGTAGCGCAGGTTCCAGTACGCGTCGGTGAGGTTGAACAGGCCGTCGCGATTGCCCTGGATCAACAGCGTCGGCAC
Source organism: Nevskiaceae bacterium (assembly GCA_004297005.1). Lineage (GTDB taxonomy): Bacteria > Pseudomonadota > Gammaproteobacteria > Nevskiales > Nevskiaceae > Stagnimonas. Next base: position 12,698 of record SCVA01000044.1, read on the forward strand.
CGGCCGCATCCGCGCCCGGCTCTCGCCGAAACCCCAGGGCTGGCCGGCGCGCTCCTGCTTGCGCAGATAGGAGGGGCTGTGGGTCTCGAAAAACTCCATCAGTTCCGCCTCGGCCACTGGACGCGGCTGCTGGTATTCGCCCGACACCGTCGCCAGCAGGTCGTCGAGGGTGCGGATCTGGAAGGCGAGCGGATCGCGAATCGCGGCGTTGTTGCAGAGCGTGCGCATCAGCGGGGTGTCGATGGTGCCTCTGGTGGCGCCGTCCGAGGGGGTGACGATGAACAGGCACAGCGTCTGCACCCAGGACTGCTTGCTGACCCCGTCCACCAGCAGGCTGTAGAACAGGTTGTGCCAGGTGGCGACCGGCACCAGGGCGTCGATGCGCCCGTCCAGCGCCGCCAGTGCCAGCTGATAGCCGCCGCCATAGCTGTAGCCCAGGGTGCCTACCTTGATATCGCGGGCGATGCCGCTGTGCTCCTCGCGCTGAATCTGCAACTCGCCGGCGTGTTCCCAGGCCCAGTCGAGCAAGGCGCGCATATCCTGCACCTCGTAGCGCGGATCGTTGACCCGCGCCCAGCCGCCGCCGTTCTGCGGCTGGCTCTCGCCGTGGCCACGCTGATCGACGCTCAGCACCACGTAGTCGTAGTACGGCAGCGCCGCCGCCAGCTCGTCGATGGCGTCGAGACCAGGGTCCTCCGGATAAAGCGTGCCGTCGGCCGCCAGCTCGGTGATGCGCGAGCCGCCCAGGCCGTGGCTCTGGACGATGGCGGGAAAACTCTCGCCGGGACAGCGCTCCGGCAGCAGCGCGGTGAAGTACAGCTCGGAGGTCGGCGCCGGGCCCCAGAGCGGATCGCTGTCCTGCGCCACCGGCACGGTAATGTGCAACTGCCGAGCCTCGGCCGGCAGTGGCTGCTCGCATTTGATCTCCGCCGGCACACCAGTGCCCGGCGCAGCCGACTCGTTGGCCGCACCGCAGGCCACCAGCAACGCCAGCGCGACCAGCGCCGACCCCAACCGCCATCCAAGCCGCCCTGCACCGTCCATGTGTCCCCCGTCGATTCGGCTACGGGGAAGCAGCAAGCAGGCCAATTTGCCGGTTGGCGGCGGCGTCAGTACGGTTTTCCTACCGGACTGGCGTCGCCATCGGTTTCAGCGCACCGCCTTGCGCCACTGGTAGTGGTAGTAGACCACCGGGATCACCAGCAGCGTCATCGCCGTGGACACGAACAGGCCGAAGATCAGCGACACCGCCAGGCCACCGAAGATCGGGTCGTCGATGATGAAGAAGCCGCCCATCATCGCCGCCGCCGCGGTCAGGGCAATCGGCCGCGCGCGCACCGCCGCGGCGCTGATGGTCGCCTCCTGCAAGGGCTTGCCGGCGGCCAGCTCCTGCTGGATGAAGTCCACCAGCAGGATCGAGTTGCGGACGATGATGCCGGCCAGCGCGATCATGCCGATCATCGACGGCGCGGTGAACTGCTGCCCCAGCAGCGCATGCCCAGGCAGGATGCCGATCACCGTCAGCGGGATCGGCGCCATGATGATCAGCGGCAGGCTGTAGGACTTGAACTGCGCCACCACCAAGAGATAGATCAGCACCAGACCCACCGAATAGGCCAGGCCCATGTCGCGGAAGGTCTCGTAGGTGATCTGCCACTCGCCGTCCCACTTCAGGCTCCACTCGTAGGGCACCGGCGGCTGGCCGATGAGGTACTGGCGCAGCGGCGCGCCTTCGATGGCGGTCTGCTTGAGGGTGCTGGAGATGGCGGCCAGGCCGTACAGCGGGCTGTCGGTGGCGCCGGAGACATCGCCGGTGACGTAGACCAGCGGCAGCAGATCCTTGTGATGGATGGTCTGCTCGCGCTGCGCCGGCCGGAAGCTCGCGACCTCGGACAGCGGCACCAGCGCGCCCGACTCCGAGCGCAGGCGCAGGCCCTTGAGCACCTCGACGTCGGCCTTGTCGCCCGGCTTGAGCTCGACCCGGATCGGCAGCTGGAACTTGGCCTGCGGATCGTGCAGCGTGGACATGTCCTCGCCGCGCAGCGCCGCGGCCACCGTCGCCGCCACCGCCTGCTGCGAGAGGCCCAGGCGCGCCGCGCGTACGCGGTCCACCTCGACCAGCCATTTGTCCTGCGGCGCCTCCAGGCTGTCGTCGACATCGACCACGTCCGGCGTCTGCTCGAACACCCGGCGCAACTGCCGCGCGACCTCGGCCTGGCCGGCGCTATCTGGCCCGTAGACCTCGGCCACCAGCGGCGCCAACACCGGCGGCCCGGGCGGCACCTCGACGATCTTCACGCTGGCACCGTAACGCTGGCCGATTGCTACCAGCGCGCCACGCGCGGCGCTGGCGATCTCGTGCGACTTGCGATCCCGGTGGTGCTTCTCCAGCAGGTTCACCTGGATGTCGCCCTGGTAGGGCTGCTGGCGCAGGTAGTACTGCCGCACCAGGCCGTTGAAATTGATCGGCGCCGAGGTGCCGGCGTAGAGCTGGTAGTCGCTGACCTCGGGTATGGTCTCCACCTGCGCGGCCAGGGCCTGCAATACGCGCTGGGTTTGCTCCAGCGGCGTGCCCTCGGGCAGGTCCACCAGCACCTGGAACTCGCTCTTGTTGTCGAAGGGCAGCATCTTCATCACCACTGCCCGGGTCGCGACCAGGGCGAAGGAAATGCCGATCAGCGCCAGCAGGGTGTAGAGCAGGCGCCAGCGGTTGCGGCCGCCTTCCTCGCGCTGCAGAAAGGGTGTCATCACCCGCCGGAAGAAGCGCTGCAGGCCGACTTCCTCCTCCTCGCCGCCATGGGCTGCGGCATGGGCATGCGCGGCGTCCTGTTTCAGGAATAGCCGGCGGTACAGCCAGGGCGTGAACACGAAGGCGACCAGCAGCGAGATCAGCATGCCGGTGGAGGCATTGATCGGGATCGGCCGCATGTAGGGGCCCATCAGGCCGCTGACGAAGGCCATTGGCAGCAGCGCCGCGATCACCGTGAAGGTGGCGAGGATGGTCGGGCCGCCGACCTCGTCCACCGCCGCCGGAATCGCCTCGGTAAGCGACTTGCCGCCCAGTTGCATGTGCCGGTGGATGTTCTCCACCACCACGATGGCGTCGTCCACTAGGATGCCGATGGAGAAGATCAGCGCGAACAGCGATACCCGGTTGAGCGTGAAGCCCCAGGCCCAGGAGGCGAACAGGGTCGCGGCCAGGGTCACCACCACCGCCGCGCCCACCACCAAGGCCTCGCGGCGACCGAGCGCGAACAGCACCAGCACCACCACCGACAGGGTCGCGAAGATCAGCTTCTTGATCAGGGTCTGTGCCTTGTCCTGCGCGGTCTCGCCATAGTTGCGGGTGACGGTGGCCTGCACCTGGTCGGGGAGCTGATAGCCGCGCAGTTGCTCCAGGCGTGCGATCACCCCGGCGGCGACATCCACCGCGTTCTCGCCCGGCTTCTTGGAAATCGCGATGCTGATCGCCGGATAGCTGCCGCTGGGGCTCAAGCCCTTGGACTCGGCGGCCGGGCCAGCGGCGAAGCTGACATAGCGCTCTGGCTGATCGGCGCCGAGACGCACCTCGGCGACCTCGCGCAGAAACACCGGCGCACCCTTGCTGACGCCCACCACCAGTTCGGCGACCTCTTCCGGCCGGCTCAGGAAACGCCCGGCCTGCACCAGAATCTCGCGGTTGCCATCGACCAGCGCACCGGCGTCCTGAGAGACATTGGCGCTGACCAAGGCGCGACGCAGATCGTCCAGGCTCAGGCCGTAACCGGCCAGCCGCTGCGGGTCGAGCAGCACCTGCACCACGCGGTCCGGGCCGCCCAGCACCTCGACATCGCGGGTGCCAGGCACCCGCTGCAACTCGGTGGCCACGCCATTGGCGACGCGCAGCAGATCGGCACCGCTCAACTCGGGGTTTTTGCTCCACAGCGCCAGCGAGACGATGGGCACATCGTCGATGCCCTTGGGCTTGATCAGCGGCATGCCGACGCCGGCCGTGGCCGGGCGCCAGTCCATGTTGGAGTAGAAGGCGTTGTAGAGACGCAGCACCGCATCGGTGCGCGACTGGCCCACCTCGAAGCGCACGGTCAGCGCCGCCATGCCCGGCATCGACATCGAATAGATGTGCTCGACGCCCTCCAGCTCCGACACCACCTGCTCGGCCGGCGTGGTCACCAGCGATTCGACCTCCTTGGCCGAGGCACCCGGGTAGGGGATGAAGACATTGGCGAAGGTGACGTTGATCTGCGGTTCTTCCTCGCGCGGCGTTGCCAGCACCGCGAACAGACCCAGCAGCAGCGCGGTGAGCGCCAGCAGCGGCGTGATCTCGGTGGTGAGGAAGTTGCGCGCGATACGCCCGGAGAGTCCCAGGCGGGGTTCGCCGGCGCCGCTCATTTCGCGGTCTCCGCAGTCGTGGGCAGACCCTGCCGACGGTAGGCGATGCCGGCCGCCACCGGGTCCAGCGCCAGCTTCTCCCCCGGCGCGAGGCCCGCCAGCACCGGCAGGCGGCCATCGGCGGCCGGCGTGCCCAGACGCAGGTAGCGCAGCTCAATGCGGCCCTGCTCGCCCAGCACATAGGCGGCGGTCAGCTCGCCACGCTGCACCAGCGCGCTGGCCGGCAGCATCAGCCGCGAGGCGCTGCCGCTGACGAAGGCCACCTTCACCAGCGTGCCGGGCGCCACCGCCAGCTCGGGCGTGGAAGTCTCCGCCGGCAGGCTGAGCAGCACCCGGAAGCTGTGGGTGGCGGCGTCGGCGCTGGGCGGGATGCGCAGCTCGCTGGCTTCCAGCGAGCGGCCGTCGGCGAGCAGCAGCCGCGCCTTGCCGTGCTTGCGCAGCGGCGCGATGTGCTGCTGGGGGATGTCCACCACCACCCGCAGCTGGTCCAGCGAGACGCCAGTCATCAGCGGCTTGCCCGGCGTCACCGTCTCGCCGATCTGCACCAGCCGCGACAGCACGATGCCGGCATAGGGCGCGCGGATCGCCGTGTAGCCCAGGCCTTCGCCGGCCTCGGTCAGACCCGCCTCGGCGGCGCGCACCGCCGCCTGGGCGGCGGCGAGGTTGGTGGCGGCGGCGTCGAACTGCGACTTGGCGATCAGCTTCTGGTCGTAGACGTCCTTGGTACGGTTAAAGGCCAGTTGCGCCTCGGCCAGACGCGAGCGCGCACCGCTGAGCCCGGCTTCGGCCACGCCCTTGCGCGCCCGCTGTTCGGTGGGCGTGATGCGCACGATCACCGCGTCCTTCTCGACGAAGTCACCCACGTCGTAGGGCAGCTCCACCACCCGGCCGCTGGTCTGCGCGGCAACGGTGGACTGCTTCACCGCCTCCACCGTGCCGTCGAACAGCATCTCGCGCGGCACCTCGCCAGCGCTCACCGTGAGGCTCGCCAGCGGGGCGACCACGGCGGCGCTGGCCGCTGGCGGCGGCGACTCGGAACAGGCGGCCAGCAGGATCAGGGCTAGCAGGGGCGCGTGGCTTAGGTGGCGGTTCATTACGGACTCTCCCGGGTCCTGGTGCTTCAGCGCCGAGCGGCGCTGGGACAGAAGGCGGCGCCGGCGCGCACGCCGAGCTTGTCGAGGATCTTCGCCAGCGGACAGAAGCCGGTGAACGAGGCCTGGAACATGTTGGCGCCGACGAAGGCGGTGAACCACAGCCAGTTCGGGCTGTGCAGTTGCGACAGCGCCAGCGAGGCCAGCACGAACAGGCCGGCGATGCGGAACACCCACTGGTCGACGCTGGCGCCGGTGGTCTGGGAAACGGAAGAGGTCGTGCTCATGGGGTACTCCTATCAGGACGGGTTGGACTTGCCTTCGTAGCCGCAGAAGTGCTTGTGCAGGGCGTGGATCACGTCCAGCGCCGGGCCGGGGGCGACCCGGTAGTAGATGGTTTGCGCCTCGCGGCGGGTCTCCACCAGGCGATCCGCCCTGAGCACCGCGAGGTGCTGCGACAGGGCCGACTGCGACAGCCGTATGCACTCGTTGATGGCGCCCACCGACCACTCCTCATCGCCGAGCAGACAGAGAATCTGTAGGCGATGCGGATTGGCCAGGGCCTTCAGGAGGTCGGCGGCGGACTGCGCATGCACCGCCATCCCCTCGGCCAAGGGCAGGGTGAGGTCCGGCTTGGGGCTGGTGACTGCGACCATTTGAATATTGCAAGTTTCTAAATAAGACGTTACTAATATTGCGGAGTCGACCAGCTTTTGCAAGCACCCGCCGTCCACGAGGCGGCCCAATGGAGGAGTAAGCCATGGCACACATCGTCGTAATCGGCGCCGGGATCGGCGGCATGCCCGCCGCCTATGACCTGAAGAAAACCCTGGGCAAGGGCCACGAAGTCACCCTGATCGGCACTTCCGATCACTTCCAGTTCACCCCCAGCAATCCCTGGGTGGCGGTGGGCTGGCGGCAGCCCGAGCAGGTACTGGTGCCGATCCGCCCGAACGTCGAGAAGAAGGGCATCCGCTTTATCGCCCAGGCAGTCACCCAGCTCGAACCCAAGGACAACCGCCTCAGCCTCGCCGACGGCCAGGTTCTGAACTACGACTACCTGGTGATCGCCACCGGCCCCAAGCTCGCCTTCGAGGAGATTCCCGGCACTGGACCCGAGGCCCATACCCAGAGCATCTGCACCACGCCGCACGCCGAGCACGCCGGCAAGGCCTACGAGGAGTTCCTGAAGAACCCTGGCCCGGTGGTGATCGGCGCCGCGCAGGGCGCGAGCTGCTTCGGCCCCGCCTACGAGTTCGCGATGATCGTTGACGCCGACCTGCGCAAGCGCAAGCTGCGCGACCGCGTGCCGATGACCTTCGTCACCAGCGAGCCCTACATCGGCCACATGGGCCTGGGCGGCGTCGGCGACTCCAAGGGCCTGTTGGAATCCGAGCTGCGCCAGCGCCACATCAAGTGGATCACCAACGCCAAGCTGCTGGAAGCGCGCGCCGACGGCGTCAAGGTCGCCGAGCACAACGACCAGGGCCAGTTGCTCAAGGAGCATGAGCTGCCTTCGCGCTTCACCATGTTCATTCCCGCCTTCAAGGGCGTGCCGGCGGTGGCGGCGGTCAAGGAGCTGTGCAATCCGCGCGGCTTCGTGCTGATCGACGAATACCAGCGCAACCCCACCTACAAGAACATCTATTCGGCCGGCGTCTGCGTGGCGATCCCGCCGGTGGAGGCCACCCCGGTGCCCACCGGCGCGCCCAAGACCGGTTACATGATCGAGTCGATGGTCACCGCCATCGTCCACAACATCGCCGACGACATCGCCGGCAAGGCGCCCAGCCACAAGGCGACCTGGAATGCGATCTGCCTGGCCGATCTCGGCGACAGCGGCGTGGCTTTCGTGGCGCTGCCGCAGATTCCGCCGCGCAACATCACCTGGGCCAAGCAGGGCAAGTGGGTGCATCTGGCGAAGATCGCCTTCGAGAAGTACTTCATGAGCAAGATGAAGAGCGGCAACACCGAGCCGGTGTACGAAAAGTACGTGCTCAAGGCGCTGGGCATCCTGCGGCTGAAGTCGGGCGAGCATCGCGAGCAGCAGCCGTGAGGCGATTCGCCGCGCTGGCCCTGGGCCTGCTGCTGACACTGCCGGCTACCGCGACCGAAGACCCGCGCCAGTCGCGGTCGCGGGAGATCGCCGGCCGCTTCCAGCAGACGCTGAGCGGCAAGCTGGGCCAGGCGCTGGCCGAGGGCGGGCCGGCCCGGGCCATCGAGTTCTGCCAGGCCGAAGCACCCCGGGTGGCGGCGCAGCTCAGCGCCGAGACCGGCGCCCGGGTCAGCCGCACCAGCCTGCGTCCACGCCAGCCCGCCCATGCCGCCGATGCCCGCGCCCAGGCCCTGCTGGCGGACTTCCAGCGCCAGCTGGCCGCCGGCACGAGCGCGCCACCCGAGCACTTTGAAGTCGCCGCCGACGGCAGCGCCCGCTACAGCCGCGCCATCCTGATCCAGCCGCCCTGCCTGGGCTGCCACGGCAAGGCGCTTTCACCGGAGGTGCGCGCGGCCCTGGCCCGGCACTATCCGGGCGACCAGGCCACCGGCTATGCGCTGGGCGAGCTGCGTGGCGCCTTCCAGATCGACTGGCCCGCCCCATCCGAGCCCCGCTCATGAAACCGACCCGCCCCAACGCCATGACCATCACCCTGCCCTACGCCCGCCATCGCGCCTGGCTGCTGGCCGCCGGCGCGGCACTGTTCAGCCTCTCGGCCCAGGCCGGCGAGCTGGAAGCGCTGCTGCGCGACAGCCTCGGCCACCCCGCCGCCAGCGCCGCCGCCGAGCGGGTGCTGGCCGCGAGCGAGCAGCTCGCCGCCGCGCGCAGCCAGTATCTCGGCGCCGGCGGCCTGGCCGCCGAAGCCAGCCGCTACGAAGACGCGCGCTTCATCGGCACGCTCTCGCCCAGCGCCCTGGCCAACCCGCCGTTCGCGCGCGACCAGCGCCGCTACGGCGCCTACTACAGCCTGCCCATCGACCTCAGCGGCGCGCTCGCCGCCAGCCGTCGCGCCAGCGCCTCCGAGCTGGAGGCGGCGCGGCTCGCCGAACGCCAGGTGCAGTTGCTGAAGCTGCACGACACCACCGGCGCCTACGTGCGCCTGCAGGCGCTACGGCGCCAGGGCGAGGTGCTGGCGGTGCAGCAGCGGCGCGTCGGGGAAACCGTGCAGCGGGTGCGCCAGCAGGTCCTGAGCGAGCAGTCCTCCAACGCCGAGCAGCGGCTCGCCGAGGCCGAGCTGGCGCGCCTGCAGTCCGACCAGGAGCGCCTGGCCGGCGCGCTGGCGAGCGCCGAGGCCGCGCTCGCCGAAGCCAGCGGCCGCAGCCTGCGACCGCAAAGCGCCGACATCGCGATCCCGGCCTGGACCGCCGGCGAAGTACAGAACTCGCTGCCCGCCGCGCTGAGTAGCGCCGAGGCCGAGGCCGCCAGCGAACGCGCGCGCGCCGCCAAGCGGGCACTGTGGCCGCAGTTGCAGGCCGATGCCGACTACTTCCAGTTCGATGGCGGCGGCCACAGTCCGGACACTTGGAGCCTGGGCGCGAAACTGAGCCTGCCGCTGGACCCGGCGGCCCACCGGCGCGCCAGTGCCGCCGAGGCGCAGGCGCGCGCCGCCAGCCAGAACCAGCAGGCCGCCGTCCGCGGCGCCGCCCGCGATCTGCAGGCGCTGGCCGCCGCCTACCGCTCGGCGCGCGCCGACGTGCAGGCGCTGGATCAGGAGGTCGCGGCCCGCGAGGAAGTGGTGCGGGTGCAGTCGGCCCTGCAGAAGGTGGGCATGGCCTCGCTGGAAGACTACCTGCGCCAGCAGCGCGACCTGCTCGACGCCGAGGCCCGGCGCAGCCAGGCGCAGGAGCAGGCGGTGTCGGCCTGGTCGATGGCGCAACTGCTGCTGGGGACCAAGGTCGAGGACTACATCCAGGCCTTGAACATCGGCGCCGCGACCGCCGCGCCCTAGGAGCGCCCCGAAAAACACCCCTGGGAACGCCCCCATCCCGGCCTTCCCCCGCCAGCGGGGGAAGGAGCCACGCCCAGCTCAGCCGCCGGCACCGCCGGCCTGACTGCGGCGCAGGCGCAGCAGCGCCAGGAAGGAGGCGAACATGCCGATGCCGGTGATCCACAGCGCGTGCTCGCCCAAGCGCTCCAGCAGCAGGCCGAACAGCACCGGCGTCACCGCCTGCACCACCCGCGAGGGCGCTTCCAGCCAGCCGGCGCGCTGACCGAAACCCTGGGCGCCGAACAAGGCCAGCGGCAGCGTGCCCTTGACGATGGTCATCAGCCCGACGCCGGCGCCGTGCAGGGCGGTGAACAGCACCGCCGCCGGCGCGCCCACCAGGGTCAGCAGCAGCACACCCAGCGGATGCAGCACCAGAGCGATGCGCGCCGAATAGAGCGGATGCCAGCGGCTGAACACGCCGACCTCCATCACCCGCCCGGCCACCTGGCTGATGCCGACCAGGGAAGCGGCGAACACCGCCGCGGTCTTGCTCGCCCCCGAGGCTTCCAGCACCCGCGGCAGATGCGCGGCCAGCGCCGCAAAGGTGAAGCCGCTGACCGCGAACACCGTCGCCAGCAGCCAGAGCACACCGCGCGAAGGTCCATGCAGCGGCGCGGCGACGCCCTCGCCGGCCACCGGCGCCGGCGCCGCTTGCGGCGGCCGCTGCTCGTCGCGTGGAATCAGCCGGGCGTGGATGCCCAGGCCGACGGTGAGATGCAGGGCCGCCCAGAGCACGCAGGCCCAGCGCCAGCCGGCGGCCTGCTCGACGAAGGCGGTCAGCGGCCAGCTCACCGAGCTGGCGAAGCCGGCGATCAGGGTGACGCCGACGATGCGCGGTCGCGCCGCGCTGCCGAACAGCCGCACCAGGGTGGCGAAGGCGGCGTCGTAGAGGCCCATGGGCATGGCCGCGCCGATCAGCAGCCAGCCGAGCAGCAGTTGCGCCGGATGCTGCGCGGTCGCCAGCAGCAGGTGCGCGGCGGCGAACACCCCGTTGGAGGCCATCAGCACCCGCCGGCCGCCGCGCTGATCGACCCAGCGGCCGACCAGCGGCCCCAGCGCCGCCGCCACCACCAGGGCCGCCGAGAACATCGCATAGACCCAGACGTTGGCGAGACCAAACTGCCGCGCCATCGGCACCGCCAGGATCGCCAGCAGGTAGTAGCTGGAGGCCCAGGCCAGCAACTGCGCGCTACCCAGGGCCAGGGTGGCGCGGCGCTCCAGGCTCAGCGCGGCCACGGTAGTGCCAGTTGTGAGGACGGCTCAGGCGCGGGCAGACGCGGCGACGGCATGAAGGTGCTGGGCGACGAAAGGGCGCACAGGATACGCCCAGCCCCGCCGGGGCCTACTGCGCGCTGCTCCGGGCGGTGGTGAAGCTGAAGCTGTAAGGCCGCTCCAGCGCGAGACCGCGATAGTCCTTGACCTTGGGGGTGACCACCGCCGTGTAGCGGGCATTGGGCTTGAGCGCCTCGGCGAGCCGGAACTTGACCGTGTGCGCGTAGTCGCGCGACCAACTGCCCGGCTCGACCACGCCGCCGACCCGCCGGCCGTCGGGATCGAACAGGCAGATCGCGCCCGGCTGTTCGAGGCTGGCGGCATCCATGCTGGTGCTGAAGAACACGTGCAGCCAGCGGTGCTGGGTCCAGCCGTCGTGGGCCGGGTCCAGTTGCACGTCGAGCGCGCCGTGGCCGGGGTAGCTGCCGACCACGGTGGGCGCCAGCGGCTGCGCCGGGTCACCGGTGAGCAGATCCCAGAGCTGGCGGTACATGCCCGCCACCGCGTAGCCGCTCTGCACCACGCCACCCGGCGCGGTGTAGTAGTTGGCGGCGGCCCAGGGCATCTGCCGGCGCACCCGCACCTGCTCCACCAGCGCCGCCAGGCTCTCCGCCTGCACGGCGGCGCGCGACACCACCTGCGCCCGTTCGACCATCGCCACGGTCACGCCCTGCTCGGGCCGGTTGCGGGCGAAGACCTCGACCAGATCGCTGCTGGGCGGGAACACCAGGGTCGGCGCATCCAGCACCAGCTTGCGCTCGGCGATGTTGACCATGTCCATCGCGTATTCGATGGCGTTCATCGGCGTGGCGCCGAACAACTGCGTCAGCGCGTCCTTCAGCGGGCCGGGCAGGCTCAGCGGCAGTTGCGCGAGAAACACCGCCGGATTGGGGTCCTCGCCACGCCGGCGCACCTCGGGTTCGAACTGCGCGTCCCAGGTCTCGTCGGTGAGGCCGTGGGCGGCGTTGCCGAAGGCGTAGGCGATCAGGTGGCCGCAGCGGTCGCTGAGCGCGGCGAGATCGATGAGGCCGATGGCCGGACGCTTGACCAGCGCCGCCTTCACCTCGCCGCTGCAACCGGTCTCGCGCAGATAGGCCATGAACTGGATGCTGAAATCGCCCCAGTGCGCGCGCTCGGCCATCTCGCGGTCTTCCGGAAACGCGGCGCCGCTGCCGTAGCCGCCATCGGGATGGATGGCGCCAGCCAGCAGCGCCGGCCGGTGGGCGGTGAGGATGGATTTCAGCGGGCCGTCATCCAGCGCGTCGCGACCGAAGTCGGCCATCGCCGCGTGGGTGGCCATGCCGGCGGCCTGCGCCCCGAACGAGGCCAGGGCGAGCAGCGCCGCAAGCAGTGGACGCGTCGGTTTCATGGGGCGGTTTCCTGGTTCTGGCAGCAGCCGGCTTCCAGCGCCTGGACGCGCGCCAGCTCGGCCTCAGCCGGCTCCAGCGCCAGCGGCGCGGGCGTCACCCGCACCTCGACGGCGGCCTCGACGCTGCCGCCGGCGCCGCTGCAGCGCAGTTGGTAGTGATGCAGTCCCAGCGGCGGAGTCAGCGACTCGCTGCCGGCGATCAGGCGGCTGCCGCTCCAGTCGCCGCTGGCGACGCAGGTTTCGGCATCGGTGGCGCTCCAGCTCAGCACGGTGCTGCCGCCTTCGGCGACTTCGGTGGGCAGCGCCTGCAGTTGCAGAGTTGGAGCCGCGGGCGCCGACGAACCGCCATCTCCGGCACCGCAGGCCGCGAGCAGCAGTACCGCCAGCGCCGGCGGCAAGGGTTTGAGCGACTTCAGACTCATGGCCGGCAGTTTGCCGGCGCGCCGTTTCGGCCTGATGACGAACTCCGATGGCGAGTCAGTACTCGCCATCGAGGTAGTACCAATGCCCCTGCTCGCGCACAAAGCGGCTGCGCTCCTGCAGTCGCTGCGCCGAGCCCCCGCCCTCGCGGTAGCGCGCGACGAACTCGACCACCGCGTGCTCTTCGTCGGTTTGCAGATGTTGCTTGACGCTCAGGCCCAGCCATTTGACGCCGGTCTCCAGCGCGTACTGGGCGGGCCGCTTGGAGGGATGCCAACTGCTCAGCAGATAGTCGCGCAGGCCCAGGGCGTGGGCGGAATAGCGCGAGCGCATCAGCGCCTCGGCGCTGGCCGCCGGCGCGCCTTCGTGCAGGGGCTGGCAGCAGTCCGCGTAGGCGCGGCCGCTACCGCAGGGGCAGAGCACGCTCATGCCGGCGCGCGCTGCCAGATCAGGCAGCGGTTATTGGCCGGCATCGCCACGTCGGCCCGCAGAACAAACCCCGCCTCGCGCGCCAGTGCGTCCACCGCCTCGAAGTCGCGGATGCCGCTGCGCGGATCGCGGGCCTTCAGCCAGGCGTCGAACTCGGCGTTGCTGGGCGCGGTGTAGGCACCGCCGTAGTTGAAGGGGCCGTAGACCGCCAGCTTGGCGCCGGGCGCGGTGAGCGCCGGCAGTCGGGCAAACAGGGCCTGCACTGCTTGCCAACTCATGATGTGCAGGGTGTTGGCGCTGTACAGCGCGTCATAGGGGCCGGCAGGCCAATCGGCCTGCGCGACATCGAGAACCAGTGGCGCGAGCGTGTTGGCCAGCGCCGCCTCGTCCAGCCAGAGCCGCATGCCAGGCAGAGCCTCGGCGCGATCCGAGCACTGCCATTGCAGGCTCGGCAGCGCCGCCGCGAAGTGGACCGCATGCTGGCCGCTGCCGCTGCCGATCTCCAGCACCTGGCGACGGTCGGCGAAGTGCTCGCGCAGCACCGCCAGAATCGGCTCGCGATTGCGCTCGCTGGCCGCCGAGTAAGGCCTCTCGAACTGCATGTCGCGCTACTGCAGGCGCAGGCCGGACAAGCCCTGGTAGACGCACAAGCCGCCGGTGACCAGCAGCAGCAGGAAGGTCAGCAGAGCTCCGTAGAAGCGACCGAACTTCCAGCTCGCGGTGAACGACAGCGCCAGCCCGTGCAGCAGCCGCGCCAGCAGCAGCGTCAGGCCCAGGGCGTGCAGCAGCAGGGTCGAGAACTTGCCCAGCTCCAGAAAGGCCATCAGCAGCAGGATCAGCGGCACGTACTCGGCGAAATTGCCGTGGCCACGGATGCGGCGCAGCAACTCGGTGTCGCCGCCATCGCCCAGGCTCACGCCACGGCCGCGTTGCTGCACCACCCGCAGGCTGAGCGCGAGGAACCAGAGGGCCAGGAGGCCGGCGTAGAGCGGGGTGACGAGCAGCATGGGAGGCTCCGGATTGCGGATTGCGGATTGCGGATTGCGGCATTTCAGCACGTCGCCGCCGGCCTTGCTGGCTTTGGCGGCGGCCAGCGGTGAACATCCTAGGCAAGCCAGCCCGCCCTCTCCCATGTCCGCCTATCCGCTGTTCGACGCTCACCCTCGACTCGCTGTCCTGCCGCGCGCCGGCATTTTTCATGAGGCGACACCGGTGCAACCCCTGCCCGGCTCCGACGGCGCCTGGATCAAGCGCGACGACCTCAGCAATGCCGAGTTCGGCGGCAACAAGATCCGCAAGCTCGACTTGCTGCTGGGCGAGGCCCAGGCGCAGCGCCGACGCTGCCTGCTCGCCTTCGGCTACAGCGGCTCCAACTTCGTCGCCGCCACCGCCTGGCATGGGCGCCGTCTGGGCCTGGATACCATCGGCCTGCTGCTGCCGCAGGCGGACGCGCCCTATGTGGCCGACAACCTCGCCACCTGCGCGGCCGCCGGCGCCGAGCTGGCCCTGGGGAATAGCAGCGCCGCGCTGGTGAGCCAGGCGCTGGCGCGTAGCCTGCGCCGGCTGGCGATGCAGGGGCGCTGGCCCTACTGGATGCCGCCGGGCGGCTCGACGCCGCTGGGCGCGCTGGGCTTCGTCAACGCCGCCTACGAGCTGCGCGAACAGATCGAGGCCGGGCTCTGCCCGGAGCCGGAGCGCATTACCGTCGCCTTCAGCAGCATGGGCACGGTCGCCGGCCTCGCCATCGGCCTGGCGCTGGCCGGCCTGCGCAGCCGGGTGGTGGCGGTGCAGGTGGTGAGCGAGCAGTTCGCCTCGCGCGCCAAGCTGGATCGCCTGATCGCCCAGACCCAGGCACTGCTGCGCCGGTACGACCCGGCGATTCCGGCGCGCGCCGCGCCGGTGGAGATCCGCACCGAGTTCTATGGCCAGGACTACGCCGTGCCCACCGCCGCGACCAGCGCTGCCATGCAGGCCTTCCAGAACGCCAGCGGCGCGCGCAGCGACAGCGCCTACAGCGGCAAGGCCCTGGCCGGCTACTACGCCGACCTTGCCCTTGGCCTGCCCGGCCCCAGCCTGTACTGGCACACCTTCAATGCCGAGCGGCTTCCGCCAGGGGTGCCTCCCCTGCCGCCGGAGCGCCTGGGCGACTATCTGCTGCGTGCCGGTCGCTAAGCCGGCTTCACGAACAGCGATAGCACCGGCGGCGCCGGCCGGGGCAACAGAGCCTGCGTCACGGTCAGCGCATGGCAGCGGCGCAGGCCGGCGGCCTCGGCCAGGGCCTGCGCCCGAGTGGCCTCGTCCAGGCCCTGATTGACCATCAGCAGATGACCGCCGGGACGCAGGCAGTCAGCCAGATGCGCGAACAGCGCGCGCGGCCGCAGCACCGTCACCGGCAGTCCCCAGGCCAGTACCGTACCGGGAAGCAGGAAGGGATAGAAGCAACTGATGCCGTCGACCGGCTGCCGCCAGTCCATGACGTCCTGCACCAAGTAGCGGACGTGTGGCAGCTCTGCCAGGTAGTACTGCGTATAGTCGTGGCGGCTGTGGCCATCGGCGTAGATGCGATAGCCCTCGATCTCGACGCCGACCAGACTCGCTGGCCGCAGGCTGGCCTGCAGCACCGGCGCGTACCAGAAGTGCTTGCTGCCGACATCCAGCCAATCGCCCCCCTCGGGCCAGCCGACGCCGACCGCCGCACGCAGGCGGTCGAGTAGATCAAGGTAGAGGTAGTTCTCCAGGCTGTGTAGGCGGTGATAGCGCAGCTCGTAGCAGCAGCCATAGCGCGCGCGCAGTTGCTCGATGCGGGCAGCGACGGCGGACTCCAAACCGGAGAGCTCCCCGGCGGCGGTCTCGACATAGCCGGGCCGTCGCCAGCGCAGGCGACGTGACAGCGCGAAGCGCAGCGCCAGTGCCTGCGAACGCAGCCACTGTGCCGGCGTCAGCGCCGGCAGTTCGACGGAGGCCTCGGGGCTGCGCAACCGCGCCGACTCAGACTTCGCCGACGTAGACGCCCAGACCGCGTGCAGTCTGGATCAGGGGATCGTCGGGAGATACCGCGCGGGCGCCGACCGTGACCATCGACATCGGCACCTCGACCACGCCGCGATCCTGCCAGGCGACCATGCTGCCGTAACGGCCTTCGGCAACCAGCTCCACGGCGCGCACGCCAAAGGAGCTGGCAATGATGCGGTCGCGCGCCGAGGGCGTACCGCCACGCTGCACATGGCCGAGGATGGTGGCGCGGGTCTCGACGCCGGTGCGGTGGGTGATCTCGTCCACCAGGTACTGGCCGATGCCGCCGTAACGTCCGGAAAGCAGATCGGTCACCGGCCGCCCCTGTTCGGTGCGCACGCCCTCGGCGACCACCACCAGCGCATGGCTGCGGCCCTGCGCCAGCACTTCGCGGATGCGCCGCGCCAGACCGTCCAGGGTGTAGGGCAGCTCGGGAATCAGGATGGCGTCGGCGCCGCCGGCGATGCCGCCGTTGAGCGCGATGTGGCCGGCGTCGCGGCCCATGGTCTCCAGCACCATCACCCGGTGATGACTGGCGGCGGTGGGCTGCAGGCGGTCGAGAGCATCCACCACCACGTTCACGGCGGTGGAGAAACCCACCGCGTACTCGGTGCCGTGCACATCGTTGTCGATGGTCTTGGGCACACCGACCATACCGATGCCGGCCACCGCGCAGAGCTGCGAGACGATGCGCATGGAACCGTCGCCGCCGATCACCACCAGCGCGTCTAGGCCCAGGCTACGCACGCCTTCGGCGAAGTCGCCGGAGCGGTCGACGAAACTGCCGTCGGGCATCGGGTAATGGAAGGGATCGCCGCGATTGGTAGTGCCCAGCACCGTGCCGCCCTCGCGCAGCAGGCGGCCGTCGCACATCTCGGCGTGCAGCTCGCGGTAGCGGATCGGTCTATCCATCAGGCCCAGGGTGCCGTCGAGGATGCCCAGCACACGAAACCCGTGCGCCTGCCGGGCATGCAGGGTCACCGCGCGGATCACCGCATTGAGGCCGGCGCAGTCGCCGCCACTGGTGAGCACGCCAAGGGTCTTGATCGGTTTCATGGGGGTTCTAGGGTGTGTTGACATATAAATGGTCGCTGCGTTGCTGACCAAAAAGCCGCCAGGCAAGGCGCGAGTCGACGCCAAGGCTGGAGCCTTGGCGAGGCTCGCAACGCCGCATGGCGGTTTTTTGGCCAGCAACCCTTCGGGGCGGGACTGTTTTGGGGCATTGCGGCGTCAGCCAGGGAGAAAAATAGAACCACTATTCCCCTCCCTGCCTTCCTGGCACTGCCCCAAAACAGCCTTCCGCCGCAGCGATCATTTATATGTCAACACACCCTCGTGAGGACGCCAGGCCAGCAGAGTATCCACCAGACCTGTCAGCACGGTGACCAGGGCTTGCGCCTGGCGCGGGTTCCAGACCCAGGGCGGGTCTTCGTCCATGTAGCAGGCCTGGGCGATCTCCAGTTGCAGGGCATGTACGCCCTGCCCCGGCTGCCCATGACGGCGGGTGATGGTGCCGCCCTTGAAGCGGCCATTGCTCACCGCGCTGAAGCCCTGGGTGGAGAGCAGCACCTGCTCGGCGCGCGCCTGCAGTTCCGGCGCGCAGCTCTGGCCATCGGCGGTGCCGAGATTGAGATCGGGCAGCCGCCCTTCGAAGAAGCGCGGCACCCGGCTGCGGATCGAGTGGCCGTCGAGCAGCAGGGCATGGCCGTGACGCGCGCGCAGGCGTTGAAGCTCGGCGTCCAGGGCCTGGTGGAAGGGCTGCCAGTAGCGCTCGCGGCGCCGCGCGATCTCGGCGGCGTCCGGCGCCTGGCCCGGCAGGTACAGCGGCTCGCTGGCGAAGCTCGTGGTCGGGCACAGCTCGGTGTTGTCGGCGCCGGGATACAGCACAGCGCCATCGGGATTGCGGTTGAGGTCGAGCACGTAGCGCGAGTGCGTCGCCACCAGCAAGCCCGCACCCGCGGCGAGCGCGAACTGGTAGAGCAGCGGTACATGCCAGTCGGTGTCGGCCAGGCCCTGGGCGGCGGTGCTCATCCGCGCCCGCAGGTCCGGCGGGATGTAGGTGCCGGCATGCGGCACGCTGATCAGCAGCGGCGAGTCGCCGGGCAGCAGGCTGTAGACGGCTTCCTCAGTCATGCAGCCAGCGCCCTCCGAACACGCGGCCAACGCAGGGATTGGCTCCCAGCGCGTAGGCCAGTTGCGCCGGGCGACCGATGTCCCAGAGCGCGAAGTCCGCCGCCAGGCCCGGCGCGATCTGGCCGGTGACTTTTTGCAGGCCCAGCGCCGCAGCGGCATGGCGGGTGACGCCGGCCAGAGCCTCGGCGGGCGTGAGCCGGAACAGGGTGCAGGCCATGTTCAGCATCAGCAGCAGCGAGACACAGGGCGAAGTGCCAGGGTTGCAGTCGGTGGACACCGCCATCGCCACGCCGTGCTTGCGCATCAGTTCCACCGGCGGCAACTGCGTCTCGCGCAGCATGTAGTAGGCGCCGGGCAGCAGCACCGCGACGGTGCCGGCCTTGGCCATGGCCTTCAGCGATTTCTCCGAGCTGTATTCCAGATGGTCGGCGGACAACGCACCGGCGCGCGCCGCCAGGGCGCCACCGCCCAGATCGGAGAGCTGGTCGGCATGCAGCTTCACCGCCAGACCCAGTTCGCGGGCACGCTCGAACAGCCGCTGCGCCTGCGCCGGGCTGAAGGCGATGCGCTCACAGAAGGCATCCACCGCATCGGCCAGCTTTTCTCTAGCGACGCGCGGCAGCATCTCTTCGCAGATCAGGTCGATGTAGGCCTCGGCGCGGCCGGCGTACTCCGGCGGCAGCGCATGGGCGCCGAGAAAGGTCCGGAACACCCGCACGCCCGCCTCTTCACCCAACTGCGCCGCCACCCGCAGCATCTTGCACTCGGTCTCGGTGTCGAGCCCGTAGCCGGACTTGATCTCCACCGTGGTCACGCCCTCGCTCAGCAGCCGCCGCAGCCGGTGCAGACTGTGAATGCGCAGCTGCTCCTCGCTGGCCTCGCGGGTGGCTCGCACGCTGGCGAGGATGCCGCCGCCGGCCCGGGCGATGTCCTCGTAACTGGCGCCATTGAGGCGCTGCTCGAACTCGCCGGCCCGGCAGCCGGCGTGGACGATATGGGTATGGCAGTCGATGAAGCCCGGCGTCAGCCAGCCACCGCCGCAGTCGTGCTGGATCGCCCCGCGCCAGTCGCGCGGCAACTCGGAGCGCGGCCCGACCCAGGCGATGCGGCCGTTGAGCACCGCCACCGCGCCGTCCTCGATGCTGCCGTAGGGATCGGCGCCGGGCACCATGGTTGCCAGCCGGGCGTTGAGCCAGACGCCGTCCTCACCCACTCCGTCCTGTTCGATCATGACCTCAGCCTCCGCATCAGCGCACGGTAGCGCGCCAGACTGAACGCCGACTGTGGATGCCGTCCCTCGCGCACCCGCCATTGGCCGGCCACCATCACGTCGCGCACCGGCCGGCGCGTCGGGCCGAAGATGGCGGCATCGAGCAGACCATCGTCCTGCTGCTCGGCCAGCGCCGGATCATCGACATCGAGCACCAGCCAGTCGGCACGCTGGCCCACCGCCAGACCGGCGATGGGCTGCGCCAGGGCTTGCGCGCCCCCGGCCTGCGCGGCGCGGTACAGGCGGCCGCCCAGGGAGGCGCCCAGCTCGCTGACCAGCACATTGCGGCGCTGCTGGCGCAGCCGCTGGCCGTACTCGAACAGGCGCAGCTCCTGGAAGGGATCGACGCCGACATGGCTGTCGCCGCCGATGCCGAAGCGCCCGCCGGCGGCGAGATAGCGCGGCGCGTCGAAGAAGCCGTCGCCGAGATCGCCCTCGGTGCTGGGGCAGAGCCCGGCCACCGCGCCGCTGGCGGCGAGGCCGGTGGTCTCGCTCGGCAGCAAGTGCGTGGCGTGCACCAGACACCAGCGCGGCCCCAGCCCGGTTTCGGAGAGCAGCCATTCCACCGGCCGCTGGCCACACCAGGCGAGGCAGTCATCGACCTCCTTCTGTTGCTCGGCGGCGTGGATGTGGATCGGCGCCTGCGGGTCCAGGCCATCGAGCTGGCGGAGCAGCTCACGCAGTTGTCCGGGCGTGACCGC
Organism: Nevskiaceae bacterium; assembly: GCA_004297005.1. Taxonomy (GTDB): domain Bacteria; phylum Pseudomonadota; class Gammaproteobacteria; order Nevskiales; family Nevskiaceae; genus Stagnimonas. Next base: position 32,767 of record SCVA01000044.1, read on the forward strand.
GCGTAGCGAGTGCGGCGCCAGGCCGAGGCGCTGCCAGGGCTGCGTGCGAACCGTGGCGGCGAGGCTATCGAGCAGGCGCTGGAAGTCCTCGAGACCGTGCAGGAAGCGCCGCTGCCCCGCCGTCGCCGGCGCGCCGCCGAAATTGCCCTGCGCGTAAAACACCGGCAGCAGCGTCAGGCCGATGCCGGCGGTAGCCGCGGCGGCGGCGATGCGTTCGCCCATCTCCGCCGGATTGGCGTAGGGCTGCCCGGCCGGATCGTGGTGCAGGTAGTGGAACTCGGCGACGCTGGTGTAGCCGGCCTCCAGCATCTCGATGTAGAGCCGGGTGGCGATCAGCTCGACATCCTCGGGCGTCAGCCGCTCCAGGAAGCGGTACATCTGCTCGCGCCAGGACCAGAAGCTGTCGCCCTCGGGCCCGCCCTTCTCGGTGAGGCCGGCCATCGCCCGCTGGAAGGCGTGCGAATGCAGATTGGGCATGCCAGGGATCAGCGGCCCGGCCAGGCGCTCGGCATCACCGGCGGGGCTCTCCGGGCGGAGTGCGACGATCAGCCCCTGTGCGTCCACCTCCAGCTCTACCTCGCCCGCCCAGCCGCCGGCCAGCAGCGCGCGGCTGGCGTGGTAGCGACGGTTCATCCCCATGAGGGCAGCAGCTCCGCGAGCAGCGGCGTGAGCGACTCCTGGTGCAGGTAGTCGATGGCGGCGGCGATGTCGGGCGCGAAGTAGCGGTCTTCCTGATAGAACGGCACCCGCTCGCGCACCGCGTCGCGCACCCGCTGCAAGCTCTGCGAGCTGCGCAGCGGCGCGTGAAAGTCCACGCCCTGCGCCGCCGCCAGCAGCTCGATGGCGACGATGCCGCGGGTATTGGCGGCCATCTCCAGCAGCCGCCGCGCCGCGAAGGTGGCCATGCTGACGTGATCCTCCTGGTTGGCGGAGGTGGGCAGGCTGTCGACGCTGGCCGGGTGCGCCATCGACTTGTTCTCGCTGGCCAGGGCGGCGGCGGTGACATGCGCCATCATGAAGCCGGAATTGAGGCCGGGCTTCGCCACCAGGAACGGCGGCAGGCCGGACAAGCTGGCGTCGATCAGCAGCGCGATGCGCCGCTCCGAAAGCGCGCCGATCTCGGCGATGGCCAGTGCCAGGGTATCGGCAGCCAGCGCCACCGGCTCGGCGTGGAAGTTGCCGCCGCTGATCACTTCGCCCAGCTCGCCATCGCTGCCACCGAAGGCGAGCGGATTGTCGGTGACCGCGTTGGCCTCGATCTCCAGCGTGCGGGCGGCATTGCGCAGCACATCCAGGCAGGCGCCCATCACCTGCGGCTGGCAGCGCAGCGAGTAAGGGTCTTGCACGCGGTCATCGCCGACGCGGTGCGAGGCGCGGATGGCGCTGCCCTCCAGCAGCCGCCGGTAGACCGCGGCGACCGCGATCTGCCCCGGCTGGCCGCGCACCGCCTGCACGCGCGCATCGAAGGGCGCGTCGCTGCCCTTGGCGGCATCCACCGACAGCGCGCCGGCGACCACCGCCGCCGCGAACAGCTCCTCCGCCTCGAACAGGCCGCGCAAGGCCAGCGCGGTGGAAACCTGGGTGCCGTTGAGCAGGGCCAGACCTTCCTTGGCGGCCAGCCGCAGCGGTTCCAGGCCGGCGTCTTCGAGCGCCTCGACGGCCGGCATCTGCACGCCGCCGACGCGCACCTCGCCCTCGCCCAGCAGCGCTAGCGTCAGATGCGCCAGCGGCGCCAGATCGCCGGAAGCACCGACCGAGCCCTTGCCCGGGATGCAGGGCAGGATGCCGGCGTTGTAGAGCGCCAGCAGCGCCTCGATCACCGCTGGCCGCACGCCGGAGTAGCCGCGCGCCAGGCTGGCGGCTTTCAGCGCCAGGATCAGCCGGACGGTGTCGTCGTCGAGCAGGGGGCCGGTGCCGACCGCGTGCGAGCGCACCAGATTGAGCTGCAGCTGCTCCAGTTGCGCGTCGGGGATGTGGGTCTTGGCCAGCTTGCCGAAACCGGTGTTGATGCCATAGGCCGGGGCACCGGCGGCGACCACCGCCTGCACCGCCGCGGCGGAGGCGAGGATGCCCTCCAGGGCATCGGGCATCAGTGCCAGGTGATGGCTGCCGGCCGTCAGCAGGCGGCAGTCGGCCAGGCTCAGGGCGCCCGGGTTGATGGCGAACAGGCTGGGCATGTGGGGCTCGTAAAGTCGCTAGAGCCCTAGAGTAGTCGCTGCCGTCGCCGACGCAACCGGGCCAGCCTAAGCCTCAGCGCGTACGCGGCACCACGCTGATGACGCCATTGGTTTCCAGCATCGCCAGCGCCACCGACTCCGGCGTGGTGCAACCGTTCTGACGCAGGGCGGCATACAGCTCGTGCTCGGAAATCTGCGCCCGCGCCAGTGCCTTGGCGAACAGGCGACCGTCGTGGATCAGCAGCTCCGGCTCGCCGTCGATGAGCTTCTCGACACGGCGGCTGCGGAAGGTCGCCAGGCCGGTGAGGTAATTCAGCGCCACCAGGGTCGCCGCCGACACCAGGCCACCGAGCAGCGAGTTGTCGCCGGCATTCATCGAGTTCTGCACGGCATTGCTCAGGATCAGCAGCAGCACGAAGTCGAAGGGCGCCAACTGGCCGACCTGGCGCTTGCCGGTCAGCCGCAGCATCAGCAGCAGAAAGACATAGACCGCGACAGCGCGCAGTACCAGCTCCGACAGGGGAACGGCGAGATCGAACATGGGGACTTCCTCCGAGGTTTACTCCCTCAGACTAGCGCCCCGCGCACGCTTCAGAGATGCAAGCCGCACTCGGTCTTCGGCTTGCCCTGCCAGCGGCCGCTGCGACCCTCGCCCTTGACCGTGCAGTGGATGCAGCCGATCGAGGAATAGCCCTGCGCCACCAGCGGATGGAAAGGCAGGTCGTGCTCGCGGATGTAGGCGTCGCGCTGCTCGCGGCTGACGTCGATCATCGGGTTGAACTTGATGATGCCGCGGCGCGGCTCGAATATCTTCATCGCCGCGCGGTCGTCGGTCTGCCAGCCCATCAGGCTCGACACCCAGACCTGGTAACGCGGCTTGATCGCGTCCAGGGGCTGCACCTTGTTGACGGCGCAGCAGAGGTCGGGATCAGACAGATAGGTCTTTTCCGCCACCGTGAACTGATGGTGGAACTCGTCGGGCTTGACGTCGAATACCGTCAGGCCGAAGCGCTGAGTCAGGTATTCCCGATAGGCCAGGGTTTCCGGAAAGTGGTAGCCGGTGTCGATGAAGGCGATCTGCTGCGCCGGCTCCAGCGTCGAGACCACATGCAGGAAGAAGGCCGAGGTCGCGGCGAAGGACGAGGTGACCAGCACCTTGTCGACCGGGAAATCCCGGTACAGCGCCTGCAGCCGCTGCTCGAAGGACAGCGGCGCATAGCGGGCATTGAGCGCCTCGATGGCCGCCGCATCCAGGCCGGCGCTGTTTTCGACAGCGGAGTTGGCGTTGGCAGGGGCGTTCAGGGGCTCTAGGACGGCGTTCATGCGGCTCCGAGACTGCGGCGGGACTCCCATCAGACTGGAACCCCAGGGGCGCGCATTCTAGGGCGAGCCGCCAGCAAATGCTCACCGCGGCGGCAGGCCTGACCAGGTTCGGCGCCAGCACTCGCGCGATGTGCGTCGCGACGGCCCGGTGGGAGGGTCTGCGGCGGGCGGCCGGCCTCAGGCGGCCGGAGCGGCTCGAACCAACTCCGAAATCCGGTCCAGGTCCGGAATCAAGGCCTCGGAGTTGCCGATACGGACCCGCGCCAGCACGTATTCGGGATGATCCGATTCGCGCAGCGGCAAGGGCGCCAGCGCCACCCGGCTCAGCGTCACCAGATGCGGGTAGCCCTGGCAGACCAGCGCCCAGGGCTGGTCTTCGGGACGCTCGCCCAGAGCATGCAGCACCACCATGCGCGAGCGCCGACTCACCGGCGCGGCCAGCCCGCCGTTGAGGGTCTCGAAATTCACCGCCGGCAGACGCTGGTTGCGCCACCGCACCTGGCCGGCCAGCCAGCGATCCGTGGCGTCGTCCCGCAGCTCCAGGCTGTCCTGCGCCAAGGCCTCGGCGATCAGGGCGTTGGGTAGCACCAGGGTGTCGTCGCGGAGAGCCAGCAGCACGCAGTAGAGCTGGTCGGGAACCTGCAGTAACTCGCTCATACCCGCTGCTCCGCCAGCACGCTGCGAACCTCGGTCATCAACTGGTCTTCCTGGTAGGGCTTGATCAGATAGCGGTTGACTCCCAGGCTGGCGGCACGGGCGCGATGCTTCTCGCCGGAGCGCGAGGTAATCATCAGGATCGGCACCCCGGCGATGCGCTCGCTGTTGCGTACGAAGCCGGCGACCTCGAAGCCGTCGGCACGTGGCATCTCGATGTCGAGCAAGATCGCCGACGGCGTTTCGGTCTGCAGCAGGGCGATGGCGTCTAGGCCATCCTTCGCGGTCATCACCCGGAAGCCATGACGCAGCAGCAGACGCTCGGCGACGCGGCGCATGGTGATGGAGTCATCGACCACCAGGATCAGCTCGCCCTCGCGGTCCACCTCGTCCGGCTCGGCATTGGCGGCGGCGCGGGCGGCGGCCTCGGCGATCAGCTTGCGGCGCGCGCGATCGACGATCAACGCCGCCGGATCGAGAATCAGCACCACCTGGCCGTTGGGCAGGATGGTGGCGCCGGCGACGCCGGAAATCGACGACAACTGCGGGCCCACTGCCTTCGACACCACTTCGCGATTGCCGAGCAGGCCGTCGACGATCAGCGCCGCGCGGCGCTCACCGCCGCCCAGGCCTTCACCGAGGCGTACCAGCACCGCCGGGACTGTCCGCGCCTCGGCCGGAGGGGCGCTGATCGGCAGGTCGATGAGGTCGGCAAGGTGGCGGACGCGGTAGTCGTGACCGCCATAGGAGAACGACAGCGCACCCTCGACGCTGGTCTGTTCCAGCAGTGTCACCGGAATACGGGCTATACCGTCGATCGCGGTAAGCGGCAGTGCGTAGCTTTCGTGACCGACGGCCACCATCAGCGCCTGCGACAGCGCCAGGCTCAAGGGCAGACGGATGATGAAGCGAGTGCCCTTGCCGGGCACCGAGCGCAATTCCAGCGCGCCGCCCAATTGCTTGACCTCGCTGGCCACCACGTCGGTGCCGACGCCGCGGCCGGCGTTCTGGGTGAGATTGCCGGCGGTGGAGAAACCGGACTCGAAGATGAACTGCGCGACGTCCTCGTCGGCCAGCCTGGCGTCGGCGGGCATCAGGCCTTTCTCAATGGCCTTGCGACGAATGGCGCCGAAGTCCAGGCCACGGCCGTCGTCGGCGATCTCCATCACCAACTGGGTACCTTCACGCTTGAGCGAAACCATCACCGTGCCGACCGGCGACTTCTCCGCCAGGGCCCGCTGCTCGGGAGTTTCCAGACCGTGCACCACGGCGTTGCGCAAGAGGTGCTCCAGCGGCGCGGTCATGCGCTCCAGCACGTTGCGGTCGAGCTCGCTCTCGACACCGCTGAACACCGCCTCGGCGTACTTGCCCTCTTCCTGGGCAGTCTGGCGCACCACACGCTGCAGACGCGCCACCTGCCGGGAGAACGGCACCATCAGGGTTGCCATGAGACCCTGCTGCACCGAGGCGCCGACCCGCGCCTGCTGCTGCAGCAGTACCTGGGCTTCGTCGACCGATTGCTCCATCGAGGTCTTCACCGAGGCGAAGTCGTTGACCGACTCGGCCAGCGCGCGCGACAGCTCCTGCATGCGCGAGTAGCGGTCCATCTCCAGCGGATCGAAATCCTGCGCGTAACGGTCCGGACCCTGGGCGCCGAAACCACGGGCGGCGATCTGCGCCTCGGTCTCGACATCGAGCAGTCGCAACTGCTCGCGCAGACGCACCACGGTCTGGGTCATTTCGTTGAGCTGCGTCTGCAACGAAGCGTTCTGCTGTTCGAGACGGGAGCGGAAGATCGAAATCTCGCCGGCCTCGTTGAGCATGCTGTCCAGCGATTCCACCGGCACCCGCGCGAGCTCGCGGCGGCTGCCATGCGGAACGCTTTCCTCCTGCGGCCGCCAATACAGTTCCGGCCGCCAACCGGGGGGGGCGCCCGAGAGCGGGGCCGGTACGCTGACCGGCGGCGCCTCGGGAATCGGCGCCGGCGTCTCCAGCTCCACCGGAAAGTCCACCTCGGCCGGAGCTTCCGACTCGCGCACGGTCACGGTGTAGTGGCCACGCGCCAGGGCATCGTGCAGATGCTCCATGGTCTCGAGCTGCTCACGCAGGGCCTGCTGCTCCTCGCCGCTGGGCGGGGCGCCGCGCAAGGCCAGCGCGCCGATCTCGGTTTCCAGATTGTGGGCGAGATCGCCCATGTGACTGAAGCCGGTCATGCGTGCGCCACCCTTGAGGGTGTGCAGGGCACGCTGCAGTTCGCGCACTGCCTCCTCGTCGCGGTAGTCGCGGCTCCAGGCGGTCAGCCCCGAGTCGATCGCCTCCAGCATCTCGGTGGCTTCGGCGACGAAGATATTGGCCAGCTCGGGATCGATCTCCCCCTCGCTGACCTGCACCGTCTTCTTCTCGCGACGCGCCACCGGCGTGCCGAGAAACTCGCCGTCGGGTTCGGCATTCAGCGCTGGATGCTCGTTGAGGTCGGGCAGCGCACTACGCGCTTCGAGCTCCGGCAATTGCTCCAGCACGCCAGCGGCTCCACCGTACTCCGAGCGCGCGGCGTCCGGGGTCTCCGGCGCGTTCCAGTCCCAACTGCCCGCCGGGTCGGCGATGGGCAGGCTCGTCGCGGCCAGGGTGGTACCGGGATCGAAGCCCGCCGCGGGAGGATAGTCGGCGCCAGGTGGCAGGGTTTCGGTCAGCACCGGCGGCACTTCGTCGGCCGGCTCGGCCAGCGCCCGCACCGGCACCTCGGCCACCGCCTGTTCCATCGCCGGCACCGCGGCAAGCAGCGCGGCATGCGTGAGCGCGCCGTCCTGGCGACCGGCGACCACCTGACTCAGCCGGGCCTCCAGAGTCTGGGCGACATCCCCCAGCGACAGCAGGCCGGCCATGCGGGCACTGCCCTTGAGCGTATGCAGGGCACGCAGCAGGACCTCCGGCGGCACCTGCAGACCGGTCAGGCGCCAGTCGGCCAGACCCTCACGCAGTTCCTCGAACAGTTCGGCGGCTTCGCTCTGGAAGATCTCCGCCAGTTCCGGATCCAGGGGCTGCGCTGGCGGCTCGATCACCGGCGGCGGCTCGCTGATCGCCTCCGGCTCCGCCGGCCAATCGCCTTCCGGCGCGGGCTCGCTCCAAGCAGAAGCGTCTTCGCCAGGCGCCGCTGAGGGCGGCTCGGCGCTGGCGAACGGCAGCACCTCAATCACCTCGCCGGTACCGGTCAGGCCGGTCTCCACCCGCTCCGGCTCGGCGACCACCGCCGCCACCTCCGGCGGTTGGTCGGCGCGCGTCGGCAACTGGCGCAGACGCTCGGCCAGGGCGCGGCCGTTGTCGCGCAAGCTGCCTTCGCGGAAACGATCCAGATACTGGTAGGACTGCTCCAGCGCCTCGGCCAGAGTCTGGAAGAAATGGGCGTCGGGTACACCACCGCTATGGCGTTCAAGACGTTCGGCGAGCGCGCCGCAGGTCAGCGCCAGGGCGCCACAGCCGGCATCGCGTGCCAGCCCCTGCAACTGCGCGGCGGACGCCGCCAATTGGCCAGCGTGACGAACATCCTGGGCGGCGCCGGCCCAGGCGATGAGCTGTTGCTCCAGACCTTGCAGATGATCGAAGGCGGCATTGACGAAGGCCTCGCGGCGCTGGCTGCCACCGCCCTCGCCCGGCGGCGGCAGAAAGCCACGCGCGGCCTCGATGCGCGCCAGCCAGTCATTGGCGGGCGGCAGCTCGGCGGTACCGGCCTGGGCAACCCAGTCGCGCAGTACCGGCAGCGCTTCCTGCAACAGCGCGCGCAACTCCGGCGGGATCGGCAACTCGGATTCGCGCAGGCCCTCCAGCAAGGCCTCGAAGGCGGCGGCGAGTTCGCTGAGCGGCGTGGCGTTCACTACCGCAGCGCTGCCCTTGAGCGTGTGCAGCGCACGTACCGCCTCCGGGTCCACCTGCAGGACGGCATCGGATTCCAGCCACTGGCTCAGATACGCCAGGCGATCCTGGGCATCCTCGCGGAACACGCTCAGGACCTCGTCCTCGATCATCTGCGGCGCCCGGCCGCTGGCCAGGAACTGCGCATGGCCGATCAGCGTCTGGGCCTGCGGATGCGCCTCGTGGTACTGCGACTTGCGGAACTGCTCCAGCAAGGCCGGGAGCAACTGCACCGCCTGCTCGACCGCCCCGACCACCGCCGGATTGGTGGGCAAGGCGCCTTCCAGGCAGCGGTTCAGCAACTGCTCCAGAGCCCAGCCCAGCTCACCGATCTGGTGGGCGCCGACCATGCGACCACTACCCTTGAGGGTATGGAAGGCACGACGGATCTCGGCCATGCCCTCGCGGTTCTGCGGCGCGCGGCGGAAGGCGGGCAAGGCGCGCAGCAACAGCTCGCGCACTTCCTCGGCCTCCTCCAGGAAGATCGCACGAATCTCCGGGTCTTCCTCGGCGGCGGACAAGCTCTCGACTGCGGCAGGCTCCGGCTCGGCGGCTGGCGCGGCCGCCAATTCGGCCTCGGTGTTCGCCAGCAGGGCCAGCAGCTCGGCCTCCGCATGGTCGGTGGCTTCCGGCGCCTCTTCCTGGGCGCTGAAGCGCAGGCGCTCGATGGCCAGACCCAGCTCATCGAGCAGACGCTCGGTGCTGGGCAGCGCGTCGCGCAGCGCCTCGATGTAGATCTCCAGGCCGGTGACCGCTTCGGCGAAGCGCGCCGCTTCCTGGGGGTCGCTGCGCAGCCGGGGGAAAGCCGCCACCCGCAGCCATTGCTCCAGACGAGCGGCCAGGATGCCGGCGCGCTCTCGATCGAGCATCACCAGGCCCGCGGCGACCTCGCTGAGCAACTGCGCAGGCTCCTCGCTGGCGGGCTGGTTGCCGTCCTTTACGTAGCTGTCGAGCAGGGCCTTAAGGCGGGCGAGATCGACCAGCATCTCGCGCAGCAGCGCGGCGATGCCCTCGTGCAGATCGCGGGAATGCGGAACCTCGATCTCGAGCTCCGGAATCGCGGTGCCGTCCGGCCGCAACTGCCGCAGCGGCCGCAGCAGGGCGTTCTCGATGCTGTGTTCGACAGTCAGCAGTGCGGTGGCGAGGCGTATCCAATGTCCCTCGCTGTCGGCGCTGACACTCAGCTCCGAGAGGCCCGCGGCCTGGTTGACGAGCACCTGTTCCAACTGGCCCAGGCCCAGCAGCGCCAGGGTACGCGCCACCCGCAGCGTGCGTTCGCGGGTGCCATTGAAGGTATCCGGCCGCAACTGCCCGGAGCGCCGGGCGAGGTCGATCTCGTCCTTGATCTGCGCCAGATCGCGGCGGACTTCCTCGGTGACCTTCTCCAGCAGCCGGGTGTTGGGTCCCCTCAGACGCCGACGGGCCTCGGAGAGCTGCGGCTCGGAAGGCACGCTGCCGACCAGGGGCAGAGCCTCGAACAGTGCCTGCCAGCGCGGGCCGCTGCAGTCGAGCGCCGAGGCATGGGCGATCAAGCGCCAGACCGTCTCGCTGGACTGCGGCTCGGCCGCCGCCTCGCCCTGCTCGGCCAGGAGCTTGAGCTGCTGGCCCATGCGGCCGAACCAGCGCTTGAGTTCCAGCGCGTCGGCCTGCGGGCGCGCGCGCAGGGAATCCGTGGCCGCCGCGCAGGCGGTCCACAGCAGGTAGATACCTGGCAGGGTGGCCTGGCCGGCCACCTGTTCACAGACCCGGCACAGGCGCGCCAGGGCTGCATCGCTGTCCTGGCCCTTGAGCCACTGCAGCAGCAGGGTCTGGAACGGTTGCAGAAGCTTGCGGGCGACGATGGCCGCATTGCCCGCCACCCGCGGCGGCTGGTCCGGCACCGGCAGCACCGGGGCCAACTGCTGCATCTGTGCCACGAACAGATCGGCCTCGGTCAGCGCCGGACGGCCACGCGCCACGCGCAGTTCGGCGATCACCGGCTGCAGCACCGCCGCCCGGTCGGGCTGACCCAGCAGCAAGCCATCGAGGTAGTCGGACAACTGCAGGGTGGCACCACTGATCGCCGCCAGAGTCTCTTCCGGACGGACGGCGCGGTCTTCCAGCACATCCTCGGCGGCGGCGCGCAGTTCCCCGGCCAGCAGGGCCGCACCGACACTGCGTACCATCTCCAGCGCGCCCGCGACCTGCACCAGCAGGGCCAGCGCATCGCGCAGGGCATCGCCCTCCTGTGGCGCCTCCTGATGCTGGTCGAGCAGCAGACGCACGCGGTGCAGCGCGGCATCGATCTCCGCGCGCATCCACTTCAGGCCGTTGGCCATCAGGAACGGCGGGCGAGTCAGCTCACCAGCCGGCATGGGCAAACTCCGCGCTGGCCACCAGCTTGTTGAAGCTGAGCGTCAGCCATGGCTGGCCCTCGCGTTCGAAGGCGCCGAGCAGATAGGGCTCGAAAGCCGGCGCGTCGGCCATCAATTCGTGACGCTGGTCGGCCAGGGCGAACTGACGATGCCCGGCCACTTCATCGACCAGGAATCCAACCGGCACCCGCGGAGAATTGAACACCAGCACCCGGCTGCTCGGCGCATCGGCACGTCGCGGCAGGCCCAGGAACTGCGCCAGGTCGGCCACTGCCAGGATGCCGCCACGCACGTTGGCCACGCCCAGCAGCCAGGGCTTGGCGCCCGGAGTGCGGGTGAGCACCGGCGGTGTGATGATTTCGCGGACATCGTCGCGCGGCGCCACGCACCAGCGGTCGCGCACGCGAAAACCCAGGCCCAACCAGAATTCGGAGCGCCGCTGGGCGACATCCGGGCGCGCCGAACGGACCCGTGCCTCCAGGGCCGCCAGCAGTTCGTAGGGCGCGTCGCGCAGGGCTTGCAGCTCGACCGTCATGCGCGGATCACTGGCCGGATTTCAGGTAGGCCTTGACCGCGCCGAGCAGTTCATCCTTGGTGAAGGGCTTGGTCAGGTATTCGTCGGAACCGACGATGCGTCCACGCGCCCGGTCGAAAAGGCCGTCCTTGGAGGAAAGCATGATGACCGGCGTCGCCGCGTACTTGGCGTTGCCCTTGATGAGCGCGCAGGCCTGATAGCCGTCGAGGCGCGGCATCATGATGTCGATGAAGATCAGGTCGGGCTTCTGGTCGGCGATCTTCGCCAGCGCCTCGAAACCGTCGGCCGCAGTGACCACCTCGTAGCCCTCCTTCACCAGCAGCGTCTCAGCGGTGCGGCGAATGGTCTGAGAGTCGTCGATGACCATGACCTTGGCGAGGGCCTTGGCTGCCTGCGCAGTCGCGGGGGATGCTTCCGTGGGCACTGAGCGGGTCTCCGGGCTTCGCGGGCGCCTCGCCAGGCGCACGCCTTGATAAAAATATCGGGTCAACTACGAGCTTCAATCTCTGGGAAGTAATAGCACACTCGCCGCGCCCGCCGCACCTCTTGCAAGCCCGGCTCCGGGCCCCACTTGAGATAGGCTTTTGGCCCTGCATCCACGCCGCACGCTCCCGGACCAGACAACCGGCGCGCGACGGCACCCCTTATTCAAGCTGTGACCCGAGGTCCTCATGCCCGACGCCCGGCATCCTTCCGTGCCCAACCTCACCACCGCCCACAGCGCTCCGCTGCTGCGCTTCGAGAAACTGCTGCTGGAAAAAGCGCCACAGATCGAGGGCTGGTTCCGTCGCGAATTCCACAAGACCCCGGCGCCGTTCTACTGCTCAGTGGATCTGCGCAACGCCGGCTATAAATTGGCCGTGGTCGATACCAATCTGTTCCCGGCCGGCTTCAACAACCTCAACCCGTCCTTCGAGCCGCTGGCGGTGCATGCACTGCAATCGGCCTTCGAGAAGCTGATGCCGAGCGCCTGCAACGTGGTGCTGGTGCCGGAAAACCACACCCGCAACCTCTATTACCTGGAAGCGGTCGCCACCCTGCGCGACCTGATCACCAAGGCCGGCTACGCGGTGCGCATCGGCTCGATCAACCCGGCGGTGACCGAGCCGCAGGAAATCGCCCTGCCCTCCGGCAAGAACCTGCGGCTGGAGCCACTCAAGCGCGAGGACGACCGGGTCTATGTCGAAGGCTTTAAACCCTGCGTGGTGCTGCTGCACAACGATCTCTCCGGCGGCCGTCCGGCGATCCTGGAAGGCTTGAAGCAGCCGGTGGTGCCCCATCCCAAGCTGGGCTGGAGCGACCGCCTCAAGTCCCAGCACTTCGCCATCTACCAGGAGGTCTGCGAGGACTTTGCCGAGCAGTTCGGCATCGACCCCTGGCTGGTCAATCCCTTGTTCCGCAACTGTGGCGAGATCAACTTCCTCAAGCGCGAGGGCGAGGAATGCCTGGCCGCCAACGTCGAGCTGCTGCTGGAGGACATCAAGACCAAGTACGCCGAGTACGGGGTCACCGACGAGCCCTTCGTGATCGTCAAGGCCGACGCTGGCACCTACGGCATGGGGGTGATGACGGTGAAATCGGTGGACGAGATCCGCAACATGAACCGCGACGCGCGCAAGAAGATGGCCAGCGCCAAGGAGGGCAACGAGGTCAGCGGCGCGATCATCCAGGAAGGCGTCTATACCTTCGAGCACTGGCAGGACGAGACCGAGGGCGCACCGCTGATGACCGCCGAGCCGGTGGTCTACATGATCGACCATTACGTGGTCGGCGGTTTCTACCGGGTGCATGCCGGCCGCTCCAACACCGAGAACCTCAACGCCCCGGGCGCGCAGTTCCGGCAACTGGCCTTCAACAATGCCTGCAACTGCCCGGAGCCCAGCCAGGCGCCGGACGCCGCACCCAATCGCTTCTACGCCTACGGGGTGGTCGCCCGCCTGGCCCTGCTGGCCGCCGCCCGGGAAACTGTGGCGGCGATGGCGAGCGATGCGCGCTAAGGCGCATCGCCCGCCGACCTTCTCAGGGCTGGAGCTCCGACAGTGCGGCGCCGAAGTTGATGTGGAAGGGCGCGCCGCCGATCACCAAGGCGGGCACCGACTTCACGCCGGTCTGCTCGGCCTCGGCGACGCGCGGCGAGTGCTCACCCAGGTGGACGACCTCGACCTCGTAACGAGCCGGGTCCAGAGCCAGCGCCACCTGGCGCTCGGCCTCGACGCAGACGGGACAACCGGCGTGGTAAAAAATGGCATGTGTTTTCATGGTTCGATTCCTAGCAGGGTGACGCACGGCGGCTGCCGCGCAGGTGGCACTCTCGGATCGCTGGTGGCGGCGCGACAGCAGGCACCAAGTGGTGTGGTAGGCACCTTTCGGTACTGATCCATGAACAAACTCGGAAAAAAAACCGCCGCCGAATCCGCCTACCGCTGCCTGGAAGACGTGATCGGCTGCAAGTGGTCGGTCAGCGTGCTGATCGCCGCCGACGAGGGCGTGAACCGGCCGGGCGCGATGGTCCGGCACATCCCGGCACTATCGACCAAGGTGCTCAACGAACGCCTGCGCAAACTCGTCCGCTATGGCCTGCTGGAGAAGCGCAGCTATCCCGAGCTGCCGCCGCGCACCGAATACCACCTCACCACCTTCGGTCGTGAGGTGATGGCGCTAGTGGCACGCATCCGTGAACTTGATCGAACGAGGATTTCCGCATGAGCCGCACCCTTGGCGTGGTGATGGACCCCATCGCCGGCATCAAGCCCTACAAGGACACCACCCTGGCGCTGATGCTCGCCGCCCAGAAACGCGGCTTCGCCCTGCGCTATTTCGAGATGCACGACCTCTGGCTACGCGACGGCGTGCCTTACGGCCGCGCCACCCCGGTGAAGGTGTACGACGACAAGAAGCACTGGTTCGAGCTGGGCGAGCCCGAGGAGATGGAGCTGGGCCGGCTCGATGCCATCCTGATGCGCAAGGACCCGCCCTTCGATCTCGAATACATCACCGCCAGCTACATCCTGGAGCGCGCCGAGCTGCAGGGCGCGCTGGTGGTTAACAAGCCCGCCTCGCTGCGCGACTGTAACGAGAAGGTGTTCATCAGCTGGTTCGCCGAGCTGTGCGCACCCACCCTGATCAGCCGCGACCTCGCCCGCCTCAAGGCCTTTCACGCCGAGCAGGGCGACGTGATCTACAAGCCGCTCGACGGCATGGGCGGCATGGGCATCTTCCGGGTGCGCGACGACGGTCTGAACCTGGGCAGCGTGATCGAATCGCTGACGCTCAACGGCCGCCAGACGATCATGGCGCAACGCTATCTGCCGGCCATCGTCGAGGGCGATACGCGCGTGCTGGTGGTCGATGGCGAACCGGTGCCCTACGGCCTGGCGCGGGTGCCGCAGGGCAGCGAGACCCGCGGCAACCTCGCCGCTGGCGGCAAGGGCGAGCCACGCCCGCTCACTCCCGCGCAGTGGCACATCGCCCGGGTGGTCGGGCCGGAACTGAAGCGACGCGGCCTGCTGTTCGTGGGCCTCGACGTGATCGGTGACCGCCTCACCGAAATCAATGTCACCTCCCCCACCTGCGCCCGCGAGATCGACGCCGCCTTTGGCACCGACATCGGCGGGCTGCTGATCGACGCCATCCAGACCCGACTCACCGCCCGCCGCACATGAATCGCCGCCTGCTTTTATTGACCAGCCTCGCGCTCTGCGCCGGTACCGCCCTGGCCCAGAGCGACAAAGCCTCGACTACCCAGCCCCTGGCCGAGGCGCAGCAGCGGCTGGTCGAGGCCGCTCTGGCCTCCGACTACGCCTGGCGGCAGACCGCTGCGCTCGCCGACGGCATCGGCCATCGCCTGTCCGGCTCGCCCGGCGCGGCGGCGGCGGTGCAGTACGTCGCCGGCGAGCTGCGCCGCCTGGGCCTGGACGTCAGGCTGGAACCGGTGAAGGTGCCGCACTGGCAGCGCGGCGCCGAACAGGCCGCCCTGGTCGCCTGGCCCGGCCGCCCTGCCGGCCTGGAGCAGCGCCTCGCTCTGCTGACCCTGGGCGGCAGCGTCGCCACCCCGCCCCAGGGCCTGGCGGCGCCGGTAGTGCCGGTGCGCGACTACGCCGAGCTGGAGCGCCTGGGCCGCGCCGGCGTCGCTGGCCGCATCGTGCTCTACACCGCCGCCTTCGACGAAGCGCTCAACCAGGGCGGCTACGCCGGGCAGGCCTATGGCGGCGCGGTGGACTACCGCGCCAACGGCGCCAGCCGCGCCGCCGCACTAGGCGCGGTGGCCGCGCTCAACCGCTCCGCCGGCTGGGGCGACAACCGCCTGCCGCACACCGGCAGTCTCAAGTACGCCGAGGGCGTGGCGAAGATTCCGGCAGCGGCCGTGAGCAGCGAGGACGCGCTGCTGATCGAGCGCCTGGCCGCGCAAGGCGAGGTGCGCCTGCGCCTGAAGCTGACGCCGCAGACCCTGCCCGATGCCGACAGCTACAACGTCGTCGCCGACCTCAGGGGCCGCGAACGGCCCGAGGAGGTGGTGGTGATCTCCGGCCATCTCGATTCCTGGGACGTCGGCACCGGCGCCCAGGACGACGCCAGCGGTGTAGCGGTGGCCATGCAGGCGGCGCAACTGATGAAGAGCCTGGGTCTCGTCCCGCGCCGCACGCTGCGGGTGATCGCCTGGATGAACGAGGAGAACGGCCTGGCCGGCGGCAAGGCCTATGCTGCCGCGCACTCCGCCGAGCTGGGCCAGCACGTCGCCGCCATCGAGATGGACATGGGCGCCGGCCATCCCATGGGCTTTCTGGCGCAGCTGCCGCCGGAGGCGATGCCCGCCTTGGCGCCGCTGGCCAAGCTCCTGGCCGGCATCGGCGCCGGAGTCGCGCAGCACAGCATAGGCGGCGTCGGCGCCGACATCGGCCCCCTGGCCAAGGCTGGCGTGCCCGGCTTCGCGCCGCTGGTCGATGGTCGCGACTACTTCCGCATCCACCACACCGAGGCCGACACCCTGGACAAGATCAACCCTCGCCATCTGGCCGAGAACGCGGCGGTACTGAGCGCCCTCGCCTACACCCTGGCCGAGGGCGAAGCCTTGCCCCGACTGCCGGTGGTGACGCCCTGATGGCCAGCCGCAAACCCGCAGCCCGGCTTGCAGCCCCCGGAGGCGACCGGAATACTGCCGCCATGTCTGAAACCGATACCACCGAATACCTCAGCAACCAGTTCCTGATCGCCATGCCGGCGCTGGAAGACGAGAACTTCAACCATTCCGTCACCCTGCTCTGCGAACACAGCGACCAGGGCGCCCTGGGCCTGATCATCAACCGCCCGCTGCAGCTCAAGCTCACCGAGATGCTCGACCAGATGGACCTGCCGCGCGCCGCGCTGGACCAGGACAGCAGCATCTACTGGGGCGGGCCGGTGGCGCCGGAACGCGGCTTCGTGATCCACGAGGGCGCCGGCGCCTGGGATTCCACCATGGCGGTCGGCGGCAACCTCTACATCACCACCTCGCGCGACATCCTCAAGGCCATCGGCGAGGGGCGTGGTCCCAAGCACTACTTCGTGGCGCTGGGCTACGCCGGCTGGAGCGCCGGCCAGTTGGAAAACGAGATTCTCTCCAACTCCTGGCTCAACACCCCGGTGGACTCGGCGATCCTGTTCCGCACCCCGGCCTCCGAGCGCTGGAAGCTGGCCACCCGCCTGCTTGGCGTGGACGTGACGCAACTGGGCGGCGAGGCCGGGCACGCTTGAGCGACACCGCCGCTGAGCCGGCCGGCGCCGCGACGCCCACGGAGCCCGCATCGGTCAGCGAGGCACACGCCGGCCACTGCCGGAACTGCCAGGCGCCGCTGACCGGCCCCTACTGCGCCGCCTGCGGCCAGTCCGCGCATCTGCATCGCAGCCTCGGCGGGCTGGGCCACGACATCCTGCACGGGGTCTTCCACTTCGAAGGCAAGGTCTGGCGCACGCTGCCGGAACTGGTCTGGCGCCCCGGACAGCTCACCCGCCGCTACATCGAGGGCGAGCGCAGCCGCTACATCTCGCCGCTGGCGCTGTTCCTGTTCTCGGTGTTCCTGACCTTCGCGGTGTTCTCCTGGACCGGCGGAATCCATCTCAACAGCGGCACTGACACCTCCGAGCCGGAGGAGATCGCCCGGATCACCGATTCGATCGACGACTGGCGCCGCACGCAGCGCGCCGAGGCACAGCGCCTGGAAGAAAAGATTCAGAAACGGCGCAAGGATCTCGATCTGACGACGCTGCCCCCGGAAGGCCAGGCCAGTGTCCAGGCGGAGCTCGCCGGGCTGGAGCGCAAGCGGCAGATCCTGCTGGCGGCCGCCGATGGCGACAACGCCAGTCTGGAACGATTGGCCCAGGAGCAGCGAGCCGCGACGGCTTCCGAGACCGGTTCCACCACCGGCGCCAATCTGACCTTGGGTATCCCCGGCCTGGACGACCAACTCTCGGCGCGACTGAAGCATCTCGGCGACAACCCGGCGCTGCTCGCCTACAAGCTGAAGTCGAACGGCTACAAGTACTCCTGGGCGCTGATTCCGCTGAGCCTGCCGTTCATGTGGCTGCTGTTCTTCTGGCGCCGCGACATCTACCTCTACGATCACACGGTATTCATCGCCCACTCGATCAGCTTCATGATGCTACTGGGTGTCGCCGCCTCCCTGCTGGGAACGCTGGGGCTCAGCAACTGGATCCTGATCCCGGCGCTGACGGTCCTGCCGCCGCTGCACCTGTATCGGCATCTTCGCGATGCCTATGGCCTTTCGCGCTGGGGAGCCCGCTTGCGGCTGATGCTGCTGGGCCTGTTCATCCTCGTGGTGCTGATGCTTTTCGGCACCCTGCTGTTCCTGCTCGGCCTGCTCTGAGGCATGGCCACTTATCTCGCCTTCGATTTCGGCGAAAAGCGGATCGGCAGCGCCGTCGGCGACAGCATCACCGGCACGGCCAGGCCGCTGGCGACGCTGGACGGTCTGGAGGCCGCAGTGAGGCTGGTGCAGGACTGGCGCCCCAGGGCCCTGGTCGTCGGCCTGCCGCTCAACGAGGACGGCAGCGAGCAGGCGATCACCACCAAGACCCGCGCCTTCGTGAAGCAACTGGAGGCCCGCTGCAAACTGCCGGTGCATCTCGCCGACGAACGCTATTCCTCGCGTGCCGCCGACGACGTGCTGCGCTCGGCACGCGCGTCCGGAGCGATGAACCGCAGGGTCCGCAAAGGCGATCGGGACGGGCTAGCGGCTAAAATCATCCTCGAACAATGGCTCGCGACCGCCCAAGAATGAATCTCCAGCTCGACGAACAGGGCCGCCTCAAGCATCTGCTGACCACCGAAGGCCTGCCCCGCGGCCTGCTGGAGCGACTGCTCGACCGCGCCGAACCCTATGCCCGCGCCGCTGAGGCCGGCTTCAAGAAAGACCCGCTCCTGGTCGGCAAGACGGTGGTGAACCTGTTCTTCGAGAACTCCACCCGCACCCGCACCACCTTCGAGCTGGCCGCCACCCGGCTGTCGGCGGATGTGGTCAACCTGCAGGTTTCGGCCAGTTCCACCGCCAAGGGCGAGACCCTGCTCGACACCCTGAAGACCCTGGAGGCGATGCAGGCGGACATGTTCGTGGTCCGCCACGAGGCCTCGGGCGCGGCACATTTCTTCGCCGAGCACGCCGCCCCGGGCGTGGCCATCCTCAACGCCGGCGACGGCCGCCACGCGCACCCCACCCAGGCGCTGCTCGACGCCTTCACCATCCGTCGCCACAAGAAGAAGTTCGAGGGACTGTCGGTGGCGATCGTCGGCGACATCGTCCACTCGCGCGTCGCCCGCTCCAACATCCACGCGCTGCGCACCCTGGGCTGCACCGACCTGCGGGTGGTCGGCCCGCCGACGCTGATCCCGGCCGGCATCGCCGAGCTGGGGGTGAGCGTCGAGCACGATCTGATGCGCGGCCTGGAGGGTGTGGACGTGATCATCCTGCTGCGGCTGCAGAAGGAGCGCATGGTCGGCGCCTTCCTGCCCTCGCTGGGCGAGTTCCACCGCGGCTACGGCCTGACCCGCGAGCGGCTGGCGCGGCTCAAGCCGGAAGTGCTGGTGATGCATCCGGGGCCGATCAACCGCGGTGTCGAAATCGAGGGCGAAGTCGCCTACGGACCACAGTCGCTGATCATCGAGCAGGTGAAGAACGGCGTCGCCGTGCGCATGTCGGTGATGGCGGAAATCCTGGCGAACACGCAATGAGCAACAGCCCCTCCTCTCTACTGATCAAGAACGTCCGCCTGCTGGACCCGGCCGGCGCCAGCGATGCCGTCACCAACGTGCTGCTGCGCGAGGGAGCTATCGCCGCGCTGGGAGCCGCCGCGCTGGCGGCCGGCGGCGAATCGCTGGATGGCAGCGGCCAGTGGCTGCTACCGGCCGCTACCGACCTCGCCGCCCGCCTGCGCGAGCCCGGTGCCACCCAGAAGGCCAGCATCGCCTCTGAAGCCCGCGCCGCGCTGGCCGCCGGCGTCGCAACCTTGTGCGTGCCTCCCGACACCAAGCCGGTGGCCGATACCCCGGCGCTGATCGACCGCATCCACGCCAAGGCCGCCCAGGCCGGCGCGGCCCGGGTGCTGGTTCTGGGGGCACTGACCCAGGGACTCGGCGGCGAAGCCCTGGCCGAGCTGTCGGCGCTGAAAGCCGCCGGTGTGGTCGGGGTCAGCAATGGCCAGCGGCCGCTGTCCAATGCGCTGGTGGCGCGCCGCGCGCTGGAGTACGCCCAGGGTCTCGGCCTCACCGTGCATGTGCAGGCGCTGGAGCCAGCGCTGGCGAACGGCGGTTGCGCTCATGAAGGCGCCATAGCTACCCGGCTCGGTTTGGCCGGCATCCCGGTGGCGGCCGAGGTGGCGGCGATCCGCCAGTGGATCTCGCTGGTGGAAGACACCGGCGGCCGCGTGCACTTCGGGCGCTTGTCCTCGGCGCGAGGCGCCGAGCTGGTGGAAAGCGCCCAGCAGCGCGGTCTGCCGGTGAGCGCCGACGTCGCCATCCACCAGCTGTTCCTCACCGACGCCGCGCTGGAAGGCTTCAACGCCCAGGCGCATCTGCTGCCGCCGCTGCGCGGCGAAGAAGACCGCCAGGCCCTGCGCGCTGCGCTGGCGCGCGGAGTGATTGCCGCGCTCTGCTCCGATCACCAGCCGCACGAGCCGGACGCCAAGATCAATCCCTTTCCGCTCACCGAACCCGGCACCAGCAGCGTCGAGACTCTGCTGCCACTGGCGGTGGAGCTGTTCCACCAGGGCTTGCTGACGCCACTGCAGATGGCGCAGCGCCTGAGCCTGGGCCCGGCGACGGTGCTCGGCCAAGCCCTGCCAGCGCTGCAGACCGGAACCAGACTACCGCTGGTACTGCTCGATCCGCAGGCACGGTGGACGCTGCGTCCGCAGGAGATGCTCAGCCGGGGCCGGAACAGCCTGTTCGCCGGCCGCGAGTTCCAGGGCCGGGTGCTGCGGGTTTTTCCTTAGCCCCGACGCTGCCGCCTGCGCGCGGAATCGTGTAACTTCAACGCATCACTAGCAGTAGCCTAAAATTTCCGGGAGGAACGCATGGCCCGCGTCATGATCGTGGACGATTCACCCACCGACGTGCACAACATCAAGTCCATCCTGACCAAGGCCGGTCATGAGGTACTGGAAGCTACCTCCGGCCAGGATGCCCTGGACCGCATCAAGAGCGAGCGGCCCGATGCGGTGATCATGGACGTGGTGATGCCGGGCGTGAACGGCTTTCAGGCCACCCGCATGCTGTCGAAAGACCCGAGCACCGCCAGCATTCCCATCGTCGTGATCAGCTCCAAGAATCAGGAGTCCGACCGCATGTGGGCTTTGCGCCAGGGGGCCAAGGAATACGTGACCAAGCCGATCAAGGACGCCGACCTGCTCGGCAAGCTGGCGCAGGCCCTGGGCGGTAAGTGATCTCATGAATCCCATCGTCCGTCGCTACGGCCTGCTGATCATCGCCGGCCTGCTGAGCATCCTTTCCGTCGTGGTGCTGCACCAGGCAAGCACGCAAGACGGTTCACCTGCCGAGTTGGACGCCGCCCGTCTCGTCAGCAGCCGCCTCTTGAATCTGGCGATCGCGGGTGATCCCGCGGCGCACGGGGGCAAGCCCGATTTCGCGGCACTGACCGCCGCCCTGCCGGAAGCCGAAGCGGCGCTGCAGAAGCTCGCGGCCACGGGTCAGGACATACCGGCGATCAATGACAGTTGGACGAAGCTGAAGGTCAGCGCTGGCGCCATCGTTGGCGTCCAGTCCGCCCAGGAGAAGGCGAGCGCCGCGGCGCAACGCATCAGCGAGACCGTGCCGGGTCTGATCGCGGGCTACCAGCAGATCGCCGACAAGCTGGCGCAGCGCAACGCTCCCTCAGGGCAGATTTACGTCGCCGCCGGCCAGTTGGTGCGTCTGGAGCGCCTCGCCGGACTGGCGGCGAAGGCGGCCAGCGCCGACACCGCCCAGTCGGCGATGGAGTCGCTGGACCAGGAAACCAAGGCCTTCAGCCAGGCCAATCAGACACTGGCTGAACCGGAGGCCGGCAACGGCATGATCCGCGACGCCACGGTGGAAGCGACCGCCAAGAAGATCGCCGCCAGCGACTACTCGCCGGTGCAGGAAGCCGTCACCACGCTGGTCGAAACCGCTCCCGCTCTCGCAGGCCTAGGCTCACAGTTGGCCGAGTTCAAGGGTCAGGCCGAGCAGGCTCTGGCCGCCGCGCTGGAGACCGAGCAGAAGCTCAGTGGGGCGCTGCCGGCGACGACACACAGCAACACCCTGCCGCTGGTGGGCCTGCTGCTGGGTGCGTTGGCACTCGGCCTGATCGCTGCCTACATCCTGGTCACCGTGCGCGAAACCCGCGCCAGCGAAGACAAGGTTCGTGAACAGGACGCCATCCGCCAGGGCGCCATCCTCAACCTGCTGGATGAAATCACCAACCTCGCCAACGGTGACCTTACCGGCGAGCTGACGGTGACCGAGGACTTTACCGGCAATATCGCCGACTCCTTGAACTACACCGTGCAGACCCTGCGCGGACTGGTTGGCACCATCAACCGCACCTCGGTGGAAATCGCCGCCGCCGCCTCCGGCACCGCCGACAGCGCCACCCGCATGAGCGTCAGCTCGGAAGGCCAGGCCCGTGAGGTGGTGCAGGCCACCCGCGCCATCAACAACGCCAGCCGCTCGCTGGAAGACGTGGCCGGCCGCGCCGAGAAGCTGGCCGAACAGGCCAAGGCCTCGGTGGAAGTGGCCCACAACGGCGCCGCAACCGTAGGCCGCACCATCCAGGGCATGAGCACCCTGCGCGAGCAGATCCAGGACACCGCCAAGCGCATCAAGCGCCTGGGTGAGTCCTCGCAGGAAATCGGCAACATCATCGAGTTCATCAACGATATCGCCGAACAGACCAACACCCTGGCGCTCAACGCCTCCATCCAGGCCGCCATGGCCGGCGAGGCCGGTCGTGGCTTCGCGGTGGTCGCCGACGAAGTGCAGCGCCTGGCCGAACGTGCCGGCTCGGCAACCCGTCAGATCGAATCACTGGTGAAGACCATTCAGGCCGATACCCAGGAGGCGGTGACCTCGATGGAGCGATCCACCGCCAACGTGGTAGGCGGCGCGAAGTCGGCGGAAGAAGCCGGTCTGGCCCTGACCCGCATCGAAGCCACCTCGCAGGATCTCGCCAAGCTGATCCAAGAGATCGCCGGCGCGGCCCGCGGCCAGTCGGCGGAAACCACGCGGCTGGCCGACACCATGCAGGGCATCCGTCAGGTCGCCGTGGAAACCTCCAGCACCGCCCAGCAGACCGCCGAGGCGGTGGGCGAGCTCAACGCGCTGTCGGAAAAACTGCGCGAGTCAGTGGCCGGCTTCAAGCTGCCGACCGACCTCGGTTATTGAGCCTGCTTGGGTTTTGACTTCGAATCAGCCCGCGGCGACGCGGGCTTTTTCTTATCCTGCTCCTCGGTGGCGGCATCCACCGGGCGAGGCAAGCTGATGTAGGGCGCCGGGGACGCCGCGGCGCCGTTATAGACCCTGCCCATCGGCTGGGCCCCCACCGGCGGCAGCTTCAGCGCGTTGCTGTCGAAGTTGCCGAGGCCGGGATTGCCGAAATAGCCCTGGCCCGGATCCCCGAACACCCCGGCCTGACGGTCTCCGTAGCGGTCCGGCGGTACGGCGCTGGGCTGGGCCTGAGCTGCGAGCGTCGTCAGCAGCGGGGCGATACCGACGAGGGTCAGCAGATATCGGGGCAGCGGCGGACTCGAACTCACGTTGACAGGCCTGGACAATAGGGAATTGTTCCGAGGATAGCGCCAACGCGCGCACCGACGTCAGCCGGAAAAACCTCCCGCTCGCTTGCCGCCCTAGCCCCAGGGGACTATCCTGCGCGCCTCTTTCACCCCGCGATTGAGCAACATTTGCTCAGCGCAGATTCGCTTTTTTCTTCCGCCACGTAAGGTGCTCAATGTCTTTCCAGGCCGATCTCGAAAAGCTGCTCGGACTCAAAACCGTTACCTACAAGTACAACTTAAGCAAGACCGAGTTGTTCCACGAAGCCATCGCCAATGACAAGGGCCGCGTCGCCCACGGCGGCCCGAGCAACGTCCAGAAGGCCTACCCCACCGTTCTCGGCGACAAGGGTCCGCTGGTCTACTACACCGACCCGGACTGCACCGGCCGCCGCACCAAGGACACCTACGCGGTCGCCTGGCCGGAAGTCGAGCACGAGATCTGGTTCAAGGGCGATCTCAGCAAGTACGACCCGGCCAAGTACGAAGGCCTCCTGAAACGCCTCGTGCAACACCTCAATGACAAGCAGGCCACCCTGTACGTCAAGGATGTCTTCATGGGCTCCGACCCCGACTTCGCGGTGCCCTACCGCTTCGTCGGCGAGTACGCGACCCACGCCGCCTTCGCCGACAACATGTTCCCCAAGAACCTGCCGGGCGTGAAGGATGTCGATGCCCGCCGCTGGACCATGCTCAACGTGCCCAGCTTCGTCTGCGTGCCGGAGCGTGACGGCTGCCGTTCGGAAGTCGCGATCATCATCGACGTGCGCAACAAGCTCTGCATCGTCGCCGGCCGCGCCGACTACTGCGGCGTGGTGAAGAAGACCATCTTCACCGTCGGCAACTTCCTGCTGCCCAAGGAAGGTCGCCTGTCCATGCACTGCTCGGCCAACGTCGGCGCCAAGGGCGACGGCGCGATCCTGTTCGGCCTCTCCGGTACCGGCAAGACCACCCTCTCCGCCGACGCCAGCCGCAAGCTGATCGGCGACGACGAGACCATCTGGTCCGACAACGGCCTGTGCAATCTCGAAGGCGGCTGCTACGCCAAGCTGATCAACCTCGACAAGGACGCCGAACCGGTGATCGCCGAGGCCCTGTCCAAGGCCGGCTGCATCATCGAGAACGTGCCGCCGCTGCCGGGCAAGAAGATCGAGGAATGCCATCCCGACCAGCTCGACCTCAACGACGGTTCACTGGCCGAGAACACCCGCCTGTCCTACCCGCTGGAAGTCATCCCCAATGTGATGCCCAACGGCCAGGGTCCGCACCCGCAGACCATCGTGCTGCTCACCGCCGACGCCTTCGGCGTGCTACCGCCGGTGGCGATCCTCGAACCCGAGGACGTGATGTACCACTTCGTCTCCGGCTTCACCGCCCGCGTCGCCGGCACCGAAGTCGGTATCACCGAACCGCAGCCGACCTTCTCGGCCTGCTTCGGCGGCCCCTTCATGAGCCACAAGCCCAACGTCTACGCCGAGCTGCTGGCGAAGAAGATGAAGGATCACAAGGCCCGCTGCATCCTGCTCAACACCGGCTGGTCGGGCGGCCCCTATGGCGTCGGCAAGCGCATGAGCATCAAGCTCACCCGCGCCCTGCTCAACGCTGCGCTCAACGGCGATCTCGACAATGTGCCGACCGAGAAGCTGGAGATTCTCAACCTCACCATCCCCACCGCCTGCCCGGGCATCCCGGATGCGACGGTGCTGAACCCGCGCAACACCTGGGCCGACAAGGCTGCCTACGATCACACCGCCACCAAGCTGCGTGACATGTTCCGGCACAACTTCGAAGCCAAGGGCTTTGCCGCCTTCGGCATCCAGCCGCGCATCTAGGCGTCCGAGCGTCGCAAGACGAACGGCAAACGCAGTACTGAAACGGCCACCCTCGCGGTGGCCGTTTCCGTTTTAACTCCCCAGGTGCCGCACCTCGGCATGACCTGTGCGAAGGCTGGTTCAGCCTCCACGCCTGTCCCCGCCATGCGCACCCTGCCCTCGGTCGTCTCCAGCCTCGCCCTGCTCCTGCTGCTTTCCGCCTGCGGCCGGTCCGCGGGCCCCGACGGCACGGACGACAATGAACCGCCGCCACCTCCGCCGAGCGGCAAGACCTTCGCGCTGGAAGAGGCCACGGTGGCCGACATCCACGCCGCCTTTGCCGGCGAGCAGACACTGGCGGACGGCAGTCCATTGAGCTGCGTGAAGCTCTACGAGCTGTATACCGCCCGCATCGCCGCCATCGACGACTACCCGCAGGCCGCTGGCCTGCCAGTACGGGCAGTGCTGCGCATCAATCCCCAGGCGCGGGCCGAGGCCGAAGCCCTCGATGCGCTGTACGCGAAGGAAGGCCTGGGGGGGCGGCCGCTGCATTGCGTACCAATGCTGCTCAAGGACAACTACGACACCTACGACCATCCCTCGACCTCGGGCTCGTACTCCATGCTCGGCCATCAGGCCAGCGTCGACGCCAATGCCGTCGCTGGCCTGCGCAGAAACGGTGCGCTGATCCTGGGCAAGGCCAACCAGGACGAATTCGCCTTCACTGTCATGGGCACCAGCGGCCGCGGCCCGCTCACCCGCAACCCCTACGACACCAGCCAGTCGCCGGGCGGCTCCAGTAGCGGCACAGGCGCCGCCATCGCCGCCAATTTCGCCGCCATCGGCACCGGCACCGACACCTGCATGTCGATCCGCTACCCCTCCTCGGTGAACGGCCTGGCGGGCATCCGTCCCAGCGTCGGCCTGGTGTCGCAGCACGGCGTGTTCCCGCTCACCCATTCGCGCGACGCGCCCGGGCCGATGGCGCGCACGCTGCACGACGCGGTGCTGGCGCTCAACGCCATGGCCGGGGCCGATCCGCGCGACGCAAAGACTCTGGAGTACAGCAACCTCGCCTACCCCAACCGGCCGGCCGATTACACCGCCTTCCTCGACCGCGAGAAGTACGGTCTGAAGGGCAGGAAGCTCGGCTTCGTGAAGCGGATGGGCACGCTCGACACCGCCGGCGACGGCGAGCATCTGGCGCTGATCGAAGCCGCGATCGCCGAGATGAAGGTGCTCGGCGCCGAGGTCTACGAGGTGGAATTCCCGGACTTCGTCTCGGTGGCGGCCTCCGCCATGCACTACGAGTGGAATGAGTACTTCCGTCAGTTCGAGGCGGAAAACGGCTATGCCGCGCCGCGCCGCTGCCTGACTGCGCTCAATGCCGGCCAGAACCAGTGCAGCCTCGGTGACGGCGTGCTCGATACCGGCCTGGTCAGCCCGGTGGCGCTGATCTCGGTGGCCTCGGCCGCGTTGAGCGACCCCGACACCCCACCCGACGCCGCCCTGCTCCAGCAACACGTCGATACCCGCAACTATGTGCAGGCGCTGATGGACGCCTATCCCCTGCCTGGCGGCGGCACGGTGCGGCTGGACGCGCTGCTGATCCGCCCCGGTTCCAGCCCGCGCACCTGCGACTTCGGCTCCAGCACCCAGAACCCTTCGGTGGTGGTGCCGGTCGGCCTCACCAGCGACGGCGTGCCCAAGGGCATCGAAGTGCTGGCGCGCAAATGGGACGAACCCACCGCCATCGGCATCGCCTACGACTACGAACAGGCCACGCACTTCCGCACGCCGCCCAAGCTCGCCGCCAATCCGCAGGCGGGCAGCCTGCTGGTGAGCGAGTTCAACCGCGCACGCGAGGATCTGTTGCTGAGCCTGCTCGACCAGGATCCCTACGCTCTGCCTGTGGAGGAATACCTGCGGGTGATCCGCGAGTACGTCAGCGGCTTCAGCGAAGTCCCGGGCAGTCCCTGAGCCCTATCCTGTCCCCGCCCCCGCCTGCGGGGGAGGGCTAGGGAGGGGGCGTTTGCCTGACCATTGCGCCGCACTGAATGGCAACGCCCCCATCCCAACCTTCCCCCGCCAGCGGGGGAAGGGGTTTCAAGCCTCTTTTCGGATTGCCACCATGCTCCGCGCTGTCGCCCTATCGACCATCGTCCTTCTGCTCAGCGCCTGCGGCAGTTCCGCGCCCCCGGACAGCGCGGCGATACCCGAGGAGCCGGCACCCAGCCCGGCGGTGTTCGACCGCGTCGCCGCCGATCCCACGGCACCCGGCCTGTCCGCCGCCAGCTCGCAGCTCTACGACTTCGGGCGGATCAGCGTGCATGATGAGGTCAGCGGCGACAGCTACGAGTCCGACGTGCGCGGCATCGCCTGGTATCCGCAGTCGCCGGCCGGCCGCCTGCCGGTGCTGGTCTGGCTGCACGGCCGGCACCAGACCTGCCAGTTGGTGATCGGCGGACTGCCCCTGCTGGGCGTGGGCGACGACGACTGCCCCACGGGCATCCCGCTGTTCGAGTCCGCGCCCAGCTACCGGGGCTACGACGCCGCCGCCGAGCTGCTGGCGACCCAGGGCTATCTGGTGCTGTCCATCGACCTCAACGATGTCAACGACAATGACAACACCGCCCCCACCGACCGCGGCGCCCTGGCCCGCGCCGAACTGGCGCTGGAACATCTGGACCGCTTCCGTGCCATCGACGCCGCCGGTGGCGAGGGTTTCGATGCCCTGAAGGGGCATCTCGACTTCCAGCGCGTCGGCCTGATGGGCCACTCGCGCGGCGGCATCGGCATCCTCAAGGCCGCGCAGGAGAACGCGCTGCGCCCGACGGAGACGCGCTACGGCATCCGCGCCCTGTTCGGGCTGGCGCCCGACACCTCGGGCCTCAACATCGGCGCCGCCGCCTACGAGGTGGAGCCCGACACCGCCTGGGCGGCGCTGATCGGCTATTGCGACGGCGACGCCAGCGACTTCTTCGGCAGCTACTACTTCGACCGCAACCGCCTGCGCGCCGACCTCGCCGCGCCGCGCTACCAGTTGATCGCAATGGGCGCGAACCACAACTACTACAACACCGAGTGGACCGGCAGCGACGACTGGACCCTGCAGGACAGCAACAGCAGCGATCCGCACTGCGGTCGCAGCAGCGGCGAGCGCGACAGCGTCGAGGACCAGCAGGCGCAGTTGCAGTACTTCCTGTCCAGCTACTTCCGCTGGTTCGTCGGCAGCGAAGCCGCCTATGCCGGCTACTGGCAGGCTCGCGAAGCGGTGCCCGACAGCGTCTGCGCCAGCACGCGCGCGGACTGCCCCGGCCGTTTCCACTACAGCCGCTGGCCGCTGCCAGCGGACAGGCTGGCGGTGCTCAGCTACGCGGCCGACAGCGGCACGGATCGCAATACGCTGGGCGGGCCGGTGACGCTGGAAAACCTCAGCGCCAGCCTCTGCACCCCCGACGACGGCGGCGACGATCCGCCCAGCGGTGGTCACGGCTGCCCAGCCGACCCGACCTTCAGCCGCATTCCGCAACTGGCGCTGAGCTGGTCCGGCGCCGCCAGCCTGCGCGCCGAGTTCGCGGCACAGGATGTCCGTGGCTACTGGCGACTGGCCCTGCGCCTGGGGCTGAACGGCGCCGAGGGCGCCAATCCGCCAACCGGCCAGGACTTCGAGATCGTGCTCAGCGACCGCACCGGCCGTAGCGCCCACCTGCGTGCCGCCGACTGGAGCGACGCGCTGTTCGTGCCGCCCGGCGACCCCTACGCCGACGGCGGCAGCCAGCGCACACTGTTGCACGGCGTCTATCTGCCGCTCGCCGCCTTCACCGGCATCGACCGCGGCGCGGTCACGGCGGTGGAGCTGCGCTTCGACGCCACGCCCAGCGGGCAGTTGCAGTTGGCGGATCTGCAGTTCGAGCGGTAAGGGCGGCGGCTGCGCCGCCTGTGAGGGCGCGGGTTCGCTGCGCTCCCCGCTGTGAGGGCGGGCAGCTTCGCTGACCCTGTGAGGGACCATCGAAAGCTCTTCCCCCGCCTCTGCGCCTCTGCTTTTCCCTCACAGCGCTGCGCAGCAGCGCGACCTCACAGCCGACCAGCGTAGCGAGGTCGGCGCCCTCACAGGCGGCGCAGCCGCCGCCCTCACCGCTAAACTGCGCAGCTAAGCCAGGAGCCCCTCATGAACGTCGAACGTCTTTTCTGCATCGGCAAGAACTACGCAGAGCATGTCGCCGAGCTGGCCCACCTGGGCCATGCGCCCGACGGCGAGTGCGTGGTGTTCATGAAGCCGTCCTCGGCCATCGTCCCCGAGGGCGAGCCCATCGTGCTGCCACGCGGCAAGGGCAGCATCCATCACGAAGCCGAACTGGTGGTGCTGCTCACCGGTGGCGGCCGTGACATTCCGGTGGAGGAGGCGCTGGACTATGTCGCCGGCCTCACGCTCGGCCTGGACCTGACCCTGCGCGACCTGCAAACCCAGCTGAAGAACAAGGGCAAGCCCTGGGAGCTGGCCAAGGCCTTCGACGGCGCCGCGCCGCTGGGCGACTTCAAGCCCTATCTGGAGCAGGATCTCCAGGCGCTGGAGTTCAGCCTGCACGTCAACGGCCAGTTGCGCCAGCACGGCCAGACCAAGGACATGCTTTACAGCGTCGCCCGACAGATTCACATCCTCTCGCAGACCTGGGCGCTGCATCCGGGTGACGCCATCTACACCGGCACTCCGGCCGGCGTCGCCGCTCTGGAACCAGGCGATGAGGTGGTACTCGCCAGCCCGCAGATCGGCCGTTTTAGCTGGCGTTGTGCCTGAGGCCGGTCAACCGAATTCGGCGTAGCCCGTTGGTAGGCCTGCTCGGGAACAAGAACATCCGTAAAACGCCCCGATACGAAACGACCGACCCAGGCGCTAGCGCCGGAGTCTTGGGAGTGCGCTTGGAGATCCAGAAGATACTGGAGGAGAAAATGGCCCCGGAGATCCCGGGGCTTATTTTTTGTGGCTCACCTACAGTGCGCGCATGAATTCCAGCCCTGCCCAGGCGACGCTCGCCGCCCTGCTTGAAACCGACCCCGATACCAAGTGCACCCTGGTCGCCAGCCTGAGCCAGGCGGCCGCCACCGAGCTGGGTGGCCTGGCGGGAATTCCAGGCCGTCCGCTCCGGCCAACGCTGGTCAGTCCGCGCGAGGTGCCGGTGCGCGGGCTGGGCAGCCTCGAAGGCCGGGCCGCGCTCTGCCATGCGGTGGCGCACATCGAGTTCAACGCCATCAATCTCGCGCTCGACGCCTGCCTGCGCTTCGCCGGCTTGCCGCCGGACTACTACGCCGACTGGCTCAGCGTCGCCCAGGACGAGGCCAGGCACTTTCTGCTGATGCGCGGCCGCCTGCGCGAGCTGGGCTACGACTATGGCGATTTCAGCGCCCACAACGGGCTCTGGGAGGCCGCCGAGAAGACCGCGCACGACGTGCTGGTGCGCATGGCCTGCGTGCCGCGGGTGCTGGAGGCGCGCGGCCTCGACGTCACCCCGGGCATGATTCACCGGCTGCGCGAACTGCGGGATGCCGAGACCATCGCGGTGCTGGAAGTGATCCTCGCCGAGGAAGTGCGGCATGTGGAGATCGGCAGCCGCTGGTTCCGCTGGTGCTGCGCCCAGCGTGGCCTGGAGCCGGTCGCCACCTTCCGCCGCCTGCTGCAGGAGCAGGGCATCGTGCTGCGCCCGCCGCTCAACCGCGAGGCGCGGGCCCGCGCCGGCTTCGTGCCCGAGGAGCTGCCGGACTTCTAGGGAATTCGGCTCAGACCTGACATTGGCCGCGCTGGAACTGCGGTTCCAACTGACTGGCCAGCGCCAGCAGTCGGCCTTCCTCACCATGCGGCGCGACGAACTGGGCGCCAATCGGCAGCCCAGCCTCGCTCAAGCCCATCGGCACACTCATCGACGGCGTGCCGGTGAGGTTGGAGAGCTGGGTGAACGGCGTCCAGCGCAGGTTCTCGCGCGCCATGCGCTCCACCGCGCCGGTCTTCAGCAGCGCCTTGCCCAGGCCTAGGGCCAGGATCGGCTTCAGGCTGGCGCGCTGCCAGGCCGGAGTCGCCAGCTCGCCGATCTTCGGCGCCGGAAAAGCGGTGGCGGGAATCAGGTACAGGTCGTGGCGCTGGAAATAGGCGCCCAGCGCGCGTGCGTAGTCGTTCCAGCGCCAGCGCTCGGTGACGTAGTCGCCGGCGCTCAGGCCACGGCCCAGCAGCGCCAGGGCGCGGGTATCCAGCTCGAAGTCCTCGTCACGCGCGCCCAGGGCCTTGGCGGCGGCGACATTGGCGGCGGTCTGGCCGAAATACATGGTGATGAAGCTCTTGGCCAGCGCCAGGCCGTCGATCAGCGGCTCGGCTGCCTCGACGTGGTGGCCCAGCCCTTCCAGGGTCTTGGCGGTCTCGTGGATCACCCGCACCACGTCCGGATGCACGTCCTGCCCGATCGGTGAACGGGTGGAGAAGCCGATGCGTAGCCGCCCCGGTTCACGCCGCGCCAGCTCCGCGAACGGCAGCGACGGCGGCGGGATGCGGAAGGGATCGCCCACCATCGGCCCGCTCAGCAGGTCGAGCATGGCGGCGGAATCGCGCACGCTGCGGCTCAGCACATGCTCGCTGGAGGCGCCGTCCCAGAACTCCCCGAACGCCGGCCCGCAGGGATTGCGCCCGCGCGAGGGGCGCAGGCCGAACAGGCCGGTGTAGGCGGCCGGGATGCGGATGCTGCCGCCGCCGTCGCTGGCGCCGGCCATCGGCACCACGCCGGCCGCCACCACCGCCGCCGCGCCACCCGAGGAGCCGCCGGGGCTGTGCGCCGGATTGATCGGGTTGCGGGTGGGCGCGAAGCCTTCCGGCTCGGTATAGCCCTTGAGCGCGAACTCCGGCGTCGCGGTCTTGCCGAAGATCACCAGGCCGGCGCGGCGCACCCGCTGCACGTACTCGCTGTCCTGCGCCACCGGCCTGGTGATCAGAAAGCGGTTGCCGGCGCCGGTGGGCAGGCCGGCGATGTCCTGCGCGATGTCCTTGACCAGGAAGGGCACGCCGGCGAACGGCCCGATCAGCGGCCCACCGGCGGCCGAGCGGCCGGCGGCGTCCAGGCGCTGGTGGATGGCATGCAGCGTCGGCTCGGTGGCCTCGGCGCGGGCGATGGCGGCGTCCAGCAACTCACCGGGGCTGACCTCCCGCTTGCGCACCAGCTCGGCAAGGCCCAGGGCGTCGTACTGCGCGTATTCCTTCATGGTCACGGCTCGGCAAGCTGAAGAATTTGGAACTTGCCACTAGAGTAACCAGCAAAGCCGCAGTGCAGGGAGGAGAACACCCATGAGCACGCAGACCATCGTCACCGGCAGCGGCATTCCCGCCACCGCGCCCGCCTGGGCGGCGGGCATGCGCCGACTCACCAACTATCTGGTCCACGACTGCGGTGGCGGCCCGCGGCCCTGGAAGTTCGCCTGGGTGATCAACTTCCAGAAGGCCGGCACCTTCGTCTTTCTCGGCCTGCTGATGTGGTTCTATGCCGACAAGACCCCGGCCGCGACCAGCCCCGCCGCCTGGATCTACCTGGCCCTGCATGGCAGCTACGGCCTGGTGTGGATCCTCAAGGATCTCGCCTTCCCCGACCCCAACTGGCAGAGCCGCATCACCATCCTCGGCGGCGTCAACGCCATGCTGGCGGTGCTGGGGCAGTACTGGGTATTCGGCTGGCTCCTGATCTCCGGCACCGCGCAGCCGAATTACCCGCTGGCGGAGCCGCAGTGGTTCGCGCTCTGCATCAGCCTCTGCATCCTCGGCTGCGTGATCATGATCGCCGCCGATGCCCAGAAATACTTCACCCTGCGTCTGCGGCGTGGCCTGATTACCGACGGCATGCACCGCTATGTGCGCCACCCCAACTACCTGGGCGAGATGATGATCTACGGCGGCCTCGCCCTGATGGTCTGGCACTGGTACCCAGTGCTGGTGCTGGCCTGGGTGTGGCTGGGCCTGTTCGCAGTGAACATGCGCCTCAAGGAAGCCAGCATGAGCCGCTACCCGGAATGGGCGGCGTACAGAAAGCGGAGCTGGTGGCTGCTACCCTTCGTGTTCTGAACCAACGCCCCGCCATCGCCGAAACCCCGCGCCTGCGCCTGCGCCAACTGCGCCTCGACGACGCGGCCTTCATCCTGCGTCTGGTCAACGAACCGAGCTGGCTGCGCTACATCGGCGACAAACAGGTGCGCTCCCTGGACGATGCCCGCGCCTATCTCAGCAACGGCCCGCTGGCGATGTATGCCCGCGAGGGTTTCGGACTCTGGCTGCTGGAGCGCCTGGAAGATGGCCTGCCCCTCGGGATGTGCGGCCTGATCAAGCGCGACAGCCTGCCCGACCCGGACTTGGGCTTTGCCCTGCTGCCGGAGTACGAGGGCCAGGGCTATGCCCGCGAGGCGGCGGAGGCGACGCTGGCGCAGGCGCGCGGCCGCTACCGGCTGGCCAGGGTGCTGGCGATCACCTCGCTGGAAAACCCGCGCTCCATCGGCCTGCTGCAACGCCTGGGCTTCGCCTACCTGCGTCAGCTCGAACTGGGCACGGCCACCGCGCCCAATCCGGTGCGGCTGTTCTGCCGGGAGTTCTAGCCTCGGCATCCGGGGCGACAACACCCCGGACGCCGAGGCGAACCATCAGGCGGCGGCGGGCTTCAACCGCTGCGCAAGCCGCGTGGCATTGCGCGCCGCCAGGGCGTAGATCGACAACTGCGGATTGGCGCCGATGCTGGTCGGGAACAGCGAGCCGTCGATGATCGAGAGGTTGCGCAACTGGTGGTGGCTGCCTTCGCTGTTGACCACCGCCTGCTTGGCGTCCTCGCCCATCGCGCAGCCACCCATGATGTGGGCGGTGCCGAGCGCGAGCTTGAACTTCTTGTAGGCGAGGTTCTCGATCTGGCTCTTGGCCTCGCTCCAGCTCGGGCTCCAACTGGCGTCGAGATGCGCGGCCATCACCTGGCTGGCGCCACCGGCGAACTGCGCCTCGGCCATCCGCAGCAGCGCGTTCTTGAAACCACGGAACAGGTAGTCGCTGACCTCGTAGTCGAGCACCGGATTGCCGGCCTCGTCGATCCGCACCTCGCCACCCGGGCTGTCTTCGTGGAAGCCGTCGCGCATCAGCGCCAGCATGACGTTGAACTGCGGCATCTGCGCGATGTTCTGGCTCAGCTCCTGGCCACTGCGGCCGAACAGCGCGGCGATCAGCGCCGGGTAGACCGGCGGCACTTCCATCTTGAAGCCGGGTGCGAAGTCGAACTGGCCGCTCCACTGGAAATGGTCGCTGGCCACCGACTGCGGCGCGCCGTACCAGCCATCGACGCGCTCCGGCATCAGGGCGTAGGTGAACACCACCGGATGGATGCAGGTGCGCTTGCCGACGCGGCCGTGCGGGTCGGGCGCGCCGGAGCGCAGCAGCAGCGCCGGATTGTTGATGGCGCCGCCGGCCAGCACCACATGCTTGGCACGCACGCTCACGCTCACCCCGCTGGGCTGGTTGCAGGCGGCGTCGAGCGCCACCGCTTCCAGGCCCGTCACCTGGTCGCCGGTGATCTGGAGTTTGCGCACGCTCAGGTGGTGCACCAGGGTCGCGCCCTTGGCGAGCGCGGCGGGGATGGTCGCCACCAGCATCGACTGCTTGGCGTTGACCGGGCAGCCGAAGCCGCAGTAGCCGGAGTTCCAGCAGCCGCGGACGTTGCGCGGGATCACATGCCACTCCCAGCCCAGCTTCTCGCAGCCCTTCTGCAACACCGCGTTGTTGGCATTCGGCGGCACGCCCCAGGGCGCGATGCCGAGACGCTCGCTGCGCTCGTCGAACCAGGGCTTGGCCTCGTCCACGCTCCAACCCTTGACGCCATGCGCCTCGGCCCAGTGCTTGAGGGTTTCCGGCGGGGTGCGGAAGCTGGACGTCCAGTTGACGGTGGTGGTGCCGCCCACCGAGCGGCCCTGCAAGACCGTGATGGCGCCGTCGGAGGTCGTGCGTCCGCTGCCCTCCTGGTACAGCTCGGCGTAGGCGCGCGCCTCGTTCATGTCCTTGAAGCTGGCCGAGGTCTTGAGCGGACCTTCCTCGATCAGCAGCACCTTGAAGCCGGCGTTGGCGAGAATCTCGGCGCTAGTACCGCCGCCGGCACCGGTGCCGACGATGACGATGTCGGCCTCCAGCGTGGTCGGCGCGGTGAAAGTGGAGGCGTCGCGCACGTCCCAGCCGGAAGCGATGCCGTCGGTATAGATGTCGTTGATGGCCACGGGGCGTCCTTTCAGGAATTCAGTGCGGAATACATCGGCGCCCAGGGGCCGGGATAGCCAACCGTTTTCAGACCCTCCGGCAGCGCGATCCAGTTGCCGACCACCAGCTTGCTGAGCGCCCGGTAGCCACCGTTGAACAGACCGATGGAGCTGTTGCACCAGCGCTTGAGGAAGGCCTCGATCTGCGCCGGCTCGGCCTCGGCCCAGGGCTTGGAGACGCCGGCGGCGAGGCGCCGGGTCAGGCCGGTGTTGAGCAGGTCGAACAGCTGGTAGAGCATCTTCTGGGTCGGCGCCTGCAGGCGCGCGCCGGTGCCGTCGATGGCCTTGAGCAACTGCTGCAGATGCTCGGCGCGCCCCGCCTGCGGCAGGCTGTCGGCCAGCACCACCGGCGCGATGGCGGTGAACAGCGCGGCGTCACCGGCCCGCAGAAAGGCGTAGCCGGCGGCCGGCGCCTCGTGCTTGGCGCAGCCGGCAAGACCGGCGGTGAAGGCACCAGCGCCGAGCAAGGCGGCACTGCCGGCGGACAATTTCAGGAAGTCACGGCGGCCGAACGCGGTCGGCCCTGCTGCTGGGGTCATGAGGTCTCCTCAACCTGGCATGCTGTTTTTTGAGCAGCGCCTTTGTAAGCGGAATTGAACGACTGATCAACTGCGCCCGAAACGTCAGTCGGGTGCGCAGGCTGGGCTCGGTGTCGGTGGCCGCTCGCCACCACCCTGCCCCGACCACGCGCGCGGGTTCAGCCAGCGCGCGAATCGCGCCGACCGCGCTAACGGCCGACAAACACTGGCGGCCGGCGCTCGCTGAAGGCGCGCACCGCCTCCTTGGAATCCTCGCTCTGCATGATCGGCACCAGCTCCGGCAGCATCGCCGCCAGCCCGGCGAGATCGCCCTGGCTGCGCGCCAGCCGCGCCAGCCGCAGGCTGGCCTGCACGCCCAGAGGCGCCTGGCGGGCAATGATCTCGGCCTGGGCGATGGCGCGCTCCAGCACCTGTTCGGCGGGGGCCAGTTCCTGCACCAGGCCGATGCGATAGGCCTCCTCGCCAGAAAATTCCTGGCCGCCGAGCAGGATCTTCATCGCATGGCCCCAGCCCACCTCGCGCGCCAGCCGCACGGTGGCGCCACCGCAGGCGTAGAAGCCGCGCTGCACTTCCAGCTGGCCGAAGCGCGCATCCGGCGCGGCGATGCGCACGTCGGCCGCCAGCATCAGCTCCACCGCCACCGTGAAGCTCACCCCGCGCGCCGCCACCACCACCGGCTTGCGACAGCGCCGCGACTCGTCAATGCCAAAGGGCTCGATGCCGCCTTCGGGCACGATAGGCCACTGGCCACCGGCGAAGATCGGCGCCCACTGCGGCAGGTCGAGGCCGGCGGTGAAGTGCTCGCCGTGGCCGAACAGCACGCCGCAGCGCAGCTCCGGATCGCGGTCCAGTTCGGCGTAGGCGAGGCACAGCGCCTTGTAGAGATCGACATCCATGGCGTTGCGCTTGGCGGGGCGGTTGAAGCCCATCAGCAACAGATGGCCCTGACGTTCGACAGTGAGCTTGGTTTCGTTCATGGACTGGTGACTCCGTAGCGAAATGAGGTTTCAGACCAGCGCGGCCTCGTCGGCCACGCGGTGCAGCAGAAAGGGCAAGGCCAGGCCCCGCAGACCAGGACGGTCGATGGTCATCAGGCCAAGCAGGCAATCAGAGCGCAGTTGACGGAACTCGTCGGCGACGCCGCGCAGCAGCAGCGGCGCATCGGCCGGGTACTCCGAGGCCAGCACCGGCCTGCCGTCCAGGCGCGAGGCGCGCACCTGCTGCCGCATCGGCACCAGCCCCCGCACCCGTCCGCCGCGCAACACCAGATTGAGCCCCTGCCCTTCGGCATCGAAGCGCTTGCCGCGCCAGCCATAGAGGGGCGACAAGCGCATGCCCAGTGGCGCCAGCCTACGCAGCCAGCCCGGGCCGACGAACTCCGCGCGCCAGCACCCGGCCAGGGCGGCCGGCGGCGGCAGGCGCGCGAACAGCGCCTGCGCGCTGCGGATGCCGGACAGGGCCGGCTCGGCATTGGCGTCCAGCTTGGTCATTGAGGCTCTCCTCTCAGCCGGATTCTGGCATGTCTCCCCCGACGGCCGTGGGCAAGCTGGCGCCGGGCTAAGGCGCTGACCGGGCACGACTGTCAAACCAGCTTCATGCAGCCGGTCCACAGTACCGGTTGAATTCGCGTCGCGCCCAACTCGTCCTCGCGCCCGCGCGACCACCATGGGAAGAGCGTGAGCAAGCCGACTCCATCCTCACCGGAGACGCAGGATCTGGCGGAGGTCCAGGAAGAACTGCTGGCGCTGCGCGCGCGCCTCCTCGCCGAGGAAACCGCCCGGCCGGGCCTGCTCAGGACCATCCACCCTTCCCATCGCGACAGCGCCCGCAATCTCTTGCACTACCTGGCGTTGCGCCGACACGACCTGCGGCCACTGCAGCGGCGGTTGGCGCGGCTGGGTTTGTCCTCGCTGGGGCGCGCCGAGTCGCATGTGCTGGCGACCGTCGACGCGGTGCTGCGCCTCCTGCGTCTGGCCACCGGCCAGCCTACGCCGGCAAGCGCCTCGGCCCTGCCTTACGGCGAAGGCGAGCAGCGCTTGGCCGAGACCACGCAGGCCCTGCTTGGCAGCGCCGCCCCGGGTCGCGACGTGCGCATCATGGTCACCCTGCCCGAACAGGCCGCCCATGACTACGCCCTGGTCCACGACCTCCTGGCCGCCGGCATGGAGTGCGCGCGCATCAATTGCGCGCACGACGACAGCGGCACCTGGCTGCGGATGATCGAACACCTGCGCCGCGCCGAATCCGAGCTTGGGCGGCGCTGCAAGCTGGTCATGGACCTGGGCGGGCCGAAGTTGCGGACCGGCGCCATCGAACCCGGGCCGGCGGTGGTGCGCATCCGTCCGCAACGAGACGCACTGGGTCGGGTGACGGCGCCGGCGCGGGTCTGGCTGGTCGCCAACGGTGAGCCACCGCCCTCGCCGGCAGCAGCAACGCTGCCGGTGCCCGGACGCTGGCTGGCGCAGTTGCGCGTGGGAGATCGCCTGCGGTTCACCGACGCCCGCGATGCCCGGCGCCTGCTGCGGGTCGCCGAGGTCACGGCCGCCGGGGTCTGGGCCGAGCTGCGGAAGACGGCCTATCTGGTCCCCGGCACCCTGC
Source organism: Nevskiaceae bacterium (assembly GCA_004297005.1). GTDB lineage: Bacteria > Pseudomonadota > Gammaproteobacteria > Nevskiales > Nevskiaceae > Stagnimonas. The sequence continues at coordinate 71,260 of SCVA01000044.1, forward strand.
TGAAACGCCACCATCGCAAAGCGGGCAAGGCCCCGGCGGAGGCGCGCCTAGGGGCCCTGCCGCACCTCGCTACCACGCTGCACCTGGGCAGCGGTGAACCGCTGGTCCTGAGCCGCGGCCCGGCGTATGGCAAGGATGCGAAGCGCGACCCGGCCGGCCGGCTACTGCGCCCGGCGCGGATCGCCTGCAGCATTCCCTCGGTACTCGACGATCTCCGCCCCGGTGAGCCGGTCTGGTTCGACGACGGCAAGATCGGCGGCGTGATCGAGAGCGTTCGAGACGGCAGCGCGCGGGTCCGCATCGGCCAGGTCCACGGCGAGGTCGCCCGGCTCGGCGCCGACAAGGGCATCAATCTTCCAGAAAGCCATTTGCGGCTGGACGCCCTGACCACGGAGGACATCGAGAATCTGCCCTTCGTCGCCCGGCACGCCGACATCGTCGAGCTCTCGTTCTGCAACAGCGCCCACGATGTCGAACAGCTGCAGAGACGCCTCCGTCGGCTGGGCGACCGGCTACCGGCGATCGTGGTGAAGATCGAAACCCGCAAGGGCTTCGAGAACCTGCCGGAAATCCTGCTCGCGGCCATGCGCTGGCCGAGCTGCGGGGTGATGATCGCGCGCGGCGATCTGGCGGTGGAGTGCGGTTTCGAGCGCCTCGCGGAGGTCCAGGAGGAAATCCTGTGGATCAGCGAGGCCGCCCATGTTCCGGTGATCTGGGCGACCCAGGTGCTGGAGTCGCTGGCCAAGCACGGGCTGCCTTCGCGGGCGGAGATCACCGACGCGGCCATGGGGCATCGCGCCGAATGCGTAATGCTCAACAAAGGCCCCCATGTACTCCAGGCGGTACGGACGCTGGACGACATCCTGCGGCGCATGCGGGAACACCAGTCGAAGAAGCAGTCGATGCTGCGCGCCTTGCACCTCGCGCACGGCCCCGCCAGCGCGGAGACGCCGCCGCCCACCACCGAGCCGGGGTGAACACCGGATGGTCCCTCGGACCACGAGCACGAGACCTGCCCGGTCCGGCCCTACAGCTTGAGACCGCGCGGCCGGCAGCGTAGCCTGCGCGCCTCTTGGATCCCGATACGAGCCGCGCCATGTCCAATGTCCGTCCCCTAGTGCTGGCCATCCAGAACCGCGATCTGGCGGCCGCCAAGGCGGCGCTGGAGCGCGACGCCTCGCAGGCCACCGAAGCGATCCCCGGCGGCATCTCGCCGCTGTTGTTCGCGCTCTACAACGGCGCCAGGGACATCGCCGACCTGCTGCGCGATTTCACCGAGCCGAACATCTTCGAAGCCGCCGCGCTCGACGACGCCCGCCGCGTCGCCGCCTGCGTGCTGGCCGACCCGGCAGCGCTGGCCAGCTACAGCCCGGACGGCTGGACGCCCCTGCATCTCGCCGCCTTCTTCGGTTCGCGCAATGCGGTGCTGGTGCTGATCGGCCTGGGCGCCTCGCTGGAGGCGGTGTCGCAGAACCCGATGCAGAACACGCCGCTGCATGCCGGCATCGCCGGTGCCGCCGGCGAGTCGCTGGCGCCGCTGCTGATGGCCCTGGGTGGCAATGCCCATCACGTCGGCGGCAGCGGCGTCACCGCCCTGCACCTCGCCGCCACCCGTGGGTTCGAAGCCCTGTGCCGGCTACTGCTGGCGCGCGGCGCCGACCGCCTGGCCAAGACCGAGGACGGCAAGACCGCCGCCGAACTGGCACGCGAGCGCGGCCACCTGCCGACCGCGGCGGCGCTAGAACTGGCCTGAGCTACCGCGCGCTGGCCTGAGACCGGCGCGGCACCGTCAACGACGGGCGCGGAAGAAGTCGCGCAGGATCTGCCCGCACTCGGCTTCCAGCACGCCGCCGGTCCACTCGACGCGGTGGTTGAGCCGGGGGTTGCTGATCACGTCGTAGACCGCGTTGACCGCACCCGCCTTGGGGTCGGGCGCGCCGAACACCAGCCGCTGCACGCGGGCATGGACGATGGCGCCGGCGCACATCACGCAGGGCTCCAGCGTCACGTAGAGCGTCGTACCAGTAAGGCGGTAGTTGCCGATGGCCTTGGCGCCGGCGCGTAGCGCGATCATCTCGGCGTGGCCACTGGGATCGTGGTCGCCGATCGGGCGGTTGTAGCCTTCCGCCACGAGCTGACCATCGGCACCCACCAGCACTGCACCGACTGGAACTTCGCCCTGCTCGGCGGCCTGCTGCGCCAGCCTGAGGGCATGACGCATCCAGTATTCGTCGGTAAGGTCGGTCATCACCAAGTCTCGCAGGCCAGCTTCAGTGGAATCGTGAAATCCGGCGCGCATCGCACGCTAGGATCCCCACGCTACGCGCGGGGCCCCTCCACGCGGCTCCTCGCTTCACTCCCACTCAATCGTCGCCGGCGGTTTGCCGGAGATGTCGTAGACCACGCGGGAGACACCCGGCACTTCGTTGACGATGCGGCGGCTGCAGACGTCCAGCAGCTCGTAGGGCAGATGCGCCCAGTGCGCGGTCATGAAATCGATGGTTTGCACCGCGCGCAGCGCGATCACCGGCTCGTAGCGGCGACCGTCGCCGGTGACGCCGACGCTCTTCACCGGCAGGAACACCGCGAAGGCCTGGCTGGTCTGGTCGTACCAGCCGGCACGGCGCAGCTCCTCGATGAAGATGTGGTCGGCGCGGCGCAGGGTGTCGGCGGCCGGCTTGGTCACCTCGCCGAGGATGCGCACGCCCAGACCCGGACCAGGGAAGGGGTGGCGGTAGACCATCTCGCGCGGCAGGCCCAGCTCCAGGCCCAGGGCGCGAACCTCGTCCTTGAACAGCTCGCGCAGCGGCTCGACCAGCGACATGCGCATGTGCGCCGGCAGGCCGCCGACGTTGTGGTGGCTCTTGATGACGTGGGCCTTGCCGGTCTTCGCCCCCGCACTCTCGATCACGTCGGGGTAGATGGTGCCCTGGGCCAGGAACTCGACGTCCTTGAGCCGGGTGGCTTCTTCCTCAAACACCTCGATGAAGACGCGGCCGATGATCTTGCGCTTCTGCTCGGGGTCGCTGACACCGGCGAGCTGCGAGAGGAAGCGCTGCTCGGCATCGGCGCGGATCACCTTCACGCCCAGGTTCTCGGCGAACAGCTTCATCACCGCGTCGCCTTCGTTCAGGCGCAGCAGGCCGTTGTCGACGAACACGCAGGTGAGCTGGCTGCCGATGGCCTTGTGCAGCAGGGCGGCGACCACGCTGGAATCGACGCCGCCGGAGAGACCCAGCAGGACTTTCTTGTCACCGACCTGGGCACGCACGCGGGCGATGGCGTCATCGGCGATGTTGTGCGGCGTCCAGGCCGTGCCGCAGCCGCAGATCTCGTGCACGAAGCGCGAGTAGATCTCCTTGCCCTGGGTGGTGTGGGTCACCTCCGGGTGAAACTGCACGGCGTAGTAGCCGCGCGACTCGTCGGCCATGGCGGCGTAGTCGAGGTCGTGGGTGCTGCCGATGCGGCTGAAGCCGGCCGGAAGGGTGCTGACGTAGTCACCGTGGCTCATCCAGACATCGAGCAGGCCCTCTCCGGCGTCGCCGCTGCGGTCCTGGATGCCCTTGAACAGTCTGGAATGGCCGCGGGCGCGCAGCTCGGCGTAGCCGAATTCCTTGACGCTGCCTCGCGACACCTGACCGCCGAGCTGCATGGCCATGGTCTGCATGCCGTAGCAGATACCCAGCACCGGCACGCCGAGCTGCCAGACGATCTCCGGCGCACGCGGCGAGCCGGCTTCGAGAGTGGACTCCGGACCGCCGGAAAGGATCACGCCCTTGGCGCCGAAGGCGCGGATCGCCTCCTCGCTCATGTCGTAGGGATGCAGCTCGCAGTACACGCCCAGCTCGCGCACGCGGCGGGCGATCAGCTGGCTGACCTGGCTGCCGAAATCGAGGATCAGGATCTTGTCGGAATGGATATTCATGAGACTGGCTTGATCGTCACAACGAAAAAGCCCCGGCGAACCGGGGCCTGGAAACTCAAAGCCTGTGAGAAACCCGTAGCGAGCATGCCCAAGCGCAAGGAATAGCAGCGCAGCAACCGCAGCGCACTGAAGTGCGTGAGGATTGCGAGCAGCGCATGACGCAGCGATTGGGCAGCGCAGTAGGGTTGGTCACAGGCGACTCAGTCGACCCGGTAATTGGGGGCTTCCTTGGTGATGGTCACATCGTGGACGTGCGACTCGCGCATGCCGGCGGAGGTGATCTTCACGAAGCGGGTCTTGGTGCGGACCTCGTCCACCGTACGGCAACCGGTGTAGCCCATGCTGGCCCGCAGGCCGCCGACCAACTGGTGGACGATGGCGCTCATCGAGCCCTTGTAGGGCACGCGGCCCTCGATGCCTTCCGGCACCAGCTTCTCGACTTCGCGGGTGGTGTCCTGGAAGTAGCGGTCCTTGCTGCCATCCGCCATCGCGCCCAGCGAACCCATGCCGCGATAGCTCTTGTAGCTGCGGCCCTGGAACAGCTCGACCTCGCCCGGCGCCTCCTCGGTGCCGGCCAGCATGGAGCCGACCATCACCGCATAGGCACCGGCGGCCAGGGCCTTGGCGAAGTCACCGGAATAGCGCACACCACCATCGGAGATCAGCGGGATGCCCTGCTTGGCCAGCGCCTCGGCCACCTGCATCACCGCGCTGATCTGCGGCACGCCGACGCCGGCGACGATGCGCGTGGTGCAGATCGAGCCGGGGCCGATGCCGACCTTGACCGCGTCGGCGCCGGCATCGACCAGGGCCAGCGCGGCTTCGGCGGTGGCGATATTGCCGCCGATCACCTGCAGGTTTCCGAAGCGCTTCTTGATGGCGCTGACACGGTCGAGCACGCCCTGGCTGTGGCCGTGGGCGGTATCGACCACCACCACGTCGACGCCGGCCTCGACCAGGGCGGCGACGCGCTCGTCGGTATCGGGGCCGGTGCCGACCGCCGCGCCGACGCGCAGGCTACCCAGCGAGTCCTTGCTGGCATTGGGAAAGTCGGTGGACTTCTGCATGTCCTTGACGGTGATCAGGCCACGCAACTGGAAGGCATCGTTGATCACCAGCACCTTCTCGATGCGGTGCGCGTGCAGCTTGGCGATCACCTCTTCCTTGCTGGCGCCTTCGCGGACGGTGACCAGACGCTCCTTCGGCGTCATGGCCAGCGACACCGGGGCGTCGAAGCGGGTCTCGAAGCGCAGATCACGGCCGGTCACAATGCCGACCAACTGGTTGCCCTCCACCACCGGCACGCCGGAAATGCGGTGGCTGCGGGTGAGCTTGAGCACCTCGCCGATGGTCATGGTCGGCGGCACGGTGATCGGGTCGGCGATGATGCCGGCCTCGTACTTCTTCACCGCGCGCACCTCGGCGGCCTGCCGCTCCGGCGTCATGTTCTTGTGGATGATGCCCATGCCGCCTTCCTGGGCCAGCGCGATGGCCAGCTTGGCCTCGGTGACGGTATCCATCGCCGCGCTCAGCAGCGGGATGTTCAGGCGGATGGACTTGGTCAACTGCGTGCCGGTATCCACCGAGCGAGGCAGCACATCCGAATAGGCGGGAAGCAGGAGTACGTCGTCGAAAGTCAGGGATTCGAGGACGATGCGGCTCATAATCGGCTCCGGCAAAAACCTATTATACGCCCTGAAATGGTCCGATTAGCCCCTCAAACCCTCCCAACCCCCCGACAGCGCGGCTATCGGTATGGCTGAGCGCCAGATTTTCCAGGTCTCGGAACTGGCCGAGGCGCTGCGCGGCCTACTAGAGGACAGTCTGCCCCGGATGTGGGTGCAAGGCGAGATCAGCAACTTCTCGCGCCCAGCCTCAGGGCATTGGTATTTCACCCTTAAAGATGGCGGCGCGCAGATTCGCTGCGCGATGTTCCGCAACGCCAATTTCGGCATCCGGCCGCAGCCGAAGGACGGCGACCAGGTGCTGGTGCGCGGTCAGGTGACGCTCTACGCCGCGCGCGGCGATCTGCAACTGATCTGCGAGCACCTGGAGCCGGCCGGCGAAGGCGCCCTGCTCGCGGCCTTTGAACGGCTGAAGAAGAAGCTGGCCGCCGAAGGCCTGTTCGACGAGGCGCTCAAGCGCCCCCTGCCCGCCCTGCCCCGCCACATCGGCGTCATCACCTCGGCCACCGGCGCCGCCGTGCAGGATATCCGCGCCACCCTTGCCCGCCGCTGGCCGCTGGCGACGGTCTGGCTCTACCCGGTACCGGTGCAGGGTGCCGAGGCGCCGCCGGCCATCGTCCACGCGCTGGCCGAGCTGCCGAAGCTGGCGCCGGTGGATGTGGTGATCCTGGCCCGTGGCGGCGGCTCGCTGGAAGACCTCTGGGCCTTCAACGACGAGGCGGTGGTGCGGGCGGTGCGCGCCTGCGCGAAGCCGGTGGTGTCCGGCGTCGGCCACGAAGTCGATTTCACCCTCGCCGACTTCGCCGCCGACCTGCGCGCGACTACACCGACTGCCGCCGCCGAGCGGGTGACGCCCGACATCGCCGACTGGCGCGAGCATCTCGATGAGCTGGGCGAGAGCCTGCGCGCAGCGCTGGAAGACGGCATCGAACTCCGCGGCGAGCGGCTGGCGCAACTGGCCGCGCGCCTGAGCAACCTGCACCCTGGGCGCCGCCTGCTGGAGCGCAACCAGCGGCTGGACGAGTTGAACGAGCGCCTGCTGCACGCTGGAGGCCAGATCACCGCGCGTGGCGCACAGCGTCTTTCGGCGCTCAACCAGCGCCTGGTCGCGGCCTCGCCAGGGCAGAAGCTCGCGGCGCTGCGCAGCCGGCTCGACCATGCCCAGCAACGCCTGCTGCTGGGCAACCAGGCCGGCCAGCAGCAACGGCTCTACCGCCTGGGCTCGGCGACCTCGCGTCTACAGGCCCTGAACCCGCTGGCGGTGCTGGCGCGCGGCTATGCCCTGGCCACCACCGCCGATGGCCGCGTTGCCACCGAGGCCACCGCCCTGGCGCCCGGCAGCCGGCTGGAGGTGCGGCTGGCGCGTGGCGCGGTGGCTACCGTCGTGCAGGGCCTCGCGAAAGTTGGGGGCCAGCCCCCCGCCAATAAATCATCCTCCTAGCCGCGGCTCGCCCGCGTCATCCTCACTTCAGCCATCAACCCTTCTTTAAGACCATGAATTCCGAACTCGAACTCTTCCGCGACAACGTCCGACGCTTCCTCCAGACCGAGGTCGAGCCCTACTACGCCGACTGGGAAAAGGCCGGCATCGTGCCGCGCGAACTGTGGACCAAGTTCGGCGACAACGGCCTGCTTTGCGTTGACGCGCCCGAGGAGTACGGCGGCATCGGCGCGCCCTTCGAGTTCAGTTGCGTGGTGCTGGAAGAGGTCGGCAAGGCCGGCTACGGCGCCCTGGGCGCCAACCTCGCCGTGCACTCCGACATCGTCGCGCCCTACATCGCCCACCTAGGCACGCCGGAACAGAAGGCCCGCTACCTGCCCAAGCTGGTCAGTGGCGAACTGGTCGGCGCCATCGCCATGACCGAGCCCGGCGCCGGCTCCGACCTCCAGGGTGCCAAGACCACCGCCATTGCCGACCGCGAGGACTACCTCATCAGCGGTCAGAAGACCTTCATCACCAACGGCCAGCACGCCGGCGTGGTCGTCACCTTCGCCAAGACCGACCCCAAGGCCGGCGCCAGGGGCACCACGCTGTTCCTGGTCGATACCGACCGCCCCGGCTTCAGCCGCGGCCGCAACCTCGACAAGATCGGCCAGCACTGCGGCGACACCTCGGAGCTGTTCTACGACAACGTGCGGGTGCCGGCGAGCGCGGTGCTGGGCCGGGTCGGCAACGGCTTCGGGCATCTGGTCGACGAGCTGCCGCGCGAGCGCCTGACCCTGGCGATCGGCGCGCTCGGCGCCATCGAGGGCATGCTGGCCCTGACCATCGACTACGTGAAGACCCGCAAGGCCTTCGGCGCAGCCATCTCGACCTTGCAGAACACCCGCTTCGAGCTGGCCGAGATGCAGACGCAGGCAGAGATGCTGCGCGCCTATGTCGAGCGCTGCGCGCGCGCCTATGCCGAGGGCAAGATGGATGTGCCGATGGCCGCCAAGGTCAAGCTCGCCGCCACCGAAATGCAGTTCCGCACCGCCGACCGTTGCCTGCAGCTTTTCGGCGGCTATGGCTACATGGTCGAGTACCCGATCAGCCGGCACTTCCTCGACGCCCGCGTGCAGCGCATCTACGGCGGCACCAGCGAGATCATGAAGGAAGTCATCGCCCGCTCGATGCTGGGGCGCTGAGCGCGTACGCGGCGGAAACTTCAGCGGCGTGAGGGCCGCGCGCCACCGCACCTGATTCCGCGAAGACCCAGGGGCTCAGTCCTTGGCAGGCTGCGCCGCGGGGGCCGTGGCGGCGGCGGCCAGCGCGGCCGCCTTTTCGGCGTCTTTTTCTTCCTGGCTCTTGAACACCGGCAGCTTGGGCTTGAGCGCCTCCTTCACCTCCGGCGGCAGCATCCACTCGCCCATGTCGTAGCCGGACATCTTCATCGCCTTCGCCAGCCGGGTCAGCGGCTCCTGGCTGCCACGGGTGGCGACGAAGCTGTTAGGGCGGGCGATCAGAATCTCGATCTTTTCGATGAAGCGGCCACGGTCGGTGATCAGGTTGGTGGAGGCGGTCTTGGCCTGCGCCCACTTCTGCGCGGTCATGAAGTCCTGCGCCGAGCAGACAAAGGCACCGGCGCCGTCCATCACCAGTTGCACGATCTCGCCCTGGCGGATCAGCCGTCCTCGCCCGGTGGCCGCCTCGTACAGACTGATAGTCCTGGCCATCAGTCGAGCTCCATGCCGCTGGTGCCGCGCCGCACCGTGTGCCCGCTGGCCAGCAGGTCGTCCATGATCTGCCTGGCGTGAGCCTCGTCCTGTGCTTCCACCAGCACTTCCAGCGTCGCCAGCTTGGCGTGAGTGCCGGAATGCAGGCGCTCGTGGTGCACCTGGATGATATTGCCGCCGGAGTCGCCGATTCGGCCGGCAACGCGGGCCAGGAAGCCCGGCCGGTCCTCGATGTCGATGGACAGGCCCACCAGCCGCGACTCGTGCACCAGCTGCCGCATCAGCACGCTGGCAAGCAGGCGGGTGTCGATGTTGCCGCCGCAGATCACCAGGCCAACCTTGCGGCCCGCGAAGCGCGCCGGATCGGTGAGCAGGGCGGCGAGGCCAGTGGCACCGGCGCCTTCCGAGACCACCTTCTCGACATTCGCCAGCAATGCGATACCGCGCTCGATGGCGGACTCCTCCACCCGCATCAGCTCGGCGACATGCTCGCGGATGATTTCCAGGTTGAGCTGGCCGATGTACTTGACGGCGATGCCCTCGGCGATGGTCTGTCCGCCCTTGACCAACGAGAGATCGCCCTGCAGCGCCGCGTAGGCACTGGGGTAGCCGGCCGACTCCACACCCACCACCCGGATCGCCGGATTGATCGAGTGCGCGGCAATGGCGATGCCCGAGATCAGGCCACCGCCGCCGATGGGAATCACCAAGGTATCGAGTTCCGGCGCCTGCTCCAGCATTTCCAGGCCAATGGTGCCCTGCCCGGCGATCACGTAGGGATCGTCGTAGGGATGCACCAGGGTCATGCCGCGCTGGTCCAGATACTCAGCACGCATGAAATCGGCGGCCTCGGCCAGGGTCTCGCCGTGCAGCACCACCTCGCCGCCCAGCTCGCGGGTATTGCGCACCTTGGTGAATGGCGTGTTGCGCGGCATCACGATAATGCTTTTGATGCCCAGCCGGGTGGCGTGATAGGCCACGCCCTGGGCGTGGTTGCCGGCCGACACCGCCACCACACCCGCGGCGCGCTCGGCGGCGCTCAGCGACAGCAGCTTGTTGAGCGCACCGCGCTCCTTGAAGCTGGCGGTGAACTGGAAGTTCTCGAACTTCAGCCAGACCTCGGCACCGGTGATCTTCGACAGCACCCGCGAATGGGTGCAGGGCGTACGCAACACCTGCCCGCGCAACTGCTCGGCGGCGGCGCGGATATCGGCGGCGGTGACGGTGGCGGTCATTTCTTCTTGCGGTCCTCTTTCTTGCTGATGGCGGTGACGCGGCCGTCCCTGAGCTTCACGCTCAGTCGATGGCCGTCTCCCAGGTAGGTCCAGGTTTCCCTCCCATTGTCGCCGCTATGCTGATCGGGCGCGCCGAGCGCGCTGTCGAGTTCGCTGGCGCTCATGCCGACCTCGGCACGGTGATCGAGGATGGCGGCGCGGATACGCTGCGCGCGTTCCTGCTTTTCGGCCTGTTCCTTCACGAACCGCGCGTCGGCGGCATCGCGCCGCTGTTTTTCACGGGCGATGCGGGCGTCATGCTCACCGGCGAGATCGGCGCTGGGGCCGGCGGCGCTGCGGTTCAGTGCCGGTAGTTGTGCCGGTTCGGCGTCCGCTGCGCAGGGGCTGTCGGTGTAGACCGTGCGCCCCTCCTGCGTGCAGCGGTACACCTCCGCCGACGCGGCGGCCGGCAGCACCAAGGCGAGCAGGCAGAGCAGTTTGCGCATGGGGCGATTATAGGACCCCGCCCCGCTCCAGCCCCCGGCCAAGGCGCCGGGAAAAGTGGCGGTTGGCTACAATGCGCGCCGTCCCATTCCCACCCAACGCGGCCCGAAAGCGGCGGCGGCGACTGCTATGTCCCAATACGTCTTCACCATGAACAAGTGCGGCAAGATCGTGCCGCCGAAGAAGGAGATCCTGCGCGACATCTCGCTCAGCTTCTTCCCGGGCGCCAAGATCGGCGTGCTCGGCTACAACGGCGCCGGCAAGTCGACGCTGCTGAAGATCATGGCCGGCATCGACAAGGACTTCGTCGGCGAGGCGCGGCCGCAGCCCGGCATCAAGATGGGCTATCTGCCGCAGGAGCCCAAGCTCGACCCGACCAAGACCGTGCGCGGCAATGTCGAAGAAGCCCTGGGCGACCTGCTCGACCTCAAGGCCCAGCTCGACGCCGTCTACGCCGCCTATGGCGAAGAGAACGCCGACTTCGACAAGCTCGCCGCCAAGCAGGCCGATCTGGAAGCGAAGATCGCCGCCGCCGATGGCGACAACATCGACCTGATCCTCGACAAGGCCGGCGAAGCGCTCAACCTGCCGCCCTGGGATGCCGACGTCACCAAGCTCTCCGGCGGCGAACGCCGCCGTGTGGCGCTGTGCCGGCTGCTGCTGTCGAAGCCCGACATGCTGCTGCTCGACGAGCCCACCAACCACTTGGACGCCGAGTCGGTGGCCTGGCTGGAGAAGTTCCTGAAGGACTTCCCGGGCACCATCATCGCGGTCACCCACGATCGCTACTTCCTCGACAACGTCGCTGGCTGGATTCTGGAACTCGACCGCGGCCACGGCATTCCCTGGCAGGGCAACTACTCCAACTGGCTGGAGCAGAAGACCAAGCGCCTGAAGGACGAGAGCAACAAGGAAGACGCGCGCCAGAAGGCGATGGCCGAAGAACTGGAGTGGGTGCGCAAGAACCCCAAAGGCCGGCAGAGCAAGAGCAAGGCGCGCATCAAGGCCTACGAGGAACTGGCGAGCCAGGAATACCAGACCCGCAGCGAGACCAAGGAGCTCTACATCCCGCCCGGCCCGCGCCTCGGCGATCTGGTGGTGGAGGTCAAGGATCTCAGCAAGAAGTTCGGCGACCGCACGCTCTACCAGGGCGTCAGCTTCACGGTGCCCAAGGGCGCCATCGTCGGCATCATCGGCGCCAACGGCATGGGCAAGACCACCCTGTTCCGCATGCTGCTGGGCCAGGACAAGGACTACACCGGCGAGATCCGCATCGGCGAGACGGTGAAGATGTCGGCCATCGACCAGAGCCGCGACTCTCTCAACGACGCCAACACCGTGTTCCAGGAAATCTCCGGCGGCGGCGACCTGGTCAAGGTCGGCAACTTCGAGATGCCCAGCCGCGCCTACATCGGCCGCTTCAACTTCAAGGGCGAGGCGCAGCAGAAGCGCATCAAGGAGCTCTCCGGCGGTGAACGCAACCGCGTGCACCTGGCGAAGATGCTGCTCGCCGGCGGCAACATGCTGCTGCTCGACGAACCTACCAACGACCTCGACGTGGAAACCTTGCGCGCGCTGGAGGAAGCCCTGCTCGACTTCCCCGGCAACGCCATGGTGATCTCGCACGACCGCTGGTTCCTGGACCGCGTCGCCACCCACATCCTCGCTTTCGAGGATTCCGGCGAAGTGGTCTGGCACGAGGGCAACTACCGGGACTACGAGGACGACTTCCGTCGCCGCTACGGCGCCGAGCCGGGCGTGAACCGCCGCAACCGGCACAAGAAGCTGGCCTGAGTCCGGCAACAACCCGAAGCACAAACCAAAGAAGCCACCCCGCACGGACCGCGGGGTGGCTTCTTTGCTTTCAGCCGGCCGTCGTATGCGCCGCGAACCGAGGCCTCAGCGAGCTTTCGGGCTTTTTGCTCGCGACAGGCTGATCAGCACCACGCCGGCCAGGATCACCGCCATCGCCCCCAGTTCGTGCGCGTCGAAGCGCTCGCCGGCCAGGCCGGCACCCAGCGCTACGGCGATCACCGGATTGACGTAGGCATAGCTGCCGGCCAGCGCCGGCCGTACCTTCCCCAGCAGCCAGACGTAGCTGGAGAACGCGACGATGGAGCCGAACACGATCAGGTAGCTCCAGGCCAGCAGGCCCTGGGAGCTGGGCCAGGCCAGCAGGCGCTCGCCATGCAGCGCGCCGACCAGCACGAGGGCCAGCCCGCCACAGAGCATCTGGCCGGCGGCGGTCATGAATGGCGATGGCAGATCGCGGCCACGCGACCACACCGAGCCATAGGCCCAGGCCAGCGGCGCGATCAGCAGGCAGACCAGGCCGAAGGGCGTTGCGCTAAGGGCACTGCCCGCGTTCAGCCAGACCACGCCGGCGAGACCGACGGCGATGCCCAGCCACTCGCCACGGCTGGGGTGCTCGCCACGCAGCGCCCCGAACAGGCCGAACCACAGCGGCACCGAGGCGATGGCCACCGCCGCGAGGCCGGAGGAGACGCTCTGCTCCGCCAGCACCACCAGGCCGTTGCCCATCAGCAGCAACAGCAGGCCCATCACCGCGACATTGCGCCACTGCGCCCGGCTGGGCGCCGGCACTCCGCGCCAGCGCAGCACCGCGTACATCAGCGACCCGGCGAGAACGAAACGGCCGCCCGAGACCATCAGCAGGGGTGGCAGGCCGCCTTCCAAGGCGAGACGGATGCCCAGATAGGTGGAGCCCCAGACCAGGTAGACGATGGTCAGCGCCAGAGCGATCGCGCCACGGGAGGCGGCCACCGGCGTGGTGGCGGAAGAGGAAGGCATGCGCGAGGCCAGAGAGAATCAGGCGCGCATTCTAAGTGGAGGCCGCCCCCACCACCGGGCAAGGCGCTCAATAGGCCTGCGCCTGGATGGTCTTCTTCGGCCGCAGCGCCATACCGTTGCCGGGGCTGAGCTTGGGCAGGGCGGGATCGCGGGCCAGGCGCGCCAAAGGCGAGCGGACGATGTTGAGGCGGACATTGTCGAAATAGGCATCGCCCTCGGCACCGCCCTGGCGCAGGCCGGTCAGCTCCACCTGCACCGCCGCCGCGTCCGGCGGCAGCAGCAGGGAGGTGGTCTTCTCCTGCCAGCCGGCGCTCTGGGTGGTGATCGGCTTGGACACCATCAGCTCCTTGCCGTCGGCGTCGAGCACGCGCAGGCGCGCGGCCGGCACGTCGTTGTCGATCAGGTTGTTGGCGAGATCGGCGCGCAGCACCGCCAGCGCCTGGCCAGCGGCGACCTCCGCAGCCTGGGCGGTCAGCGGCACGGTCTGGCTGACGACGCTGTAGCCGAACTCGTTCTCGCTCTCTGGATCGACGACCGCGTCCAGCGCCACGCAGCCGCCGACGACGAACCAGTGCAGACCCTGGCTGGGCAGGCCCAGGCCGCAGGCTCCGGGCGTGGACCGGAGCAGCGCCGGCAGCGCGGTCAGGGTGTTGAGCGACTCGAAGGCGCCCTGTTGCAGCTCCCAGCCCTCGGTGCCGCTCTCGGCATCGCCGTTCACCAGCAAGTTGTCGCTCACCACCACGTCGGCGATGCTGAAGCAGGCCTCTTCCGAGAACGCCGACCAGGCCAGGCGGGCGTCGCGGTAGCGCACCCGCCAGCAGTAGTCGCCAGCTTCCAGGAATGGCACCCGCCAGTAGCGCAGATCGACACCGGCATTGAGGTTGACGCGGAACCAGTCGTTGCGGGCGCGCGTTTCATTGCCCCATTCGTCGATCAACGGCAGTGCGAAACTGCCGGCGGCGCTACGCAGCTGCCAGTGCGCCTCATGCAGGGCGTCGCCGTCGGCGTCGGCGTAGTCGGCGTGCAGGAGCACATCGGCGGTCTGCTGCTGGCCGAGCGGCGCCAGGGCCTTGGGCTGCGCCGGCGCCTGGTTGTCACCACCGATCACGAAGCTGTCGCGGTCGGTCTCGGCGGTAAAGCCCTTGGCGTAGTCGCCGTGATCGTCGCCGCCGGCGCGGCGCACGCTGCGGATCTCCGGGGTGCCCAGCGTGCTGAACTCCAGCACCGAGTAGCCGTACTCGTCCCAGGTGCTCTCGAACTCGTCGTAGTCGGCCTGCGCATAGTCGCCGAAGTCGTCGATGTTGCCGCCGGCCGCGGCGGCGTTCATCCACAGATGCGGCACGTCGCGCGATTGGCCACGGCTGTAGCCGTGGGTGTGGCCGAACAGGTGCGCACTGAGCACACCGGTCTGCTGGGAATAGGCCTCCAACTGCCGCACGAAGCCGCAGGTCAGCGGGCTCTCGCCGTCCAGCCAGAGCTCGGACTTGCAGGGCGCGTGGATGCCGACGAACAGATAGCCCGGCTTGTCGCTGCCGCTGGCCTTGAGCAACTCCGAGGCGAACCAGGTGGACTGCGCCAGCACGCTCTGCGCCGCACCCTGCACGGTGACATTGGACTGCATCCCGAGAAAGCGGAAGTTGAGGTAGTCGAGCCGGAACCACTCCTCCTCGTTGCCCAGCGTGCCGTTGGACGGCGGCGCCGCGTAGTAGAGGTAGTTGGCCAGCGCGTAGTCGTGGTTGCCGATGATCATCAACTGCGGCAGGTAGCGGAACAGGCTGTCGCCGCCCTTGAAGTACTCGTTGCGCCACTGGTTGAGATCGTCGCCGTCGTTGACCAGATCGCCGGTGATGATGATGCCGGCGAACTGCTCGATGCAGTTCAGCGCCTTGCCGCCGCAGTCGCGCGGGATCACCCCCTGCTCGAAGATGCGCGGCAGCCATTCCGGATGATTGGCCTGCACGTCGGAGATCACCAGGAAGCGCCCCTGCGCGACGCCATCGCCCTCGGCCGGCCAAGTCTTGAAGCGCAGCGCCGGCGTGGTGCCGGCGGCACTCACCACCCGGTACTCGTAGACGGTATTGGAGCGCAGCCCACCCAGGCGTGCGGCGTAGACCGCGAGCCCGGTGTCGCCGCCGGCATCGAGATTGCGCGGGATGGATTCCAGCGTCGCCGCCGTCGCCCGATAGTCAGCCGCGCCCAGCTCGCGGTATTCGACCGCCATGGTCTCGCCGATGCTCTCCGGCTTGGGCTCGAACATCACCGTCATCCGATCCGGGCCGGGGTTCTGCAAATAGGGGTTCACCAGAAAGCCGCTGAGCGGCTCGACCAGCACCGAGGGCTTGCCGGGCGCGGGCTCCGTGCCCTCCGGTTTGCTGCCCGGACCGCAGGCGCTCAGCAGCAACAGGGTGGTCAAGGTCAGGGCTTTCAGGGTGGACATGGCCTTCAGGTTCCGCAGGACGACTGGAAAAGGCGCGAGCCTAGGCGCGCCAAGCAACAGCTTGATGACGCGGCGGTCGGGTTTGAGACCTGCGACTTCCCTGCGCCTCGCCGCCACCCGCGAAGAGACAGCAATGCCCGTGCCGCCGGAACCGCTACCATGGCGCCCGTTTTTTACGACCGCCCGCAAACATGGACGCTCCCACTCCGCCGCTAACGGATGCCCTCGCCTACCGCTGGCACCACGGCCGACTACAGCCCATCGTCCATGTGCAGCGCCAACCGCTGGCCGAACTGCTGGGCATCGACCGCCAAAAGGCGGCGCTGGTGCAGAACACCACCCAGTTCGTCGCCGGCCGGCCGGCCAACCATGTGCTGCTCACCGGCGCGCGCGGCACCGGCAAGTCCTCGCTGGTGAAGGCGCTGCTCACCGAGTTCGCACCGCAGGGTCTGCGGCTGGTGGAAGTTCCCGCGCACGCCCTCGCCGATCTGCCGGAAATCGTCGCGCCACTGCGCAGCCGGGAGCAGCGTTACCTGCTCTACGTCGACGACTTCAGCGTCGCCAACAACGATCCGGCGCTGACCGCCCTAAAGACGGCGCTGGACGGCGGCGTCGAGGAGCCCCCGGAGAACGTGCTGATCGTCGCCACCAGCAACCGCCGGCATCTGATGCCGGAAAGCCGCGCCGACAACGGCGAGTACCGGTGGATCGACGACGAGCTGCACCCCGGGGAGTCCACCGAAGAGAAGATTTCACTGTCAGAGCGCTTCGGTCTCTGGCTGTCGTTCCAGGCCTTCGGCCAGGACCAGTATCTGGAACTGGTGCGCCTGCACCTGCGCCTGCTGGGCTACGCGGAATGGAATGAAGGCACCGAGAAGGCGGCGCTGCGCTGGGCCTTGAACCGCGCCTCCCGCTCCGGCCGCGTCGCCCGGCAGTTCGCCCGCGATTTCGCCGGCAGGCTGGAGCACTAAGGTCAGTCACCCCGCCCGGGAGAATCAGGGCGCGTTCAGCAGGTGGTTGATCCGCTGGTTGCGCCAATGCGCTGGCGCGTAGCTGGCGGCATACAAGGCCTGCGCTTGCTTCAGCAGGCTGCGCGCCTCGGTCTCACGGCCCTGGGCCCGCAACAGCAAGGCGCGTGCCTCCGCTTCCGCCGCCTCCCGGGGATGACCGGGGCGGTAGTCGTACCAGTCCGCCGGCCGCAATTGCGCCAGCCAGCCCTGCGCCGCGGCGGGATCGCCAGCCTCCACCGCCATGGTCGCCAACTGCAGGCGAGCATGGTTGGCGAAGCAGCGGCCACGGCCTCCCTCGGGGCTGGCGACCATAGACCGGAGCAAAGCCTCCGCAGCCGCCCGATCGCCCAAGCGCCAGGCAGTTTCCGCAACGACCAGCGCTTCCAGCGGCATATCGACCGCCTGAGGTGAGTTGCGTTGCAGGATATCGCGCCATTCCTGCACCAGTTCCCGCGCCTCGCTGCGGCGCTGCTGGTCGGCACGCAGCATCGTCATGTAGGCCAGCGGGTAGCGGTAATACCAGGTCGCCTCGGGCTGTAGCTCGCGCATCCGCGCGAAGCCGGCCTCCAGATCGGCAGCGGCACGCTGCGGCTCACCGTGCATGACCCGGGTGATCCCACGGTCGACCGGCAGGTAGGCCAGGCTGACCGGCGGCGCCGGCTTGCGCTGCGCCACCCATTTCTCCGACGCCGGCAGCAGGGCCTCAGCGGTGGCGAAGTCAGCATCCTCGCGCGCCAGGCGAATGCCGAAGGCGACGTTGTCTTCGGCGTTGGCGGTATCGCCGTGGCGCTCGGCGATGATCAGGGCCTCCTGCACCCTCCGCCGTGCCGATTGCAGCGAGCCGTAACGAAACTCGGCGTCGCTGATCGAGGCCAATAAGCCGAGTACGCTGGAATGATCCGACCCGAACTCGCTGCGGGCGGTCGCCAGCAGGGTTTCGAACAAGGCCTTGTCCTCAGCAGAGACCACCCACAGGCCGTTGGCCGGAATCAGTTGCACCGCCCGCAGCGGATCCCGGCCGGCCAGCCGGCTCAGAGCCTGGTGAGCCAGCAGCTCCTGGCGCTTGGCTTCCGGCACGCCGTCATCGAGCTGGTTGTAGGCCGAAGCCAGGGCGGTGCGGACGTGGAAGCCGATTTCCGGCTGATCCTGCAGGCGCTCGTCGGCGGCCCGGCGGGCGTTGTCCAGAAGATCCTTGACCGTGGTGACCCGGGTGCGGCTTTGCTGACCCGGGTCCAGGGCGGAGAGCAGGCCCTCGAACATGAAGCGCCCGGTCTCCAGGGCGGTAGCGGCGGCGGCCTCCGCCCGACGGCGCTCGCGATCCGCCTTCAGATACTGCACCCAGGCGATCGCCAGACCCAGGGTCAGGGCGGCCATGGTTGCCAGCATCCAACGCCGGCGCAGGCGCAGGCCGGCCAGGGCCTGCTCGGCCTCGGTGCGTCGCCGCTGTTCGGTGCGCTCGGCCTGCCGGGCCGCGCGGCGCGCTTCGAGATTGCGGACGCGCTCCACCAGTTCCTGGGCACTGGCCAGACGCCGCTCCGGCGCGCCCTGCACGGCGGCGTTGATGTCCTCGCGCAGCAGCTCATCGTCAATGTGGCGCTCCCAGCCCGAAGCCAGAGGCTTGCGGAAATCGCCGATCAGCAACTGGTAGAGCAGGATGCCCAGCGCATAGACATCGCTGCGCACGGTCTGCGGCTGGCCTTCCATCAACTCCGGGGCGGCATAGAGCGGAGTGCCCAGATTGCTGTCGACCAGCGCCTGAGTGAAGCCCAGCCGCGTGATACCGGCATTGGCGATCAGATCTTCGGCCAGCACCCCGCCACCGCCGAAATCGGACAGCAACGGCCGCGCCCGGCCATCGACCAAGGTGATCAGGATGTTGGAGGGCTTGATGTCCTTGTGCAGCACGCCGACCGCATGCACCTGCGCAACCGCCTCGGCAATGTCGGCGAACAGGCTCAGCCGCGCCGCTCGCGTCAGGGCTTCACACCCTCCCTGGGACTGTAGCCAGGACTCCAGATTGCCTGCCGGGTAGTAGGACATCTCCAGGAAATACGGCGCCTCTTCGAGGTTCCAGTCGCGGATTTCCGCGACCGGAACCTCCTCGCCGAGCTGCGTCCGCAGCAAGCGGAACAGGGTGATCTCGCGCTTGAGCGCGGACAACGCGTCGGCATTAAGAGCGAACTTATAGACGCGGGACTCCCCGGTCTTGCCCTGCATCACCCGCCAGACCTCGCCGAACCCGCCACTGTTCAGGTGCTCGACCAGATTCCAGTGCGGACGCAAAGGGGGTGAGTCCCCGGCCTTCAGGCCCAGGCAGGGCGCCGGTGGCGGCGGCAAGGCGGCCGCGCTGGGCGCCACCACGGACACCTCCGCCACCAGCCGATAGCCGTAGCCATGAACGGTTCGGACGATGCGCTGTTCGCCGTCCTGCAGCATTTCACGGATACGGCTGACCGCCTTGGTCAGCACGGTCTCCGACAGCACCCGGCCCGGCCAGACCGCGTTCTGCAGCTCGTCCTTGGTCACTACCTCGCCGGCGTGACGCAGCAGGTGACGCAGGACCTCCAGTGGCTTGCGCTCCAGCTCCACCAGCTCCCCGGCGACCCAAAGTTCCAGGCTGGCTTCCTCGAACCGGCAATGGTCGAAGTGCCAAACCAGGGGTGCGGAAGCCGCGATAACGTCCATATCAGGTCGAAAAAGCACGGAATTCCGCCGGAGAAGCGGATCTGGGTCGGACTTTAACCTGCTGTTTTCCAATAAAAAAGTGCAATTCAGCTTTTCTTCAGCATTTCTCCCGCCGGGTTTCAGGCTTTTTTCGCCCGCCTCCCCCAGGATGCGTCCACCAACAGCCGGCCCAGGCCACTGCAAGCACCATGGACACCGTCACCCTCGCTCAATCCGCGCTACTCGCCGGACCGCTGAAAGCTCCGGCCTTCTGGGCCGAGTTGGATGCCGCCGCACAAAGCCTGCCCGTCCAAGTGGTCATCTACAGCGCCGGCTCGAGGGACTACCGCCTGAGCAAGCTGCAGTTGCGTCTGGGCCTGCCCCAGAACGGAGTGATCGCCACCTGGACAGCGGAATCGGCCGTATTGGAAGCGCGCGCGCGCCTGGAACTGGCCCAGCTCGCCCAGGCCTGGCTGCGCTGCCTTGAGGCCCTGCGCCTGCCGGCGCCGCCGGTGGCCGCCCGGGTACAGGCCGCGTCTTCGCTGCTGTCGGCCGGTTTTTCCTTGGTGTCGGTGCAAAGCACCGGCCAGCTCGTCAACACGCCTCAAGGCCTGAAAGCCGCGGGGCAACCACTGGCCCTGGCCGCCTGAGGTCGGCCAGCACGCAGGGGATACATAGGTCTCTCTTGGGGAGGGACGGAAGATTTAGGGACGCGGCGCGTCAGTCTTCCGAAAACCATATCGGCGCTTGAAGGGAGACGTCGATATGGCTGCAACTTGGCCGCCGGAGGCAACTCCGGCGGCCTTTCTTTTTCCTACTTGTGGGTCTTCAGCAGCGATCCCACCTTTTCGATATAGGCCTTCATCGCGGCGTCGGCGCTGCTGCCCTTGAGCTTGGCCCAGGCGTCGTACTTGGCACGACCGACCATGTCCAACATGCCGGGGCGGCTGCCACTGACATCGCCCTTTTCCGCCTGCTTGAAATGTGCGTAGAGGAACAGGAAATCGTCATTGCTGGGACGCTTGGTGATGGTCTTGACGTCTTCCTGCGCCTGCGCGAATGCCTTCTTGAGATCGGCCATGGGGTTCTCCTGAATTCTTGCTGTGAAATGGCGGAGCGAGCCTTATACGCGCTCGCTCCACGGGGTTCAAACCTTGCCGCCGAACACGCGCGCCGAGCCCCCCGTCAAAGGCATGGCGATACCCGCCTCGACCTCGAAATCCACCAGGGTCGGCAGCCGCAGGCGCAGCCCCAGCCCGATGCTTGAATACACACGACTGCCAAGAAGCTGGCCGGGCTCCTCGCTGAGCGCTCCGACCTCGGTGATCAGCACCGCGCGCAGCCAACGCCAACCCACCGGCCGCACGAACTCGGTGGCGAAGCGGTAGTAGGCATCGCCCTCGATGAAATCCTTGTCATAGCCGCGGAGAACGCTGGAGCCACCCAGGCCGTAGCTGTTGACCCCGGCCGGCCCTTGCCAGCGCAGGCCGACTTCCCCCAGCAGGTGAAAGGTCTGGTAAGGCTTGCCACCGACCTCCCAGTAGCGCGTCGCGCCGGCACTAAGCCGGGTGTAGTCGTAGTCGGAGGCGAGGCCGCTCTGCGCCACTTCCAGACGACTGCCGAAGACCAAGCCTTCTTCACTGTAGACGCGGAAGCGCAGGTCGCGGTAACCCAGGCTCAATACCGGCGCAGTGGCCTCGCCATACGGCGCGACCAACCCACTGGTGTCCTGGTGCTGCCATAGCAGACCGGTGCCAAAGCTCCAGCCCTGGCTCGGCGGCCCCGGCGACAGCGAACGGGTACCGACGAACTGCAAGGCCTGGAATTCCTCGTTGTAGGTTCCCTCGCTGACCTCCACCGGCCGGTCGGTATAGCTGGCGCCCAGCCCCAGACTCCAGCGGCTTTCAGCCACGAAGGGCGCGCCGTAGGAGAAGCTGTACTGGTTTTCCTTGCCCACTCCCTCCCGTTGCGCCTCGCGCTGCAGGCCGGTGACGCGCAGGGTGTGGTTGAGCCCCCAGAGATTGCTCCAGCGCAGTTGCAGGCCGTAGGCATACTGGCCGTCGGTATTGGCGTCGACCCTGGGCAGCGGCAGGATGTAGAACTTCTCCACCACGGTATAGGTAACGACGAGGCCGCCGTCGACGATCCGGCTATCGGCCTGCACCGCCTTGAACAGCCCAAGGTCGAGAATCGCCTGCCGTCCGCGCTCCACCGCCGCCAGGTCGGCCTTGCCACCCACCGTGAACGGCAACTCGCGCAGCATCACCCTCGGCCGGGTGGTGCGATTACCTGCGAACTCGATGGCGGTCACCGGTAAGGCCTGAGTGGCCGGCACGGACTCAGCAACGCTGGCCTCCAGGGCTGGGCAAAGGCTGGGGGCCGATCCCAGCAGCAATGCCAGCAGCAGGCTAGGCGCGAGACGCCGCACGGCGACGCTCCAGCGTCAGAAAGCTGTAGGCATGGGCATGCTGGGCATCCGCCGGGTGATCCACGCGCTCGGTCTCCTGATAGTCGGCCGGATCATAGTCTGGGAACCAGGTGTCGCCATTGACCTGGGTCTGTACGAGGGTGAGGTAAATGCGCTGCGCCTGCGGCAGCGCTTGGCGGTACAGTTCGCCACCGCCGATCACCAGTAACTCGCCGCTCGCATGCGCGGCCAGCGCCTGCTCCAGACTCTGGAAGCAGCGCGCGCCCTCGGCGACATAGGCGGGATCGCGGCTGAGCACCCAGTTCTCCCGTCCCGGCAGGGGCTTGCGGGGCAGCGACTCCCAGGTACGCCGACCCATGAGCACCGTCTTGCCCAGGCTGCGTTGCTTGAACTGCTTGAGGTCGTTGGGCAGCCGCCAGGGCAGATCGCCGTCGAGGCCGATCACCCGGCCCAGGTCGTGGGCGACCAGTAGCGAGAGCGTCGTGGCTTCGGACATGGGTTTGAAGGCTAGATCGCCACCGGAGCCTTGATGTGCGGCATGGGCTCATAACCCACCAGCTCGAAGTCCTCGAAACGGAAGGCGAACAGATCTTTCACCTCCGGATTGATGCGCATCGTCGGCAGCCTGCGCGGCGTGCGCGCGAGCTGCTCCTTCGCCTGTTCAAAGTGGTTCGAATAGAGATGGCAATCACCGCCGGTCCAGACGAAATCGCCAGGCTTCAGCCCGCAGACCTGGGCCACCATCAGGGTCAGCAGCGCGTAACTGGCGATGTTGAAGGGCACGCCCAGGAAGATGTCGCAGGAGCGCTGGTAGAGCTGGCAGCTGAGCTTGCCGTCGGCGACGTAGAACTGGAAGAAGGCATGGCACGGCGGCAGCTTCATCTTGTCGATCTCGCCGACGTTCCAGGCCGACACGATCAAGCGGCGCGAGTCCGGATTGGCCTTGATCTGCGCCAGCACCTGACTGATCTGGTCGATGTGGCGACCGTCGGCGGTCGGCCAGCTACGCCACTGCGAGCCGTAGACCGGGCCCAGCTCGCCGTTGGCATCGGCCCACTCGTCCCAGATCGAGACGCCGTTTTCCTTCAGGTAGCGGATGTTGGTCTCGCCCTTCAGGAACCACAGCAGCTCGTGGATGATCGAGCGCAGGTGCAGCTTCTTGGTGGTGAGCACCGGAAAGCCTTCAGCCAGATCGAAGCGCATCTGGTGGCCGAACACCGAGCGGGTGCCGGTGCCGGTGCGGTCGGACTTGTCGGTGCCGTGCTCCAGCACATGCTGCATCAGGTCGAGGTACTGCCGCATCGCTTTAAGCCCCCTTGCGCCGGTAGGCGTAGATGAAGAAGAACAGGCCCGCCGCGATCATCGGCACGCAAAGCTGCATGCCCATGGTGAACCAGCCGGTGCCATACAGATAACCGATGTGAGCGTCGGGCATGCGCACTAACTCGATGGCAAAGCGGAAGGCGCCGTACAGGATCAGGAACAGCGCGGCGATGGCCGGCGCCGGCCGCGGCTTCTTGCCGAACCACCAGAGGACGGCCAAGAGCACCGCGCCTTCGAGAAAGGCTTCGTAGAGCATCGAGGGATGCCGCGGCAAGGGGCCGCCGGTCTGGAACACCATGCCCCAGGGCAGGTCGGTGGTCGCCCCCCAGAGCTCGCCATTGATGAAATTGCCGATACGCCCGGTGAGCAGGCCGAAGGGCACCACCACGGCGATGAAGTCGGCCACCGAGTAGAACGACAGGCCCTTGTTGCGGGCAAACAGCCACATCGCCGCCGTCACTCCGAGCAAGCCACCGTGGAAGGACATGCCGCCTTGCCAGATCCGTACGATCACCAGGGGGTCGGCCAGGAAGCCGCTGAAGTTGTAGAAGAAGGTGTAGCCGATACGGCCGCCCAGGATCACGCCCATGACGATGTAGAACAGCACGTCGGAGACCTGCTGCTCGCTCCAGCCGACATGGGCCATGCGGCCGCGGCGTACCGCCAGCCACCAGCAGCCCCAGAAGCCGAGCAGGTACATCAGGCCGTACCAATGGATTTGCAGCGGACCCAGGTGCAGGGCGACGGGGTCGATGTTGGGGTGATGGAGCATGGGTTTCAGCCGACGGTGGTGCGGCAGTAGAAGGCTTTCAGGTAGAGCGTTTCGGGGATGGCCGGGTGCACCGGATGATCCGGTCCCTGCCCGCCCCGTTCCAGGATCTGCAAGCGTCGGCCGGCCTGGCGCGACTCCCGCAGCAGGATGCGTTGTAGCTGCTCTTCACTTAAATGGTGTGAACAGGAGCAGGACACCAGCATGCCGTCGGCCGAGAGCAGCTGCATGGCGGCGCGGTTGAGCGCGCCGTAGTGCGCCTGGCCGGCCTCCTCGTCCTTCTTGCGCTTGATCAGCGCCGGCGGGTCGACCACCACCAGGTCGAACTGCCGACCCTCGGCGCGCAGGGCCTTGAGCACCTCCAGGGCGTCGCCGCGCAGGGTCTCGGGCGCCGCGCCTTGAGCGGCCATGTTGCGGGCGGCGTAGGCCAGCGCCAGCTCCGAGGAGTCGATGCAGGCCACACTGGCCGCGCCACCGGCCGCCGCGCGCGCGGCCCAGGCCCCGACATAGCTGAATACGTCCAGCACCCGCGCGCCCTTCACATAGGGCAGCACCCGGTCGCGATTGGCATGCTGGTCGTAGAAGAATCCGGTCTTCTGGCCGGCCTTGAGCGGTGCGAGCAGACGCACGCCGGACTCCAGCAGTTCGACCTCGTCCGGCACCTCGCCCCAGACCTCGTCTTCCAAGGGCAGGCCCTCGGTCTGGCGCATGGCGTTGTCGTTGCGGAACAGGATGCCCCTGGGCTTGAACAGCCGCTGCAGGGCCTCGACCAGATGCTCCTTGAGCGCCTCCATGCCGGCGGTGCTCAACTGCACCGACAGGAGATCACCGTAACGATCGATCACTAGCCCCGGTAGGCCGTCGGACTCGCCAAACACCAGGCGATAATGCGGGCTCGGGTACAGGCGCTCGCGTAGGCTCAGAGCCTGCCGCAGGCGTCGCTCGAACCATTCGCGGTCGATCAGCGCGTCGGCCTGGCCGGTAAGCAGACGCACCGACAGCAGCACGTTCGGGTGTACATAGCCCACGCCCAGTGCCTTGCCCCGGGCGTCTTCCAGACGGCACAGGCTGCCCGGCTTGAGCCCCTTGAGTGGGGTGACCGCGGTGTCGATCTCGTTGGAATAGGCCCACAGGTGGCCGGCACGCAGCCGGCGCTCCTCATGAGCCTTTAGTCGAAGGCTGTGCATTCGTGTTCTAGTTCAGAAACTTGGGCTCGGCGCAAGCCGTGATTTAACTAGCCTCGCTGACGTATGATGATTGTCACACGAACGCGTGCCCGGTGGGCGCGCCATCCGCCAGCAACTTAAGGAGCGAGCCCCCGCGTGGACGCCATAGTCGCGCTCATCACCCGCCTTGGGCCGGAATTCTGGTCGACCGCCATCTACGTGATCGCGGTGTTCGCCATCTGCGCCATCATGCTGATCGGCTCTGCCCTGCTGGGCGGCAAGAGCCAGGCCCGCGCCCGCAACGAACCCTTCGAGTCTGGCGTGGTCTCCGCCTCCCCGGAGCGCCTGCGTCTGTCGGCGAAGTTTTACCTGGTGGCGATGTTCTTCGTCATCTTCGACGTCGAAGCCCTGTTCCTCTACGCCTACGCGGTTTCCGCCAAGGAAGTCGGCTGGATGGGCTGGATCGAGGTCGCCGTGTTCATCTTCATCCTCACCGCCAGCCTGGTCTATCTCGCCCGTATCGGCGCGCTGGACTGGACGCCGCACCAGAAAAAGCGGCGTGCCGCGCGGGTCGCCGCGCAAGCCGCCGGCAAGTCGGAGTAAGCCATGCAGTACACGCTCAAGCGTATCGAGCCCAACTACAAGACCGGCGTCTCGCCGCTCACCGACGACTACACCCAGAAGCCGCAGGAAGACGTCTTCACCGAAGAGCAGGTGCGCCGCAATGTGCTCACCGCCAAGCTCTCCGATCTGGTGAACTGGGGGCGCAAGAATTCGATCTGGCCCTACAACTTTGGTCTAAGTTGCTGCTACGTGGAGATGGCCACCACCTTCACGCCGACCCACGACCTCGCCCGTTTCGGTTCCGAAGTCATCCGCGCCTCGCCCCGCCAGGCCGACCTGATGGTCATCGCCGGCACCTGCTTCATGAAGATGGCGCCGGTGGTGCAGCGTCTCTACGAGCAATTGCTGGAACCGCGTTGGGTGATCTCCATGGGCTCCTGTGCCAATTCCGGCGGCATGTACGACATCTATTCCGTCGTGCAGGGCGTCGACAAGTTCCTGCCGGTCGATCTCTACGTACCCGGCTGCCCGCCGCGCCCCGAAGCCTTCCTCGAAGGCCTGCTGATGCTGCAGAACTCGATCGGCAAGGAGCAGCGCCCGCTGTCCTGGGTGGTCGGCGATCAGGGCATCTACAAGGCCAACCTGCCCAGCCAGCGCGACACCAAGCACGCCGAGCGTCAGGCACAGACGATCCTGCGCACTCCGGATTCGGTATAAGCCCATGGCCGACGGAACCCCGAGCACCGTCCCGGAGATCGTCCGGGAGCTGAACGCGCGCTTCGGCGACGCCGCCTTCACGCTGCAGCGCACTGCCGATGGCATGCCGACCCTGTGGGTCGCGGTCGAGCGCCTGCAAGAAGTGCTGCGCTGGCTGAAGAACGAAGCGCCCAAACCCTACAAGATGCTGTACGACCTCACCGCCATCGACGAGCGGCTGAGGAAGAACCGCCTGGGCCAGCCTGCCGCTGACTTCTCGGTGGTGTACCAGTTGCTGTCGGTGGAGCGCGACCTCGCCGCCCCGCGCACCGCCGCTGGCGACCTGCGACTGAAAGTGGCCTTGCAGGGCGCGACCACCGACAACTTCCCGCACCTGCCGAGCATCACCGGCATCTACCCGAACGCCAACTGGTACGAGCGCGAAGTCTGGGATCTGTTCGGCATCGTCTTCGACGGCCACCCCAACCTGCGTCGCATCCTGTTGCCGCCATCGTGGAAGGGCGGGCATCCGCTGCGCAAGGAACACGCGGCGCGTGCCACCGAGTTTGACCCCTACCAGTTGACCGCGCTGCGCCAGGACATGGAGCAGGAGGCCCTGCGCTTCAACCCAGAGGAATGGGGCATGAAGCGCGGCTCCGAGGAACACGACTTCATGTTCCTCAACCTCGGCCCCAATCACCCGGCGGCGCACGGCGCCTTCCGCGTGGTGCTGCAGCTCGACGGCGAGGAGATCGTCGACTGTGTGCCCGACATCGGCTACCACCACCGTGGTGCCGAGAAGATGGGCGAGCGGCAGTCCTGGCACAGCTACATCCCCTACACGGATCGCATCGACTATCTCGGCGGGGTGATGAACAACCTGCCCTACGTGATGGCGCTGGAGAAGCTTGCCGGCATCCAGGTTCCCGAGCGCGTGCAGTGCATCCGGGTGATGATGACCGAGTTCTTCCGCATCACCTCGCACCTGCTGTTCTACGGCACCATGGCCCAGGACGTCGGCGCGATGAGCCCGGTGTTCTACATGTTCGTGGACCGCCAGAAGGCCTATGACGTGATCGAGGCGATCACCGGCTTCCGCATGCACCCGGCCTGGTTCCGCATCGGCGGCGTCGCCCACGACCTGCCGAAGGGCTGGGAGCAGAAGGTGCAGGAATTCCTGGACTGGATGCCCAAGCGTCTCGACGGCTACCGCAAGGCCTGCCTGGAAAACTCCATCGTCAAGGCCCGCTGCGTCGATGTCGCCGCGTACAACACCGCCGAGGCGCTGGAATGGGGCGTCACCGGCCCAGGCCTGCGCGCCACCGGTTGCGACTACGACCTGCGCAAGGTCCGTCCCTACTGCGGCTACGAGAACTACGACTTCGAGGTTCCACTCGGCCACAAGGGCGACATCTACGACCGCATCGTGGTGCGCGAGGAAGAGATCCGCCAGTCGCTGCGCATCATCGAACAGTGCTTGAAGAACATGCCGTCCGGCCCCTACAAGGCCGACCACGCGCTGACCACGCCGCCGGTCAAGGATCGCACGCTGCAAGACATCGAGACGCTCATCACCCACTTCCTGCAAGTGAGCTGGGGTCCGATCATGCCGGCCGGCGAGACCTCGTTCATGGTCGAGGCCACCAAGGGCATCAACAGCTACTACCTGGTCGCCGACGGCGGTACCGCCAGCTACCGCACCCGCATCCGCACGCCCAGCTTCCCGCATCTGCAGCAGATCCCCTCGGTGATCCGCGGCCAGATGGTGCCGGACCTGATCGCCTACATCGCCTCCATCGACTTCGTGATGGCGGACGTGGATCGCTAAACCATGTCAGAAACTCCCGTACTGAAACTCGCCGACCTCCCCAAGGCGCAAGGCTTTGCGTTGAGCGAGGCGGAGCGCCACGAGATCGAGCACGCGCTCGGCCACTACCCCGACGGCCGCGCCGCCAGCATCGACGCCCTGAAGGCGGTGCAGAAGCACCGCGGCTGGGTGCCGGACGAGGCCATCCCGGAGATCGCCAAGGCCATCGGCATCAGCGCCGCCGATCTCGAAGGCGTGGCCACCTTCTACTCGCTGATCTTCCGCAAGCCGGTCGGCCGCCACGTCATCAAGGTCTGCGACAGCATCAGCTGCCACCTGACCGGCTATGACGAACTCAAGGACGAGCTGGTCAAGCAGTTGGGCGTGCAGTACGGCCAGACCACGCCGGACAATCGCTACACCCTGCTGCCGATCTGCTGTCTGGGTGCCTGCGACCGCGGCGCGACGATGATGATCGACGACGACCTGCATGGTCCCGTCGAGCCGGCCGACGTGAAGGCGATTCTGGAGAAGTACGCATGAGCCTGCGCAGCGCCAAGGACCCCAGCTACCAGAAGCCGCTGACCCGGCTGATCGACGTCGCCGCCGGCCCGCTGGGCCTGCCCGGCTACGAGGCCGAGGGTGGTTACCAGGCCCTCAAGACCGCGGTGAAGGAGCTGCAACCGCAGGACATCCAGGCGCGGGTCAAGGACGCCAACCTGCGCGGCCGTGGCGGCGCCGGCTTCCCCACCGGCATCAAGTGGTCGCTGATCCCGATGGGGCCGGATGCAGGTGCCAAGTACCTGGTCTGCAATGCCGACGAGATGGAGCCGGGCACCTTCAAGGACCGGCTGCTGATGGAGCAGGCGCCGCACCAGCTGGTGGAGGCCATGGCCACCGCTGCCTATGCGATCCAGGCGCAGACCGGCTACATCTTCCTGCGCGGCGAGTACGTGGTTGCCGCCGAGCGCCTCAACCGCGCCATCGACGAGGCCAAGGCCGCCGGCTATCTCGGCAAGAACATCCTCGGCGGCGCCTGGAGCTTCGAGCTCTACGTGCACACCGGTGCCGGCCGCTACATCTGCGGCGAGGAGACCGCGCTGATCAACTCGCTGGAAGGCCGCCGCGCCAACCCGCGCGCCAAGCCGCCGTTCCCGCAGATCGCCGGCCTCTGGGGCCGTCCGACCATCGTCAACAACGTCGAGACGCTCTCCAACATCCCGCACATCGTCCTGAACGGCGCCGACTGGTTCAAGGGTCTGAGCCAGGGCAAGAGCAAGGACGGCGGCACCAAGCTCTATGGCTGCTCCGGCCGCGCCAACAAGCCCGGCGTCTGGGAGCTGCCCATCGGCACCAGCGCCCGCGAACTGCTGGAAGTGCACGCCGGCGGCATGAAGGGCGGCAAGAAGCTCAAGGCCTGGCTGCCGGGCG
The DNA here is from genome assembly GCA_004297005.1 of Nevskiaceae bacterium. Classification (GTDB taxonomy): domain Bacteria; phylum Pseudomonadota; class Gammaproteobacteria; order Nevskiales; family Nevskiaceae; genus Stagnimonas. The sequence continues at coordinate 100,850 of SCVA01000044.1, forward strand.
GTGCCTCCACCGACTTCCTGCTGCCGGAACATCTCGACCTGGCGATGGACTTCGACACCATCGCCAAGGCCGGCTCGCGCATGGGCACCGGTCTGATCACCGTGGTCGCCGAGGACCAGAGCATGGTCTCGGCGGTGCGCAACCTCGAAGAATTCTTCGCCCGCGAATCCTGCGGCTGGTGCACGCCCTGCCGCGACGGCCTGCCCTGGAGCGTCAAGCTGCTGCGTGCCATCGAGCGCGGCGAGGGCGTGCCGGAAGACATCGACCAGCTGGCCAAGCTGACCCGCTGGCTGGGGCCGGGCAAGACCTTCTGCGCCCACGCCCCGGGCGCGATGGAGCCGCTGCAGTCGGCCCTCAAATACTTCCGCGCCGAGTTCGAAGCCGGCCTGGCGGTGAACCACATTCCCAAGGAAGGCGACGCCTGCATCCTGCCCGACCATGGCGAGGGGCCGAAGGCGGCCTACGCCAAGGAACGCATGAAGTGGGTGAACGCCTAGGGACGAATGAGCAATGGCCAAGATTCACGTTGACGGCAACACCTACGAGGTCAATGGCGCAGACAATCTGCTCCAGGCCTGTCTTTCCCTGGGACTCGACATCCCCTATTTCTGCTGGCATCCGGCGCTGGATTCGGTAGGCGCCTGCCGGCAGTGCGCGGTCAAGCAGTACAAGGACGCCGACGACAAGAACGGCCGTCTGGTGATGTCCTGCATGACCCCGGCCAGCGACAACACCTACATCTCGATCGCCGACGACGAGGCCAAGGAGTTTCGCGAGACCATCGTCAGCCTGCTGATGACCAATCACCCGCACGACTGCCCGGTCTGCGAGGAAGGTGGTCACTGCCACTTGCAGGACATGACGGTGATGACCGGCCATCACAACCGCGAGTACCGCTTCACCAAGCGCACCCATCAAAACCAGTATCTCGGGCCCTTCATCGGCCACGAGATGAACCGCTGCATCTCCTGCTACCGCTGCGTGCGCTACTACCGCGACTACGCCGGCGGCAAGGATCTGGGCGTGTTCGGCTCCGCCGCCAATGTCTACTTCGGTCGCGAGACCGAAGGCGTGCTGGAAAGCGAGTTCTCCGGCAACCTCACCGAGGTCTGCCCCACCGGCGTGTTCACCGACAAGACCCACAGCGAGCACTACACCCGCAAGTGGGACATGCAGTTCGCGCCGGCGATCTGCACCGGCTGCGCCGTGGGCTGCAACATCTCCCCCGGCGAGCGCTATGGCGAAGTGCGCCGCATCGAGAACCGCTACCACAGCGAACTCAACGGCTACTTCCTCTGCGACCGTGGCCGCTTCGGCTACGGCCACGCCAACCTCAAGAATCGCCCGACCCACGCGCTGGTGCGCGAGGGCGATAGCTTCGTCACCAAGCACCGTGGCGAAGGCGTCAATCTCGGCGCCCAGTTGCTGAAGTCCGGCAAGACCGTGATCGGTATCGGCTCGCCGCGCGCCTCGCTGGAAGCCAACCACGCCCTGCGCTCGCTGGTCGGCGCCGGCAACTTCTACTCCGGTGCCAGCGCCCAGGACGCCGCCCTGACCGCCCTGTGCCTGAAGGTGCTGCGTGAGGGGCCGGTGCCCGCCGCCACCATCAAGCGCATCGACCAGGCCGACGCCGTGCTGGTGCTCGGTGAAGACACCCTGGGCACCGCCGCCCGCGTCGCCCTGGCCCTGCGTCAGGCCGCGCGCGGCAAGCTGCAGACGATGTCCACCGAGAAGAAGGTGCCGGACTGGCAGGCCGCCTCCGCCGCCGACATCGCCCAGCACGAGCTCAACCCGCTGTTCATCGCCACCCCGATGGCGACCAAGCTGGACGAGATCGCCGCCGCCACCCACCGCGCCGATGCCGCCGGCCTCGCCGCGCTCGGCAATGCCGTCGCCCATGCGCTGGACAGCAGCGCCCCGGCGGTCAGCGTTGACGCCGACACCGCCGCCCTGGCGCAGCGCATCGCCGATACCCTCAAGGCTGCGAAGAAGCCGCTGGTGGTCTCCGGCACCGGCTGTGGTTCGGCCGCCGTGATCGAGGCCGCCGCCAACGTCGCCTACGCGCTGGCCAAGCTCAACGCCGAAACCGCGATCAGCCTGGCGGTGCCGGAAGCCAATAGCCTCGGCCTGGCCCTGTTCGGCGCCCCCGATCTCGACGCCGCCCTCGCCCGCCTCAACGGCGAGGAAGCGGTGGTGCTGGTGCTCGAGAACGACCTCTCGCGCCGCGCCAGCGCCTCGGCGCTGGATGCCGCCTTCGCACAGAGCACGGTGATCGCCATCGACCACCAGCAGACCGCCACCACCGCCACCGCCGCGCTGGTGCTGCCGGCGGCCAGCTTCGCCGAAGGCGATGGCACCTGGGTCAACTTCGAAGGCCGCGCCCAGCGCAGCTTCCAGACCTATGACCCGGCCTATTACGACCGCCATGTCGCCACCCAGGAAAGCTGGCGCTGGCTCGCGCAGTTGCGCATCGCCCTGGGCCAGCCGGCCTGGAGCAAGCTCGACGAGGTGATCGCCGATGCCGAGGCCGCCATCCCGGCGCTGAAGGGCATCGCCCAGGCCGCGCCCAACGCCGAGTTCCGCATCGACGGCGCCAAGTTGGCGCGTGCGCCCCAGCGGCAGTCCGGCCGTACCGCTGCCCGTGCCAATGTCTTCGTGCACGAGCCGAAGGCGACGCAGGATCCCGACTCGCCGCTGGCGTTCTCGATGGAAGGCATCAACAGCACCCACGCGGTCACCCGTCCGGCGGCGTTGATCCCCTTCGCCTGGTCGCCGGGCTGGAACAGCCCCTCGGCCTGGAACAAGTTCCAGGCGGAAGTCGGCGGCGCGATGAAGGGCGGCGACTCCGGCGTGCATCTGACCAGCATCACTGATAGGCACAACGGCGCCGCGCCCTACTTCCCGCTGCGCAGCGCCCGTCACGACGGCCTGCAACTGCTGCCGCTGCACCAGCACTTCGGCAGCGAAGAGCTGTCGGCCAAGGCCGCACCGATCCAGGAGCGCATCCCGCAGGCCTATGTCGCGATCAATGTCGTCGACGCCCAGCGCCTGGGCATCGAGCACCAGGCGCTGACCCGCGTCGAGTTCGGTGACTACCTGCTGAGCCTGCCCGCGAAGGTGCGCGTCGACCTGCCTGCCGGCAGTGTCGGTCTGCCAGTGGGGCTGGCCGGCATCCCGCCGCTGGCGGCGGGCGCCGCCGTGCGACTCAGCAAGGGAGGCTAAGAGCCATGTTCTCCTGGATCACTCCCGAACTGATCGCCGTCGTCTGGGGCGTGGTGAAGGCCATCATCATCCTGCTCGGCATGGTGCTGACCGCGGCCTACATGATCTGGCTGGAGCGCCGCCTGCTGGCGCTCTGGCAGGACCGCCACGGCCCGAACCGGGTCGGCCCCTTCGGGCTCGGCCAGGTGATCGCGGACATGATCAAGATCTTCTTCAAGGAAGACTGGATGCCGCCGTTCGCCGACAAGTTCACCTTCGTGCTCGCGCCCTTCCTGGCGATGAGCCTGATGATGCTGGCCTTCGTGTTCATTCCCATGACCCCGAACTGGGGCGTGTCGAACACCAACATGGCGCTGCTGTTCTTCCTCGCCATCGCCGGTCTCGCGGTCTACGCGGTGATGCTCGGCGGCTGGTCGTCAAACTCGAAGTACTCGCTGCTCGGCGGCCTGCGCTCCACCGCGCAGACCATCAGCTACGAAGTGTTCATGGGTCTGGCGCTGATGGGCGTGGTGATCCAGGCCGGCAGCTTCAACCTGCGTGACATCGTCGCCGCGCAGGACGGCTTGTGGAACGTCTTCCCGCAGATCCTTGGCTTCATCGCCTGGGTACCGGCGGCGCTGGCGGTGGTGCACCGCACGCCCTTCGATCTGCCGGAAGCCGAGTCGGAACTGGTGCAGGGCTACCACACCGAATACTCGGGCATGAAGTTCGGCATGTTCATGGTCAGTGAGTACGTCGGCATCGTGATGGTCTCGGGCCTGACCGTGACCCTGTTCTTCGGTGGCTGGGGCGCTCCGCTGTGGTTCGACCACATTCCGGTCATCGGCAACTTCCTGGCCGAGCAGATTCCCTTCTTCTGGTTCGCTGCCAAGACCTTCATCTTCATGGCCGGCTACATCCTGGTGCGCGCCGCCCTGCCCCGCCCGCGCTATGACCAGATCATGAGCGCCGCCTGGCTGTGGTGCCTGCCCATCGCCCTCGTCAACCTGCTGATCACCGGAGCCGTCGTGCTCTGGCGCGCGGGAGTCTAAGGATGAAGCCCAGCTTCGTCCGCACCGGATGGCGCGCCGCGCCATGGGATCTCATATGAACCAGCTCAAGGCCGTGCTCTACGGCATCTACACCCAGTTGCGCAGCATCGGCTTGGTCTTCATGCACAGCTTTGCCAAGCGCGATGTCATCCCCTATCCGGAAGTGAAGCCCTATGTGCCGCCGCGCTACCGCGGCCGTATCGTGCTCACCCGCGACCCCGATGGCGAGGAGCGTTGCGTGGCCTGCAACCTCTGCGCGGTCGCCTGCCCGGTCGGCTGCATCAGCCTGCAGAAGGCTGAGAAGGAAGACGGCCGCTGGTATCCGGAGTTCTTCCGCATCAACTTCTCGCGCTGCATCTTCTGCGGCCTCTGCGAGGAAGCCTGCCCGACCACCGCGATCCAGCTCACCCCGGACTACGAACTGGCCGAGTACAACCGCCAGAACCTGGTCTACGAGAAGGAGCACCTGTTGATCTCCGGCCCCGGCAAGTACCCGGACTACAACTTCTACCGCGTCGCCGGCATGGCCATCAAAGGCAAGGCCAAGGGCGAGGCGCAGAACGAAACCGCGCCGGTTGACATCAAGAGCCTCCTGCCATGAGCCGCATCGACTTCCTCGCCCTGTTCGTGGCGCTTTGCGCCCTCGCCGTCTTGGCGCTGGTTACCCATCCGAACCAAGCGTTCTACCTTCCAGCAGTGATCGCCCTGTTCGCGACCATCATGGTGGTCATCAACACCAACCCGGTGCATGCGCTGCTGTACCTGGTGCTGTCGCTGCTGTCGGTGGCGGCGGTGTTCTTCGCCTTGGGCGCGCATTTCGCCGCCGCGTTGGAAGTGATCGTCTACGCCGGCGCGATCATGGTGCTGTTCGTGTTCGTGGTGATGATGCTCAACCTTGGGGCCAAGACCGAAGACCAGGAACGTCGCTGGTTGTCGGCACCGGCGATGATCCTGCCAGCAGCGCTGTCGGCGGTGTTGCTCTGGCAGCTTGCCATCCAGCTCTGGCCACGGGGCTACATCACCGCAGCCGGCCTGCAGGAAGTCACCCCCAAGATGGTCGGCATCGCCCTCTATGGCCCCTACCTGCTGGCGGTGGAGCTGGCCTCCATGCTGCTGCTGGCCGGCCTGGTTGCCGCCTACCACCTTGGCCGCCACGACGACTGAAGCCATGAACACCGCAATTGCCATCCCGATGGAACACGGCCTGTTGCTGGCAGCCGCGCTGTTCGCCCTGGGCCTGTTCGGCCTGCTCACCCGCCGCAACATCCTGTGGATGCTGATGTCGCTGGAGATCATGCTCAACGCCGCCGCCCTGGCCTTTGTGGTCGCTGGCTCGCGCTGGGCGCAGCCGGATGGGCAGATCATGTTCATCCTGGTGCTGACCCTGGCCGCCGCCGAAGCCTCGGTGGGCCTGGCGCTGCTGATCCAGCTCTACCGCCGCTTCAAGACGCTGGACATCGACGCCGCCAGCACCATGAAGGGCTAAGCACATGAACCTTCTCTTCCTCAGCTTTCTCGCTCCCCTGCTGGGCTTCCTGACCCTCGCCTTCGCGCGCGGCCGCATCTCCGAGAACGCAGCCGCCGTCATCGGCGTCGGCTCGGTCGGCGTCTCGGCGCTGACCACCGCGATCGTCGGCTGGGATTTTCTCAACCACCCGCCCGAGGGCGGCGCCTACACCCAGCTGCTCTGGCAGTGGATGAGCGTCGGCGGCTTCACGCCCAGCTTCGCGCTGCGGCTGGACGCGCTGTCGCTGACCATGCTGGGCGTGATTACCGGCGTGGGCTTTTTCATCCACCTGTTCGCCAGCTGGTACATGCGCGGCGACGAGGGCTATGCGCGCTTCTTCAGCTACATGAACCTGTTCGTCGCCAGCATGTTGTTCCTGGTGCTGGGCGACAACCTGCTGTTCCTGTACTTCGGCTGGGAGGGCGTGGGTCTGGCCTCCTATCTCCTGATCGGTTTCTGGTACCAGGACCCGGCCAATGGCGCGGCGGCCCGCAAGGCCTTCGTCATCACCCGCGTCGGCGACACCTTCATGGCCATCGGCCTGTTCATCCTCTACCGCGAGTTCGGCACGCTGAACATCCAGGAGCTCGCCACCCTGGCGCCCGCCGCCTGGCCAGTGGTGAACGGCGTCGGCGCCACCACCGCCACCGTGGTGGCGCTACTGCTGCTGGGCGGCGCGGTCGGCAAGTCGGCGCAGTTGCCCTTGCAGACCTGGCTGCCGGACGCGATGGCTGGCCCGACCCCGGTCTCGGCGCTGATCCACGCCGCCACCATGGTCACCGCCGGCGTCTACCTGATCGCCCGCACCCATGCGCTGTTCGAGCTCTCGCCCTTCGCCCTGCAATGCGTGGGCGCCATCGGCGCGATCACCCTGCTGATGGCCGGCTTCATCGCCCTGATGCAGACCGACATCAAGAAGATCCTCGCCTACTCGACCATGAGCCAGATCGGCTACATGTTCCTGGCCGAGGGTGTGGGCGCCTACCAGCCGGCGGTGTTCCACCTGATGACACACGCCTTCTTCAAGGCCCTGCTGTTCCTCTCGTCCGGCTCGGTGATCCTGGCCATGCACCACGAGCAGGACATCTTCAAGATGGGAGGCCTGCGCAAGCACATTCCCTTCGTGTTCGCCTGCATGCTGATCGGCACCCTGGCATTGACCGCCTTTCCGTTCACTTCGGGGTATTTCTCGAAGGACGAGATCCTGCATCAGGCCTACCTGACCGGCCACACCGAACTCTGGCTGGCCGGGCTGTTCGGTGCCTTCCTGACCGCGGTCTACAGCTTCCGCCTGATCTTCATCACCTTCTTCGGTCCCGAGCGCTGGCGCTCACAGCCGGCGGTGCACGGGCACGAAGAACACGGCGCGCACCACGGCTTGGGACCGAAGGACAATCCGCACGGCGCTCACACGCTGGACCACCACATCCCGCTGGCGGTGCTGCTGGTGTTCGCCGTCATCGGCGGCTACATCCACCTGCCCCTGGGCTCGGTGCTGCCGGAAGCGGCCATTCCCGAGGGTGAGCACGGCCCGGACTGGGTCGCGCATCTGCCGCTGGTGGTGTCGCTGCTCGGCATCTTCGTGAGCTGGTTCCTGTTCCTGAAGCGGCCGGACATCCCGGCGGCGCTCAAGAACGGCGCCCTCACCAAGTATGTCGGCCAGTTCTGGAAGAGCGCCTTCGGCTTCGACTGGCTCTACGACCGGCTGTTCGTGCGTCCCTTCGTCTGGGCCGCGACCATCAACAAGAACGACATCGTCGACTGGTTCATTGCCCTCATCCCGCTCAGTCTCACCGGCGCCAACGGCCTCTTGGCCCTGACCCAGAACGGCAAGCTGCGCTGGTATGCCCTGGTGGCCGGCGCCGGCGCCTGTGCCCTGATCGCCGCCATGGCCCTGAGCTGATTTCCCATGACGAACTCCATCATTCTGGTCTGGTTGCTGTTCCTCCCCTTCCTCGGCGGCTGGCTGAGCTGGCAGGTGGAGCGCTACTCGCGCACCCTGCCGCGCTGGATCGCGCTGATCACCATGCTCACCGTGCTGGGCATCTCGCTCTGGCTGTGGTTCACCGGCGACTACACGCTGAGCACGCCCAGCACCACGCCGCAGTGGGCGCTGGAATACAAGGCGGAGTGGATACCCAGCTTCGGCATCAGCTTCCACTTGGGGCTCGACGGCCTCTCGCTGCTGCTGGTGATCCTCACCAACCTCTTGGGCGTGATGGCGATTGGCTGCTCCTGGCGTGAGATCGACCGCTACGTCGGCTTCTTCCACCTCAACCTGATGTGGAATCTGGCCGGCGTGGTCGGCGTGTTCCTGGCGCTGGACATGTTCCTGTTCTTCTTCTTCTGGGAAATGATGCTGGTGCCGATGTATTTCCTCATCGCGCTCTGGGGTCACAGCATGCCGGGCGGCAAGAGCCGCGTTTATGCCGCGACCAAGTTCTTCATCTTCACCCAGTTCTCCGGCCTGATCATGCTGCTGGCGATCCTGGCGCTGGTGTTCCTGCACCATCAGGGCACCGGCGTGTGGAGCTTCGGCTACATGGATCTTCTGAGCACCGCCCAGGGGCTCGATCCCAAGATCGCCTGGTGGCTGATGCTGGGCTTCTTCATCGCCTTCGCAGTGAAGATGCCCATCGTGCCCTTCCACACCTGGCTGCCGGACGCCCACGGCATGGCGCCCACCGCCGGTTCGGTGGATCTGGCCGGCATCCTGTTGAAGACCGCCGCCTACGGCCTGCTGCGCTTCGGCATCCCCTTCTTCCCCCAGGCCTCGCACGACTTTGCACCGGTGGCGATGTCGTTCGCGGTGCTGGGCATCCTCTACGGCGCGGTGGTGGCCTTCAGCCAGACCGACATCAAGCGGCTGATCGCCTATACCTCGATCAGCCACATGGGCTTCGTGGTGCTGGGCATCTACGCCGGCACCACCGAGGCGCTGCAGGGCGTGGTGATCCAGATGATCGCGCATGGACTCTCGGCCGGCGCACTGTTCATCCTCTGCGGTGAAATCTACGAGCGCCTGCACACCCGCGATCTGACCAAGATGGGCGGCCTGTGGGCGCGCTTCCCCTATCTGCCACCGATCATGCTGTTCTTCAGCGCCGCCTCGCTGGGCCTGCCGGGCCTGGGCAACTTCGTCGGCGAGTTCCTGATCCTGGCCGGCAGCTTCAAGGTGGCGCCGCTGTTCGCCATCCTGTCGGCCAGCGGCCTGATCCTGGCGGCGGTGTACTCGCTGATCCTGGTGCAGAAGGCCTTCCACGGTAAGCCCAGGGAAGACGGCTATGGCGCCCATCTGCAGGATCTCTCCAAGCGCGAGCTGGCGATGATGGGTCTGTTGATGGCCCTGCTGCTGGGCATGGGCCTGTATCCGCAGCCGGTGCTCAACACCTCCGCCACGGCGATGAAGACGGTGGAACTCCAATACCAGTCGGCGGCCGCAACCGCGGTCCTGTCCGTCCCCGCCCGGTGATGAACCACGCCATGACCACCCAACAACTCACGGCGCTGCTGCCCCTGATCCTCGCCACGCTCACCACCGTCGTGGTGATGCTGACCATTGCCTTCAAGCGCCAGCACCGACTGATCGCGGCGATGACCATGGTCGGCCTCAATCTGGCGCTGCTGTCGCTCGGGCCGGTGCTGCTCGCCGCCAACGGACAGCCGATCGAGCTGACGCCGCTGCTGATCGTCGACGGCTATGCGATCTTCTACATGGGCCTGCTGCTGGTCACCGCCCTGGGCGTGCTGACGCTCTGCCATGCCTACTTCGAAGGCTATGCCGGCAACCGCGAAGAGCTGTACCTGCTGCTGGCCATGGCCACGCTAGGCGCCCTGGTGATGGCCTGCTCGCGCCACTTCGCCAGCTTCTTCATCGGCCTGGAACTGCTGTCGATCCCGCTCTACGCCATGGTCGCCTACCCGGTGCGCGACAGTCGCGCGCTGGAAGGCGGTATGAAGTACCTGGTGCTATCGGGTACGGCCTCAGCCTTCATGCTGTTCGGCATCGCCCTGCTCTATGCCGAGACCGGCGCCCTGGGCTTTGCCGAGATCGCCGGCAAGCTCGCCGCCGGCCGGCCCGGCATCCTGCTCGCCGGCGCGGCGATGATCCTCTCCGGCGTCGCCTTCAAGCTCTCTGCGGTGCCCTTCCATCTGTGGACCTCGGACGTCTACGAGGCGTCACCGGCGCCAGTGTCAGCCTTCCTTGCCACGGTGTCGAAGGCGGCGATGTTCGTGGTGGTCTACCGCCTGTTCGTCAACGTCGGCTTGTTCCGGCACCCGCTGGCGCTGCAGGCCCTGACCTGGGTGGCGGTGGCCTCGATGGTGGTCGGCAATCTGCTGGCGCTGCGGCAAGACAACGTCAAGCGCATCCTCGCCTACTCCTCGATCGCCCAGTTCGGCTATCTGCTGGTGGCGCTGGTGGCCTCCGGTGGCCGCGCCACCGAGGCGGCCGGCATCTTCCTGCTCACCTACATCGTCACCGCGCTCGGCGTGTTCGGCGTGATGACCCTGGTGTCGAGCCCGATGAAGGATCGCGACGTCGAGCACATCGAGCAGCTGCGCGGCCTGTTCTGGAAGCGGCCCTACCTGTCCTCGATCATGACCACGATGCTGCTGTCGCTGGCCGGCATCCCGCTCACCGCCGGCTTCGTCGGCAAGTTCTACCTGATCTCGGTGGGTGTCGATACCAAGCAATGGCTGCTGATGGGCGCGGTGGTCGCCGGCAGCGCCATCGGTCTGTACTACTACCTGCGGGTGATGATCATGATGTTCCAGCCGATCCCGGTACGGGAGCGGGTCAGCGAACCGCTGAACTGGGTGCAGCATTCCGGCGGCGCCATGCTGATGGCGGCGATGGCCCTGGTGCTGGTGATCGGCGTCTACCCCGAGCCCTTCCTCAACCTGATCCGCGCCTCGACGCTGGCGCTGCGCTAGCCCCGAACCAAGAGCCCGCCCTACTGCCTGGTAGGGCGGGCTTTTTTGTGGGCACGACCTTCGCCATCTGGTCCCTGGCGCCTTGCTGCGCTAGCCTGCGCGACAGCGACAAATAACTACATACCGAGGAGAGCTTCATGCTTCAGCCCAAGGCCGCCGGCCTGCTGCTGGTTTCCATACTGCTGGCCGCCTGCGGCCGTTCCGAGTCGCCAAGCGAGGCTGCCGCTGGCAGCAAGTACGAGGTCACCGTCACCCGCACCAGCCTGGGCATCCCGCACATCAAGGCCACGAGCTTCGGCAGCCTGGGCTATGGCTATGGCTACGCCTTCGCCGAGGACAACCTTTGCGTGCTGCAGGACGATCTGGTCACCATCCGCGGCGAGCGCGCCAAATACTTCGGCCGCGACGGCAGCTACACCATCGTCCCCAATGGCGTCACCGCCAACAATCTCGATAGCGACTACTTCTGGAAGTTCGCCGCCAGCGACGAGGCGATCACGCCCACGCGCAACACCACCCTGCCCAGCTTCAAAGAAGTCACCCAGGGCTTCGCCGACGGCTACAACCGCTACATCCGCGAGCTGAAGGCCGGCGCCCATCCCGGCCGCCATGCCGCCTGCGCCTCGGCCGACTGGCTGTTCGAGATCAGTGCCGACGACATGTACCGGCGCTACTACCGGCTGGCGCTGATCGCTTCCTCCTCGGTGTTCATCAAGGAGATCGCCAATGCCAAGCCGCTGCTGTCGCTGGGCGCCGGCAGCCTCCCGACCGCGAGTGGCGCCAAGTCCAAGGAGCCGACCCCGGCGCAGAAGCAGGCGGCGCTGAAGGCCGACCCCGGCCCCTTCCGCTACTTCACCGAACTGCGCGGCAAGCGCTTCGGCAGCAATATGTACGCGCTGGGCAAGGACGCCACCCAGGACGGTTCCAGCATGCTGTTCGGCAATCCGCACTTCCCCTGGACCGGTTCCGAGCGGCTCTACCTCTCGCATCTGGAGCTGCCCGGCAAGATCGACACCATGGGCGCCTCGCTGTACGGCGTGCCGGCGATCCTGATCGGCTTCAACGACCATTTCGCCTGGAGCCACACGGTCACCGCCGCCTACCACTTCGGCCTCTACGAGTTGACGCTGAATCCGCTCAACCCCATGCAGTACCTCTACGACGGCGCCTTCCGCGACATCGAACAGGTGCCCATCGAAATCCAGGTCAAGGAGGCCGACGGCTCGCTCTCCACCGAAACCCGCACGCTCTACCGCTCGCACTACGGGCCCATGCTGGTGCTGGAAGCCAGCGGCATCCCGGTGCTCGGCTGGACGCCGCTCAAGGCCTATACCATCCGCGACGCCAACGCCGAGAACGACCGCCTGATCAACCAGTTCGCGAGCTGGAACATGGCCGGCTCGCTAGACGAATTCATCCGCCTGCACGGCGAGATCATGGGCATCCCCTGGGTCAACACCGTCGCCACCGGCCCCGGCGGCAAGGCCTACTACGGCGACCTGAGCGTGGTGCCGAACGTGCCGGACAGCAAGATCACGCTCTGCCAGGCCCTGCCCATCCACCAGGTGGTGCAGCTGCTGGTGCCGGGTGTGCCAGTGCTCGACGGCTCGCGCGGCAATTGCGAGTGGGACAGCGACGCCGATTCGCCGGTGCCCGGCATCTTCGGCCCCGGCAACCATCCCAAGCTGCTGCGCGACGACTGGGTGGCCAACAACAACGACAGCTACTGGCTGACCAATCCGGCCGAGCCCATTACCGGCTACGCCCGCATCATCGGCGACGAGGCGACCGCCCGATCCTACCGCACCCAGCAGGCGATCACCCAGATGCAGCGCCGCTTGGACGGCAGCGACGGACTGGGCGCGCCCAAGTTCACCCTGCCCCTGCTGCAGCAGGTGACGCTATCGGCCCAGATCAAGACCGCCGAATACGGGCTCGCCAATGTGCTCGCCGAGATCTGCCCCAGTGCCAGCGGCGATGAGGCCGCGGCCTGCGCGGCGCTGGCGCAGTGGGATGGCAGCGCCAATCACGACTCGGTGGGCGCGCACGTCTGGCGCGAATTCTTCCGCGCGCTCACCGCCGGCGCCGATCGCGGCGGCAACTTCTGGCGGGTGGCCTTCTCCGCCGACGATCCGGTCAACACCCCACGCGACCTCAACACCAGCCAGCAGTCGGTGAAGACCGCCTTCGCGGCCGGCGTGGCGGCGGTCAAGGCCAGCGGCTACGCCTACGACGCGCCACTGGGCACGGTGCAGCACCCCTGCTGCATCCTGCGCGACATCCCGGTGTTCGGCGGCGACTTCTTCGAAGGCGCCTTCACCATCGCCTCCAGCGATGCGCTGACCGACCAGGGCTATGACGTAGCCTATGGCAACAGCTACATCCAGACCGTCACCTGGAACAGCCAGGGTGCTCTGGCCGAGGGCTTCATCACCTACTCGCAGTCCACCGACCCGGCCAACCCGCATTTCAGCGACTACACGCGCGAATACTCGGCGAAGCGCTGGCACCGGCTGCCGTACAAGCCGGCGGAGATCGAGGCCGACCGTATCGAGCAGTACCGGCTGAGCGAGTAGCGCCTGTGGTCTCGCTCAAGGTCGCAAGGAGTTGAGCGACCAGTCGTAGTCGCCGAATTCGATGCGGAACTCAGCCGTACGCAAGCGCGCGCGGGCAGGCTCGCCCTCGGCAAGCTGATTGGCGCGAGCACCCAGCCAGCCACGCAGACTGCCGCCTCCCTTGAGGGCGAAATCCTCTTCAAACCACTTGAAGATCGGCGACAGCCTGAGCACGCCGCTGGCGGTATCAAAGCGGTTGCGGCTGCGGTCACCGAGAAAGCGGCGCTGGCCGTCGTCGAGTTGCGCTTCCAGCATCTCGGCTCGGTAGGGCTCGGGCCGCAGCGCCGGGCAGCCCACCGAGGCGCAGTTGATCGCGAAGTGGATGCGCGGGTCCTGGTAGCGCGGCCGGAGCATCTCGTGCTCGATCCAGTCCAGCGTTCGCTCCTCGCCCAGCAGGCGGAAGAACTTCTGCTTCCAGGGTGAGCTGAACAGCCCGCCGAGATCCTTGATCGACTTCAGCGCCGGGTAGCGCCCCAGCACCAGCTCCAGGGTGAACGCGTTGTAGGCATTGATCAGGAAGGCCTGCTGCTGGCGCTCGCTCCAGCCGTCGAACTCGGCACGGGAGACCGCCGAAAACTCCGCCAGCACCGCCTGCAGGCGGCTGCGCTCGGCCTCTAGGCCGGCATAGTCCACCGCGCTGGCCTTGCCTTGGCGGGTCCATTCGACATGGCGTTGCAGCAGGCCGGCATAGACCTGGTAGCGGGCGTCGAGCGCGTGACCACGCGGGGCCCACAGCGCGGCACTCAACAGGATCAGCAACAACGCCAGGCGCATGGGAACCTCTCCCGGCCGTTTCGGCCCTCAGTCGAAGCTGTAGCGGAATTCCTTCTGGAACCGCATCTTGAACTTCTCCACCGAGAAGTGGTGGTTCTGGGTGCCAGGCCGCTCGATGTTGTAGGCGCCCAGCAGCGAGCCGATACGGCCGGCGGTCTCCCAGTCCATGCCCTGCTCCAGGCCGTAGAGCAGGCCGCCACGAAAGGCGTCGCCGCAGCCGGTGGGGTCGGCCAGGGACTCGGCGTGGGCGACCGGAATCTCGTGGGTCTTGTCGCCGGCGTAGATGTTCGCGCCCTTGGCGCCACGGGTGACGATCAGGGCGTCTAGCCGTTCGGCGATCTGCTCCAGCGTCCAGCCGGTGCGCGCCATCACCAGCTCGGCCTCGTAGTCGTTGACGGCCATATAGCTGGCCTGCTCGATGAAACGCTTGAGGTCGTCGCCGCCGAACATCGGCAGGCCCTGACCAGGATCGAACAGGAAGGGGATGCCCGCTTCGGCGAACTGCCGGGCGTGCTGGATCATGCCCTCGCGGCCATCCGGCGACACCGTGCCGATCTTCACGCCGGCATCGGTCGGCACCGGCTGCACATGCGCCTCGTTCATCGCACCCGGGTGGAAGGCGGTGATCTGATTGTCGTCGAGGTCGGTGGTGATGTACGCCTGGGCGGTGTAGTTGCCGGGCAGTTCCTTGACGTAGGCGCGGCTGACGCCGTGCTTGTCCATCCAGGCGGCATAGGGGCCGAAATCATGGCCGACCGTGCCCATCGGCAAGGCTTTGCCACCCAACAGAGCCAGGTTGTAGGCGATGTTGCCGGCGCAGCCGCCGAACTCACGACGCAGCTTGGGCACCAGGAAGGACACATTCAGCATGTGCACCTTGTCGGGCAGGATCTCGTTCTTGAACTGGCCCGAGAACACCATGATGGTGTCGTAGGCGAAGGAACCGGTGATGAGGGCGGACATGCGTTGTTCTCGTAGTAATCAGCCGAATAGGACCAGGCCCCAGACCACCGGGACCTGTAGCAAAGATAAGTGCACTGCGGCCGAACCCAAGTCCTTCGCACGGCCAGACAAGGGGTGGCGCTCGGTGCCAATGCGATCCACCACCACTTCTACCGCAGTGTTGAGCAGCTCGACGATCAGCACGAAGACCAGACTGAACAGCAGGGCGGCACGCTCGAGACCGGTGTCACCGAGCCAGATCGCGAGCGGAGCCAGCAACAGCGCGATCAGAGCCTCAATGCGAAACGCCTCTTCTTCCCGCAGCGCCCAACCCAGGCCCCAGTAGGAAACCCGGGTGGCACGCACCAGGCGCGCCCAACCCTTGATGCCGTCGGCCATCAGGCGGCCTGGTAACGCACATCCAGTTGCCGCACCGCGCGCACATCGTCGAGACGACGGACCGGCATGGTGTAGGGCGCGCCCTTCACTTTCTGGATGTCGGCCTTGGCCTCGTCCCAGATCTTCACCAGGGCGTCGACGAAGTTATCGAGGGTTTCCTTGTCCTCGGTCTCGGTGGGCTCGATCAGCAGGCACTCCGGCACCAGCAGTGGGAAGTACACCGTCGGCGCGTGGTAGCCGTAGTCGAGCAGGCGCTTGGCGACATCGGTCGCGGTCAGCTCGATCTCCTTCTTCTGGCGCTTCAGGGTGATGATGAACTCGTGCGAGGCGCGACGGCTGGGGAAGGCCAGATCGAAGCCGGCGTCCCTGAGCTTGGCCATCAGGTAATTGGCGTTGAGTGTGGCGTACTCGCCGACCCGGTGCATGCCCTCCCGGCCCAGCAGGCGCGCGTAGACGTAGGCGCGCAGCAGCACGCCGGCATTGCCCATGAAGGCCGAGAGGCGGCCAATGGTCTGCGGCAGGTCGCGCTCGTCGAGCCAGCGGTAGGACGGCGACACGGCGCCTTCAGCAGCGGCGCCAGCCGGTGCTGAAGCGGGTGCGGGAGCCGGCCCGCGTCGCACGCAGTTCTGACCGTCAATAGCGACGACAGGTATAGGCATGAACGGCAGCAGGCGTTGCGACACGCCCACCGCGCCGGCACCCGGACCGCCGCCGCCGTGCGGCGTCGAGAAGGTCTTGTGCAGGTTCATGTGGATCACGTCAAAGCCCATGTCGCCCGGCCGCACCTTGCCAAGGATGGCGTTGAGGTTGGCGCCGTCGTAGTACAGCAGGCCGCCGGCCTGGTGGACGATCTCGGCGATCTTCTTGATGTTGCGCTCGAACACACCCAGGGTGGACGGGTTGGTGAGCATGATGCCGGCGGTCTTCGGGCCGACCGCGGCCTTGAGCGCCTCCAGATCGACATCGCCTTCGGCATTGGTGGGGATCTCGCGCACCGTGCAACCGCACTGCACGGCGGTCGCCGGATTGGTGCCGTGGGCGGCGTCCGGCACCAGGATCTCGGTGCGCTCCAGGTCATTGCGGGCCTGGTGATAGGCCCGGATCATCGCCACGCCGGCGAACTCGCCCTGCGCGCCGGCCATCGGCGTGAGGGAGACGCCGGCCATGCCGGTGACATCCATCAGGATTTCCTGCAACTCGTACATGCAGGCGAGGAAGCCCTGCGAGTGCGACTCCGGCGCCAGCGGGTGACGCGCCAGGAATTCCGGCAGCATCGCCAGCGTGTTGCAGGCGCGTGGGTTGTACTTCATGGTGCAGCTACCCAGTGGGTAGAAGTGCGTGTCGATACTGAAGTTCAGCCGCGACAGGCGCGTGAAGTGACGCACCGCCTGCAACTCTGAGACTTCCGGCAGCTTGGGCTTGGTTTTGCGGCGCAGAGCCGCCGGCACCGGCGCGGTGTCCACCGCGAACTGGGGATGCTGCGCATCGGCGGAACGGCCAGCGCGGGAAATTTCAAAAATCAGCTTTTCCATCGTCAAGTCTCAGGCAAGCGCGCGCAAAGCGGCTTCGTAATCGGGTTCGTTGGCGATCTCGGAGACCAGTTCGGAATAGATCACCTTGTTGGTCTCATCCAGAACCACCACGGCGCGGGCAGTGAGTCCGGCCAGCGGGCCCTGCTCCAGCAGCAGGCCGTAGTCCTTGGCGAAATTGCGGCCGCGCATCAGCGACAGCATCTGCACATTCTCGATGCCTTCGGCGCCGCAGAAGCGCTTCTGCGCGAACGGCAGGTCGGCGCTGATGCAGAGCACCACCGCATTGGCGAGGCCCGCGGCCTTTTGGTTGAACTGGCGCACCGACATCGCGCAGGTGCCGGTATCCACCGAGGGGAAGATGTTGAGCAGCTTCCGCTTGCCGGCGAAGTCGTGCAGGGTCAGGTCCTTGAGCCCGGTGCCGACCAGCCGGAAGCCGGGCGCCTCGCTGCCGATCGCCGGCAGCTCTCCGCTGGTGGAAATCGGGTGGCCCTGCAGGGTGACGGTTGCCATGGCTAGTCTCCGTTGATCGGTTTTGTCAGGCCGCGAGCAGGCGGCGCAGGGTCTCGGCGTAGCGATCCAGTTGCGCCTCGGTCTTGGTCTCCGTGGCACAAACCAGCAGGGCCTGCCCGAGTTCGGGGTTGTGACGGCTCAGATCGAAACCGCCCAGCACGCCCTCGTCGGCCAAGGCTTCCAGCACCGGTGCCACCGGCTTGGGCAGGCGGATCACCGCTTCATGAAAGACCGGCCCCTCGAAGACCGCGCTAACGCCCGGAATCGCAGTGAGCTTGGCGACCAGCGCCGCGGTATTGGCCATGGACGCGCTCGCCACCTTGGCGAGGCCATCCGGCCCCAGCAGCGACATGTAGATGGTCGAAGCGGTAACCAACAGCCCCTGGTTGGTGCAGATGTTGGACGTAGCCTTACTGCGGCGGATGTGCTGCTCGCGCGCCTGCAGAGTCAGGGTGAACCCGGGCTTGCCTTCGAGATCCACCGTGCGGCCAATGATGCGGCCGGGCATCTGCCGCACATAGGCCATCTTGCAGGTGAGAAAACCGTAATAGGGGCCACCCGAGGCCAGCGGCGCGCCCAGCGGCTGACCGTCGCCGCAGACGATGTCGGCACCCTTGGCGCCCCACTCCGAAGGCGGCTTGAGCAGCGCCAGTGAAGTCGGGTTGACCAAGGCCACCACCAGCGCGCCCTGGGCATGCGCCCAGTCGGTGAGCGCATCGACATCTTCCAGCGCGCCAAAGAAGTTGGGCTGGGCGATCACCACCGCCGTGGGCTTGACGCCCTCGTAGGCCTTGAGCGCCTCAAGGCTGGTCCTGCCGGTTCGGGCGTCGTAATCAATGGCCGCCTGACGTATGCCCTGGGCATGAGTGATGCTGTTGACCACTTCGCCGTAGTAGGGATGCAGCGTCTTGGGCACCAGCACCTTGCCACCGGGATTGGCGCTGTTGCAGCGCACCGCCATCAGCAAGGCTTCCGCCAAGGCCGAGGCGCCGTCGTACATGGAGGCGTTGGAGACGTCCATGCCGGTCAGTTCGGTCATCATCGTCTGGTACTCGTAGAGCACCGTCAGCGTGCCCTGGCTGGCCTCGGCCTGGTATGGGGTGTAAGCCGAATAAAACTCGCCGCGGGTGGTGATCTCCCACACCGCCGCCGGGATGTGATGCTCGTAGGCACCGGCGCCGATGAAGTTGAGCGCCATGCGGTCCTCGGCGGCACGGCCACGCATGAGCTGGCTGACTGCCATCTCCGACAGACCTTCCGGCACCTGGGTGAGGCCCTTGCACTGCAACTCGGGCGGAATTTCGCCAAACAGCGCGTCGATGCTGCTGGCGCCGATGGCGGCCAGCATGTCCTTGACGTCGGTGTCGGTATGGGGAATGAACGGCATGGGTGCTCTACGAAATAAGGGAGACCGGAGTAAGCGCGCTTCAGAGCGCGGCGATGACCTTCTCGTAACCGGCGGCGTCGAGCAGCACTTCCAGCTCACCAGGATTGGTCACCGTCTGCTTCCACATCCAACCGGCCTCGTAGGGATCGGTATTGAGGATCTCAGGCGTGTTGGCCAGGGTCACATTGGTGTCGGTGACCTCGCCGGCGATGGGGGCATAAACATCGGAGGCGGCCTTCACCGACTCCACCACCGCGCAGGACTCGCCGGCCGCCAGCTTGCGACCGACCTTGGGCGTCTCGACGAACACCAGGTCACCCAGGGCGTGCTGGGCGTGATCGGTGATGCCGACCACGACCGTGCCATCGGCCTGCAGCTTCACCCACTCGTGGGATTTGGCGTACTTGAGTTCAGCCGGGATGTTGCTCATTGGAAAATCTCCAGAAAAAAACCAGAAAAAGTGAATCGCGGACCTGACCGCGGCTAGACCAGCACCTTGCCATTGCGAACGAACGGCGCCTTGACCACCCGGGCCGGAACCCAGGCGCCGCGAATCTCGACCTCGACCGCGCCTTCCGCCGCAGACTCCACCCGCGCCATGGCGATAGAGGCCTTCATGGTCGGTGAAAAGCCGCCGCTGGTGGTCTCGCCGAGAGCGCCATTGGCATAGCGCACCTTCATGTGCGCGCGGACGACGCCCCGACCTTCCAGCACCAGGGCCACGAACTTGTGGGCGGACTTGCCGCGCAGCGCCTCTAAAGCCCCACGACCGATGAAGTCGCGGTCGCCCGGCTCCCAGGCAATGGTCCAGCCCAGACCGGACTCCAACGGATGCTTGGACTCGTCCATGTCCTGCCCGTAGAGGTTCATGCCCGCCTCCAGGCGCAGGGTGTCGCGGGCGCCGAGGCCGGCCGGCTTGACGCCGTCGGCCAGCAGCTTCTGCCAGAGCGCGACCAGTTCGGCATGGGGCAGGATCAGCTCAAAGCCGTCTTCGCCGGTGTAGCCGGTGCGACCGACGAACAGCTCGCCCTCGTGCGCCGCCTGAAACACCACCAGCGCCTGCGCCTGGACGGTCAGGTTGGCAGGCAAGTGCTTGAGCACGGCGGCGCGCGCCTGCGGACCCTGCACGGCGAGGATGCCGAGGTCGCGGCGCGGCCGCACTTCCACGCCGTACGCCGTGGCGTGCTGGCGAATCCAAGCCAGGTCCTTGTCGGCGGTGCCGGCATTCACCACCAGACGGAACCAGTCCTCGCTCAGGAAATAGGCGATGAGGTCATCGATGATGCCGGCGTCCTCGCGCAGCATGCAGCTATACAAAGCCTTGCCGGGCAGACCGAGCTTGGCAACATCGTTGGCAAGCAATCGGCGCAGGAACTCGCGTACCCGCTCACCGTGCAGATCAATGGCCAGCATGTGGGCGACATCGAACATGCCCGCCGACTGCCGCACGGCATGGTGCTCGTCGAGCTGGGAGGCGTACTGAATGGGCATTTCCCAACCGGCGAAATCGACCAGGCGGGCGCCGAGTTGCTGGTGGGCTTGATGCAAGGCGGTCTTGTTGAGCATGGCGGCGTCCTGGGGTTTGATACGCCGCCCCTCTGTCCATTTACCTGAGCGTTGGCGCGCCTTCGGTGGCCACCACAGGGCGGCTCTCTCCAGAGTGTTATCCGCAGACGATCCTTTTACCTGAGCGATTCCGGGCGGATTTGCGCCTTCGGTGCCGGCCGGAGACCGGTCTCTCTCGTCTGCGAAGACAAGTGTATTCGCCCTTGCCGTCCGTGGCGAGAGCGCAAGACCTGAGGCCAGCCGCTGGCAGCCGGGAACGACCGCCACGAACCGGCCGGTTACAGGACGTGCCTTGGTTCACGGAAACCCGCTGGACGGCTCACCTGTGTGGACTATAGTAATCCTTGGGATAGGCGCCGCATCATGTCGGCGCACTCTGAGGAGAAAAGTATGGGAGTCGCTTCGCGCGTCTGGGCACCGCTACTGGTACCCGTCAGCCTATTAGGAACCATCGCCCAGGCCGCCGACCCGCTGACCGCGGGCGCCATCTCGGACACGCTCAAGCGTCCCCCGGAATTGCAGCCGCCACAGCCCTTGTCCTCTCCGGTTCCGCCACCGCGACAGGAGCCACCTCCCGGAGCCAGTGGCAAGACCCTGGTCGTCCGGCACTTCGAATTTTCCGGCAACACTATCTTCACTGATGCGCAGCTCGCGGCCCTGGTCGCGGACTACACCGGAAAGTCGATGAGCCTGATACAGCTCTATGAGGCGGCTGATCGCATCACCAGCCATTACGTCGAGGCCGGCTATACCCTCGCCTCGGCCCAGTTGCCGGCCCAGAAGATCAGCGAAGGCGTGGTCAAACTCGAGGTCATCGAGGGCCGCGTCGGCAAGGTCGTCTACGAGGGCCTTAAGGGCTATCGTCCTAGCGATCTCGACGTTTATGTCGCTGGCACGGCCGGCCAAGTCTACCGCGGCGGCACCTTCGAGGAGGGCCTCCGGGTGATCGACACCCTCCCCGGCCTGGATGCCAGGGCGCTACTGCGTCCCGGCGAGGTGTATGGCAGCACCGACATCGTGGTTCAGGGCAAGGAGACCCCCTACGAGGGCTCTTTCTTTGTCGACAACAGCGGCCGCGATACTGCCGGCGAGACCCGTTTCGGGGTGCAGTTGGACGTCAACAATCCGCTGGGTGGCGGAGACCAGCTCAGCCTGCTGGGTCTGCGCTCCTCCAATGACCTGCTGGAATACGGCTCATTGGGCTACTCGCTGCCCACCGGCTGGCAAGGCAGCCGACTGAAGTTCAGCTACGGTTACGCCAAGTTCGAGCTGGGCGGCGGCTTTCAGGGTGTGGCCGGTAGCAACCGCAACGGCAGAGTCGAGTTCGAAGTCCCGGTCCTGCGTGGCGGCGGCGATCAACTGAGCCTCAGTGCCGCGATCTCCGACACCAAGGCCGACACCGACTTCGCTGGCATCCCGCTGCGTGCCACCGAGCTCACCTTGCTGGAACTCGGCGGCGTCTATACCCACGTCTACCGTAGCGGTGCGGTATCCCAGTTGGTCGGCAACCTGGGCAGCAATTTCCAGAAGGCCGATGCCACCGACCGCAATTCCCAACGCATCCGTCTGGAATTGGACGGCCAGCACATCCAGCCCATCGCCAAACAAATCCAGTTGGTGGCGCACGGCCTGTTTGTCTACTCGCCAGATCCGTTGCCCGACACCCAACAGCTCTCCATCGGCGGGCCGACCACGATCCGCGGTCACGCACCCTCGGAGGCGCGCGGCGATTGGGGCTACCTGGGCTCTCTCACGCTGCGTCGCCCCTACAACCTCGGCAAGCTGGTGCTGACGCCCCGAGTATTCGTGGACGCTGGCCGGGTGCGCTCGCGTGACCCGACCGGAACCACGCCGGAGGTCACCCTCGCCAGCGTCGGCGTCGGCGCCGATGCGGTGGTTGACCGCGTCAGCCTCAGGCTCGACTACGCCACGCCCAGGGACGACACCCCGGTCAGCGATGGCAAGGACAGCGGCCGCGTCTATGGCTCCCTTGCCGTGCAGTTCTAAGGAGACACCGGTATGACCAAGTTCCGTCTCAACCCGTTGCGCGCGCCCTTGGTTTATCGCCGCTGGCTAGCCTTGGCGCCCATGCTGGCGCCCGCGCTGGCCCTGGCCGGCCCCACGGGCGGTGAGGTGATCGCCGGCCAGGTGCACATCGGCCAGCCCGATGCCCTGACCACTCTGGTACAGCAGGCCAGCCAGAACGCGGTGGTCAACTGGCAACAGTTCAATGTCGGGGGTCAGGAGCTGGTGCAGTTCATCCAGCCCTCGGCCTCGGCGGCCATCCTCAACCGCATCGTCGGCGGCAGCCCCAGCGAGATACTCGGCAACATCTCGGCGAATGGCCGGGTCTTTCTGATCAACACCCAGGGAGTGATGTTCGGTGCGGGCAGCCGCGTGGACGTCGCCGGCCTGGTGGCCACCACTCTGGACATCGCCGACGCCGACTTCATGAACGGCCGCTATGTGCTCGCCGGCAACGGCAGCGGTGCCGGCGTGGTCAATCAGGGCCAAATCAGCGCCGCCGACGGTGGCTTCGTGATTCTAGCCGGCGACAGTGCCCGCAATAGCGGCCTGATCCAGGCACGCCTGGGCGACATCGTGCTGGCCTCCGGTTCGGCGATGACGCTGGATCTGGCGGGCGACGGTCTCATCAATTACCGCGTCGATGGCGCTGCGCTCTCGCAGGCCGCCGGCGTTGCCAACAGTGGCCAGCTGCTGGCCGACGGCGGCCGCGTACTGATGTCGGCGGAGGTCGCGCGCGGACTGGTGCGTGACGTGGTCAACAACAGCGGCCTGATCCGCGCCACCGGCGTTGCCGAGGAAAACGGCGAGATTGTACTGGTCGGTGCCGGCGGCAATGTCGTCAACACCGGCACGCTCGACGCCAGCAGCGCCAGCGGTACTGGCGGCAGCATTCAGGTGCTGGGTGACCGTGACATCCGCATCGAAGCCGGCCTGATCGACGCCTCCGGCGCGCAGGGCGGCGGCGAGATCCGCCTCGGCGGCGGCATTGAGGGCGGTGAAGGTCTTCTCCAGGCCGAGCGGCTATATCTGGCCGAAGCCGCCACCGTGCGCGCCGATGCCACCGTGCTGGGCGATGGCGGCCGCATCGCCGCCTATTCGCAGGATCACTCGGTGCTGGCCGGCATGCTGTCGGCACGCGGCGGCGCCCAGGGTGGCGATGGCGGCTTCGTGGAGACCTCCAGCCATGGCCTGCTCACCGTGACCCAGGTTCCCCAGCTTGCTGGCGACACCGGCGGTCACTGGTTGATCGACCCTGAGGACATCGACATCGTCGCCGGCAACGGCTACGGCGGCATCAGCAGCAGCAATCCTTTCGTAGCGAATGGCGATAGCGCCCAGCTTGGCGTCAACCTGATCACCAGCGCCCTCAGCGGCGGCGCCAGTGTGACGGTCAGCACCGGCGGCAGCGGCAGTCAGGCCGGCGACATCCGCCTGCTCACCGCGCTGGACTACAACGGCACCGGCAACGGCACGCTCACGCTCGATGCCGCCGGCGGGATTTTCCTGAACCAGCAGATTTTCGACAGCACTGCGGGCGGCGACAGTCTCAATCTGAATCTGAATGCCGGCGGCAGCATCAATCTTGGCAGCTCGATTGACCTGGGCAGCGGCGCGGCAGATCTGCTAGCCGGCGGCAGCATCAGCCTGGGCGATCTCACCGCCTCCAGCATTCAGGTGGACGCGGTCGGCAGCGTCTCGCTGGACGCAGCCAGAACGCTGCGGTCCACCACCAGCGGCATCTACCTCGCCGGCGCCTCGCTGGAACTGGCCGGCCTGCTCGGCAGCGCCGCCGAGATCGACGTCTACGCCCGAGCTGGCGATATCAGCGGTGCCGGCGACTACACCGCTGCTGGCTATATCGATCTCTACGCCAGCGAAGACAGCTACGGCGGCAGCGCTCCCGGCGACGTGCTGGTCGATCAGCTTCATGCCGGCGGCGGCATCTACATCGGCGCCAGTGGCCACGTTCAGTTGGGAGCCAACAGCGGCTACGGCGACGTAGTCACCGGCCAGGACTACGTCAGCATCTACGGCGACTCGATCAGCAGCAGCGGCAACATCATCGTCAGCAGCATCCATGGCGACGCCAATCTGGATATCAGCGCCGAAGCCGGCAGTATCGACATTGCCGGCAGCCTGGTGGCAGTTTCCGACTATGGCGGCGCCAATCTGTTCGCGGATGCCTATCAAGGCACGGTCTACAACCCGCAAACCGACAGCTACGAGACCGTGGGCGGCAACATTTCGGTGGGCTCGGTGCATGTGCGCGCCGCGACTTTCAGCAGCCCACAGGCCAGCCCCCGCTATGGCTATGATCTGCTGAGCTACCAGCCGGCGGCCTCCGCCCTGCTTGCCGCCGATGGCGACATCGTTATCGGCGACGTGCGGGTGGAGAGCTACACCCCGCTGCTTTATGCCAGCTACGGCGGCGACGAAACGCTGTCTGCCGCTTCGGCGCAATTGCTCATCAATCCCGGTTCCCATTCCTCCGCCGGCACGGTCAGCCTCGGCAAGGTCGAGGTCTATGGCTATGGCGACGCACACGCGCTGATCCGTGGCACCGGTTCGGTCAACTTGTCCGGCGGACTCATCGTGCAATCCTTCGTCGCCCAGTACCAGCGCGACGAGAGCCTGACTTGCAACTGCAGCAATCCGCTCACCGAAACGATCCTGCTGGGCAACGCCACCGTCGATATCGGCGAGTTCCTCAACTACAACACCCAGACTCTGGCCGGGAATGGCTACAGCACCGACCTTGCCTCGCAAGATTTCGAGGTCGGCCTCGGCTTCCTGAACGTGCAGGGTCCAAACGCCTTGGCGCGCATCTCTGCCGGCAGCCTGGAAATAGGGACCGACAGCGATCCGGAGTCCTCGTCCTTCGGTTACTCGGTGCTGGTGCAAGGCCACATTGGCGTCAACACCCAGACCGAGTTTCTGGCCGAAGCCAGCCACACCATTGCCGACAGTGCGGGGCAGATCGTCTATCAGGACAACATCTCCCAGGCACAGGCGGAGTTCATCACCAGTAGCAGCGCCGCCCCCGGGCACGACAGCCAGCTGTACCGGGGCCAAGTGCGGGTGGGTGGGCGCGAAGCCGGTCTGAGTCTGCAGGCCGCCAATGGCGGCAGCATCCGGGTCGCCGACGCGATGATCGGCGACCAGTTGGTTCGCGGCTCGGTGGAGGTTGAAGGCCTGGGCTATATCGTCGACGGCGACTATTACGACTACGCCTACGGCGGCCGCAGCTTCGACAGCTATGGCCTCTTCCTCCGGCCTTCGCTGATCGACGCACCGGTGGTCACGCAGTTCGACGACAGCAGCCCCAGCCCCTATCTACACTGGGGCTCCGCGGGATTTCGCGTAGTGGGTGGCGAATTCGTCCCTTACGACCCGCAGAATCCCAGCTATGGCGGCTATCTGAATGACGCCGCCGCCGGCAGCCTGAGCATTGCCGGCGATCTCAGCATCCATGGCGTCGGCAATGCCGGCGGCGAACTCTGGGCCGACCAGATCAACCTGGGCACAGCCGGCCGTGGCGACAGCGTGTCGGTCAGCGCCAGCCGGGGCGAGGTCTTTGGCGAGCAAGGCATCGCCTACGACTACGGCTACTACGTCTACGTGGAGCCGGAGTACTACAGCGTCACCGATCCGGTGACCAGCGAGGTCTACACCTACCAGGTACGCCGCCAGGTCAGTGGCAACCTAGCAGTAAACACCTCCCAGGGCGGCGTCATGGCGGCGACGGCCGGCCTCGCCGGCCTCAACTTCGAAGGTGTCGACAGCCTACTGATCAATGGCGATTTGAACCTCAGTGGCCTGAACGCCGAGGTCGGCATCAACGATTTCGCCAGCGCCACGATCACGGGCGGCGTCAACCTGGACGGGCGACCCGAAGGCAGCAGCCCGGGCTACTTCCGCGAGGACGTCAGCTTCGTCGGCGCCTTCGGCTCGACGCCGCCGGCACTGGCCTCAGCCAGCAGTGTCCTGATCGGTGGTCGCTTGGGTATGCAGGTCACCGCACAGTCCCTGCGCATCGGCAACGGCATCGACATCCGCGGCACACTGATCGCCGGCCTCCTGATTGACTCCGCCGACGCCGTGATCACCGGCGATGTCCGCATTGATGCCGTCACCGGCCACATCGAGTCCGACGATCCCACGACCACCTCCGAGGCGGTGAATGTCGATCTCGGCCTGGCGGCCATCCGTCTCGGCACCGCCGATGGCGCTCCGGTTCGCATCGTTGCCGGCGGCGACGGGTCCGGCAGCCTGACCGTGATCGGCAGCACCGAGGTTGATCTCGGCGGCCTCAACCTAGTGGCCGATGGGGATGTGCTGTTCGATGCCAGCACCGTTCGCCAGTCGATGCGCGACTTGGTGGAGCAGTTCGAGCACCCCTTCTCGCACCATGACGACGGCTATGGCGGCAATCCGATGCTGGCGGCCAGCCCCACGGACAGCAGCGGCACGCTGTCGGACCTGCTGAACTCCAGCTCCCGAATCTGTTACACCGATATCGCCAACTGCGGCTTCTTGGTCAGCACCCAGAGCGGTGGCGACATCACCCTGATTGGCGGCCTGATCGAGACCGGCCAGGGCAATTTCGAAGCCGGCGGCAACTTCCGCGCCACCGCCTACAATGCCTTGAGCCTAGGCAGCGTCGTTTCCACCGGGACGTTGACGCTGCACAACAGTGGCGATCTCAGTCTCAGCGGCAATCTGGCCGGCGCCAGCGTCACGCTCCTCACCGACGGCAGCTTCAGCAATCCGGAAGCTCTCAGCATCAGCGCCGGCCCTGGTGGCGTCTCGATCGAGGCCGGCAGCATCAGCAGCACCGACCTGCTGAGCATCAATTCGGCCGGCGGCCTGCATCTGTCGGCGGGCACCATCGACCTCGCCGGCTACGACCTGTCGGCCAACGGCGAGGCACGACTCGAAGGCACAACGCTGAACCTGGGTGCCGGTGAGCTTTCCGCCGGCAGCCTTGTTCTCGCCGCCGTAAACGCGCTGAACCTCACCAGCTCCAGCCTTTCCAGCGGCGGCACCGCGACCTTGAGTGGCGGCTCGGTGCAGCTCAGTGATGCCTTCGTCGAGGCGGTCGGCAGCCTGAGCCTTGCCAGCGGCAGCGCACTCGTCGTCACCGCCGTCTCCGAACTACAGGCAACCAGCCTGACGCTTAGCGGCGACACGGTAAGTCTGGAAGCTGGCAGCACACTATTGGGCGGCATGATTTCCGCCAACAGCACCGGCCTGCTGCAGGCCGACGGGACTAGCCTTGTCAGCGAGGGTGACCTCGTTCTGAACTCCTCCGCCGGCAGCGTCGTAGTCAGCGGTGGCAGTTCACTGCAGGGCCGAAACCTTGAGCTGAGTGGCAAGGTGATCGAAGCGGGCGGAAGCCAGTTGATGGCGGACGAAGGCTTCAACGCCAACGCAGTCAACGGTATGACGCTAGGAACGGTGGTCGCCGGGGGCCTCCTGGCCTTGCACAACGGCGGCGATCTCAGCCTGAGCGGCGCGCTGAGCGGCGCCAGCGTCATGCTCAGCACCGAGGGTAGCTTCAGCAATCCCGAAGCTCTCAGCATCAGCGCCGGCCCTGGTGGCGTCTCGATCGAGGCCGGCAGCATCAGCAGCAGCGACCTGCTGAGCATCAATTCGGCCGGCGGCCTGCACCTGTCTGCGGCCACCATCAACCTCGCTGGCTACGACCTGTCGGCCAACGGCGAGGCGCGACTCGAAGGCACAACGCTGAACCTGGGTGCCGGTGAGCTTTCCGCCGGCAGCCTTGTTCTCGCCGCCGTAAACGCGCTGAACCTCACC
>SCVA01000045.1 GCA_004297005.1 Nevskiaceae bacterium
GGCCGATGTGTTTGACTACATCGAGAGATTCCACAACCCTCGCATGCGACGGAGAGTCGCTAAGCGGGATCAGCAGTTTTCATCCCTTTCCAAACCGTCCGTGAAAACGGGGTAGAACCCCGACGAGTAGGAAGAGGAGCTGGTCGATGCGCTCCCGGACTCGGCTTCGGCTCCGGTCTGACTGAAGTCGAACCAGCCGTTCTGTAGCCAGTACTGGCATTGAGCGGTCGTGATCGTTGTGATGCGGGTGCCTTGCTGGGTTTCGCAGAAGCATTTGGTGCGCATGTCGGTGCGGACTTCGATGCAGCCGCTGATCTTTGGAAACGTGGCTGGTCGAACCGCGGCGTCGTAGAAGGGCGAGGAGTAGGGAATGCCGGGCACTCGCTCATTGAAGGCTGCTGCCCAGCCGGCGGATTCAGTTGCGCGCTGGGTGGATGGCGATACATCGGAGTGCACCGGGTGCGAGACAGTTTCTACCGCTGCGGCGGCTTGCTCTTTGGAATGCGACAGGCCACGGAGAAAGAGACCGACGGCAATGGCCACAGCGATCAGCGGAAGTGCCAGGCGCCAGCCCAAGGTTTTCCAGGGCAGCCGGGGCTGCATGGTGTGGGCGTCGGCGGACTTGTAGGCGCCGAAGAAGTCCTTGGGGTAGG
This sequence comes from Nevskiaceae bacterium, assembly GCA_004297005.1. Lineage (GTDB taxonomy): Bacteria > Pseudomonadota > Gammaproteobacteria > Nevskiales > Nevskiaceae > Stagnimonas. The sequence goes on from SCVA01000045.1 coordinate 654, forward strand.
GGAAGGTGCCTGCGATGGCCTTTTTGCAGGAGTGGTAGTCACTGGGGTCTCCAAGCTCCTGCCACTCCTTGGTGCGGGCGTAGTGACGTCCGAAGACTCGCTCCAGGTGAACGTGGCGACCTACGCGCCGACGGATGTAGTGATCGATCTCGCCGGGGTGCTGGGTGATGAGCACGACCTCAAGACCTTTATGCCGAAGCTGATCGAACGGGGCGACGTGATCGCTGGCGCGGCTACCTGGTGGACGAGGTGGGAAGACGCGGTGCGCTTCATCGATGACGACGATGGCCGGGCCATCGACTTGATGCCAGGTCTCGGGCTGGATTTCAGTCCAAGGAAGGGTGAGACCTGGAATGCCGGAGTAGAAGACGGGGAGGCCGCGCTGTGTACGCTGGGCTTCTACGTGGGAGATGGTCCAGAGGGACTTGCCGGCTCCAGGTGTGCCGGTGACAAGGGTAATGGGCTCCATCAGTTCCCCCCGGTTGCTGACTTGGTCAGCACCAGGCCCATGCGAAAGGTGAGGCGCGTGCCGATGGCGCCGACGATGACGCTGAGGGCTTCCTGCACTTTGAGCAGTGCGAAGACCTGGCCGAGTGCTGTGTAGGTGGCGCTGGGGCCGCTGATACCGGCGCCTTGGGTCTGCGCGAGCAACTGCTCGAGATGCGGCCACAAGGTGTCGATGCCTTCGTAGACGCTGACGCCGATTCCGAGCAACGTGATGACGCGGAGAATGCCGGCGATGAATCCGGACACGATGCCGGCGGTCATGGTCCACCGGGCGGCGGTGCTAGCGAGGGTTGCGATAAGTGGCCAGGCCATGGGTTAGCTCGCGAGGATACGGAGCGCGATCAACGCTGCGCTCAGGTGGACGAATGCGCCGAGGATGGTCAGCAGCTCGCACCACTGGCTCAGCGGGATAGAAACGGTCCGGTTCCAGGGGGCGCCGAGATCAATCGGAATGTCGCTGGGGCAGGCGCCAGGGGTATAGGGGACGGTGAGCTGGGTAACGTCGTAGGTGACGCGATCCAGGATGGTCCCGTCTTCCGGGGTGGGGTCGGTGAACCGTTCGGCTTCGGCGGTGAGCTGCCCAGGCGTGGGCGGCTGCTGAGAGCAGTTCAGGAGCCAGGCTTGCTGGGCGGAGTAGCAAGCGATTGGATCGCCACTACAGCTCGGTGGCGCCTCGCAGCTGGTGCCGCCGGTAAGTGAGTTTCCGGAGCCCGATGAGCCACTGCCGCCGGAGCTGTCGGCACCGTTGCTTCCACCACTGCTTCCGCCCCCGGAGCTGGAGGCGGTCGTGGAGCCTGCCACTACGCCAGACGACCAGTAGTCGTAGCTGGTGCTGCTGCCGTCCGAACCGACGGAGCTGAAGCTGAAATCGGGGTTGGCTCGGGTGCCAGTGGTGCCGGTGTCGGGGGCTGGGGGTGATGGTGTCGCCGAAGGAGCAACCTGCGCGCCGTCGGACAAAGCGACGACGGGCTCGGATTCGGTACTGCATCCGCTGGTCTGGGAACAAATGGCGGCAGAGGAATAGTCGCCTGGCATGCAGGTCAGTACGCCATTGATTTCCAGGCAAGGAGTGGGTTCGCCCGGGTGCTGGCAGACGTATTGACCGCCGAGTTCTGCGCAGATCGTTGTTGACGAATACCCCGACCGAGCGGATCTGTCGCACGTCGCGGCTGTGACCTCGACGGTGGTAGGACCGCCACTGCTGGAGCTGCCGCCGATGGAGAGGCCGAAGTCGTGGACCTGGAGCGTGCAAGACTCGAAGCAGGCTTCTCCGGACTCGTTGACGCTTCCGGAAAAGGAGTCGCCGGGGTAGAAGGCGCCGATCGTGAGCGGGCAAGTCGATTCTCCGCAAACTCGGGTGCCGGTGGCGTAGGTGGTTCCGGTTGAGGACGAACCGTTCATGCACTGCTTCGAGCAGACATAGTTGTTGTTGTCGGTACGCGCGACGCAAGTGGTTTCGGACCAGGTGCGAGGTGCAGCACAAGTCGAAGACTGGTAGTTCTGGACAGTCGTTTGAACTTCGTCGGGGTAGTAATCCCCGGCCGGGAATTGGGCGGTCAGGCCGGATTCATTGCCGACGGGGTTTCGCACCATCGGGGCGGTGCCGGACGGGCAAGATTCCCAGGGCGTGACAGCGTGAGCTGCCGCCGGAAGAAGGAGTAGAGCGAGCAATTTCTTGATCATTCGTCGAAGACGATCTTGAGAGCCAGCAAGAAGACCAAGGAGACGAAGACGCACTGGTAGAGCGGCATCGGATCGGCCTCATGGGTGTGGAAGAAAGAAGGGGTTGCAGAAGTGCAACCCCTCCGAACGGCACGGGATATCAGCCGAAAAACGTGGCTTTGACCCATTTCACGCCGACCGCTACAAAACGGCGCGCACCTGCGCGGCAGCACCATACAAGTTGAGCGACTGACGCCAGCCGATCTGCGCATCGACGCCGTAGAAGTTGCGCAACACCGGCACGGCGCTGCGCAGTAACCCCAAATGCCTGCACACCGGCACCATGAAGCTGCACACCGCCTCCAAGTCGCTGCGCAGCGGCACCAGCATCCTGCGCGCCAGCGCCAAGTTGTTGCGCGCCGGCACCAAGCTACTGCGCCTCCCCGGACTTCAGCTTGCGCATCGACTCACCCCTGAGCGCGAGTTTCAGGCTGGAATGCACGAGGCGGTCGAGCAGCGCATCGGCCAGCGCCGGATCGTTGATGAAGCCGTGCCATTCCTTCACGGGCATCTGGCCGAGCACGATGGTCGTATGCGTGCCGACCCGATCGTCCAGCAGTTCGAGCAGATCAGCGCGACCGCGGTTCGTGAGGCCGGTGAGGCCGAAGTCGTCGAGGATCAGGAGTTGCACCTTGGCCACCTGGTTGCGCAGCTTCGTGATCGAGCCGTCCTCGTGGCCGATGGCCATCTCTTCGAGCAGACGCCCGATCCGGCGATAGGCGACGGTGATGCCCTTGCGCGCCGCCTGGACCGCCAGCGCGCAGGCCAGCCACGTCTTGCCGGTGCCGGTCGGGCCGGTCATCAGCAGGTTCATCTGCTTGTAGATCCAGGCACAGGTCAGCAGGTCGGCGAAGGTCGCCTTGTCGATGCCGCGCCCTGGCCGGTAGTCGATGTCCTCCGGCGCGGCCAGCACCTTGAGCTTCGCGTTGCGCAGAATGCGCTTGTACCGCAGCGTGTCGCGGTGACTCACCTCCGCGTCCACGAGCATCTGCAGGCGTTGCTCGAAGGACGCTCCAAGGAAGGCTGACTGCGACATCTGCTGGTCGAGGCCCTCGGCCATGCCGAGAAGGCGCAGGTCACGGAGTTTCTGGGCGGTGTTCATGATGGTCACTTCGGGGTTCCTCAGGATTCGTAGGTCAGGGCGCCACGCACGTTGTCGTGGCCGGGCATGGGGGCATCGTCATTGGCGCCACGCAGTGGGGCGCTTTCCATCCGGCGTTCCAGCATCGAGCGCACGGACGAAACCGACGCGGTGGAGATCCGCAGGGCGCGATGGCAAGCGGCATCGAGACGCTCGGTGCCGTACTCTTTGGCCATGCCACGCAGACCGCGCATCGCCTGCATTGACAGCGCCGGCCGCCGATGGGTGTCGATGTGCTTCTTCACGAAAGCGGTGATCCACTGCCCCGAGCGCTCGGCCCACGCGATCAGCTCGGCGCCCTGATCCTGCGCATACGCACGATGCGAGGCGGGCTGATGCTCCGACAGCGTCGTGCAGCCGCCCTTGTGGGCGCTGCGCAGATGCGTGGCGATCGGGAAGTGGTCGTCCTTCGCGTAGACCTCGACCTGCCGCGCCGTGGCGCGAATGCGGACCTTCGACCCGATGTAGGTGTACGGCACCGAGTAGTGATGGTCGTCCCACAGCACGTGGTAGTCCTGCGCCACGGTGACGTTGAGCTTCCAGTCCGCGTACTCGAAGGGCAATTCAGGCAGCGCCTTCAGTGCCGGCCGGTCCAGCTCATCGAAGAGCTGGTTGCGGCTCTTGCCGCCGTGGCCGCGCATCGGTTTGTCGTTCATGCGCAGCAGCAGCTCGGCGATCGCGGCGTTCAGTTCCTCGATCGAAGTGAAGACCCGGTTGCGCAGCCGCGCCAGAATCCAGCGCTGGGCGAAACGCACACCCACCTCGACCGCAGCCTTATCCTTGGGCTTGCGCGCCCGCGTCGGCATCACGATGCAGTCGTAGTGCTGCGCGAGCTTGGCGTAGGTGTAGTTGATGATGTGGCCCTCGGCCACCGTCACCCGGTGCACCGCCGACTTGAGGTTGTCGGGCACCAGCAGCTTGGGTACGCCCCGGTAAAACTCCAGTGCTCGGACGTTGGCCTCACACCAGTCAGGCAGGCGCTGCGTCTTAGTCGCATACGCGAAGGTCTTGCGGCTGGCACCCATCACCGCGACGAACAGCTCGACCGGCGTCTTCTCCCCTGTCTTCGGGTTCAGGATGCTCGGGCGCTTGCCGGAGTAGTCCAAGAACAATCGGTAGCCCGGCGCATGCGGCTGGCGCATGACGATGCCCAGCGAACGCTGGTAGCGGTCATAGCGGCGCCGGAATTCGGTCTCCGACATCGCACCGTCACCCGCGGCCCCGGCGTATTCCTCGTGCAGCAGCAGCACGGTTACGCCGGTCCGATGCAGTTCCGCATGCACGTGGGCGAAGTCCGGCTCCACAAACGCCTTGCGCGCGAGCTGGCGCCCGTTGTTCAGGCGCTCTTCGAGCGCGCGGTCGGTCAGCGCCGCGACGCCGTTCCAGTCCAGACCCTCCTCAAGTAGACGGGTCCGGTAGCGCCCCGCCGTGTTGGGGGCAATTTCTGCCGCTCGTGCGACCTCCCGGTTGGAGAAGTCGGTGGTGAGCAGCAGGCGACATACCTCTTTGAGGTTCATCCTGCGTTCTCGTTCAATCCTTCGGGAAACGGTGGGCGTGGGGGAACCCCACTCCGGCGTCGGGCCGAAAAAGCCCCGCGGGAAGCCGGAAATCCGGCTACCGGTCTTGACACCCCGGAAGGCAGAAACGAGAATGCAGGCTCAAGGTTCTGTTGAAAGCTGCACAAGACCCACGCCCTGGCAGGCGTGGGTTTCTTATTTCCGCTGCCCGAAACGTACCGCTATGTCGTCAGCAGAAAATCGGACTGGGCGGGTCACCTCCGATGCGATCCAAAGTCCCTGGCAGGGTGGATCGGTCATCACTATCTCCACCTTCTGGATAGCGTCCAGGCCACAGATCGCCAGGCTTCATGCCGAGTTTCGCCGCGATGGCCGCCTCGATGCGGCGCGAGCGCCGATAACCTTGACTCACACTCGTCACCGTCGTGCCCGCCACGCCCAGTTCGCGCGCCACGTCCGCCAGCGAGCTGCCGGCCAGCCGCAGGCGCATCTTGATCCGCTCATGCAATTCCAGTTCGGGTTTCATGCGTGGTATCGTCGGGGGAAGTCCTGAGACTCACAATAGGCAGATATGAGTAAGCTGTCAAACGAAGACGACGATCTCGCCATGGGTCGCCGCCTGATGGCGATCCGGGTCGCCAGCGGACTGACCCAAGCGGACTTCGCTGACAAGTTGGGCTTGTCGCTGCGCGCCTACGCCAATTACGAGCGCGGCGAGCGGGAGATGCCCACCGCCCTGTTCCGGTCGCTGTGCGAAACCTTCCGGATCGACCCGCTATGGCAGCTCACCGGCCCAGGTGAGGAGCCGGTGCTGCTGGGCAAGCGCGTGCTCGACATGGACCTGATGGAGGGCGTGATCCGCCTCATCGAGGACTGGTTGACCAAACACCGCCGCACTTTGAAACCCGACAAGAAGGCGCGCGTCATCCGGCTCGGCTACGAGCACTGCATGGCCAAGGGCGAGATCGACGCGACGCACCTGCGCGAAATGCTGTCGGTCGCGGCCTGATCCGATGGATGGCCGCCACGATCGGGAGCGCCGCGCTCCGCCGGAGCGGCGGGACGAGACCCGTGACAAGGTCGTACCGCTGCGTCCCGAGAAGTCGGACCCGCCGCAGCGTCTCGATCCGCGTCTGGAGGAGATGCGGCGCATACTCGCGCAGTCCGAGCCCCTCGACGGCACGTATTCCGACGAGGAGGTGATCGCCGACGAGGGTAAGTTCCGCAAGCGTTTTGGACCGGGCTTTCGCTGGAATCGGCGAGACAGGATCGGCTTGATCGCACTAAAGAAGCGGTACGACCTGACCGATCCCGAGATCAAGCTCTTCCAGCACACCGGCAACCTGCGCCGTACGCCGTTCGGGGTGCAACTTTCCGCGAGCCCCTGGATCGCGCTGTGGGGCGGAGTGCAGCTTGCGGTATTCAGCCTCTTCTTTCTTGCGCTGATGTTCGCCGCGCTGCCGAATCTCGGTGCAGCGCCGAGCAAGGCGGTGAAGCCGCTCTTGGGACTCGGCGGACTGCTTCTGTTCTGCTACCTCCTGTACTGGTTCTACATCAAGCCTTGGAGACTTCAGCGGCGGCTTGACCGGGAACGCACCCAGCGCGGTTGAGCACCTCAGGTGGTCGGCTGCAGTGCGATGATCGCCATGCCGATGAACGCGACGCCCGCACCGAGCAGGTCCCAGCGGGTCAGCGTGACGCCGTCTACAAGCCACAACCAGATCAGGGCGACCGCGATGTACATGCCTCCGTAAGCAGCGTAGGTGCGCCCGGCGGCCTGTGGATGCAGCGTCAGCAGCCAGGCGAACAGGCCCAGTGAGAACGCGGCGGGCAGCAGCAGCCACGCGGTTTTCCCCTGCTTGATGACCAGCCAGGGCAGATAGCAGCCGACGATCTCGGCCACCGCCGTGATCGCGAAGAGCCCGCCAACCCGAAGCAGTTCCATCACGGCGCCGCCTGCAGGGAGGCAATCATCGGACAGCGCACACGGCCCTTGACCGCCCCGCAGCGGTCCACCAGCACGGAAAGTGCCGACTCGATGCGCTGCAGGTCCGCGAGCTTGCGCCGGACATCGGCAAGTCGGCGCTCGCCCAGGGTTCTCGCCTCCCGGCAATGCGCGCCGTCCTCCAGTTTCAGCAGCTCGCCCACTTCATCGAGGCTGAACCCCAGTTCTTGCGCGTGCCGGATGAAACGCAGACGTTGGACATGATCCTCGGTATAGCGCCGCACACCGCCCAAGGGACGATCCGGCTCGCCCACCAGCCCGCGACGCTGGTAGTAACGGATGGTTTCCAGGTGCACATCTGCGCGCTGTGCCAGGGTGCCGATAGTGTAGGTCTCGCGCATCTTGACTCCGTAGTCAGCTACGGTCGTAGGGTAACAGCATCCATTCAAGGAGGCTGTATGCAGGATCGTTCCAACCTCTCGCTCGCCGCCAGCGTCGTCGCCGGCCTTGGCGCATCCGTGTGCTGCGTGCTGCCGCTGGTGCTGGTCATGGCCGGCCTGGGGGGCTCATGGCTGGCCTCGCTGAAGGCACTCGAACCCTTCCGCCCCGTTTTCGTAGCGGCGGCGGTGCTCGCGCTGTTCTTCGCTTGGCGCGGCATCTTCAATAAGGCCGAAGTCTGCGAGCCCGGTCAGGCTTGCGCCGTTCCGCGCGTGCAACGCCGGCGCAAGACCGTGTTCTGGTTCGTGGCCACGCTGGTCGTCGGCCTGCTGACCTTTCCCTACTACGCGGTTCTGTTCGTCTGAAGGAGTCCGATTATGGTCAAGAGTCTATTTGTTGCGCTGGGGCTGGCCGCCGTGCTGGCCTGCTGCAAATGCAGCGCGGTGCATGCTGCGCCCCGCACCGTGGCGCTCGATGTTACGGGCATGACCTGCGTCACCTGTCCCATCACGGTCAAGAAGGCGCTGTCGCGCGTTGACGGCGTGGAAGCGGTGGACGTGAGCTTCGCAAGCAAACGGGCCACCGTGACCTTCGACGACGCAAAAACCAGCGTGAATGCGCTGACCAAGGCCACCGCGGACGCGGGTTATCCGTCCACGGCAGCCGCAGGCGCGCAGCCATGACTCGGCTTATCCAGTGGATCTCCCGCATCGGTGACAAGGCCGGCTCGCTGGGCGCGGTCGTCTCGGCCATGGGGTGCGCGATGTGTTTCCCGGCGATCGCCAGCCTTGGCGCCGCCGTCGGCCTAGGCTTTCTGAGCCAGTGGGAGGGCCTGTTCGTCAGCACATTGCTGCCGGCCTTTGCCTGGCTGGCGCTCGTGATCAACGCCTTGGGCTGGTTCAGCCACCGGCAGTGGCACCGAAGCCTGCTCGGCATGGTCGGGCCGGTGCTGCTGCTGCTCTCGCTCTACCCGTGGTTCAAGTATGGCTGGAGCAGCACTGTCACCTACTCGGCGCTGGGCCTGATAGTGGCGGTATCGCTCTGGGACATCTTCTCGCCGGCCAGCCGGCGTTGCGATCCCGAACACTGCGAAGTGCCCGCCAAGCAATCCTGATCGATTCAGGAGGACTTACGAACATGACACAACTCAAGATCACCGGCATGACCTGCGACTCCTGCGCGACGCACGTCCGCAAGGCGCTGGAAAAGGTCCCGGGCGTTCAGTCTGTGCGCGTCTCCTACGCGCAGGGTACGGCCGAGGTCACGCTGGTCGACGGCACGCCCACTGAAGGGCTCGTCGCCGCGGTGGACGCGCTCGGCTATCGTGCCCGCATGGACAAGGGCGGTTCGCCGGCCGCTGCGGGGCTGATCGGCAAGATGCAGACGCTGCTGGGTGGCGGCAACAAGCCCACCCGCGGCGAGCAGCCGCTGCACGTCGCTGTGATCGGCAGCGGCGGCGGTGCACTGGCCGGCGCGCTCAAGGCCGCCGAGCGCGGCGCGCGCGTGACGCTGATCGAGCGCGGCACGATCGGCGGCACCTGCGTCAACGTCGGATGCGTGCCGTCCAAGATCATGATCCGCGCGGCGCACATCGCCCACCTGCGCCGCGAGAGTTCCTTCGACGCCGGCATCGCCGCGGCCACGCCGGCGGTTCTGCGCGGAAAGCTGCTGGCGCAGCAGCAGGGGCGCGTCGAGGAACTGCGCCACGCCAAGTACGAAAGCATTCTCGACGGGAACCCCAACATCACGGTCCTGCACGGCACGGCGCGCTTCACCGGCGACCATACGCTCGGCGTGAGTCTGAACGACGGCGGCGAGCAAACGCTGCGCTTCGACCGCTGCCTGATCGCCACCGGCGCCAGCCCTGCGGTTCCGCCGATTCCCGGCTTGAAGGACACGCCGTATTGGACCTCCACCGAAGCGCTCGCCAGTGACGCGATCCCCCCACACCTGGCCGTGATCGGCTCATCGGTCGTCGCCGTGGAGCTGGCGCAGGCCTTCGCGCGGCTCGGCAGCCGGGTCACGATCCTGGCGCGCAGTTCGCTGTTCTTCCGCGAAGACCCGGAGATCGGCAAGGCGGTCACGGTGGCCTTCCGTGCCGAGGGCATCGAGGTGCTGGAACAGACCCAGGCCAGTCGCATCGCCCATGCCGGCGATGAGTTCGTGCTGACGACGAATCATGGCGAGATTCGCGCCGACAAGCTGCTGGTGGCCACCGGCCGCGCTCCCAACACCCGCAGCCTGACCCTCGAAGCCGCAGGTGTGACCGTGAACCCGCAGGGCGCGATCGTCGTCGATCCGGCGATGCGCACCAGCGCGCCCGACATCTACGCCGCCGGCGACTGCACCGACCAGCCGCAGTTCGTCTACGTCGCTGCCGCGGCCGGCACGCGCGCAGCGATCAACATGACCGGCGGCGAAGCTGCGCTGGATCTGTCGACGATGCCGGCGGTGGTGTTTACCGACCCGCAGGTCGCCACGGTGGGTTTGAGCGAGGCCGAAGCCCACCACGACGGCATCGAAACGGACAGCCGCGTGCTGACCCTGGACAATGTGCCGCGGGCGCTCGTCAACTTCGACACGCGCGGCTTCATCAAGCTGGTGGCCGAAGCCGGCTCGAACCGCCTGATCGGCGTGCAGGCGGTGGCGCCCGAAGCCGGGGAGCTGATCCAGACCGCCGCGCTGGCGATCCGCGCGCGCATGACCGTGGCCGACCTGGCCGATCAGTTGTTCCCCTACCTGACGATGGTCGAAGCCCTGAAGCTCGCGGCGCAGACCTTTACGAAGGACGTGAAGCAGCTGTCCTGCTGTGCGGGCTGAAGGAGGATCGGTATGCGCGAACGGTTGCGAAAGCCCCTCTCCGCGTATGGCCTGCTCGCCGTCGGCCTGATCCTCGTCGCCGAGCCCGCACTGCCGCAGTATCACTTCTCGGTGTCCTGGTTCTCGCTCGGCGTCGGCGGCACGATCATCGCCCTCTACGACCTGTTCCGGAAAGCACCTTAGCGTCCCGTTGAATCATGGAAACCTCTGACATGGGAACCTCTGAAACCTCCCTCATCATGCAAGAACTCGCCCAGCGGCTGTCCGGTGATGCCGGCGAGGAATCCGCGCAGCTTTTCCGTGCGCTCCTTTGCGAGTTGGTCGCGGGCAGCCCGGTGTCGCGAGAGCGGCTCTCCGAGTTGATGGGCTGGCCAGTGAACAAGGTCTCGGCGGCACTGGAACAGGCTCCCGGCGTCGAATACGATAGCGCGGGACACATCATCGGCTATGGCCTCACGCTGCGCGAGACGCCGCATGCGTTCGAAGTGGACGGCCGCCGCCTGTATACCTGGTGTGCCCTCGACGCCCTGATATTTCCGTCACTGGTCGGCAACACGGCGCAGGTCTTTTCGTCCTGCGCCGCAACTCGCGCTCCCGTGCGGTTGACAGTCACGCCGGATGGGATTCGTGATCTCGATCCGGCCGGTGCCATGGTGTCTCTCGTGCCGCCGGATGCCTCGGCCGACGTTCGCAGCGCCTTCTGCTGCCACGTGCACTTCTTTGCTTCGGCCGCCGCGGCAGATGCCTGGGCGGGCGCGCAAGCCAACGTGGCGATAGTCAGCGTGCACGACGCATTCCGTCTCGGACAGTCGCTCGTGCAGCGGTTGAGCGCGCCGACACTGTCCTCATGCGGCCCGGCCTGTGCCGAGGCGCATGCGTGAACACCCACACGCTGAGTGCGGCCGCCGAGCGGGCACGCCTGTCCCCGCACCAGGTGCGGATCTACGTCGACATGGGCCTGCTGCACGCCTGCGCGACGACGCCAGGCGGCTATCGCCTGTTCGACGAGCGCTGCGTCGAGCGCCTGAAGCTGATCAAGGCCTGCCGCGACGCGCAGATCAGCCTCGCCGACATCGCCGAGTTCCTGCGAAGTCTGGACGGCAGCGATCGCGCGCGCTGCAAAGCAGCCGAGCGGCTGCTCAAGGCGCGGATTCGTGACCGACGGCAGGCGCTGGCGCGTTGTGCCTGCGCGCTGGCTGTCGCCCAGCCCGGGACGTGATGCCCGGATATGTGCGCCGCGCCCTTATTCTCTGCGGTGGCGGCGCGCGGGGCCATGGAGCTCGCTATCTATCAGGCCATCCACGAACTGGGGCTGTCCTTCGATCTCATCGTCGGCAGGTCACTTCGACAATCTGCCGCGCAGCTTCCTGATCTCGCTGGACAGCAAATACCACTGCGATCTCGGCCGCTATCGGAGTCAGGGTGCCGTCATGCGTATCGTCGAGCCACGATTTCCACTCGATGTCGGCCTGCTCGACTTCCGCCACAGCGACGCGCTGATCCGGGCCGGCTACGAGCAAAGCCGGGCGGCGCTGGCAATGCCCGACGCGAGTGCAGCGGATCAAACCGTGGCAACCTGTACGCAACCCGCGTAGTCGTGTCCGCCATGCAGCCCAAGCCGCTGTCGCGACGCGGGGCGTTCACAGTTCTGGCCGCCTTCGGCGCGTCCGCGGCCGATTCGACTGACCAGACGTCGCCGATGCGCCTCAGTTTTCTGAGCAACGAGTTGGCACCCGCCGATCAAGTTCTACGGCGGCAGTGCGCAGTTTCGCTGGCGACCGCTGCGCAACTACCCGGCGGTTCGCAGACCGCCACGGCCGACATGCCGAACAACGCCGAGCCGATCTGGATGATCGTTCCCGTGACGCTGGTGAGTTGGTCGGTGGCGTCGCCGACGTCGATGGTCTGCACATCGGCGAAGGAGACGACCGGAAGGGTGAGGAGTGCAGCGACAGCCAATTTCACAACGGTGTTGGAGTTCATTTACGACCTCGAATTGAATTGACGATCATTCGAACAGCGAACGCGGTGGCCAACGCGAACGCCGTGGCAGCGAGCAGATCGTTAAAGCTCTGCTGATTCACTTCCTGTGCCCAGAAACTCGACTGCTGACTGGACTGTGAGATGCGAGCATCGATCTCAATCCAGTGGCCTTGGTTCTGGGCACACGTGGGGTACTGACGGGTGGAAAGCGTCACGTTGGTGACGCTCTCACTCCCGCTCGGACAGACGAAGACCAGGTCGGTCACAGGTCAGCTCTGTCGAGGGTCAGGCGGCCCGTTTGAGCGCTTCGGTAACCGGTTTCAAAACCAGACTGGACTTGAGCATGAGCTGGCCAAAAGCGCCTACATAAAAGGAAGACGAGTCGAGGATGTAGAAGCCAGGGGCGGGCGGCTGCTGGCCTTTAGCGACGCCGAACTTGATCGGGACTGGGTACTTCTCCAGGTCGTGCGCGTAGGCGGCGACCTCGGGGATGTTGAAGACCTCGCCGGTAGCTTTTTTGACCACCTGCTTGACGCTGCTGCTAATGACTTCGATTTTGATCACGTGAGTACCTCAGGCTGTGCGGGCCGTGAGGCCCAGGAATTCCCGCGCTGCTTCGGAATCGAGACGCAGCAGGGTGAAAAAGTCGGAGACCGAGTCGGGGCCTTCGTCCTCTGCGAGGTCGAGCAGGCGAGCGCGAGCGTCGAAGGGAAGGGTGAGGACGGCGCGCCAGTCCTCGGCGTCGATGACCGAGAGCCGGAAGCTCGATTCATCGACGTGCTCTGCTAGTTCCTCGTCGCTGCGCTCTTCAATGCCCATCAGGGCTTTGAGTCCCCGCGACGAGACCAATTGGCGCTGTCCGAGCGTTGCTTGCGCGAACTCGCCGAACGCGGCTGCGGCTTGTAAGTCGCCGTCCGATGCGGCCGCAAGGAGCTGCCAGGAGTTGCGGTTGCCGATTCGAGCTTTCTTGGTGGCGGCGCTTACAAGCTCGCGTGCGGCGGACCAGGTCTGATCGTGCCCAATCTTGCTCAGGTATGTGCTTGCGTCCCAAGCCCAGCGGACATCCACTCCACGCTCGTTAGGTCTGCTGAGCCCAGAGGCGCTGCAAGCGCGTGCCCAGCGATCAAGCAGATCGGCCGTGAGCTGGTGAAGGCCGATAGACCCTTCAGGAATCGAGCAGAACCAAAGCTCGTGGTAATGGGGGTGCCAGCCGGCACCGCCATGCGTGATCTCGGTGGCGCGCAGATACCCGATCCGATGCGTGATCGCCGTGGTGGCTTTCACCAAGCGATCAGCCCGAAAGCGATTTACTGCCGCGCTGAGTCCGCCGGTGCCCTTCCTGCGCTTTCCGAAGAGATCTGCAAGGCGGTCGTCGAGGCAGTGAGGAACCGTGAATGTCACCAACAGCGCTGATCCACCAGCCGCGGTATGGGTGGCGTGCATCGCGGCGATCTCGGCACGCCGTAGTTCGCAGATGCGGGCCGAGCAGACGGGGCAGACCCAGACACTGCCGCAGACGCAGCAGCCGACGAACGAAGCCCGGTTGATTTCCGGCGTGTACCGAATCTCGACGGCCTGTGCTTCAAGTCGGTAGAGGCAATTCAGCGTGCGCCAGCAGCCTCCACGACGAGGGTGCTCGACCTCCCGAAGAAGGCCTTGTGCTACACGCTGGAGCTGATACCGGCGGGCTCGTGCCGACCGGATTGCGACGACCAGGTCGGGCGAATTGTTTTCACAATTCGTAGATATACCAAGTGACAGGGAAGCTTCCGCAATCACTGCCGCACCCCTTCGTCGCGGCGACTGACGTACCGAATGGACATTTCTTCGGCGCGAACAGCGAGCGAATCGGCGGCGACGGCATCACCGGCTGCCAGCCAAAATTCGACAAGGTGAGCCAGCTTCCGGGCACAGGAATAAGGGCGCCTAACACGAGGCTGAAAAGTGAGCTGGCGGCGCCAGGACTGGCTTGAACCGTGAGTCATGAGTGTCACCGATCAGAAGGTGACACCTAAGATCTACCGTAAATCGAAGAAAATGAAGGTGTGGTTTTCCACAATGGTGCGGAGACGATGAACCTGGATAAATGTCAATAAAAACAATGAGCGCATGCGCTGAAATTGTCTTGCCCGGCGTGCAACGTTGAGAAATTGCAGCGATTTGTAGCTGTTGAGAGAAGCGGTGTGCGAAAAATCTGGGAAGCGTTTCGCGCGCGAAACGATCTAGCTGTAACAGTGAGGTTGATGCGGAACCAGCCGGCGAATAAAGTTGGGCCGGGACAAAAACGACCGAACACGGTCAGCAAAAGAAGAGGGAATGAAAAATGCGTTTTCGGGACGGACTGGTCGTTGCCTTGTTCTGTTTCGTCAGCTCGGCACAGTCGAGAGAGCCTGTCTCGGTAGGCGGGTGGACGATTGAGGAAGACATCGGCCGGGTTGATTTCACGCCGATGGTCAGGGGTGCCCGGAACACGAAGGGCCAGGTCAGGCCCGCCCCGAGAGATGGGACGAGAGTTGCCTACCTGATCCTCCAGAACGACGGCTCGTGGCTGCCTGCTGCAGATGCTGATGCCAGCGAGCCCGGCATCGAAGCGGTGTGGTTGCGAAAGTCCGATCGAACAATCGGGTTGGCGGTGATGGGCACGGATTTGACGACGAAAGGAGACCAGCAGTCCATTTGCAACCGCCGGCATACAGCGGACCGAGCGAAGTCTGGGTACTCGTTGTGTAACTCCGACTTGGTGAGCGAAATCCATGACATGGGCGTATTGCTCACACCATTGTTTGTATTGACCGGGAAGATCGGGGCATACCGAGTGGATTCCGAAAAGCTTGCTCAGGCGCTTTCTGGTGTCGACATCGACGCGTTTTACGACGCTGTGAATCGCCCGATAGTGGAGGCCGAGGCAAGGGAAGCGGCGAATAATGCGGAGGCGGCAAGGCAGGCAGCGCTAAGGCGTGAGCAGCGGCTAGAGGATCTAAAGCCATGGCAGTCAAACCTTCAGCCGGGAGACCGCACAATCTGTGGAATGGTGGTTGACGTCCGGCCGGCAGTAATCAGCATCCAAACACCGCAAAACGGATTAAAGTGGATTCGCCGCGATGCAGCGCGACCGATTGGCATGTCGAACGACGCGATGGAAATTGCTGTTTACTGTGGATCGCTGTGACCAAGCCCCGCGCAACGCACACTGTGGCTAGGTTGCAAGAGCCGGCGGCGATGCTCTGGACAGTGGAAGAAGGTGCGAACTACGAGGTCGCCTGCGAGACGATCACGCACGTCATCGCCATTTACTGCGAAACCCTTCGCCAAGGAGCACGGCCGCGAGATCCCGGACTCGAAGCGCATCGAGGCGATGCAGAGACAGATCCTGACGCTGGCCAAGGAGCGCGACGCCCTGACGCCCGATAACGCCGGCAAGGTGTCGGCCGCCATGGTTCGCTATTCCCTCGTGGTGCGGCAGCACCTGGAACGGGAAGACTGTGACGTACACCCGGAGAACTGAAATGACAAAAGAATGGACATAACTCACGCGCACCACCGTTTCGCGCGCGAAACTGAAGGCGACTGGATATTGATTAAGCTGGCGAAAGATCAGCCAGCCGAGGTGCTTGAATTCGTGCGCTGGCTGCTGTGGTGCACAGACCCCAAGCCGGTGCCAACTCCCTCGCAAGCTAGAGCTTGGATGCAAGTTCTGACCCAGCGCCCAGACGAATCGGATTTGGAAGAGGCGCAGAAAGAGCTGATCGAATTTCTACAGCCTCAATACGATCCGGAAATCGGAGACATGCCCGAGCATGTGTTCGATCTAATCGAAAAGCGTTACGGTTCAGCCGAAGGCGGAAAAGTTTTGAGCACCTTGATTCCGTTTGATACAGAAGCTCTTCGGCGGGCGGCATTGGACGCAGCCGATAGGAGTTGCGACCTTGCGGGATTGCCGCCCGCAACGGAGTTCGCGCGGCAGTTCGACGACAAAATAATTAACGGCGAAATGACGGTAGAGCAGGTGATTGACGCCTTGACCAAACACCACAAAAAATAAGACGGCGCCGGACTTACGACATCCGTCGAACCCGTTGCACCTCTGCCCCCTCTAGGGGGCTTATTTTTTGGCCCGCAGGCCAGGAAGCCTGGTAGTAGTGGTGTAGGAATATCGAACCGGTGCGCCCGAAACTCCGGTCGCTGCGCGCGGTTCAATGAGTCCGTCCGTCACTTGGCGAAAAGCCGCCAACTGACGGATCGCGCCGCGCGCGACCTTCGGCGGTCATTGATCCGTGCTCGACTCCCTGCGGGGGCAGACTCCGTTCGACATGCCGGCCTTATGGCCTGCATGCCGACCCGGAGTCGATTGTTCTGAAAAGGCAGGCTTAACGATCAGCAGCTTGCACGCAATGCGCGCAACAAAACCCACCGGTAAGTAGTTGATATTGCGGAAAGCTGAACGCAATTAAGAAGGCGAGCAAAAAAGCTGGAAATAGTCGCCTGATCAAAGACATGGCCTGCGAACGAACACTCCTTGGGGTGGTAGTGGTCGGAGGTTCAAATCCTCTCGCGCCGACCAACTTAATTTCCCGCTTTGCAGCAAAGCCCGCTTCGGCGGGCTTTGTCGTTTCTGCCGTCCGTCGGGCTGATGCTAGCGGCTGTTGGCGATCTTCTGTCCAAGGCTGTTCCTGCGTCGATAGTTCGGCCATCAGCAAACCTCCCGCGCAGGATGCCGGGTTTGGCTCGCCAGGAGGCCGGTGTCAGAGCGGAGGCAGGCAATGTCGAAGAATGGTCGAGAGCGGCGGCGGAGAGGGCTGATCGGCGCCTTTCGGCGTGGCGCCTACGGACTGATGCTCTGGGTGAGCGGCCAGCAACTCGCCGCCGCCGGTCAGGAGCAGGAGCTGTTCGGCAATATTC
The DNA here is from genome assembly GCA_004297005.1 of Nevskiaceae bacterium. Classification (GTDB taxonomy): domain Bacteria; phylum Pseudomonadota; class Gammaproteobacteria; order Nevskiales; family Nevskiaceae; genus Stagnimonas. The sequence continues at coordinate 17,626 of SCVA01000045.1, forward strand.
CCTTGAACGTGAACCTGAGCATCGAAGCTCAGAAGGGGTATTCGGGCGACGCGCTCAGTGTTTACCGCATCGGCTTTTCGACCAACGACCCGCGGCTGAGCGGGGCCTTCAATCGCCTCGCCCGTCTGCTGCAACTGCGCAACCACGAGGTGGTCGAGCAGGTGCGCGATATCCGCAATGGCATCGGTGTCGACTTCGATCTACCAGACGCCGGCAAGCTGCATTTCATGCTGCATCCGCGTGGCGACGAGATCGACCGCGGCGCCCGCTGGGTGCTGGGGGAAGGCGAGAACGAGAGCGCCGAGCCCTCCGAGCTCTGGTCGCTGGGTGCGGCGGTGGATCTGGTCAGCGTCGACCGCTTCGACGCCTCGTTCCAGATACGCGACCGCGAGCGTCGCCTGCAGGTGGCGCCACAGCTGATCATCGACGCCGACCGCCTGTTTGGCCTGCGTGGCAAGGCGGTCATCACCCTTCAGCAGGCCTGCTGGAAGAGCAGCACTGGCCAGCAGGACGAGCCGGTGCTGCAGATGCGCCTGAAGTGGCGCTTCTAGGGCCCGTTCGGGGCTAGTGGTTCTGATAGCCCTCCCACTTCGCCGGCGGTAGGCCGCTGGGGTCGGCGAAGGCCGGCGCGTAGCCGGGCTGACGGTGCTCGACGGTGACGTGGGTATAGATGCCACCGCGCACGTACCAGTCGGCGGTCAGGCGCATGAACTTGGGCTGGGTGGCGGCCACCAGATCATCGAGGATGCTGTTGGTCACCGCCTCGTGAAAGGCGCCTTCGTTGCGATAGCTCCACATGTACAGCTTCAGGGACTTCAGTTCCACGCAGAGTTCGCCTGGGATGTACTCCAGGTAGAAGGTCGCGAAGTCGGGCTGGCCGGTCTTCGGACACAGGCAGGTGAATTCCGGCATCCGCATGCGGATCAGGAAGTCGCGCGCCGGGTTCGGGTTGGGGAAGGTTTCCAGCGACTTCGACGGCTGAGTGGACATGGTCTGCGGAGGCAAGGCGGGGATGTTGGGCCGGTGTAGGGGCCGGACAGGGCGTGAATTATTGATGCGCCCCGGCAAACTTGAAAGCGCGGCAGGTCCGACAGCAGCCGGCGGTTCGAGTGCGGCGGCCCGAATTAGTACACTAGACGCCCGTCCGCCCATCTAGACCGCGCCCACGCGGCTCCAAGCCAAACCGTCAATGCGTCTTACCGCCATCAAGCTCGCGGGCTTCAAGTCTTTTGTCGATCCCACGGCACTGCCGCTGCCGTCGAATCTCACCGGCATTGTCGGCCCCAATGGCTGCGGCAAGTCCAACCTCATCGACGCGGTGCGCTGGGTGCTGGGCGAAACCAGCATCAAGAACCTGCGCGGCGCCGACTCCGAGGACGTGATCTTCAACGGCTCGAAGTCGCGCAAGCCGGTCGGCCGCGCCTCGGTAGAGCTGGTGTTCGACAACTCCGACCAGCAGATCGTCGGCCCCTACGCCGCCTACACCGACATCTCGGTGAAGCGCGAGCTGACCCGCGACGGCAACTCGCAGTACTACCTGAACGGCAAGAAGTGCCTGAAGCGCGACGTCACCGATCTCTTCCTCGGTACCGGCCTGGGCGGCAAGAACCAGTACGCGATCATCGAGCAGGGCATGGTCAGCCGCATGGTCGAGGCCAAGCCCGACGAGCTGCGCCAGTGGTTGGAAGAAGCGGCCGGCATCAGCAAGTACAAGGAGCGCCGGCGCGAAACCGAGTCGCGGATCAAGCAGACGCGGGAAAATCTCTCCCGTCTCAACGACTTGCGCAGTGAACTTGGGACCCGGCTGGAGGTTTTGGCCAAGCAGGCGTCCAACGCCGAGAAATTCAAGGAATTCAAGGCACAGGAGCGACAACTTCGAGCCGAGATTCTGGTGCTGCGCTTGGCCGCCCTGGAGCAGCAGCGCAGTGCCACCCTGGCCCAGATCGCGGCCCAGGAGCAGGCCTTCGAGGCCGCCAAGCGGGCGGTGATCGAGAGCTACGCCGGCCGCCAGCAGGCCGAGGCGGCATTCAAGGCCGAGCAGGAACTGCTCAACGGCGAGCAGGCCCAGGTCTACGAGGCCGAGGCGGCCCTGGCGCGCCACGAGCAGGCACTCAAGCACGCCCGCGAGCTGCAAAGCCTGAAGGCGCGCGAGCTGGAGCAGCTCAGCCGCCAGCTCCTCGAATTGCAGCAGCGCGAACAGCGCGAGCAGCAGCGCCTGCTGTCGCTGAACGCCGATGTCGCCGCGCTGGAGCAGCAGGCGCAGGACGCCGAAACCGCCGAGGGCGAGGCCCTGGCGGCGGTCAGCAAGGCCGAGGCCGAGTCCCAGGCCGAGCAGCAGAAGTGGAATGAACACCTGGCGCGCGCCGAGGCGCCGCTGACCCAGGTCGAGGCCGAGCGCGTGCGGGTGCAGCAGCTCGACCGCGCCCGCCTGATGCTGGACGAGCGGGTCAAGCGCCTGGCCGGCGAGCAGGCGACGCTGGACGCGGCGCCGATCCAGACCAGCCTGAGCGACTGCGATGCCGAGCTGGCGAGCCTGCAAACCGAGCTGGCCGAGGCCAGCGCCCGCCTGCAGCAGGTCGATCAGGAGCTGGCCAGCCAGCGCGACATCCGCGCCAACCTGGAAAAGAACCTGCACGAGGACCGCCAGACCCTGCAGTCGGCGCGCGGTCGCCTGGCCTCGCTGGAAACCCTGCAACAGGCCGCCCTGCGCCAGGACGACGCCGAGCTGAACCAGTGGCTGCGGGCGCAGAACCTCACCGAGGCGCCAAGGCTGGCCTCGCAACTGAGTGTCGAAGGCGGCTGGGAGGCGGCGGTGGAGCACGTGCTCGGCGGCCTCTTGCAAGCTCCGCTGACTCCGACCTACGCCGACACCACCGGCGCGCCCAAGGCCGGCATCGCCCTGCTCGATGCCACGCCGGGCGTGCCTCCCGGCGATGCCGACCGCCTCTCGCACCATGTGCGCGGGCCGGCGGCGGTGCTGGAGTTCCTGCACGGCGTGTTCGTCGCGCCCAGCACCGAAGCGGCGCGCGGGCGTGCCGAGACCCTGCTCGCCGGCGAGTCGGTGGTGACGCCGGACGGCGTCTGGCGCGGCCGTGGCTGGGTGCGCCACCCCAAGACCGGCGACGCCCAGAGCGGCGTGCTGGCGCGCGCCCAGTTGCTCAAGCAGCTCAAGACCCAGGTCGATGCCCTGGCGGCGAAGGTCGCGGAGCAGGAGCAGAGCCTGGGTGGCCTGCGCAATCAGGCGCAGAGCCTGGAGGCCGAGCGCCGCGAGCAGGCCGCGCGGGTCGAGCAGCGCCGTCAGCGGCAGTCGCAGCGTCAGGCCTTCCGGCAAGCGCAGGCGGTGCGCCTGGAGCAGGTGATCAACCGGCAGAACCAATTGAGCCAGGAATTGCAGGCCCTGCATGCACAGCAGGAGCAGCAAAGCCAGGAGCTGGCCGCTTCCCGCGAGCAACTGGTGCAGTTGGAGGCCACCGCCGCCCGCCTGCGCCAGGAGCGCGTCGAATTGCAGCAGTCGCAGGCGCGGGCCCGCGACCAGGTCAACCGCGTGCGCGCCCTGCTCAACCAGGCGGCGCAGGCGCGCAATGCCGTGCAACTGCGCCTGGCCGGGCAGAAGAGCGCGGTCACCGCCCTGCAACAGGCCTTGCAGGACCTCGCCGCGCGGGTGGTCGCGCAGGCCGAGGCCAAGGCCGAGTACGAGGCCCAGGCCGGGGAACTGGATGCGCCGGTCACCGAGACCGCGGGCGAGGTCGAAGCCGCTCGCGCCCTGGTCGCGGCCAAGCGCGAACAGTTGCGTGGTGCGCGCGAACGCCTGAGCGCCGCCGAGCGGGCGCTGAGCCAGACGCAGGAAGCCGCGCGCACCGCCGAGTTTGGGCAGGACGCCGCCCGCGACGCGCTACAGCAGTCGCGGCTGGAAGCCGAGGGCGACAAGGCCCGCGAGGCCTCGCTGCTGGAGCAGGTGACCGAGACTGGCTTCGAGCTGGAACCCCTGCGTGCCGGCCTGCCGGCCGACGCCGCCGCCGAGCCCTGGGAGGAAAAGCTGGCCTCGATGCTGCGCCGTATCGAACGCCTGGGCGCGATCAACCTGGCGGCGATCCAGGAGCTGGAAGAGGCGCAGACCCGCGCCAGCTATCTCGACGAGCAGAACCAGGACCTCACCGGCGCGCTGGACACGCTGGAAGAGGCGATGCGCAAGATCGACGCCGAGACCCGCGATCTCTTCAAGCAGACCTTCGACACCGTCAACACCGTGTTCATGGACCGCTTCCCCAAGCTGTTCGGTGGCGGCGAGGCCTATCTGGAGCTGACCGGCGACAATTTGCTCGACACCGGCGTGCGGGTGATGGCGCGGCCGCCGGGCAAGCGCAACTCGACTATCCAGTTGTTGTCGGGTGGTGAAAAGGCGATGACCGCGGTGGCGCTGCTGCTGGCGCTGTTCCAGCTCAACCCGGCGCCGTTCTGCCTGATGGACGAGGTTGATGCGCCTCTGGACGACGCCAATGTCGGCCGGTTTTGCGAGATCGTCCGGGAAATGTCGCAAGGCGTTCAATTCATTATCATTACGCACAACAAGATCACCATGGAGCTGGCCAACCAGTTGCACGGCGTCACCATGCAGGAGCCGGGCGTCTCGCGCCTGGTGAGTGTGGACGTGGCGCAGGCAGTGGAATTGACCGGCTCTGAGTTGCCACAAGAGAACGCACGATGACGCCACTCCAGTGGGCGCTGTTGGTTGTGGGGTTGGGAGCCGCGATTGCGGTCTGGTGGGTGTCGCGTCGCCGCGGCAGCGGTCTGCGTGACTGGCAGCCGGGCGGCGGCGGCGAGCCCACGCTGGGGGTGCCGCGGCGTCCCGCCGATGCCCAGCTCGACATGTTCAACAGCACCGGCCAGTTTGATGAATTTGGCGTCGGCAAGCCGCGCAAGGTCGCGCCGCGTCTGGATGGCGCGCCCACCGCCTCGGAGGCCGCGAGCCGCCCGCCGGTGCAGCAGAAGATCGTCGCCCTGCTGATCGCCGAACGCGACGGCACCCACATCAACGGCCCCAAGATCCACGCCGCGCTCAAGGCCCAGGGCCTGGCCTTTGGCGACAAGCAGATCTACCACCACCTGGCCGGCGGCGAGCCGGTGTTCAGCGTCGCCAGCCTGCTCAAGCCTGGTTATCTCGACCCGGCCGAGGCGGCTGGCTTCAGCACGCCGGGACTGTCGATGTTCCTCGTGCTGCCGGGGCCGCTGCCGCCGGTCACCGCCTTCCGCGAGATGCTGCAGACCGCCCATGCCCTGGCCCAGGCGCTCAATGCCGAGGTCTACGATATGCGCCGCAAGCCGCTAACGCCGGAGGCGCTGCTGAAGCTCGAACACGATGTCGAGCACTGGGCTCGCCAGCACCCCACGGCTTGAGCTTGTGAATAAATCTACTGCGCTGACCTGCTGCGGCGTCATGCGCTGCTCGCAATCCTCACGTACTTGAGTACGCTGCGGTTGCTGCGCTGCTATTCCTTGCATCAGGCCATGCTCGCTACGATTTCTTCGCAAGCTCAATCATGAGTACGCCAGCCGCCCGTGCCGAGGTGCTGCGGGCGCAGCTCGACGAGCACAACCACCGTTACTACGTCCTCGACGATCCGAGCATTTCGGACGCCGAGTACGACCGCCTGTTCGCTGAATTGCAGGCCATTGAGACCGCGCATCCCGAGCTGCTGAGGCCGGACTCGCCGACCCAGCGGGTGGGCGGCGCGCCACTGCGGGAATTCGCCGAGGTACGGCACCGCCTGCCGATGCAGTCGCTGCGCAAGTGCAACGACGAAGACGAGTTGCGCGACTTCGACCGCCGTGTCTGCGAGACCCTGGCCATCTCGGAGGCCGGCTACACCGGCGAACCCAAGCTCGATGGCCTGGCGGTGTCGCTGATCTACGAACAGGGGCGGCTGATCCGCGGCGCCACCCGTGGCGACGGCGAGACCGGCGAAGACATCACCGAGAACCTGCGCACGATCCGCAGCATCCCCTTGCAGTTGCGTGGCGCCGTGCCGCCGCTGCTGGAGGTGCGTGGCGAGGTCTATCTGCCCTGGGATGGCTTCCGGCGCATGGTCGAAGAGGCCACGGCGCGCGGCGAGAAGGTGCCGGTGAATCCGCGCAACGCCGCCGCCGGCAGCCTGCGCCAGCTCGATCCGCGCATCACCGCTCAGCGGCCACTGGCCTTCACCGCCTATGCCGTCGGCTACAGCGAGGGCTGGCAGGCGCCACGCCTGCACTCGGAAGCGCTGGAGCAGTTGCGCGTATGGGGTTTCCCGGTGTCGCGACTGGTCGAGCGGCTGGTCGGGGTCGAGGGCTGCCTGCGCTACTTCGAGAAGATCGGCGCGCGGCGCGCGCAGCTCGGTTTTGACATCGACGGCGTGGTGTTCAAGCTCGACGATCTCGCCGGCCGCGAGGAACTGGGTTCGGTAACCCGCGAGCCGCGCTGGGCCTGCGCCTACAAGTTCGCGGCGGAAGAGGCCGAGACGCTGCTGGAAAAAGTCGAATTCCAGGTCGGCCGCACCGGCGCGTTGACGCCGGTGGCAAGGCTCAAGCCGGTGTTCGTCGGCGGCGCCACCGTCTCCAATGCCACGCTGCACAACATGGACGAGGTCGAGCGCAAGGACGTGCGGGTGGGCGATACCGTCATCGTCCGCCGCGCCGGCGACGTGATTCCGGAAGTGCTGGGCGTGCGCCTACCGGACGAGGCCGCGCGGTTGGCCCACGAGGCCAGGCCCCGGATCGAGCTGGTGCCGGCCTGCCCGGTCTGCGGCGGCAAGGTCGAGCGCGTCGAGGGCGAGGTCATCGCCCGCTGCACCAATGGGCTGTCCTGCCGCGCCCAGCTGCACGGCGCGCTGATCCACTTCGTCGGCCGCAAGGCCATGGACATCGAGGGACTGGGCGAAAAGCTGCTGGCCCAGTTGATCGACACCGGCCGCGTCGCCTCGGCCGCCGACATCTACACGCTGACCGTCGAGGAACTGGCCGGGTTGGAGCGCATGGGCGAGAAGTCCGCCGCCAACGTCGTCGAGGCCATCGCCCGCAGCAAGCAGAGCAGTTTCCAGCGCTTTCTGTTCGCGCTCGGCTGTCCGCAGATCGGCGAGACCACGGCGCGCGATCTGGCCCGTCACTTCGGTAGCTTGGAGGCGCTCTACGCCGCCGCCGCGGCCGATGCGCCCACCGAACACGATGCGGCGCTGAAGGACAAGGACCGCTTCCCGCTGCTGCGCGCGGTGCCGGACGTCGGCCCGACCGTCGCCGCGCATGCGGTGCATTTCTTCACCGAGCCGCGCAACCGCGCGGTGATCGCCGCGCTGGTCGCCGCCGGCATCGAATGGCCGGCCCCGAAAGCGGCGGCGCAAGGTGTGCTCACGGGCAAGACCCTGGTGATCACCGGCAGCTTGCCCGGCGGGGTGTCACGCGAACAGGCCACGGCCCTGATCGAGGCCCAGGGTGGCAAGGTCTCGGGCAGCGTGTCGAAGAACACCGATTTTGTGCTCGCCGGCGAGGCGGCCGGTTCCAAGCTGGCGAAGGCCGAGAAGCTCGGCGTGCCGGTGCTCGACTGGGCGGCCTTGCAGCGCCTGCTGGAACCCGCGGCCTAAATCGCTGCGCCGGAATCAGGCCGGCGGCCGCGCCTCGATGGCCAGGGCGTGGATGTCGGTCTGCATCAGCTCGCCCAGCGCCGCGTAGACCGCGCGGTGGCGCGCCAAGAGCGGCTGGCCACTGAAAGTCGCGGAAACCAGGCGCACCCGGAAATGCCCGCGACCACTGGCGGCGCCGGCATGGCCGAGGTGCTGCGCGCTGTCGTCCTGCAACTCGATGTCGGCGTCGGGGAATGCCTCCCGCAGCGCCGCCTCGATGCGCGCGATGCGGCTGGCGCTCATTCCGGAAAGGTCTTGACGAAGGGCTGCACCAGCACCTGCTCGAACACGCCTTCCAGCGCGTAGGGGTCGGCGGCTGCCCAGGCTTCAGCCTCGGCGAGGCTGGCGAACTCGGCGACGATCAGGCTGCCGTTGAAGCCGGCTTCATTGGCGGCGCTGGCATCGACCTTGGGGCGTGGGCCGGCGAGCAGCAGGCGTCCCTCGGACTGGAGCGCGCGCAGGCGCTCGACATGGGCGGGGCGGGCCAGCTTGCGCCGGGGCAAGGCGTCGGGAGCGTCTTGGCCGAGAATCATGTAGAGCATCACTTCTTCTCCGCGCCGTCTTGTTCGTGCACCAGATAGCGGCTGAGGAAGGGCAGGTGGGCAAACATGAAGGCCATCATGATCAGCGAGAAGCCAAAGGCCTTGAGCTTGACCCAGGTGGCCTCGTCGAAGTGGTGGGCGACGTAGTAGTTCAGCACCGCGCAGAACAGGAAGAACGCGGCCCAGGCCAGGTTCACCCGCTTCCAGACCGCGTCCGGCATCACCAGCATCTTCTGCGGGATGCGCTGCAGCAGCACCTTGTCGCCGACCAGATGGCTGCCCAGCAGGGCGGCTGCGAACAGCGTGTAGACCACGCTGGGCTTGAGCTTGATGAAATCGGGATCGCGGAAGGCGAGGGTGATGCCACCCAGAACCAGGGCGACCAGGGCGCCGATGAAATGCGCCTTGTGCAGCTTGCGGCTGATCAGCCAGTGGCCGGCGACGGTGACGAACATCGCGGCAATCAGTACGCCGGTGGCGAGGTAGATGTCGCCAAAATAATAGGCGCCGATGAAGGCGATGGCGGGCAGCAGATCGAGCAGGGTTTTCATCCCGCGATTGTAGCTGGGCCTACAATGTGGGATGCCTGCCGAATTCCTAGAACTGCATCCGGTCAACCCGCAGAAGCGCCTGCTCGCCCAGGCCGCCGAGCAGCTGCGCCGTGGCGCGGTGATCGCCTATCCCACCGACTCCTGCTACGCCCTCGGCTGCCAGCTCGACGACAAGGCCGCTGCCGAGCGGCTGCGGCGCATCCGCGACTTCGACAAGCACCACCAGTTCACCCTGGTCTGCCGCGACCTCTCGGAGATTTCCCACTACGCGCGCGTCGACAACTGGCAGTTCCGCATCCTCAAGCTGCTCACGCCCGGCCCCTACACCTTCATCCTGCCGGCCTCCAAGGAGCTGCCCAAGCGCCTGAGCCATGAAAAGCGCAAGACCATCGGCATCCGCGTGCCCGAGCATGTGGTGGCGCAGTCGCTGCTGGAAGCGCTGGGCGGGCCGCTGATCTCCTGCACCCTGCAGTTTCCCGGCGAGGATCAGCCGGTGAGCGAGCCGCAGGACGCCGAGAAGCAGTTGCTGCACTCGGTGGATCTGGTGCTGGATGCCGGCAACTGCGGTCTCACGCCGACCACGGTGATCGACCTCTCCGGCGACGCGCCGGTGCTGGTGCGGCAGGGGCGTGGCGACGTCTCCATGCTCGGGCTCTGAGGCCGGTGAGGGCGGGTCGCTGCGCGACCCTGTGAGGGCGCCGACTGCGCTGCGCTGGTCGGCTGTGAGGTCGCTCGGCTGCGCCTCGCTGTGAGGGAAAAGCTCAAACGAGTGGTCTATCCGTGCTTGTCCCTCACAGGGACGCGCAGCGGCCCGCCCTCACAGCGGGGAGCGTAGCGAACCCGCGCCCTCACAGGCGGCGGAGCCGCCGCCCTCACCACGTATAATGCGGCCATGCCAGAACTAATTCCCCTCGCCCAGAAGATCGCTGTCTGGGCGCTGCCCGTGCTGTTCGCCATCACCCTGCACGAGGTGGCGCATGGCTATGTCGCGCGTCACCTGGGCGACAACACCGCCGCCGCGCAGGGGCGGCTGTCGCTCAACCCGATCAAGCACATCGACCCGATCGGCACCTTGCTGGTACCGGCGCTGCTGTTGCTCCTGGGCGGCTTCCTGTTCGGCTGGGCCAAGGCGGTGCCGGTCAATTACCGCAACCTGAAGAACCCCAAGCGCGACATGGCCATCGTCGCCGTCGCCGGTCCGGCGGTGAATCTGGCGATGGCCCTGGGTTGGGCACTGTTGCTGAAAATCGCCCTGAGCCAGGACGTCAGCGCCGGCATCTGGCTGGGTGTGGCGCAGATGAGCATCGCGGGCATCAGCATCAACCTGGTGCTGATGGTGCTCAACCTGCTGCCGATGCCGCCGCTGGACGGTGGCCGGGTGGCGGTCGGCCTGCTGCCGATGAAGCAGGCCATCGCACTCTCCAAGCTGGAGCCCTACGGCCTGGTGATTCTCATCGTGCTGATGGCCACCGGCATCCTCAGCAAGATTCTTGGCCCCCTGGTGGGCATCAGCCAAACCCTCATCCTGGGCCTGTTCGGCATCCAGGCCTAGCGCGTTTCATCATGTCCAACAGCAAACCCATCGTCCTCTCCGGCATCCAGCCCTCCGGCAAGCTCACCATCGGCAACTACCTGGGTGCGCTCAAGAACTGGGTGCCGCTGTCGGAGCTGTACTCCTGCTACTACATGCTGGTGGACCTGCACGCGATCACCGTGCGCCAGGACCCGGTGGTGCTGCGCGAGCGCTGCTACGAATTTCTGGCGCTGTACATCGCCTGTGGCCTGGACCCGGCGAAGAACACCCTGTTCGTGCAGAGCCATGTCGGCGCCCATGCGCGCTTGGGCTGGGTCCTCAACTGCTACACGCAGATGGGCGAGCTCAACCGCATGACCCAGTTCAAGGACAAGTCGGCCAAGCACGCCGACAACATCAACGCCGGCCTGTTCGACTACCCGGTGCTGATGGCGGCCGACATCCTGCTCTACCAGGCCCATCAGGTGCCGGTGGGCGACGACCAGAAGCAGCATCTGGAGCTGGCCCGCGACATCGCCCAGCGCTTCAATGGCCTCTACGGCGAGGTGTTCACCGTGCCGGAGCCGATGATCCCGCCAGTGGGTGCGCGGGTGATGGGCCTGCAGAACCCGACCGCGAAAATGAGCAAGTCCGGCGACGCCGAGACCGACGCCATCTATCTGCTCGACGCACCCGACGTGGTCACCCGCAAGATCAAGCGCGCGGTCACCGACCTGGGCAGCGAGATCCGCTTTGACATCGCCGAGAAGCCGGGCGTCTCCAACCTGATGTCCATCCTCGGCGCGATCAAGGGCGAGAGCTTCGACAGCATCGCCGCGCGCTATGTCGGCAAGGGCTATGGCCACTTCAAGGCCGAGGTCGCCGAGGCGGTGGTGGAATGCCTGAAACCCATCCAGGCCCACTACGCCAGCATCCGCGAAGACGTGCCCGGCCTGCGCAAGGTGCTGCGCGCCGGCGCCGATGCCGCCGCCGCTCAGGCCGACGCCACGCTCAAGCGCGTGCACGAGGCGCTGGGGTTCATCCCGGAATGAGCGAGACCGAAGCCAGCCTGATCGAGCCTGCTCCGGAGGCGCTGGCCGCGCATCCGGTCAAGGTGCATGGCCAGTTGCTGGAGAAGATGCCGGACGACCTCTACATCCCGCCGGATGCGCTGGAGGTGGTGCTGGAGGCCTTCGAGGGTCCGCTGGACTTGCTGCTGTACCTGATCCGCCGGCAGAACCTCGACATCCTCGACATCCCGGTGCTGACCATCACCAAGCAGTACGTGCAGTACATCCAGCTCATGCAGGGTCTGCGCCTGGAGCTGGCCGCCGAGTACCTGGTGATGGCCGCGCTGCTGGCCGAGATCAAGAGCCGCATGCTGCTGCCCAAGCCGGTCGCCGAGACCGACGAGGGCGGCGACCCGCGCATGGAGCTGGTGCGCCGGCTGCAGGAGTACGAGCGCTTCAAGACCGCCGCCGAGAACCTCGACGGTCTGCCGCGCCTGGGCCGCGACTGGCACCTGGCCTCGGCCAAGCCGGAAGAGATCAAGCTGGAGCGGCCGCTGCCGACGCCGCATCTGCGCGAGTTGCTGCTGGCGCTGCGGGATGTCCTGCAGCGCGCCGAGCTGTTCAGCCGCCACCAGGTGGCGCGCGAGCCGCTCTCGGTGCGCGAGCGCATGAGCCGGGTGCTGGAGCATGTGAAGAACCACGGCGCCTGCGAGCTGCGCGATCTGGTCGATCTCTCCGAGGGCAAGGCTGGCGTGGTGGTGGTGTTGCTGGCGATCCTGGAACTGACCAAGCTGGCGCTGATCGACCTGGTGCAGGATGCCCCGTTCGCGCCGGTGCTGATCGACGTTGGCCGTCCGCGCGAGGGTATGGATGCCGATGGCGAGTGGACCGAAGAGGCGAGCTACGAATGAACGAGATGGAAGATCAACCGGAACTCGAAGCGGCCGAGACGGCGGAAGCCCAGGTCGCCGCGCCCAGCCACGATCTCGAGCGCCTGTCGCGCCTGGTCGAGGCCCTGCTGCTGGCGGCCGACCAGCCGCTGAGCCTGGACGCGCTGGTGAAGCTGCTGGCGCCAGACGCGCCCATCGGCCGCCGCGAACTGCGGCTGGCGCTGGAGCGTCTGGAACAGCGCCTGGCCGACAGCGCCGCCGAGCTGCGCGAGGTGGCCAGCGGCTGGCGCATCCAGGTCAAGGCCGACTACGCGGAAGTGGTGGCGCGGCTCTGGCAGGAAAAGCCGCCCAAGCTCACCCGCGCCCTGCTCGAAACCCTGGCGCTGATCTGCTACCGCCAGCCGATCACCCGCGGCGAGATCGAGGAGATTCGTGGCGTCGCGGTGTCGCCCAACATCCTCAAGACCCTGATCGAGCGCGGCTGGATCCGCGAGGTCGGCGTGCGCGAAACCCCGGGCCGGCCCAGCCTGTTCGGCACCGCGCCGCAGCTGCTCGACGATCTCGGCCTGCGCTCGTTGGACCAGCTGCCCTCACTGCCCGAGATCAAGGACATGGAGCAGTTGGAAGCCGCGCTCAGCCGCCTCGCCGGCCAGCCGCTGGAGATCGCGGTGGCCGAGGCCGAGGAGCCGGCACCGGTGATCGAGACCGATCCGCCCGCCGACGTCACCATTCACTGAACGCGGCACCGGCGTAGACGCGGCGCCGTCCGCGTCCACCCATTTCTTTACACGCCGAGAGGCGTCAACCGGGATACACCCCATGTCCGAACGCATTCAGAAGTACCTCTCCAATCTTGGCTACGGCTCGCGCCGGGAGGTCGAGGACTGGATCGTCGAAGGCCGCCTGGTGGTCAACGGCCAGCCGGCCGAAATCGGCCAGAAGATCGACGAGAGCGATGCCGTCAAGCTCGACGGCAAGCGGCTCTCGCTCAAGGGCGGCAACGAGCCCCTGAAGGTGCTGATCTACAAGAAGCGCACCGGCGAGATGGTCACCCGCGAAGACCCGGAAGGCCGGCGCACGGTGTTCCGCAAGCTGCCGGACCTGGAAACCGGGCGCTGGATCGCGGTCGGCCGCCTGGACGTCAACACCTCCGGCCTCTTGCTGATGACCAATCACGGCGAGCTGGCGCGGCGACTGATGCACCCCAGCTTTGAGCAGAAGCGCGAGTACGCGGTGCGCGCGCTGGGCGAGCTGCCGGAAGGCTTCATGCAACGCCTGCAGGCTGGCGTGCAACTGGAAGACGGCCCGGCGCATTTCGAGTCGATCCGCTTCGGCGACAACGAGATCGAGGACGACGAGTCGGAGGGCGAGGGCAGCGGTGGCCGCGCCAACCACTGGTTCATCGTCACCATCGCCGAGGGCCGCCACCGCGAGGTGCGGCGGCTGTTCGAGTCGCAGGGCCTCACCGTCAACCGCCTGATCCGCACTGCCTACGGGCCGATTAAGCTCGGCCGCGGCATCAAGAGTGGCAGCTACCGCGAGGCCACCCGCGACGAGATCCACAAGCTGCTCGACGCCGTCGGCATGGATCACAGCGAGGCGCTGCCGGAGCGGGTGCGGGAATCGCACCGCGCCAAGAGCGAGTTTCCGCAGGGCGGCAAGCCCAAGGCCGCCGGTCCCAAGCCGCAGTTCAAGTCCGGAGCCGAGGGCTGGAGCAAGGCCAGCCGCGACGAGCGCAAGCAGATCGAACGCACCGAGCGCTTCGAGATGAAGCGCGACGCCGCCGTCCCGGCTCGTCCGCCCAGCGCCTACGAAGCCAGCGCCAAGCCCAAGGCCGGCAAGCCCAGCCCCTGGCGCAAGGACGCCGCCAGCGCCGCGCCGGCCAGCACCGGTGGCGAGCCGCAGCAGTTCAAGGCGCGCGGCTTTGGCGCCAAGTCCGAGCGCAGCTATGCCGAGCGTGGCGACAGCGCGCCGGCGCCGCGCCGTCGCGAGGCGGGCACTGAGCGCCCCTACGCGCCGCGCGGCGAAGGCGCCGCGCGTCCGGCCTATGGCAAGAAGCCCTACGGCGAGCGTGCGGCCGCCGGCGGCGAACGCCCGGCCTACAAGCCGCGCGCCGCGCGCGAAGACGGCGCCGCCCGTCCCGCCTATGCCAAGAAGCCCTACGGTGATCGGCCGGCCCGTGCCGGCGAGGGCGAGCGCCCCGCCTTCAAGCCGCGCTTTGCGCGCGAGGAGTCCGGCGCCCGTCCGGCCTACGGCAAGAAGCCTTATGGCGAGCGTGCCGCGACCGGCGGCGAACGTCCGGCTTACAAACCGCGCGCGCCGCGCGAGGATGGCGCCGCCCGCCCGGCCTATGCGAAGAAGCCCTACGGCGAGCGACCGGCGCGCGCTGGTGAGGGCGAGCGGCCGGCCTTCAAGCCGCGCTTCTCCGGCGAAGCCGCCGGCGCCCGCCCGGCCTATGGCAAGAAGCCCTATGGCGAGCGGGCTGCCGCTGGCGGAGAGCGTCCGGCCTACAAGCCGCGCGCACCCCGCGAGGACGGCGCCGCGCGTCCGGCCTATGCCAAGAAGCCTTATGGCGAGCGCCCGGCGGGTGCTCGTCCCTTTGGCAAGCCGGCCGGCGAAGGCGGTGGTTACCGGGGCGGCAAGCCCGACGCGGCGCGGGCGGCGCCCAAGAAGACTTTGCAGCGCTACACCGTGCGTGACGGCCAGGCCGCCAGCGGCAACGGCAAGCCCAAGCTGGGCCTGCGTGGCAAGAAGAAGGGTGACGAGGACTAGACCCAGCTTGGGTTCTGGGCAGTCTCCAAACCCGGCGCTGGTCGCCGGGTTTTTTATGCCCGCTGTAAACCTCCGCGCCGGCCACCCGTTGCTTTCTCAACTGAACGTCAATTCGATCTAAGGACGGAACCTATTGATCTCAGGCCCGGGGCTCGAAGCCCCCGCGTAAGTTTCTTACGAGGCTAGGCCCGATCATGAAGCCGTCCGTTGCTGCGCCGCTGATCTTTCTGCATGTGCCGAAGACCGGCGGCACCACCCTCAATACGGTGATCAACCGCCAGTTCGGGCCGGGGCAGTCCTACGCGATCCGCAGTGCCGACATCGCCGGCAGCGTCGAGCGGCTCAAGGCCATGCCGGAGGAGCAACGCGCCGGCATCCGTCTGCTGCGCGGTCATCAGGCCTTTGGCCTGCACGAATTCCTGGCCCCGGGCGCGCGCTATCTGGGCATGCTGCGGCATCCGCTGCCGCGCGTTGCCTCGCACTACAACTATGTGAAGTCCAACCCCGGCCACGTTCTGCATTCCGAGTTGATGGCGCGCGGCTATGACCTCGCCGGCTACGCCTCCAGCCGGATGTGCCAGGAGCTGAGCAATGGTCAGACCCGCATGCTGGCCGGCGTCTGGGGCGACCGCGACCTGAACGAGGACGATCTGCAGCGGGCCATCGCCAACGTCGAACAGCACTTCGCCTGGCTGGGACTGGCCGAGCGCTTCGACGAGAGCCTGGTGCAACTGGCCGCGAGCCTGGGCTGGACGCGGATTTACTACCAGAAGCGCAATGTCAGCCGGGTGGACAGCGGCAGTCTGCTGGACCGCGCCGCCGCGGCGGCGATCAGCGCCGAGAACCAGTTGGATCTGGAGCTCTACGCCTACGCGCAGGCGCGCTTCGAGCGTCTGTCCGCGCCGGCGCGCCTGGCACGCCGTCTGGGTGCCGCCGGGCTGGGCTTGGGCAATCGGCTGCTGGCCGGGGTCAACACGCTGCGCGCCGGCCGTGCCGAACAGAGCGTCGCCGCCGATAGCAGCGCCCGCAGCTAGCGCCTACAGCGCCTGGCCGCTGACGCCCCGGCTGTCCGGACCCAGCAACCAGAGCAGACGCCGCGCCGCCAGGTCTGGCGGCGGGGTTTCCTGCACGCCTTCGCCGGCATAGCCCTTGACCCGGATCGCGGTGCGCATCGGCCCCGGGTAATAGCTGTTGATACGGAGCTTGGGATGGGTGCTGGCGCATTCCTGCGCCCAGGTTGCCGACATGGCCTCCACCGCCGCCTTGGTGATGCCGTAGGCGCCGTGATAGGCCCTGGGCTGACGGCCGCCGGCGTCGCTGATGAACACCAGGCTGGCGTCGGGCGATTTTTCCAGCAGCGGCAGGCAGCAGCGACTGAGGACGTAGGCGGCGGTGAGATTGGTCTGCACGCTGTCCATCCAGTCCTTGGGCGCCAGCTCCGCCAGCCGCGCGAAGCCGGTGAAGTGCGCGGCGCAGTGCACCAGGCCGTCGAGGCGGCCGAACTCCGCTTCCAGCGTCTCGGCCAGGGCCAGATGATCGTTCCAGGTAGCGCCATTGAGGTTGAGCGGCACGATGCCCGGCTGCGGGCCGCCGGCCTTTTCGATGGCGTCGTAGGTCGCTTCCAGCTTCTTGATGGTGCGGCCAAGCAGGATCACCGTGGCGCCGGCCTGGGCGGCGGCGAGCGCGGTGGCCTTGCCCAGGCCATCGCCGGCACCGGTGATCAGGATCACCCGGTCCTTGAGGCTGCCGGGCTGCGGCTGGTAGTCGGCGGGCAGGGTGCTCATGCGATCAGTTCCAGCAGGTCGATGGGGCGGGCCAGGGTCAGGTCCGCGCCCCAGGTGTGGATGGGATGGGGGCCTTCGTAGCCCCAGGCGGCGGCAACGGTGCGCATGCCGGCGGCGCGACCGGCGACGATATCGCGCTGGTCGTCACCGACGTACCAGCAGTCGCCGGGCTTGAGGCCGGCGCGCTGGCAGGCCAGCAGCAGGCCGTCCGGCGCCGGTTTGGCATTGGCCACTTCGTCGGCGCTGACCACCGCTGCGGCGCGGCGGTCCAGGCCGAGCGCCGCCATCAGGGCATCGGTATAGCGCTTGGGCTTGTTGGTCATCACGCCCCAGGCCAGGCCCCGCTCGGCATAGGCGGCCAGCACCGTTTCAAAACCCTCGAACAGTGGCGAGTGGTCGGCCAGATGCTCGGCGTAGTGGGCCAGAAAGGCGTCGCGGTGGCGGGGAAAGTCGGCGTGCTCGGGCGTGATCCCCAGCGCCTTGCCCAAGAGGCCGCGCGCGCCGGCCGAGGCCACCGGACGGTAGTCGAGCAGCGGCAGTGGCGGCAGGCCCAGCGAGACGCGGACGTGGTTGGCGGCGCCGCCGAGGTCCGGCGCGGTATCGACCAGGGTGCCGTCGAGGTCGAAGAAGAAGGCGCGTGCGGCTTGCCCGGCGTTGGCGGCACTCATGCCGGCTTCCGGCAGTGCAGGAAGTAATTGACGTCGATGTCGCTGCCCAGACGCGCCTGCTTGCTCACCGGGTTGTAGCTCAGGCCTTTCAGCTCCACCGGCTCCAGGCCGGCGGCGCGCGCCCAGCTCGTCAGCTCGGAAGGACGGATGAACTTGCCGTAGTCGTGCGTGCCACGCGGCACCAGATTCAGCACGTACTCGGCGCCCAGCACCGCCAGCGCGTAGGCCTTGGGATTGCGATTGATGGTGGACAGCACCACGTTGCCGCCCGGCTTCACCAGACTGGCGATGGCGCGCAGCACGCTGGCCGGGTCGGGGACGTGTTCGAGCATTTCCAGGCAGCAGACCAGGTCGTAGGCGGCCGGGGTTTCGGCCGCCAGAGCCTCGGCGCTGATCGCGCGGTAGCTGGGCTTTGCGCCGCCGGCCCAGTGGCCGGCCAGCTCCTGTTCGAGTCCGTGCAGGCGGGCGACTTCCAGCGCCTCGTCGGCGAGGTCGATGCCGGTGGCGTTCGCGCCCCGCGCCGCCAGCGCCTCGGTGAGCAGGCCGCCGCCGCAGCCGACGTCCAGCACGGTCTTCCCCTTCAATCCGCCGGCACAGGCCTCGATGTAGGCCGCGCGTGGACCGTTGATGTGGTGCAGGGCGCGCATCGGCCCGTTCGGGTCCCACCAGGTTGCGGCCTGCTTCTGGAAGTTGGCGATTTCGCCGGGATCGACGTTGCTGCTGGAGCTGTGGTTCATGGTTTCCCGTAGGCGCGTTCGACCTTGGCGACGCGCAATTCGTAGTGCTGGTACCAGCGCTCACGGCCCTGACGGCGGGCCTCGCTGTGTTCCAGTTGCTGCTTCCAGGCCAGGATCGCGGCCTCGCTTTCCCAGTAGGAGACGGTGATGCCGAAGCCGTCGGCGCCACGCGTGCTCTCCACCCCCAGATAGCCCGGCTGCTGCTGCGCCAGTTGCACCATCCGCTCGGCGGTCTCGTCATAGGTGGCGCCGTCGTCGGACGCGCGGGTGGAACTGAAGATCACCGCGTAATAGGGCGGCTTGGGCGTGCGCGCGAAACGGGGATCGCTCATGGCCGGATCTTCGCCGCCCACTCGCGCGCCTTGGCGCGCAGGGTCTGCTCGTCCAGGGTGGTCAGCAGCCCGCCGCGCAACAGCGGCTTGCCGGCGACGTAGACCTCGGACACCTGGCGACTGTTGACCGCATAGGCGAGCTGGGAGAGCACGTTGTAGACCGGCTGGGTGTTGAGCGCATCGAGGTCGACGGCGATGAAATCGGCCTGTTTGCCGGCCTTCAGCGAGCCGATCTGCTCGTCCAGGCCCAGGGCTCTGGCGCCGGCCAGCGTCGCCATGTGCAGGGCAGCCTGCGCCGGCAGGGCTTCGGCGTCGCCGGCCACCGCCTTGGCCAGCAGGGCGGCGGTCTTCAGCTCGCCGAACAGGTCGAGATCGTTGTTGCTGGCGGCACCATCGGTGCCGAGCGCGACGTTGACGCCAGCCTTGAGCAGCTTGCCGACCGGGCAGAAGCCGCTGGCGAGCTTGAGATTGCTCTCCGGGCAGTGGGCGACATGCACGCCGAACTCGGCCGCCTCGGCGATCTCCTCGTCGGTAAGCTGGGTCATGTGCACGGCGACGAAGTCGGGGCCGAGCAGATCCAGCTCCTTCAGCCGCTGCCAGGGCCGCTTGCCGCTGGCCTGCACCGCCATCGCCACTTCGCCGGCGGTCTCGTGCACGTGCATGTGGATACCGATGGAAAGCTCGTTGGCATAGGCGCGGATCTTGGTCAGCGGCGCGTCGCTCACCGTGTAGGGCGCGTGCGGGCCGAAGATGGTGGTCACCAGCCCACCATATTTGCTGTCGCCCTTGAGCGCGTCGTGCAGCGCCAGGCCCTTGTGGATGTACTCGTCGGCGTTGGCGGCCCAGGCGGTGGGGAAGTCCAGCACGATCAGGTTGACCACCGCGCGCATTCCGGCGGCGCTGAAGGCGGTGGCGCTGGCATCGGGGAAGAAGTACATGTCGTTGACGCAGGTGACGCCACCGCGGATCAGCTCGGCGGCGGCCAGTGAGACGCCGTCGCGGCAGAACTCGGGCGAGACATGCGCGCCCTCGGCTGGCCAGATGTGCTCCTGCAGCCAGGTCATCAGCGGCAGGTCGTCGGCGATGCCGCGCAACAGGCTCATCGCCGCGTGGCTATGGGCATTGACCAAGCCGGGCATCAGGGCGTGACGGTCCAGCCGCAGGGTTTCCCGGGCCTGGTAGCGCTGCGCCGCCTCGGCGGCGGGCAGCAGCTCCAGGATGCGGCCGCCGTCGACGGCCAGGGCGTGCTGCTCCAGCACCAGGCCGGCGGGTTCCACCGGCACCAGCCAGCGGGGAAAGACGAGCAGATCGATGGGCTGCATGGCGGCGCCAGGGTCGTGGTGAGGGTTTGTCATGACGGCGCGAAGCGGATGACCGACAATTCGCGCCCTTTTCGTCACCCGTCCATTTTAAGGGCAAGCTCCATGTCTTCTGTTGTACAGCCGATCGTCTGGGCCGCCGACCACCTGCAATTGCTCGATCAGCGCCTCTTGCCGCAGGAGGTGCGGATGCTCGCCTGCCGCAGCGCCGCCGAGGTCGCCCGCGCGATCCACGACATGGCGGTGCGGGGCGCGCCGGCCATCGGCATCGCCGCCGCCTACGGTCTGGTGCTCGACGCCCAAGAGGGCCGCGACTACGCCGCGGCGGAGAAGTTGCTCGCCGAATCCCGGCCCACCGCCGTCAACCTGCGCTGGGCGCTGGAGCGTATGCGCGCGGTCGCCCCGCGCAACGCTGCCGCGCTGCTGGCGGAGGCCCAGTCCATCCATCAGGAAGACCTGGCGCAGAACCTGCGCATGGGCGAACTGGGCGCGGCGCTGCTGCCCGAGGGCGCGGTCGTACTCACCCACTGCAACACCGGCGCGCTCGCCACTGGCGGACACGGCACCGCGCTGGGGGTGATCCGCAGCGCCCATGCCGCCGGCAAGCTCAAGTTCGCCTTCAACACCGAGACCCGGCCCTGGCTGCAGGGCGCGCGCCTCACCGCCTTCGAGCTGGCGCAGGAGGGTATTCCCGGCAAGCTGCTGGCCGATGGCGCCGCGGCGCACCTGATGAAGAGCGAGAAGATCGACTGGGTGATCGTCGGCGCCGACCGCATCGCCGCCAATGGCGACACTGCCAACAAGATCGGCACCTATGCGCTGGCCTTGGCCGCGAAGGCGCATGGCGCGAAGTTCATGGTGGTGGCGCCCAGCGGCACCTTCGACCTGCACTGCCCGGACGGCGGCCACATCCCCATCGAGGAGCGCGGCGCCGCCGAGCTGACCGAGTTCCGCGGCGCGCCGGTGGCGCCGGTGGGCTACGGCGCTTACAACCCGGTGTTCGACGTCACGCCGGCGGCGCTGATCGACGCCATCGTCTGCGAACGCGGCGTGATCGAGCGGCCGGATGTCGCGAAAATTCGAGCCCTGATTGCCTAGCGCTGGTTCGCCAGCGCCGCCAAGTCCCGTTAATGTTGCCGGTTATGACTGCCTACACCCTTGCTGAACTGGCTGCCCGTTTCGACCTGGAAGTGGTCGGCGACGGCAGTACCTCGATTGAAGGCCTGTGCGAACTGCTGCCGGGCGAGCCGGGCAAGCTCGGCTTCATGAGCGGCGCGGCCTACCGCGCTGGCCTGGCCACCACCCGCGCGGCGGCGGTGATCGTCGGCAAGCGCGATGTCGCCGGCCTGACCACGCCAGGCCTGGTGGCGCGCGATATCGGCCTGGCCTTTGCCCGCATCGCCAAGCTCTACGACCGCAGTCTCGACTTTCAGCCTGGCGTGCATGAGACCGCCGTGGTCGACACCAGCGCACAACTGGGCGAGGGGGTCTATATCGGCCCCGGCAGCGTCGTCGAGGCCGGCGTGGTGATCGGCGAGGGCTCCTACATAGGCCCCCGCTGCGTGCTGCGCCGAGGTGCCAGCCTGGGTGCAGGCGCGCGCCTGGAAGCGGCGGTGACCATCGCCGAGGACGTGCGCATCGGCGCCCGCATCCTGGTGCAGCCCGGTGCGGTGATCGGCTCGCGCGGCTTCGGCAATGTGCGCCTGCCGGACGGCAGCTGGGAGTCGATGCCGCAGCTGGGCACGGTGGTGATCGGCGACGACGTCGAGATCGGCGCCAACACCACCATCGACCGTGGCGCCCTGGGCAATACCGTGATCGAAAACGGGGTGCGTCTCGACAATCTCATCCAGATCGCCCACAACTGCCTGATCGGCGCCAACACCGCCGTCGCCGCCTGCACCGGCATCGCCGGCTCCGCCAAGATCGGCAAGCGCTGCCTGATCGCGGGCGCCACCGCCATCAACGGCCATGTGACGATCTGCGACGACGTGGTGATTCTCGGCATGGGCATGGTCACCGCCTCCATTGATGCCCCGGGCATCTATGGCTCCGGCCTGCCGGCGTCGCCGGCCCGCGACTGGCGCAAGTCGGTGGCACGCATCCGCCGCCTCGACAAACTAATTGAGCGAGTGAAGCACCTGGAAGGCTTGCTCAACGTAAAGGCGCAGGAGAGCGCCGATGCCTCTGAAGGAAACGACCACTAAAGCATGAGCCAGATCAACCTCGACATCCGCGACATCATGGGTCTGCTGACCCATCGCTCTCCCTTTCTGTTGGTGGATCGGGTGATCGCCTACGAAAAGCAGAAGACGCTCACCGCGATCAAGAACGTCACCTACAACGAGCCTTACTTCACCGGTCACTTTCCGCTGGTGCCGACCATGCCCGGCGTGCTGATGCTGGAGGCGCTGGCGCAGACCTGCGGCCTCTTGGCGGTGCTGGATTCCGGCATCCGTCCGGACTCCGGTTATCTGCTGTATTTCGCCGGCGTCGACGAGGCGCGCTTCAAGCGGCCGGTGGTGCCGGGCGACCAGCTGACCCTGCATGTGGAGCTGGACAAGCAGAAGCGCCATGTCTGGCGCTTCAAGACCTACGCGCGAGTCGGCGAGGAACTGGCCTGCGAGGCGGTTCTCACCTGCGTGCTCAAGCATCCGGACGAGGGCCGCACGGCGTTGGAGGTGCCGGCATGAGTCTGGCGCGCATCCATCCCACCGCCATCATCGATGCCAAGGCCGAGCTGCATGGCTCGGTGGAAGTCGGCCCCTATTCGATCATCGGCGCCGGCGTCGAGATCGGCGAGGACAGTTGGATCGGCCCGCACGCGGTGCTCACCGGCCCGCTCAAACTGGGCAAGCGCAACAAGGTCTACCAGTTCGCCAGCGTCGGCGAGCTGTCCCAGGACAAGACCGCGACACCGGACCAGCCGACCAGCACGGTGATCGGCGACGACAACATCATCCGCGAGTACGTCAGCATCCAGCGCGGCACGATGAAGGAGTACGAGACCAAGCGCGGCGAAACCCGCATCGGTGATCGCAACCTGATCATGAACTACTGCCACATCGCGCACGACTGCGTGGTTGGCAGCGACACCATCTTTGCCAACAACGCCAGCCTGGCCGGCCACGTCGAGATTGGCGATTGGGTGATCCTGGGCGGCTACACCCTGGTCTACCAGTTCTGCCGTATCGGCCCGCATGCTTTCACCGCCTACGCCGCCGGCCTCTCCGGCGACGTGCCGCCGTTCGTGATGGTGCAGGGCAGCCCGGCCGATGCCCGGGCCATCAACAAGGAAGGTCTGCGCCGCCGCGGCTTCAAGCCGGAAGAAATGGCGCCCATCGAAGAGGCCTTCAAGCTGATCTACCGCTCCGGCAAGGTGATGGCCGAGGTCAAGGCCGAGCTGGCCGAAATGGCGAAGACCTCTGAGCACGTCCGGCTGATGTCCGAGTTCATCAACTCGGGCAAGCGGCCGTTGGCGCGTGGGTGAGCCGGATCTGTAGCGAACAGCCAGTGGCTGTTCGCCCGGCGAACGCCCGGCCATGGATGGCCGGGCCGGGGGTGGGAGTATCTGCGTGCCTGCGCCAGGGATGGCGGGCGATCCGTCCGATTCGGCAGTGCCAGCCAGTGGCTGTTCGCCCGGCGAACGCCCGGCCATGGATGGCCGGGCCGGGGGTGGGAGTATCTGCGTGCCTGCGCCAGGGATGGCAGGCGATCCGTCCGATTCGGCAGTGCCAGCCAGTGGCTCTGCTCCGGGGTATGGACCATTGCTAATGACCGACGCCCCCCATTTCGCCCTGATCGCCGGCGAACTCTCCGGCGACCTGCTCGGTGCCGCGCTGATCCGCGCCCTGCGCCGGCGCTATCCGCAGGCGCGCTTCAGCGGCGTTGCCGGCCCGCGCATGCTGGCCGAGGGCTGCGAGGCGGTGGCCAGCATCGAAACCCTGTCGGTGATGGGGCTGGCCGAGGTGCTGCCGGCGATTCCGCGCCTGCTCAAGCTGCGCCGCATGCTGGTCAGCCACTACAGCCGCGAGCGCCCGGAGGTGCTGATCGGCATCGACGCGCCCGACTTCAATCTGGGCCTGGAAACGCGGCTCAAGCGCCGTGGCCTCAGGACCGTGCATCTGGTCAGCCCGACAGTCTGGGCCTGGCGCGAAGGCCGGGTGCGAACCATCGCCAAGGCGGTGGAGCGCATCCTCTGCCTATTCCCCTTCGAGCCGGCGGTCTACGCCAAGCACGGCGTCGCCGCGGCCTATATCGGCCATCCGCTGGCCGACGAGCTGGACGATGCGGTCAGCCCCGCCACCGGCAAGGCCGCCCTGGGCCTGGACCCGGCGCGGCCGGTACTGGCACTGCTGCCGGGCAGTCGCGGCGGCGAGGTAAGCCGGCTGGCAGAGCCGTTCGCGCAGGCGGCGGCACGCCTGGCCGAGCAGATTCCCGGCCTGCAAGTACTCACCCCGGTGGCCAAGCCTGGTCTGCGACCCCTGCTGGAACAGGCGCGCCAGCAGTACGCCCCGGGCCTGGACTGGCGGCTGCTCGACGGCCAATCGCGCGAGGCCATGCGCGCCGCCGACGCGGTGCTGCTGGCCAGCGGCACCGCCACCCTGGAATGCCTGCTGCTGGGCCGGCCGATGGTGGTCGGCTACCGGCTCAGCGGCTTCAGCGCCTGGCTGCTGCGGCGCCTGCTGAAGGTCAGCAGTGTCAGCCTGCCGAACCTGCTCAGCGGCCAGAACCTGGTGCCCGAGCTGCTGCAGGAAGACTGCACGCCGGAGCGCCTGGCGCAGGCCGTGCTGCCCCTGTTGCAGGGTGGCGAGGCGGCCGGCCGGCAGACCGCCGGATTCGCCGCCGTGCGCGCGGAATTGCGCCGGGACGCCGCCACCCAGGCCGCCGCCGCCATCGCCGAATTGCTGGAAACGTCGACAGTACGGGCTTGAACGCCGAATCGGCATCCGTCAAGTCGTGAAATCCTTCGCGTGCGCAGGCAAGCTGTCGCCATGAGCGCCGCCCCCCTCCCTGACTCCTGCCGGCTGATTGCCGGCATCGACGAGGCCGGGCGCGGCTGTCTGGCCGGGCCGGTGGTCGCGGCGGCGGTGATCCTGCCCGCCGACCACGGCCTGGTCGGGCTGAACGACTCCAAGCAGCTGTCGGCGCCTGCGCGGGAGAAACTCTTTCCGCAGATCCAGCAGCGCGCCCTGGCCTGGGCCATCGCCAGCGCCAGCGCGGCGGAGATCGACCGGCTGAACATCCTGCAAGCGAACTTTCTGGCGATGCGGCGCGCGGTCGCGGCGCTGGGCCTGAAACCGGCGCTGTGCCGGGTCGACGGCAATCAGGACCCGCGCCTGGGCCTGCCCACTGCGCTGGTGGTCGGCGGCGACGCCCTGCATGAGGAGATCATGGCGGCGAGCATCCTCGCCAAGGTCGCCCGCGACCGGCTACTACGTGAACTCGACGTCCAATACCCCGGTTACGGATTCGCCCAGCACAAGGGCTATGGCACCGCCGTGCACCTCGCCGCGCTGCGCCGGCTCGGCCCCTGCGCCGAGCACCGGATGAGCTTCGCACCCTGCGCGCAGCGTTCGCTGCTGGAGGCGGGTGCGGTGGCGGTGCCGCTGGCCGGCGAGGGAGCGGGCGCATGAGCTTCGTGCACCTGCGGGTCCACACCGAGTACTCGCTCACCGACGGCATCGTCCGGGTCGAGCCACCCAAGCGCAAGGGCGGCGGCCAGGGCGCGACGCTGACCTCGGCCGCCAAGGACCTGCAACTGCCGGCGCTGGCGATCACCGACCGCAACAATCTCTTTGCGATGGTGAAGTTCTACAAGGCCGCCGAGGGCGCGGGCATCAAGCCCATCGCCGGCGCCGATGTGCTGATCGAGGAGCGGCTCAAGGACGAGGGCGCCGAGCGCCTGACGCTCCTGGTGCAGAGCGAGGCCGGCTATCTCAACCTCGCGGCCCTGCTGTCGCGCGCCTATGCCGAGGGGCAGGGGCGCGAAGGCGCGGTGATCAAGCGCGCCTGGCTGGACGAACGCAGCGAGGGCCTGATTGCGCTCACCGGCCGCGACGGCAGCCTGGCCAAGGCCCTGCTCGGCGACGCCCTGGAGACCGCCGAGGCGATCCGCGCCGAATGGCTGGCGCGCTTCCCCGGCCGGCTGTACCTGGAGGTCACTCGCTGCGGTCGGCCCGGCGAGGAGGATTGGGTGGAACTGGCCGCGCTCTACAGCCGCTACAGCGGTCTGCCGCTGGTGGCGACCAACGATGTGCGCTTCCTCAAACGCGAGGATTTCGAGGCGCACGAGGCGCGGGTCTGCATCGCCACCGGCCGCATGCTGGCCGACGACAAGCGGCCGCGCGACTACAGCGAGGAGCAGTACCTGAAGTCGGCCGAGGAGATGCAGGCACTGTTCGCCGACTTGCCGGAGGCAATCGAGAACAGTCTGGAGATCGCGCGCCGCTGCACGCTCAGCCTCAAGTTCGGTACTTACCACCTGCCTAACTTTCCGGTGCCGGAAGGCCACACGCCGGACAGCTTCCTGGAACAGGAGGCGAAGAAGGGCCTGGAGTGGCGCCTTTCGCAGATCCAGCCGGCCCGACCGCTGCAGGAGTACCGGGACCGCCTCGATTTCGAGATCGGCATCATCAAGAAGATGGGCTTCGCCGGTTACTTCCTCACCGTGTCTGACTTCATCCAGTGGGCCAAGGACAACGGCTGTCCGGTGGGGCCGGGGCGCGGCTCCGGCGCCGGCTCGCTGGTGGCCTATTCGCTGAAGATCACCGACCTCGATCCCTTACCCTACGACCTGCTGTTCGAGCGCTTCCTCAACCCCGAGCGCGTGTCCATGCCCGACTTCGATGTCGATTTCTGCATGGACAACCGTGACCGCGTCATCAAGTACGTCGCCGAGAAGTACGGCCGCGAGTACGTCGGCCAGATCGTCACCTACGCGACCATGGCGGCGCGCGGCGTGGTGCGCGATGTCACCCGCATCATGGGCCACGGCTTCGGCTTCGGCGACCGCCTGGCCAAGCTCATCCCCGGCATCCCCGGCGCCACCCTGGCCGACGCCATCGAGGAAAACCCGGAGCTGAAAAAGGCCTACGAAGAGGAGGAGGACGTCCGCGCGGTGCTCGACCTGGCCCTGGCGCTGGAAGGCGTCACCCGTGGCGTCGGCGTACACGCCGGTGGCGTGGTGATCGCGCCCAAGCCCTTGTCCTGCTACACGCCGCTGTACTGCGAAGCCGACGGCAGCGGCGTGCGCACCCAGTTCGACATGAAGGACCTGGAAACCATCGGACTGGTGAAGTTCGACTTCCTGGGCCTGAAGACGCTGACCATCATCCAGGAAGCGGTCGATACCATCGCCCGCCTGCATGGCAAGCAGCTCGACATGCTGGCGCTGCCGCTGGACGACCAGATCACCTACCGCAAGGTCTACCAGTCCGGCGATTCCTCGGCGGTGTTCCAGATGGAATCGCCGGGCATGCAGAAGGCCAGCCGCGACCTCAAGCCCGACTGCTTCGAGGACATCATCGCGCTCGTCTCGCTGTACCGGCCGGGGCCGATGGAGAACATCCCGGAGTTCTGCGCCCGCAAGCGCGGCGAGATCAAGGTGGAGTACCTGCATCCGGAGATGGAGCCGGTCTTGAAGCCCACCTACGGCATCTTCGTCTACCAGGAGCAGGTGATGCAGATGTCGCAGCGCCTGGCCGGCTACAGCCTGGGCGGCGCCGACCTGTTGCGCCGGGCGATGGGCAAGAAGATCCGCGCCGAGATGGAAAAGCAGCGCGAGATCTTCACCACCGGCGCCATTGGCCGCGGTGTCGATACCGAGGTGGCGAGCAAGGTCTTTGACCTGATGGCGAAGTTCGCCGACTACGGCTTCAACAAATCGCACGCCGCCGCCTATGCGCTGGTGAGCTATCACACCGCCTGGCTGAAGGCGCATTACCCGGCCGAGTTCATGGCGGCGGTGATGTCTTGCGAAATGGCGCATACCGAGACCGTCGTGGTTATGCGCGAGGAGGCCTTGCGCATGGGCCTCAAGGTGCTGCCGCCGGACGTCAACCGCTCGCGCTACCGCTTCACCGTGCCGGGGCCGAACGCCGTGCTCTACGGGCTGGGGGCGATCAAGGGCGTGGGCGAGGGCGCGGTGGAGGGCATCGTCGCCGAACGCGACGCCAACGGCCCCTACAAGGATCTGTTCGACTTCTGCCGGCGCATCGACACCAAGCGCTGCAACAAGAAGGTGATGGAGGCGCTGGTGTATTCCGGCGCGCTGGACGGCTTCGGCCTCAATCGCGCCTCGCTGATCAAGACCCTGCCCAAGGCTCTGCAACTGGCCGAGCGGGCAGCGGCCTCGGCCAGCAGCGGTCAGAACGAGCTGTTCGGTCTAGGCTCGCCGCAGCCGAAGATCAGCGAGCGGGTACAGGCCGACCAGGTGCAGGACTGGGGCCTGGGCGAGCGCCTGCAGCACGAGATCGAGACCCTGGGCTTCTACCTCTCCGGGCATCCCATGGATACCTCCCGGGAGCTGATCGACCAGATCTGCAGCGCCCGGCTGGCCGATCTGTTGGCCAATCTGCCCAAGCCGGTCAAGGGCAATGACGGCAAGCCCAAATGGCAGCCGCGGACCAAGCAGCTGTTCGCCGCCTGGGTCACCGAGATCCGCTTCTTCAAGCCCAAGGAGGAGGGCGGGCGGGCCAGCTACAAGGTCAACCTCAGCGATGCCGACCGCAGCATCGCGGTCTGGATCGACGCCGATAAATGGCCCAAGTACGCGGGTTTTCTGAAGGCCGACAGCCTGGTGTTCGTGCTCTCCGAGCTGGGCTGGACCCAGCCCAAGGACGACCGCCCGGAGGAGCAGCGGCTGTTCAATGCCGATTTCTTCGCCCCCGGCACGGTGATGAACGAGTACGCCCAGCGCATCAGCCTGCGCTGGCTGCGCCGGCCGGCCGCCGAAGTGCAGGCGCTGAAAACCCTGCTGCAGCCCTACAAGGACCCGCTGGGCGTGCCGGTGACGGTGGAATACCTGGGCGCGGGCGCCAGCGCGGTGCTGGAATTCCCCCCAGACTGGCGCCTGAAGGCCGACGGCCAGTGTCTTGCGGCGTTGCAACAATTCCTTCCCGGCGACTGCGTTAAAGTGCAATATCGACGGTACGTGCCACCGGTCCAGGAGCGACGCTTCGAGCGCTCCTTCGCCGGCGGCGGTGGAGACGATGAATGAACCTGAACTATCTCGACTTCGAACAGCCCATTGCTGACCTGCAGCAGAAGATTGAAGAGCTGCGTTTCGCCACCCAGGGCAGCGAGGTCAACCTGACCGCCGAGATCGCGGCGCTGGAGGGCAAGATCGTCCAGCTCACCGAGCAGATCTTCGCCAATCTCACGCCCTGGCAGGTCGCCCAGCTGGCCCGCCACCCGCAGCGCCCCTATGCGCTGGACTACATCAACGGCATCTTCACCGAGTGGGAAGAGCTGCACGGCGACCGCCACTACGCCGACGATGCCGCCATCGTCTGCGGTGTTGCCCGCCTGGAAGGCCGCGCCTGCGTGGTGATCGGCCAGCAGAAGGGCCGCGACGCCAAGGAGCGGGTGCTGCGCAACTTCGGCATGCCGCGCCCCGAGGGTTACCGCAAGGCGCTGCGGCTGATGAAGATGGCGGAGAAGTTCCAGCTGCCGGTGCTGACCTTCATCGACACCCCCGGCGCCTATCCCGGCATCGGCGCCGAGGAGCGCAACCAGTCCGAGGCCATCGCCCGCAATCTCTTTGAGCTGTCGCGCCTGCGCACGCCGGTGATCGCGACCGTGACCGGCGAGGGTGGCTCCGGTGGCGCGCTCGCGATTGGAGTGGCCGACGTGGTGATGATGCTCCAGTACAGCATCTACTCGGTGATCTCACCCGAAGGCTGCGCCAGCATCCTGTTCAAGTCCGCCAGCCGGGCGCCGGAGGCCGCCGCCGCCATGCGGGTTGGCGCGCAGGACATCTACAACCTGAAGCTGATCCACGAAGTCATCCCCGAGCCCCTGGGCGGTGCCCACCGTGATCCGGCGACCATGATCGCCAGCGTCAAGGTTCGCCTGGTGGAGCATCTGGAGCGTCTGCTGCAACGGCCGATGACGGTGCTGCTGCACGACCGCTACCAGCGCCTGATGAACTTCGGCGCCTACGAGGAGCCGCAGGTCGTCACCCATCTGAAGGCCGTTGGCTAAATCCAGAGCCCGCTCCTGGGCCGGCCATCTACAGGCGCCCGCCGGTCAGGGCCAGGCGCCCTGCCTGCTGGCCTATAGCGGCGGTGCCGATTCCACCGCTCTCCTGCATCTGGCCGTAGAGCAGGCCCTGCCGGGCCTGCGTGCGGTACATGTCCACCACGGCCTGCAGGCTGCCGCCGATGACTGGGCCGCGCACTGCCAGCAGGTCTGCGCTGGCCTGGGCGTGCCGCTGGAGGTGCTGCGCGTGCAGGTGGCGGCCGACGATCCGGCGGGGCCGGAGTCCGCCGCCCGCAGCGCCCGCTATGCCGCGCTGCGCAGTCGCCTGCCTTCAGGCGGACTGCTGCTGACCGCGCATCACCGCGACGACCAGGCCGAGACCGTGCTGCTGCGCCTGCTGCGTGGCAGCGGCGTCGACGGTCTGGCCGCGATCCGGTCTTTCATCCGCTTCGACCCCGGCTGGCTGTGGCGACCGCTGCTGGCGGTGCCGGGTGCGGCGCTGCGCGACTACCTGCGCGAGCGCGGGATCGACTGGATTGAGGACCCGCACAATCAGTCGCCACGTTACGCCCGCTCCTGGCTGCGTCAGGAGCTGATCCCGCGGCTGCGGCTGCGCTGGCCGGAGGCCGAGCAGCAGCTCGCCGCCACCGCCGCGCGCTGCGCCGAGGCGGCGGAGTTGCTGGCGGAATTGGCCGCCGAGGGCTTGCCGGCGGTACAGCGGGAGGACGGTGGCCTCTCGGTTTCCGGCCTGCTGGCCTTACGTCCGGCGCGCCGTCACCTGCTGCTGCGACACTGGCTGGAGCAGTTGGGGCTGCCGGCGGTCTACGACGAAACCCTGCGGCACCTCGACTGCGAGGTGCTGGCGGTGCGCCCGGACGCCGAGCCCTTGCTGGCCTGGCCCGGCGGCGAATTCCGCCGTTACCGTGACGGACTTTACGCTGCCGCGCGCCTGCCGCCGCTGCCCGAGGACTACGCGGTGGAGTGGGACGGCCGGAGCCTGCTGGAGCTGCCCGCCGGCTGCGGCCGTCTGCTGCCGGCCGGACCTTTGAAAGTCACGGTGCGCCTGCCGCGCGGCGGCGAGCGTCTGCGGCTGGCCGGCGAAGCCCACCACCGCAGCCTGCGCGCGCTGGCCCAGCGCGAAGGCCTGCCGCCCTGGGTCCGGCAGCGATTGGCGCTGCTCTATGTCGGTGACGATTTGCTCTCTATCGCCGGCCACTGGCATGCCGAGCACAAACCGCGTTGTGAATACATCCAATCTTGGTCTACTGCCGAACTGCCTGGCCTGCCGTTAAGCTGGCGGCGATAAAGCTTTAACAATCCGTCGCCTGCCAGGAGGAGAACCTAGATGCATGGCCTCATGATGGATCAGCCCCTGCTGATCTCTGAACTCATCCGTCACGCCGAGCGCTACCACGCCGACACGGAAGTCGTCTCGCGCCTGCCTGACGCCGCCGGGGCCATCCACCGCAGCAACTGGGGCGAGGCGGCGCGGCGCTCCCGTCAGGTCGCCAACGCCCTGGGTGGCTTGGGCCTGGGCCCACAGGCCATGGTCGGCACGCTGGCCTGGAACACGCACCGGCATCTGGAGCTGTACTACGGTGTGTCCGGTAGTCAGCGGGTGTTGCACACCATCAATCCGCGGCTGTTCCCCGAGCAGATCTGCTGGATCATCAATCACGCCGAGGACGCGGTGGTGTTCTTCGACGTGAGCTTCGCTCCGCTGGTGGATGGTCTGGTAGCCGGCGGTTGCCCGACGGTCAAGCATTGGGTGGCGCTGACCAGCGCCGACAAGCTGCCGGCGATGAAGAACGTCCAGCCGCTCGCCTACGAGGAGCTGCTGGCGGCCGCGTCGCCGGACTACCAGTGGCCCAGCTTCGACGAGCGTGAGGCCGGTTCGCTCTGCTACACCAGCGGCACCACCGGCAATCCCAAGGGTGTGCTGTACTCGCACCGGTCCACCGTACTGCACGCCTACGGCACCTGCATGCCCGATGTCATGGGCCTCTCCGCCCGCGACGTGGTGCTGCCGGTGGTGCCGATGTTCCACGTCAATGCCTGGGGCATCCCGTATTCCGCCGCCGCCATCGGCGCCAAGCTGGTCATGCCCGGCGCCGGTCTGGACGGCCCCAGCCTCTACGAGCTGTTCGAGAGCGAGAAGGTCAGTTTCTCGGCCGGCGTGCCGACGGTCTGGCTGGGCCTGCTCCAGCATCTGCAGAAGAACAATCTGCACTTCAGCCGGCCCTGGAACTCCATCGTCGGCGGCTCCGCCTGCCCGCCGGCGCTGATGCGCGCCTACCGCGACGGCTACGGTGTGAAGATCCGCCACGCCTGGGGCATGAGCGAGATGTCGCCCCTGGGTACGGTCTGCACCCTCAAGGAAAAGCATCTGAAGCTCTCGGCGGAGGAGCAGTTCGCCATCGAGCTGAAGCAGGGGCGGCCGGTGTTCGGTGTGGACATGCGCATCGTCGATCAGAATGGCCAGGCGCTGCCGCACGATGGCAAGGCCTTTGGCGATCTTCAGGTGCGTGGTCCCTGGGTGGTGCAACGCTACTTCAAGCTCGACAAGGATCCACTGCAGGACGGCTGGTTTCCGACCGGCGACGTCGGCACCATCGATCCGGACGGCTATCTGCAGATCACCGACCGCAGCAAGGATGTCATCAAGTCCGGCGGTGAGTGGATCAGCAGTATCGATCTGGAAAACGTCGCGGTCGCCCATCCGGCGGTGCAGGAGGCGGCGGTGATTGGTGTCTACCATCCGAAATGGGACGAGCGGCCGCTACTGGTGGTGGTGAAGAAGGCCGGCAGCCAGCTCAGCGCGGCTGAGCTGATCGCGCATTTTGAGGGCAAGATCGCCAAGTGGTGGACTCCGGACGACGTGGTGTTCGTGGAGGACATCCCCCATACCGCCACCGGCAAGATCAGCAAGCTGCAACTGCGTCAGCAGTACAAGGACTACAAGCTGCCGACTGCCTGAGAATCCGGGTTCCGGCCCAGGGCCGGAGGCCGGATGGCTTCCGGCCCGGGCTCCCGCTGCCGTAAAATGTCGGATTAGCCGAACGGGATACTTACAGCTCATGCCGGACCATCAGACTCGCTACATCTTCGTCACTGGCGGCGTGGTTTCGGCCCTCGGCAAGGGCATCGCCGCCGCCTCCCTGGGTGCGATCCTGGAATCGCGTGGACTCAAGGTCCACATGATCAAGCTCGACCCCTACATCAATGTCGATGCCGGCACCATGTCGCCGTTCCAGCACGGCGAGGTGTTCGTCACCGAGGACGGCGCCGAAACCGACCTCGACCTGGGCCACTACGAGCGCTACCTGCGCGCCAAAACCAGTAAGAACAGCAACGTCACCACTGGCCAGATCTACCGCAACGTGCTCGACAAGGAGCGTCGCGGCGACTATCTGGGCAAGACCGTGCAGGTGATCCCGCACATCACCGACGAGATCCAGACCGCGGTCAAGCGCGGTGGCGCCGGCTGCGATATCTGCCTGGTGGAGATCGGCGGCACCGTCGGTGACATTGAGGGTCTGCCGTTCCTGGAGTCGATCCGCCAGATGCAGGTCGAACTGGGCCGCAAGCACACCATGTTCATGCATCTCACCCTGGTGCCCTACATCAAGGCCGCCGGCGAGATGAAGACCAAGCCGACCCAGCACAGCGTCAAGGAGCTGCGCACCATCGGCATCCAGCCCGACGTGCTGCTCTGCCGCACCGACCGCGCGCTGCCGGAGAGCGAGCGCCGCAAGATCGCCATGTTCACCAACGTGCCGATTCGCGCGGTGATCTCGGCGGTGGACCTCGACGACATCTACAAGATTCCGGGCTGGTTGCATCAGCAGGGTCTGGACGAACTGGTGATCGAGCACTTCGGCCTCACCGATTGCCACAAGGCCGATCTGCGCGAGTGGGACGATTTGGTCGAGAAGCGCCTGGCCGCCGACACCGAGGTGACGGTTGCGATGGTGGGCAAGTACGTCGATCTCGCCGACGCCTACAAGAGCCTCAACGAGGCGCTGATCCATGCCGGCCTGCACACCGGCACCAAGGTGAAGATCCGCTACATCGACTCCGAACAGGTCGAGAGCCAAGGCGCGCGGGTGCTGCAGGGCGCCGACGCCATCCTGGTGCCGGGCGGTTTCGGCGAACGCGGCGTGGAAGGCAAGATCATCGCTGCCCGTCACGCCCGCGAGAACCAGATTCCCTACCTGGGAATCTGCCTGGGCATGCAGGTGGCCTGCATCGAGTACGCCCGCAATGTCGTTGGTCTGAAGGACGCGCACTCCACTGAGTTTTCGCCCAAGTCGGCGAATCCGGTGATCGCGATGATCACCGAATGGAAGGATGCCTCCGGCAAGGTCGAGAAGCGCTCGGCCAAGTCCGACAAGGGCGGCACCATGCGACTCGGTGCGCAGGCCTGCAAGCTCAAGGCCGGCAGCAAGTCACGCGAGCTCTACAACGCCGAGGTGATCCACGAGCGTCACCGGCACCGCTACGAGTTCAACAACAACTACCGCGAACCGCTGGCCGCCAAGGGCATGCAGTTTGCTGGCGTGTCGGAAAACGAGGAGTTGGTGGAGATCATCGAGCTGCCCGACCACCCGTTCTTCATCGCCGTGCAGTTTCACCCGGAGTTCACCTCCACGCCGCGGGAAGGTCATCCGCTGTTCAAGGGCTTTGTCAGCGTCGCCCGCGAGCACCACCTTGCTCATCAGGCCAAGGCCTAAGGACTATTCATGAAACTCTGCGGCCGCGAAATCGGTATCGACCAGCCCCTGTTCCTGATTGCCGGCCCGGATACCCTGGAATCCCAGCAGCTGGCGCTGGATGTCGCCGGCTACATCAAGCCGATCGCCGAGAAGCTGGGCATCCTGTACATCTTCAAGGGCAGCTTCGACAAGGCCAACCGCAGCAGCCACAAGAGCTACCGCGGCCCGGGCCTGGAAGGCGGCCTGAAGATCATGGAAGAGGTCAAACGCCAGATCGGCGTGCCGGTGCTCACCGACGTGCACGAAGACACCCCGCTGGCCGAGGTCGCCAGCGTGATCGACGTGATCCAGACCCCGGCCTTCCTCTGCCGGCAGACCAATTTCATGCAGAACGTGGCCAAGACCGGCCGGCCGATCAACGTCAAGAAAGGCCAGTTCATGTCGCCCTGGGAAATGGGCAATGTGATCGAGAAGATGAAGGCGGTGGCGCCGCATCAGTTCATGCTCTGCGAGCGTGGCTTCAGCTTCGGCTACAACAACCTGGTGGCCGACATGCGCGGCCTGGCGATCATGCGCCAGTACGCGCCGGTGGTGTTCGACGGCACCCACACCGTGCAGCTTCCGGGCGGGCAGGGCACTGCCAGCGGCGGTATGCGCGAGATGATCCCGGTGCTGGCACGCGCCGCCGTCGGTGCCGGCATTTCCGGTCTGTTCATGGAAACCCATCCGGATCCGGATTCCGCGCTCTGTGACGGCCCCAATTCGCTGCCGCTGGCCAAGATCGCTGAGCTGCTGGAGACCCTGGTCGAGCTAGATCGGGTGGTCAAGAAGCGGCCCTTGCTGGAAACCGCACTGGCCTGAGGCCTAGGCCGTTCGGCTGACAACCGCTGTCAGGTCGGCGCGTTACACTCCTCGCAGCCGAACCGTCCTGGTGTCGGCAGGAGGAGAACTATGATGAAAGGCGCGAAGTACGCCCGTTCCTCGCTGCGCATGATCGCGGCGGTTCCGCTGCTGGTTCTGGTTGCCTGCAGCGGCCAGAAGAAGGCCGAGCACATCAAGATTGCAGCCGAGTCCGCCGCCCGTTTGCAGGAGGGGGTGGTTGAGTTCGCGACCAGCCAGCAGCGCTGGCCGTCGCGGATCGAGGATCTCAAGGTTGGTGGTGATCCCCTGCCCGGGGTGACCTACGGGGTCAGCGAGGGCGGCATGATCAGCATCTGGTTCCGCGACGGTTCGGTCCTGCCGGGGGCGGTGCTGCGCTATACGCCCACCCAGGACGCCGGCGGCAATGTCACCTGGGCCTGCGTCACAGAGGCGCTGGATGGCAGCCTGAAGCCGGCCGGCTGCGCCTAGTCCACATCGCGCGGTCGTCGGTTGGTTGCACCGGCCCCTGGGTCGCAGAGGGCTAGGTTGGCTGTCGGCCGCCTCTCCAGTGAGGTGAGGCTGGCCGATCGCGGCGTCGTCGCGGCGACACCTCAAAGGCTGCCGCCAGGCGCGGTGGCCGCCGCCAGCCCATGCCAGACGGACGAACTGGCCCTAAAATGCGCGCCACCCGCGGTTCCCACTTTTCCCCCACTCCCACCAGACACTATGTCCAAGATCGCCAAAGTATCCGCCCTCGAAATCATTGACTCCCGTGGCAACCCGACCGTCGAAGCGGTGGTGGAGCTGGAGTCCGGCGCGGTGGGTCGTGCGGCGGCGCCTTCCGGTGCCTCGACCGGTACCCGCGAAGCGGTGGAACTGCGTGACGGCGCGCCCAAGGGCAAGGCCAAACCGCGCTACCTGGGCAAGGGTGTGCAGCAGGCGGTGAAGAACGTCGAGACCGAGATCGCCAAGAAGGTGATCGGCTTGGAAGGCCAGGAGCAGGCCTTGGTCGATGCGGCGATGATCGCCCTCGACGGCACCGAGAACAAATCCCGCCTGGGCGCCAACGCCATCCTGGCGGTGTCGCTGGCCAACGCCAAGGCCGCCGCCGACGAAAACTACCTGCCGCTGTTCCGCCACCTCGGCGGCATTAGCAGCGTGACCCTGCCGGTGCCGATGATGAACGTCATCAACGGCGGCGCCCATGCCGACAACAACGTCGACATCCAGGAGTTCATGATCCTGCCGGTCGGCGCGCCGAGCTTCTCGGAAGCGCTGCGCTGGGGCGCGGAAACCTTTCACAGCCTCAAGTCGGTGCTCAAGGGCCGCAAGCTCAACACCGCCGTTGGCGACGAGGGCGGCTTCGCCCCCGACCTCGCCAGCAACGTCGCGGCGCTGGACTGCCTGCTGGAAGCCATCGAGAAGGCCGGCTTCAAGCCGGGCAAGGACATCTACCTGGGCCTCGATGTCGCCTCCTCGGAATTCTTCGAGAAGGGCAAGTACGTGCTGCACGGTGAGGGCAAGAGCTTTACTCCCGAGCAGTTCGGCGACTTCCTCGCCGGCATCGTTGCCAACTACCCGGTGATCTCCATCGAGGACGGCATGGCCGAGGGCGACTGGAAGGGTTGGAAGTACCTCAGCGACAAGCTCGGCAAGAAGGTGCAGTTGGTCGGCGACGACCTGTTCGTCACCAACACCAAGATCCTCAAGGAAGGCATCGCCAAGGGCATCGCCAATTCCATCCTGATCAAGCCCAACCAGATCGGCACCCTCACCGAGACCCTGCAGGCGATCCAGATGGCGACCGACGCGGGCTATTCCTCGGTGGTCAGCCACCGTTCCGGCGAGACCGAGGACGCCACCATCGCCGACATCGCGGTGGGTACCAACGCTACCCAGATCAAGACCGGCTCGCTGTGCCGTAGCGACCGCATGGCCAAGTACAACCAGCTCCTGCGCATCGAGAAGATCCTCGGCAAGCAGGCCCGCTATCCCGGCGCCGGCGCGTTCCCGGTCAAGATCGGCTAAGACCAGACCGCGCTCCTGGAGCCCGCAATGCCACGTCGCCTGATGACCTGGTTGTTGCTGGCTCTGGTGCTGGTGTTGCAGTACCGGCTCTGGCTCGGCGATGGCGGCTACGCCGACAAGCGCCGGCTGTCGACGCAGGTGGAGGCGCAGCGCGTCGAGGTCGAGCGGCTGCGCGCCCGCAACGCCGCCTTGCAGGCCGAGGTCGATGATCTCAAGGCGGGCGTGGCGGCTGTCGAAGCCCGTGCCCGCGCCGATCTCGGCATGATCCAGCCCGGTGAGACTTTCTACCTGATGACGCCCAAACCGTGAGCGGTTCCACTTCCTCGCGTCCCGCCTGTCGCTACTGGGCGGTGGTGCCGGCAGCGGGCGGTGGTACGCGCATGGGCCTCAACCGGCCCAAGCAGTATCTGCCGCTGCGCGGACGCAGTCTGATCGAATGGAGCCTGCAACCGCTGCTGGACGCCGGTTGGATCGATGGCGTCGTGGTGGTGCTGGCCAAGAGTGACAGCGAGTTCGCTGGCCTGGCGCTCGCCGGGCATCCCAAGATCGTGGCCACCGTTGGCGGTGCCGCGCGTGCCGACTCGGTGCTGGCTGGCCTCGCCACCGTTGCCAGTCGGGCCGCCGCCTTCGAGGACGTCCGCGTCCTGGTGCACGATGCCGCTCGGCCCTGTCTTGAGGCCTCTGCGCTGGATCGTCTGCGCGAGGAATGTGGCGAGCCGCACGGCGGCCTGCTGGCGCTACCCTGCACTGACACGCTCAAACGCGCCAAGGCCAACAAGGTGATGGAAACCGTTGATCGCGCCTTCTACTGGCGGGCACAGACGCCGCAGCTGTTCCCGCTCAGGCTGCTGAGCGCGGCCTTGCAGGAGTGCCGCGCGCGCGATCTGGAAGTGACCGACGAGGCCAGTGCGATGGAACGTGCCGGCTACAAGCCACGGCTGGTCCGCGGCCACGAGAGCAATCTGAAAGTGACCTATCCCGAAGACCTGCCGCTGGCCGAGTTCTGGCTGTCGCGGCGCGAGCGCCACCCATGAGCAGCCTGCCTTTCCGCATCGGTCACGGTTTCGATGCCCATCGCATCGAAGCGGGGGAAGGCGTCAGCCTGGGCGGCGTATTCATCGCCTGCGACTGGCGGATCATCGCCCACTCGGATGGCGATGTGCTGATCCATGCGCTCTGCGATGCCCTACTGGGCGCCATCGCCGGCGGCGACATCGGCAAGCTGTTTCCCGACAACGATCCGCAGTTCAAGGGCATCGACAGCCGGAAACTGCTGGCGGTGGTGATGGAGCGCGTACGTGCCGCCGGCTACGCACCGGCGAACGCCGATCTGACCCTGATCGCCGAGGTGCCGCGCGTTGCCAAGCATGTGCCGGCGATGCGCGAGGCCCTGGGCGCGGTGATGGGCCTGGGGCTGGATGCCGTCAACGTCAAGGCCACCACCAACGAGACCATGGGCCACATCGGCCGCTGCGAGGGCATCGCCGCCCACGCGGTGGTGTTGCTGGCGAAAGTCTAGGCCGAAGCTGGCCTATTCGCTGGCCTCCGGCGTGCGATTGCCCCAGCGGTCCTCGCCGCTGGCGCTGTCGGCTCCGGCGGCGGGCAGACGCACCCGATAGCGGGCGTAGACCCGGCCTTCGCGTTCCTCGATCTCCGGCTGACTTGCCACCGCCACCCGCGAGCCGGACTGGAAGCGCACCCGGCCCTGGCGCACTGGCGCCGGCTGATCGGCGTCGCCTTCCGGCTCGATGTTCCGATAGTTGCTGGGCACCGGGGTGTAGGCCAGCGTGGCGCTCAGCCAGTCGCCTTCGCGCCGCAGATCTTCCACCAGCAAATTGTCGGCTTCAGAAACGGTGAACGGCTCGGTGCTGAACTCGTAGAGCGCCTGTACCGGTAGCCGCTGGGCCAGGCCGCGCACGTGGAAGCGGTACTCGCCGACCGGAAAATCCTTGGCCGGCTCGAAGCGGACGTTCCAGCCGTGCTGGCCATTGGTCATCAGGTACTCCAGCCAGAACTCGTAGTAGGGCTGCAAGACGCGGCCGTCGCCGCGTCGCATCGGTTGCCAGTTCTCGCCGACCTTTTCTTCCAGGGTCACCACCGGCAGGTCGATCACCGGATCACCACCCTCAAAGCGCAGATGGTTGCTGCCAAAGCGCGTAATGCTCGCCGGCTGAACCAGCACGCTGCCCGGAGCCAACGAAGGCAAGGCCGGCGGTGGCAGGGACGGCAGGAGCGAGAAGTAGTTGACCTGGAACTCGTCCGGCGGCGGCTCGCTGTGGTTCTTGAGCGCATTTAGCAGAGCCACGGTGCGGTCCAGGATCAGGCCACCCTGCTTCCAGCCCCAGAAGGTGGTGGTGCCCTCGGTGCCGCCCAGGTCCCAATCGGCCTTCAGGTCAGGGAGGATGTAGCCGACGTGGTCCTGCGAGTAGCCCCAGATGAAGCTGTGCTCGCGTGGGAACGGACTGGCTTCCAGCAGCCGCAGGCCCTGTTCGGTGAGCGGCTCGCCCGGTTGCAGGATCAGCACCGCGTCGCCGATCTGGGCCACGCCCAGGCGGGTGTCCTGGGGCACGAAGGCGTCGTTCTCGGCGACGCCGTTGTCGAGCAGGTCCTCCGGCCCGGAGGGCGTGGCCGGCAGGCACAGTGGCAGCGGCGCCAGGGCGTTGCACTGCACCGCGCCGAATGGGTAGGGGTATTCGTCGCGCGCGTAGCCGAGCTTGTCCAGGCTGAGGATGACGCGCTGGCTGAGCAGCCGGAGTTCCGGCGCGCGGTTGTAGTTGTCGATCTTGCGCCAGAGGTCGAGGACTTGCGGCGCGATCAGCTCGCCGAAGCGTTCGATGCGCTGCCGGGTGGGGCCGCCGTCGGCGCGCGGGCTGACATCGCCGGTCGCTCCTTGGACCAGCATGGTCACCACCGGCGTCTCAAAGCGCGCCTGCACACTGCGCTCCAGGCCGGCCAGGCAGTCGCCGGAGAAGTACAGGTTCTCGATGTCGAACATGATGCCGTGGGCGGCGTAGTTGACCATCACCGCCAGCGGGCGCACCGGCGCTCCCTGGGCATCGACCTCGTCGATGCGGAACACGCCGATGCGCCGGCGCAGCAGCGTCTGTTCGGCGATTCGCTCCTCGCTGTAGGGCTCCCGGGACCGGCGGAAGGAATTCAGGTAGCGGTCCTCGCCGCGGCCCTGTTCCAGACCTTCGGTGAAGCCGAAGCGCGCCGGCACCCGGTTGGCGAGCGCCTGCACCACGACATCGCTGACGCTGTGCACCATCTGCTCGAATAGATCGGGGTGATAGACATCGAGCGCCGCCCAGAAGTACTTGATCGACAGATTGCCAATCGCGCCGGGACCATCGTGGGTATGGGTGGCGGACATGATCAGGCCGTCGCCGAGATCAATGCCGGTGCGCGCCTTCACCTCGGTGGCGACGCCCACCACCAGTTCGTCGAGCATGCCGACGGTGTCGGTCTTCACCAGCACCAGGGTCTTGCCGTCGCGGCTGAGCGCGATGGCCTTGGTCATCAGTGAGTCGTAATAGCCGCGCGAAGACGGCGAGATGGTCGAGTAAGGCGAACGGCGCAGCTCGTTGGGCGGCACGACATTGAGGCCGCCACCCTCGCTGATCGCCGGGATGAAACCAAGCAGGGCCTGGAAGAAGGGCAGCGGATTGCCGCCCGCCAGCTCCTCCAGCTGCGGCGCGTACTCGCCACCCAGCGGCGGCCGCAGATAGCCGCCCAGGGGCACGCCCACCGGCACCCGCAGTGCGCCTTCGGCGGCGCCGGCGCAGAACAGTCCGGGCGCCGGATCCAGACAATCGGTAGCCAGGTCGTCATCGACGATCAGGCCCTGGGCGCTGGCACCGTGCAGATTGCTGCCGGAGGCCTCGCTGACCAGTAGATCGAATCGCTCGTCATGTTCGGGCTGTGCATCGTCGATCAGCGGCACGACGACGTAGGCGCGACGTTCTCCGGCTGCAATGCTCAGGCTGCCGGCGGTTTCCTGATAGTCCTCGCCGGACCGGGCCACGCCGTCGCGGGTTTGATAGCGGACCTGCACCGGCTGGTCGGTGGTTCGGCTCAGCCGTAGTTCGAAGCGCAGGGTCGCCGCGCCGGATTCGCCTTCGCGGATCGGCGGACCTGCCAACACTTCCAGCTCCGGTAGGGCGGAATCGCCGACGCCTCCGCCAGCCGAGCCCGGCTCGGGGCGAGATGAATTCCCGCAGGCGGCCAGCCACAGGCCGGCCACGACGGCCAGCGCAGTCTTCCGGCGCCTCATGGCTCGAACTTGCGGGTGGCGCAGGGCTTGCCGCCGCAGGTGTCCACCACCGCGCCATTGGGGCGGAAGAAAGCGTCCTTCTGCTGGCGGCTGGCGGCGGTGGAGCGCGGGTATTCGTGCGGGTCGGCGCCGTAGCCGAGCTCCGGTCTTGGTGGCGTGTTGGTGACTGGCGGTGGGGCGACGCCGGAGAGCTTCTCGCCGCTGTCGTCGGCGTCGTTGCGCGGGGTGCCATCGGCGCGCAGGGTGGGGCCGGAGTCCCAGACCACCAGGGCATTGCCGACATGCGGGTTGGTCAGGCAGGGGATCGCGTAATAGGGCTCATCGTCCGGGTGACGGCGATTGAGGTCCAGCGGGTCCAGACCGATGGCGGCGTTCACCAGGTCATAGACCCCGCGTCCACGCTGCGGACTGCTGCCGCGCGCCACCGCCGGGCAGTGCACCCCCGCGCCGATGGTGCGGGCCATCACTTCCGCGGTGGTCATGGTCACCTGGTGATCTCCGAAGGCCGGATGCAGCAGCGCCCGCTTCGGCGTGGCGCCGGGCAGGTTCTTGCCGGCGGCCAGACTCCAGGCATAGCCGTTGTTCTCGGCGCGGTCCCAGAGCATCTGGATCAGCGACAGCACGAACTGCTGGTCCAGACTGGCCTGGTAGCTGGCGTAGAAGAAGGTGGCGTAGAGGTCGAAGTCGACGCTGCGCGACAGCAGGGTCGAGTAGTTCATGCCCGGCACACCCAGCACGCCGGCCTTGATATCCGGGCTCACCGCCAGCAAGGCGCCGCCGATGATGCCGCCCTGGGAATTGCCGTCGTAGTAGAGCTCGCTGCGGTCGAGCAGGCATTGATCGCCGACCTTGAAGGCGTCGAGTTTGCAGAAGCCATCCGGGTGCAGCACCGCCCGGCCCAGATAGCTGAAGTTCACCAGACTCTGCTGCACGCGGTCGGTGAGCGTGGTGAAGTTGCTCATGTCGATCAGCAGCGTCAGCACGTTCAGCACATCGCCCAACGGCGGGTCGTAGTAGACGGTGTCGATGGGCTGGGTGGGGTCGAAGTCGTGGCTGGCCATGCCGATCCAGTCGGTCGCGCAATAGACCATGCCGACTTCCTGGATGATCGCGCCGACCTGGCCGCTGCCCTCGCTCTGCGAACCCAGCAGGCCGTGGCCGTAGAGCGCCGGCCGCTGTGGGACGCCCTTGGTCGCGGTCGCCGGATCCTGCACGCCATCGAAGGCCCGGCGCGGGATGCGGCACAGAAAGTCGAAGGTCTGCGTGCCCTTGATCGGGTTGCGGTCGGGCAGGCCGTCGCCGTAGAGGCTGCCATTGCCCGGCGCGTAGTAGAAGCGCGAACCGGCGGGGCCGTTGGGGATGTTCAGATAGCTCGGCACGGTGATGACGCCGCGTACCTCGCGGGCGATGTTCTCGTCGCCGACACGGTCGCTGACCGTGATGTCGGAGATGGTCGGCGCCTCCCCCTGCACGATGCCATCGGCCGGGGTGTCGTCACCCAGTGCCGCCAGTGCATCGTCGCGGATGTGCAGCACGCGCTCGGTGAGGTTGCGCTCGCTGGCAACCGTGAAATCCCAGGTGAGGAACAGCTCGCTGCGCGGGATGCCGGCCTTGCCCAAGCTGGTGAACAAGTCCTCGAAGTGCGCGCGCCGGCCTTCGACCATCGGCAGGCTGCTGCTGTGGTTGTCGCGGTAGATGCGGAACGCCGCGGGCGCCTCGATGGCGGCGCCGTCGGTGTCCTTGAGGTTGCGCAGCACCACGATGTAGCGGTGGCCGGGCGTGAAGTTCTTGGCCGGCCGCACGATCAGGGCCGGGCCCGGGTCTACCAGCGGATTGCTGATCGGCGGCAGCTGCCCGCAGTAACCGCGCAGGGTGTTGGCCAAGGTTTCGACGCTGTCGATGCCCGGCAAGCCGACTTCACCCAGCAGACTGCCCAGGGTGGCGACGATGCCCAGCGTGTCGCAGCCCTCGAACTTGGTGATGTTGGCGTCCATCTCCGCCCAGATCAGCTGGCGCTCGCCGGTGTCGGCGTCGATCACCTCAATCGGCGCGTCATGCGCATAGCTCTTGGCGATGTCGGTCAGCGGCACCGCGCCGGTCTTGCCGAGATCCAGGCCGGGAATTCGAACCAGGATGGCCTGGCCCGGCGAGAAGCCGTCGTTGCGATTCCAGTCGCTGGGGTCCAGCGGCTTGGCCAGCACATTGCTGGGCATCGACAGCGGGTTGAGGTTGATCCGCAGGCCGGTGTCGGTGCTGCTGTCCGCCGTGGTGAACCAGTTGTTCGGCCAGGGGAACATGCAGTATTCGCGATTGAGGAAATCGCAGCGGTCGAAGCTCAGCAGGTCTTGCAGCACGCTGCTGTCCAGGCTCGCGGCCGGCGGTGGCGGACTGTTGTCCACCGGCGCCGGCGGGGCGGGGATCACCGGATCACCGCCGCCTGGATTGCCACTGCCGGCGGGCTTGCTGCTTTCGCCGCAGGCGGACAAGGCGAACGCGGCGAGGGCCACGGCAAGTGCGCCGGCGACCTGCGCCGGGCGTAGACGAGACTGCGACATAACCACTCCTCCGAATGGTCGAGGCCACCGTCTTGGCGGCAGCCTTCTGGTGCTGATGGTGTGCTCCGCAGACAGC
Source organism: Nevskiaceae bacterium (assembly GCA_004297005.1). Classification (GTDB taxonomy): domain Bacteria; phylum Pseudomonadota; class Gammaproteobacteria; order Nevskiales; family Nevskiaceae; genus Stagnimonas. The sequence continues at coordinate 62,104 of SCVA01000045.1, forward strand.
GAGGTCGGCGGAGGCGTTCTGCATTCAACTTACAAGTTTGTAAGCTGAACAACTGTGCAGCTTGCGGGCGCGCCAAGTCAAGGCGGCAGGGTGTGGATGCTTGTGGCGCTTGGGCGCTAGGCGGCGCCGCTGGCGCGCAGCAGCACGTACACCGCGCCGGTGCCGCCATCGCAGGCGCGTGCCGAGCAAAACGCCAGCACGTCGCGGCGCTTGCGCAGCCAGCCGTCGAGGTAGCGCTTGATCACCGGCCCGCTGTTGGGTGAGCCATTGCCCTTGCCGTGGATGATCCGGACGCAACGGTAGGAATGTGACTGGCAGTGCGCCAGGAACAGCGCCACCTCGCTGCGGGCGCCGTCGCGGTTGAGGCCGTGCAGGTCGAGTTCCGACTGGATGCGGTACTGCCCGCGCCGCAGCTTGCGCCAGACGCCGTCTTGGATGCCGGGTGCGCGGTAGACCAGGGTGTCGCCGCTTTCGAAGTCCTCCGGGTGCTGAGGATCCTGCAGCAACTCGACCAGTACGGCGCGGTCATCCAGCTCCTGCTGGCGGGGGTGCGGCGGCGGCAGTGGCTTGAGCGCGGGTGGCAATCGGTCGGAGGCGGGACGGCGTACCAGGCCGGGCAGGGCCGCCAGCAGATCGATGGAGCTGTCATCGTCGGGCGTCATCGGCGGCGCTCGCTGCAAGGGGTGACGATACAATACCGCCTTCCCTCAGATTCCAGTGAACGCCCGCGGTCGAACGCCGCGGCGGGCCGATGAAAATTCTTGTTTCCAATGACGATGGCTGCACCGCTCCCGGGCTGCGCGTGCTGGCTGCCAGCCTGGCCGAACGCCACGCGGTTCAGGTCGTGGCGCCGGATCGCAACCGCAGCGGTGCGTCCAATTCGCTGACCATCCTGCATCCGCTACGGCCGCAGCGGCACGATCACGGCGAGATTCCCGGCTGGTGCGTGGACGGTACCCCCACCGACTGCGTGCATCTGGCGCTCACCGGCCTGTTGGACGAGGTGCCCGACATGGTGGTGTCGGGCATCAATGCCGGCGCCAACCTCGGCGACGACACCCTGTACTCGGGCACCGTCGCCGCCGCCATGGAAGGTCGCCGGCTGGCGGCGGCGGCGATCGCGGTCTCCTGCGTGGCCCACACGCCGCGCCACTACGCCACCGCTGCGCGAGTGACCGTGGAGCTGATCGAGCGCCTGCAGCGGGTGCCGCTGCCGCGCGACACCATCCTCAACGTCAACGTGCCGGATATTCCCTACGAAGAGCTTCAAGGCATCGAAGTGACGCGTCTGGGGCATCGCTATACGGCCGAGTCGGCGGTGAAGAGTGCCGATCCGCGTGGCAAGACCATCTGGTGGGTCGGCGCCGCCGGGCCCGAGGAAGACTGCGGTCCGGGCACGGATTTCCATGCCGTCAACAACCGCAGGGTTTCAATCACCCCGCTGCTGGTGGATCTCACCAAGCACAGCGCACTGGACAGCCTGCGCGGCTGGCTCGCCGCCTGATGCGCCGGGGCAAGTTCTGATGCGCGAGAGCCACACCCATGCCCAGGGCCGCGGGCTGACCTCGCCCGGCAGCCGCGCCAAGCTGGTCGAAGAACTGCGCGGGCTCGGCGTCAAGGACGAGCGGGTGCTTGCCGCCGTCGGCAAGGTGCCGCGCCACGAATTCGTCGAACCCGCCTTCCAGGCGCAAGCCTACAAGGCGGACCTGACCCTGCCCATCGGCCATGCGCAGACGCTCTCGCAGGCGCGGGTGGTGGCGGTGATGACCGAGGCCCTGCTGGCCGGCAAGCCCAGCGGCAAGTTCGGCCGGGTGCTGGAGATCGGCACCGGTTCCGGCTACCAGACCGCCGTGCTGGCTGGCCTCTGCGACACCGTATTCACCGTCGAGCGCATCAAGGCCCTGAGCGAGACCGCGCGCCGGCGGCTGGCGGCGATGGGCATCAAGAACGTGCATTTCGGCTACGCCGATGGCACCGATGGTTGGGCCAGCTTCGCGCCCTACGACGGCATCCTGGTCACCGCCGGCGCCGAGGCGCTGTCGCCGACCCTGGTCGAGCAGTTGGCGCCGGGTGGACGTCTGGTGGTGCCGGTGGGGCCTTCCGGGCGGCAGTTGCTCAAGCTGATCAGCCGCGATGCCGCCGGCAAGACCCAGGTGCAGGACGTCGCCACCGTCAGTTTCGTTCCCCTATTGCCCGGTAAGCAGTGATGGCTGGTTTCGCCGAGTGGGTGCAGTCCGTGGTCCAGCATCTGGGCTACACCGAGATCTTCTTCCTGATGGCGCTGGAATCCAGCTTGTTTCCGGTGCCCTCCGAGCTGGTGATGATTCCGGCCGGTTTCCGCGCCGCGCAGGGCGATCTCAATCCCTGGTTCGCGGTGCTGGCCGGCGGCCTCGGATCCCTGCTGGGAGCCTCCGCCAACTACCTGCTGGGGCGCTACGTCGGCCGCGCCTTCCTGCTGCGCTACGGCAAGTGGTTTCTGATCAACGAGGCCAAGTACCACGAGGCCGAGGCCCTGTTCCTGAAGAACGCCCGGCTGGCCACCTTCGTCGGCCGTTTCATTCCGGTGATCCGGCACCTGATCTCGCTGCCGGCCGGCGTCTTCGGCATGGCCCTGCTGCCTTTCGCGCTGCTGACCACGCTGGGCGCGACGCTCTGGTGCGGAGTGCTGGTGATGCTGGGTTATTACCTGGGCGAACCGACCATCCGCCTGGTGGCCGAGTACAGCCATCTCTTCGGCTATGCCGCAGTGGCGCTGACGGCGCTGTTCGGCCTGTGGTTCCTGCTCCGCCCACGCCCTTGAACCTGGAGATGCCCGCCATGTCCACCTCGCGTCTCGTCCTGGCTCTGCTGCCTTCGGCACTGCTGGCCGCCTGCGGCTACGGCTGGCAGGAGGAGCCCCGCGTCTATCCGCCCTCAGCCGCCAATAGCGCGCGAGGACAGGTGGTTGCCGGTACTTCGGGGCTTCCGGGTGACTACCTGGTGCAGCCGGGTGACACGCTCTACGCCATCGGCTTCAAGAACCAGATCGACTGGAAGGATCTGGCAGCCTGGAACGGCATCGCCGGCCCGGATTACCTGATCCGTGTCGGCCAGGGTCTGCGGCTCAGCGCGCCGCTGGCTTCGTCGGGCAGCGAGGTGGTCGAAACGCGGCCCTTGCAAACCGGCGCCTTGCCGCCGCCGCCTAAACCGACGGGGCCGGCTCCGGTGCCGGTTCCAGCTCCGGTGCCAATGCCTGCTCCGGTTGGCGCGCCGAGTGCGGTGGCAGCCGTTCCAACGCCCAGCGTGCTGCCTGCGCCGGCGAACAGCCCGTTCCGGTGGGCCTGGCCGACCACGGGCCCGGTGCTGCGTGGCTACAACCTGGCAGCCGGCGCCAAGGGCATCGATATCGGCGGCGACATCGGACAGCCGGTAACCGCGGCTGCCGCCGGCAAGGTGGTCTACAGCGGCAGCGCGCTCAAGGGCTATGGCGAGCTGGTGATCGTCAAGCACGACGATACCTATCTCTCGGCCTATGGCTACAACCAGCGGCGCCTGGTGAAGGAAGGCGACGAGGTACGTGCGGGCCAGACCATTGCCGAGCTGGGTGTGGGTCCGGAACAGAAGCCGGCGCTGCATTTCGAGATCCGCGAGCATGGCAAGCCGGTGGAGCCCTTGCGCTTCCTTCCGGCGCGCTGACGGCCAACTCAAGTCCGAGTTTTTGTTGCAGCGCGTACCGACTGGGAGTCTAATTGCGCGCCGCCGCGTCCGCGGCGGTTGCCGCCCAGGCAGCATTGCAGCCCACCTACACGAGGACAGACCCCTGTTGCGTTCACGATGAACACCAATTTCCCGCGCATCCAGCGCTTGCCGCCCTACGTCTTCAACATCGTCGGTGATATGAAGAAGGCGGCCCGAGCTCGCGGGGACGATGTCATCGATTTCAGCATGGGCAACCCCGACCAGCCGACGCCGAAGCACATCGTCGACAAGCTGGTGGAAGCCTCGGTGCGTGGCACCGAGAGCGACTACGTCAAGCCGGAAGTCCACGACGAGGACGGCACCCATACCCACCGCTACAGCGTCAGCAAGGGCATCCCGCGCCTGCGTCGGGCGATGGCCAAGTGGTACAAGACCCGTTTCGACGTCGAGCTGAATCCCGAGACCGAGGTGATTGCCACCATCGGCTCCAAGGAAGGCCTGGCGCATCTGGCCTTCGCGACGCTCGCCCCGGGCGATGTCGTGCTCTGCCCGAATCCGGCCTACCCGATCCACCCCTACGGCGTGGTGCTCGCCGGTGCCGACGTGCGCCATGTGAAGATGACCCCCGATGTGGACTTCTTCACCGAGCTGGAAAAGGCCATCAAGGAAAGCTGGCCGAAGCCGAAGATGCTGATTCTCAACTTCCCGGGCAATCCGACCACGCAGTGCGTGGAGCTGGATTTCTTCGAGAAGGCGGTGGCGATCTGCAAGGAACACGAGATGTGGCTGATCCACGATCTCGCCTATGCCGACATCGTCTTCGACGGCTACAAGGCGCCGAGCGTGATGCAGGTGGCGGGTGCCAAGGACGTTGCGGTGGAGTTCTTCACGCTCTCGAAGAGCTACAACATGCCGGGCTGGCGCGTCGGCTTCATGGTCGGCAACCCGACCCTGGTGGCGGCCCTGGCGCGCATCAAGAGCTACCTCGACTACGGCATGTTCACGCCGATCCAGGTCGCTGCAATTGCCGCGCTGGAAGGCCCGCAGGACTGCGTCGCCGAGATCTGCGAGATGTACCGTGTTCGTCGCGACGTGCTCTGCGAGGGCCTGAATGCGGCCGGCTGGAAGGTCGAGAAGCCGAAGGCGACGATGTTCGTCTGGGCCGAGATTCCGGAGAAGTACAGGGCGCTGGGTTCGCTGGAGTTCTCCAAGCTGCTGCTGGAGAAGGCCCATGTCGCGGTCAGCCCGGGCATCGGCTTTGGCCACGAGGGTGACACCCATGTGCGCTTTGCCCTGATCGAGAACGAGCACCGGACCCGGCAGGCCATCCGCAGCATCAAGAAATTCCTTCGGGAAGCCTGAGGTCGGCGGGGATGCCTTCACAGGCATCCTCCACTCCGCAAGCGAGAGTAAGTTCATGAGTCAGCAAGCCGTCAAAGTCGGTCTGATCGGTCTGGGCACCGTCGGCCAGGGCGTGGTCCGCGTCCTGCAGAAGAACGCCGAGGAGATCGCCCGCCGGGTGGGTCGCCCGGTGGTGATCACCCACGCCAGTGCCCGCGATCTGGATCGCAGCCGCGAAGTCGATCTCGCCGGCATCACGCTTATCGCCGATGCGCTGAGCCTGGCGCGCGAAGCCGACATCGATGTGCTGGTGGAGGTGATCGGCGGCCAGACCATTGCCAAGGAGGCGATCCTGGCGGCGCTGGCACGTGGCAAGCCGGTGGTTACCGCCAACAAGGCGCTGCTGGCCGAGAACGGCAATGCCATCTTCGCCGCCGCCGCCCAGGCGGGTGTGCCGGTGGCCTTCGAGGCCAGCGTCGCCGGCGGCATTCCGATCATCAAGGCAATCCGCGAGGGCCTGGCCGGCAACCGCATCGATGGCCTCGCCGGCATCATCAACGGCACCTGCAACTACATCCTCACGCAGATGACGGTGAAGGGTCAGAGTTTTGCCGATGCGCTCGCCGACGCCCAGAAGCTGGGGTATGCGGAAGCCGACCCGACCTTCGACGTCGAAGGCGTGGATGCCGCTCACAAACTCAGCATCCTGGCCAGCATCGCCTTCGGCATGCCGCTGTCGTTCCCGGCAGTGGCTTGCGAGGGCATCACCAAGGTCACTGCGCAGGACATCCAGATCGCCCAGACGCTGGGCTATCGCATCAAGCTGCTGGGTATCGCCAAGCGCAGTGCCGCCGGCGTCGAACTGCGCGTGCATCCGACGCTGATCCCCGACGACCAGTTGCTGGCGAAGGTCGATGGCGTGCTGAACTCGGTGCTGGTACAGGGCAATGCCGTCGGCCAGGTGGGTTTCTACGGACGTGGCGCCGGTGGCGACGCCACCGCCAGCGCGGTGGTGGCCGATCTGGTGGATGTCGCGCGCGGCCTGGGCGCGGAGGCGCACCGCCATGTGCCGGCGCTGGCCTTCCAGCCGGGGGCGGTGCAGGTGCTGAACCTACTGCCGATCAGTGCCATCGAGTCCTGCTACTACCTGCGCCTGCGGGTGGCCGACGAGCCCGGCGTGCTCAAGGGGCTCACCGGCATCCTCGCCGAGCACGACATCAGCATCGAGGCGATCCTGCAGAAGGAGCCGCGCGGCGACGAAGACGCCACGGTGGCGCTGATCACCGACCGCGTCGCCGAGCAGCGCTTCAACGACGCGCTAGCGGCGATCGAGGCCTTGCCCTTCGTGCGCGAAGGCGCGGCCCGGATTCGCGTCGAACACTTCAAGGACTAATGCTCACACCAGTGACTCTGGAAGGCCGCCATGTGCGGCTGGAGCCGCTGTTGCCGGGGCACCACGCCGCGCTTTGCGAAGCCGGCAGCGATCCTGCGACCTTCCGCTGGTTTCCCAGCGCGGTCGCTGGAGAGGTGGGCATGCGCGACTACATCGAGAGCGGTCTCACCGATCTGGCCGCCGGTCGTGCGCTGCCGTTCGTCATCCGCCATCGGGCCGATGAGCGCATCGTCGGCGCCACCCGCTTCGCCGCCTTCGAGTCAGTACACCGTCGCGCCGAGATCGGCTGGACCTGGCTCCAGGCCTCGGCGTGCCGCACGCCGGTCAATACCGAGTGCAAGCGCCTGCTGCTGGCGCATGGGTTCGAACGGCTCGATCTCAATCGCATCGAGTTCAAGACCGACTCCCGCAACGCCGCCTCGCGGGCCGCTCTGGCCCGCATCGGTGCCACCGAAGAAGGTACTTTCCGCAATCACATGCTGATGCCCGACGGCTCGATCCGGCACTCGGTGTGGTTCAGCATCCTCCGCGAGGAATGGCCGCGGGTGCGCACGCACCTCGACGCCTTGCTCGCCCAAACCTCTAACCTCGCCGCACCCGCACAGGTCTGATCCCATGCATTACACCGGTCTCGTCAATCGCTACCGCTCGCGTCTGCCCTTCGCTCCCGAAGTGAGGGCGGTGACTCTCAACGAGGGCAATACCCCGCTGATCGAGCTGGTGAACATCCCCAAGCGGGCCGGCTTCGAGGGGCGCATCCTGGTCAAGTTCGAGGGCCTCAACCCCACCGGCTCGTTCAAGGACCGCGGCATGACCGCCGCCGTCACGCAGGCGGTGCACGAGGGCAGCAAGGCGATCATCTGCGCCTCCACCGGCAACACCAGTGCCGCTGCCGCCGCCTACGCGGCGCGCGCCGGCATCACCGCCTTCGTGCTGATTCCGGACGGCAAGATCGCGCTCGGCAAGCTCGCCCAGGCGGTGGTGCACGGGGCGGTGGTGGTGCAGATCCAGGGCAATTTCGACGACGGTATGCGGCTGGTGAAGGAGGTCGCGCAGACCACGCCGGTGGCGATCGTCAACAGCATCAATCCCTACCGCCTGCAGGGCCAGAAGACCGCCGCCTTCGAGATCATCGAGGCCTTGGGCCGCGCTCCCGACTACCACTGCCTGCCGGTGGGCAACGCCGGCAACATCAGCGCCTACTGGATGGGCTACAAGGAGGCGACCGGCCAGCGCGCCACCGCCAGCATGGGCGGCTATTCGCTGGAGGCCTTCAGCAACAATCTGCCGAAGATGGCCGGCTACCAGGCCGCCGGCGCCGCGCCCTTCCTGCGCGGCGGCCGCGTCGCCAATCCGGAGACCGTCGCCACCGCCATTCGCATTGGCGATCCGCAGTCCTGGGATCACGCCTGGGCAGCGCAGAAGGAGTCCGGCGGCTGGTTCGACGAGTGCACCGACGCCGAGATCCTCGCCACCCAGCGCCTGCTCGCCGAGCAGGAAGGCGTCTGGTGCGAGCCGGCCTCGGCCACCTCGCTGTGCGGCGCGCTGCGCGACATCAAGAGCGGCAAGATCGTCCAGGGCGCCACCGTGGTCTGCACGCTGACCGGCAATGGTCTCAAGGATCCGGACATCGTCATCCAGGCTGGCCTCAAGGGCCTGGTGCAGGTGGCGGCGGAGCGCGGCGCGGTCGAGCAGGCCATCGTTTCGCAGCTGCGCTGAACGGCTCACGATGAACACCGCGCCGCGTATCCAGGCACGCGCGGCCGGCCAGCCGGAGCTGTTGCCGGCGGAGCTGCATCCGGTGCTGCGCCGGGTCTATGCCGCGCGCGGTGTCGCTGCCGCCGAGCTGACGCTGGAGCTGAAGAACCTGCTGCCGCCGGACGGCCTGCTTGGCCTGGAACGGGCGGCCGCGCTGCTGGCCGACGCCATTGCCGAACAGCGGCAGGTCGTGATCGCTGGTGACTACGACGCCGACGGTGCCACCGGCACCGCGCTGGCGGTGTTGGGCCTGCGCGCCCTGGGTGCAAGCCGCGTCGATTACGTGGTGCCGGATCGCTTCCGCATGGGCTATGGCCTGTCGCCAGCGCTGGTGGATCTTGCCGTCGAGCGGGGTGCGCAGCTGCTGGTGACCGTCGACAACGGCATCGCCAGCCTGTCCGGCGTCGCCCACGCCAAGGCACTGGGCCTGGGGGTGATCGTCACCGACCACCACTTGCCCGGCGCTGAGCTGCCGGCGGCGGATGCCATCGTCAATCCCAACCAGCCGGGCTGCGGCTTTGCCAGTAAGGCGCTGGCCGGCGTCGGGGTGATGTTCTATCTGCTGATGGCGCTGCGCGCCGAACTGCGTCGTCGCGGCCAGCTCGCCAGCGAACCGAATCTGGCCAACTGGCTGGATCTAGTCGCGCTCGGCACGGTCGCCGACGTCGCGCGGCTGGACGCCAACAACCGGGTATTGGTCGAGCAGGGTTTACGCCGCTTGCGCAGCGGCCGTGGCCGGCCCGGCTTGCTGGCGCTGCTGGAAGCGGCGGGCCGGCCGCTGGCGGCGCTCAGTGCTACCGATCTTGGCTTCGTGTTGGGGCCGCGCCTGAATGCCGCCGGCCGCCTGGACGATATGCGCGCCGGCATCGAATGCCTGTTGGCGGACAGCCTGGAGGCGGCGCGCCCCCTGGCACAGGAGCTGGACCGGCTCAATCGCGAGCGCCGCGCCCTCACCAGCCAGATGAGCGAGGAAGCGCAGCTGCTGGTCGAGGACGACGGCGCGGTCGGCCTGTGCGCCTTCGACGAGAGCTGGCACGAGGGCGTGGTCGGCCTGGTGGCGGCGCGGCTGAAGGAGTCCCGCCACCGGCCCGCCATCGCCTTCGCCCGCGCCCAGGAAGCCGGCGTGCTGAAAGGCTCGGCGCGCAGCATTCCCGGTCTGCACATCCGCGATGTGCTGGCGGCGGTCGATGCCGCGCATCCGGGGCTGATCGAGCGCTTCGGCGGTCATGCCATGGCGGCCGGCCTGAGCTTGAGCGAGGCGCGCTATCCGGAATTCGCCGCCGCCTTCGATCAGGCCTGCCGCGAGCGGCTGAGCCCGGCGGAGCTGGAGCGGGTGATCGAGACCGATGGCGCCCTGTCCACCACAGAACTGTGCCTGGCGACCGCGCAGGTTCTCGAGCAGGCCGGGCCCTGGGGGGCGGGTTTTCCGGAGCCCCAGTTCTTCGGTAGCTTCCGGGTCGCCACGCTGCGACTGATGGGCAGCGAGCAGCAGCATGTGCGCTATCGGCTGGACTGCGACACCCTGCAACTGGAAGCGGTGGATTTCGGCGGCGCAGAACGAGCCCTCGCGCCGGGTGCCTGGTTGCAGGCGGTCTACCAGCTTGGCGTCAACCGCTGGAACGGCAGCGAGTTGCTGCAATTGCGGCTCATCCACCTCGAACCGATATAAAAACCGGCTTAGTTGGGCGGCAGGAAGATCACCGGCGAAGGCTTCGCGTAGGCATAGCCCTGGAAGTAGTCGGCGCCGAGCTTGCGCCAGGTTTCGGTCATCTTCAGGTCGTCGATGTTGTAAACCACCACCCTGCGGCGCAACTGCCGGACCATGCGCAGGGTCGACTCGGCGAGGATCTGCTCGACCGGGTCGCTGCCGAGGTTCTTGAAGGTCTGGGCATCGATCTTGGCGAAGTCCACCGGCAGCTTGCGCAGCAGTTCCAACTCGGCCATGTGTCGACCGAAGTAGTGATCGACGGCGATCTTGCAGCCCAGGCGGTGCAGCACTTCGCAGGTGAGCATCGAGGCCTGCGGATGCTCGCTCAGGCCCTGCTCGCGGACCTCGAAGCAGAGCTTGCCGGCAAGCTGAGGCAATGGTTCCAGCTTGAACGCGAGAAATTCCAGGAACTCGTGATCGACCAGGCTGAGCGCCGACAGGTTGATGCTGACAAAGGCCAGGCTTTCGACCAGCTCTGGCCGCTCCTGCAGATGACGGAGGGTCTGGGCGATCACCCAGCGGTCGATGGCCGGCGTCAGTTGGTGCCGCTCGGCGGTGGGCATGAATGCCGCCGGACCGGCCCAGAAGCCCTCGTCGTCTTCGAGCGCCAGCAGCATCTCGTAGACATGTCCCTCAGCCGCGTAATCGCTGCTGGCGACGATCCACTGGGTGCGCAGGTGGAACAGGTCTTCGTCCAGACCGCGTTGGATGCAGCGCACCCAGGCGTCGTCGTCCACGGCGCGCACGTCGCGATCCATGGCGGCGTTGTAGTTCATGACGCGGTTGCGGCCGGCACGCTTGGCGGCGACGCATGCGTCGTCGGCGCGGCGCAGGACTTCCAGCGCAGTGAGCTCGCGGTTAAAGCAACAGACACCGATGCTGGTGGTGACGGCGAGCGGCTGCGACTCCCAATAGAAGCGCGCGCTCAGCAGACTGGCGCGTAGCAGTTCGGCCACGGCCAGTGCGCTGGATTCGTCCACCGCTTCCAGAACCACCGCGAACTGGTCGGCGGCCAGCCGGTAGACGTCGTGACTGACTGGCGCGGCACTGGCCAGCGTTTCCGCCACCCGGATCAGTACGTCGTCTCCGGCCGGCACTCCACCCAGGTCGTTGATCCGTTTCAGGTGGTCGAGATCCAAATAAAGCAGGGCGTGGCCCAGGTTGTTCTGGGTGGCCTGTTCGATGAGGCTGGCGACCCTGCGCTTGCAGGCGGCATGGGTGCGCAGGCCGGTTAAGGGATCGAGCAGTTCCTGGCCGGCGCCGAGCGTGTCGCCGGCGGAGAGCTCGCGGCGCAGGCGCTCGTGGAATACCAGCACTGCGCCCATCAGGCGGCCGCGGGCGCGGATCGGCGCCGATCGCAACACCAGATCGCGTTCGGCGGCGTTGTGCGGTTTCATGCGCAGACCCTCGGTCAGGTCCAGCCGGGTGCCGCGGCGCATGGTCTGTTCGGCCAGGTTTTCCGAGGTTTCCGCTTGACCGGCCAACTGCAGGCGCAACACCTCTTCCAGCCGACGCCCGCGCGCCTCGCGCAGCGACATGCCGGTGAGCAGCTCGGCCACCGGATTCATGTCGTCGACCACGCCGCGCTCGTCGGTGGTGATGATGGCGTCCGATACCGCCTGCAGAGCCAGGGCGGTGCGCTCGTGCGCGCGCAGCAACTGCTCCTGCATGTTCTTGCGCTCGCTGGACTCGGCGCTGAGCTGCACGCGCGCGCTGCGGGCGTTATCGATGGATTCCCGTAGCTGCCGTACCCGCTCGTTCTGCCAGTGCGCCAGCAGGCCGACCTCGTTGCGTGGAGATTCGTCGAGTACCAGGTTCAGCGCTTCATCCAGTGTGGCGCTGTTGGCGAGTTGCCGGGTCATGCGTTGCAGTGGCAGTACCAGCAGCAGGCGTACCACCAGCAGCACCGCCAGCAGGGCCATGGCCACGAGTGCCAGACTGACCAGCAGCGAGGTCTGGAACAGATGATTGGCGCCGGCAAAACCTTCCACTGTGGAGGTGATCCGTAGGAGCTTCCAATGAGTGCCGGGGAGCTCGAAGAGGATGCCGTAGGCTGGCTCGCCTTCGGGCGGTGCCTGGGCAAGATCCAGGCGCTGAGGTGCCTTCTGCTGGTCCGCCCCCGGCAGCAGTCCGCGCCAGATGCCGACGAGAATCTCCTCGGCTTCCTGGCGGGACAAGTCCCGACTGCCGTCGCGCAAGGCGGACACCTGGGTGGCGTCGTAGAGCGAGGCCTTGCTGATCTCGCTATGGCGCTGTTCGTCGAGTCGGTGAAGCGCGAGCGCCAGCGCGGAGTAGTCCGCTTGTCGCTGTGCGATCTCCGCCATCGGAGTGCCCGGTGTCAGCGGCGCCGACGTACCGCTGGCGGCGAGCAGGCGGTTGTTTTCGTCGAGCAACAGGCTGTAGCCCGCGCTCAGGCTGGCCGGCCCGGAGAAATACTGGGCGAGCGCGTCCAGCGCGAGCGAGACGGTGGCGACACCAAGAAAGCCGCGCTGATCGCGGATCGGGATGCCCACCGTGAGCACGGCCCGCTTGCTCAGGGTTTCGCTACGCAGGCCAGTCCAGTAGCCGCGTTCCTCGCTGGCATAGCGGCCGGGGGTGTACCACTTCTCGCGGTAGTACGGGACGCTGCGCGCGTCGTTGTAGTCGCCGCGGAATTCGTTCTTTCCTGCATCGCGGGTCCAGAAAAGGCTGGCTCTCTCGCGGTTGGGGTAGAGAAGGTTGGGTTCGGGCCAGATGCCGAAATCGGCGATCAGCGCGGCATGCGGGCGTCCGCGTAGCAGACGCGGAGCGGCATTGCGCAAGGCCTCTTCGCTGATGCCAGGCGTGGCTGCCAATTGCGCCAGACTGGCGGCCAGGGTCTGGGCGTCGTCGCTCACCGCCCGCAGGCCGTTGGCGAGCTGCTGGCCGGAGGCCTCGTCGTAGCGATAGCTATCGACCAGAAGATTCTGCTGCACCAGGGTGCGGCTACTCCACAGGGCCCCACCGGCCAGCAGCAGGAACAGCAAGAGGAACAAAGCCGCCAGTTTGAACTGCAGTCCCTGATGCCATTCCAGGCCGAAGTAGTCGGTGCTGCCAGAGGGGATGGCCTTGGTCTTCTTGCGCGCAGCCATGCGTGAGGGGGAATTCGGCAGGAATCAGTGGGTTGAATGGCCGGAGTATGGGCCGCAGGGGACGGCAAGGCTAGCGGCCGCTCTCAGGTGGCGAGGGCTGATGCTCGAGTCATCTTCGGCGACCGCGTTTGCCTATGCCGGCGATCAATCTGGCCTGGCCGCCGAAATCTCGAAATGGGGTCTCTGGCGATTGCCCAAGAGCTCGAATCGCAGGCTGTCGCCATAGGCCTGGCCAAGCAGCTCCGGTGTCAGCACGGCGGCCGGAGAGCCCTGGGCCAGCAGACGCCCCTGATGGAGGAGGCTGATGGTATCCGCATAGGTGCTGGCGAGATTGAGGTCATGCAACACCGCGAGCACCCCCAAGTTCTCGCCGAGCCGACGTCGGAGCAGGGTCATGCAGGCGTGCTGATGCGCGAGATCGAGGGCGGCCGTGGGTTCGTCGAGCAGCAGGTAGCGCTGGCTGGCCGCCTGGTCCGGGAGCAGGGCCAGTTGCGCCAGCACTCGGGCCAGTTGAGCGCGCTGGCGCTCTCCGCCGGATAGCTGGAGGTAGCTGCGCTCCGCCAGGGGCAGGATGTCGGCGTCGGCCATCGCAGCGGTGATGAGAGACGCTTCCTGCTCCGGTTTTCCAGTCAAGGCCGAGTAACGGCCGAGTGCCACCACTTCGCGGACCGTGAACGCGAAGCGCAGGCTCTCGCCTTGTGGCAGCACCGCGCGCAGTCGCGCCCGATGGCGCGATGGCCAGCTACGAAGCGGCCGGCCGTTCATCGCCACCTCGCCCCGGCTGGGACGGAGGTCGCCCGCCAGCAGCTTCAGCAGCGTCGATTTGCCGGCGCCGTTGACGCCAAGTACCGCGTGCAGTTCCCCGGGCCGGACCGTCAGGGATACGCCGTTCAACAGGTCGCGGCCCTCCGCCCGCCAGTGCAGGTCCTGTCCGGACAGCATCAGAGCAAGCCCACCCGGCCGCCGAGCCGGGACAGCAGCCAGAGGAAGAACGGCCCTCCGAGCAGGGCAGTGAGAGCGCCGACCGGTAGCTCGATCGGTGCCGCCACCGTGCGGGCCAGGGTATCCGCGAGCAGCAGCAGCAGGGCTCCCAGCAGGGCCGAAGCTGGCAGCAGCAGGCGGTGTCCGGGGCCGATCATCAGGCGCACCAGGTGCGGAGCCAGTAGGCCGACAAAGCCGATCATGCCGGCCAGCGCGACGCTGGCGCCGACCGCCAGTACCGCCAGCAACAACACCTGGCGCTTCAGAGCCTCGACGTTGACGCCGAGATGGCCGGCTTCTGCTTCGCCGAGCAGAAGCGCGTCCAGTGCTGCTCCGACGCGTGGAAGGAATAGAACCGGTAGCAGCAGCAGCGGCGTGGCCGCAGCGATCTCGGTCCAGCCGGCCTTGCCCAGGCTACCCAGCATCCAACGGGTGATGTCGCGCAAGGTGGCGTCGTCGGTGAGCTGTTGCAGCAGCCCGATGCCCGCGAGGGCGATGGCATTGATCGACAGTCCAGCCAGCAGCAGGCTGGCGACGCTGGTCTGCCCTTCGCGCTGACCGAGGCGCAGAGCCAGCAGCGCGGCCAGAGCGCCGCCTCCAAAAGCGATCAGGGGCAGCATCCAGGCGGTGACCAGCATCGGCAATAGCACTGGGCGGAAGGCCAGCCAAAGGGTCGCCGCCAGCGCCGCGCCGGCGGAGACGCCGATCAGTCCGGGATCGGCCAGGGGATTGCGGAACAAGCCCTGCATCGCGGCGCCGGAAACCGCCAGTGCCGCCCCGATCAGCAGCGCGCTATAGGCCCTGGGCAGGCGTATCTCCAGCAGGACCGTCGTGGCGTAGTCGGGTGAGGGTTGCGAACTGAGCCCGGCAATGGAGATCAGGTCGGAGAAGTTCAGCGGCAGCGGGCCGGCAAGGAGGGCCTGGACGAAGACGGCGCCCAGCATTACGGCAAGACCAAGCAAGAGCAGGGAGTGCGGAAGACGACGCATCAAACCGTAGGGCGGGGGGCGGGGCTGCCGATTATGCGCGGCCCGGTCCCCGCCCGTGACGGCTGTCGGCCCCAGGCGGCGGTTTACTTGTTGAGAATCAGCTTGTCGTTGCGGGTCAGCTTCAGGCGGTATTCCTCACCGCGATGCTCGATGATCAGCTCGTGGTTGTTGCGGAACAGGTCCTCGCTGCGCAGTCGCGGCTTCGCGGGGTCTCTGCGGGCAGCGAGGGCGGGGAGGGCAAGGCTAGGCAGAGTGAGGGTGCTCATGGCGTGACTCCGGCGGAATGTTAATGGCATTTAAATAATAACCATTCGCATTTAAGAGTCAAATTGACCACCGTGTGCGGGGTGGGCTTGGTCTCCCTCCAAGACGAGCCTGCGCACGCTGGTATACTCCGCGACCCGTTTCGGGCGAATGTGGCGGAATTGGTAGACGCACTGGATTTAGGTTCCAGCGCCGCAAGGCGTGCGAGTTCGAGTCTCGCCTTTCGCACCAGCCGGCCAAATGATCGTCGCGGTTCCCATCCAGGGCTGCGGTGCTGGCAGGTTCCGAAACACAGCGCAGGCACTGGCTCCAATTTGGAGTCTGGGCTTTCAGATATTTCACGATACAGTCCCCCAAACCCATGCAAGTCCACCTCGAAACCACCGGCGCCCTGGCCCGCCGCCTCCGCGTGCAGATTCCGGCCGAGCGTATCGATACCGCTGTTGCCAAGCGTCTGAAGACCATTGCCAGCCGCGCCAAGCTGCCAGGCTTCCGTCCGGGCAAGGCGCCGATGAAGGTGATTGAGGCGCAGTACAAGGACTCCGCCCGCTATGAGGCGATTAACGACCTGGTGCGCGAGACCTACCCCGAAGCCGTGGACAAGGTTCAGGTGCAGCCGGCGGGTTATCCGCAGTTCGAGATCACTGGCGCCGAAGGCGACGGTTTCGAGTACGTCGCCAGCTTCGAGGTGTACCCGGTAATCGTCCTCGACAAGCTCAACACCCTCCAAGTGAACAAGCCGGCTGTGGAGATCAGCGAGTCGGACATCGACAAGCTGGTGGACAACCTGCGCAAGGCGCGCCGCAGCTTCAACGAAGTGAGCCGTCCGGTCGCCAATGGCGACTCGGTCAAGGTCGATTTCGAAGGCAAGCTTGACGGCGAGGCGTTCGCCGGTGGCAAGGGCGAAGACGTCGAGTTCGAGATCGGTGCCGGCCAGTTCCTTCCCGACCTCGAGAACGGCATCGTTGGCCATGCGGCGGGCGAGACCTTCACGGTGGATGTCGCTTTCCCGGCGGATTACCGCGCCGAGGCGCTGAAGGGCAAGACCGCGCAGTTCACCGTAACCATCAAGCAGGTCAAGGAAGTTCAGCTTCCGGCGATCGACGATGTCGAGTTCCTGGCCGCCCACGGTCTGACCCCCGAGCAGGGCGCGGAGGCGCTGCGCGCCAAGGCTCGTCAAGCGCTGGAAAACGAGCGGAGCAAGGCCGTGAAAGCGCGCATGAAGGCGCAGGTGCTCGACCAGTTGCTCGCCGCCCATCCGATCGAGGTGCCCACCAGCCTGATCGAGCAGGAACTGCCTCGCTTGCGCGAGGAGGCCACCGCGCGCATGAACATGGGCAAGATCAAGGCCGACAAGGCCAAGGAACTGCTGCCGGACCAGTTGTTTGAGGCGACCGCCAAGCGCCGCGTGGCGCTGGGCCTGCTGATCAGCGAAGTGATCAAGACCAAGAACATCAGCCTGGATAGCGCCCGCGTCGAGCAGGCGCTGGCCGAGATGGCCGCCGATTACGAGCAGCCCGAGGAGGTCCAGCAGTTCTACCGTTCGCGCCCAGACATGATGCAGGGGCTGCGCGCCGTGGTCTTGGAGGATCAGGTTGTCGATGCTTTGGCCGCGGATGCCGTCATCAATGAAGTGAGCCAGACGCTGGAGCAGCTCTTGAATCCGCAGGCACAGGCCTGATCAACTTCGGATGCCGTCCCGGGGTGGCGACCGTTAGCGGCCGTCACCCCTTATTATTTTCTGGAGAGAGCCCCTTGAACTTCCGTCCCCAAGCCAATCTGGTACCCATGGTGGTCGAGCAGACCGCCCGTGGAGAGCGCGCCTTCGATATCTACTCGCGCCTTCTCAAGGAGCGAGTGATCTTCCTGGTGGGGGCGATTGACGACCACATGGCGAATCTGATCGTCGCGCAGCTGCTGTTCCTGGAGTCGGAGAATCCGGACAAGGACATCAGTCTCTACATCAATTCGCCGGGCGGCGTGATCACCAGCGGCCTGGCGATCTTCGACACCATGCGCTTCATCAAGCCGGATGTGTCTACGCTCTGCATCGGCCAGGCTTGCAGCATGGGTTCGTTCCTGCTTTCGGCCGGCGCCAAGGGCAAGCGCTTCGCGTTGCCGCATGCTCGGGTGATGATTCACCAGCCCTCTGGCGGGGCCCAGGGCCAGGCGACCGATATCGAGATCCAGGCGCGCGAGATACTCAAGATGCGTGAGCAGCTCAACAAGCTGTACGCCGAGCACACCGGCCAGCCGCTGGAGAAGATTGAGCGTGACATGGAGCGAGACAACTTCATGTCGGCTGACGCCGCCCGCGAGTACGGCCTGATCGATTCGGTGATCGCCAGCCGTCAGGTCGCGGCGGCGCCGGCCCAGTCTTAGTGACTAGGGCTCGGCTCTCGCACGCCACTTGCAGGGTGCTGAAAGCCGGTTTTGCAGTGTCGTGACAGCGTGTTATAAGGCTGTCGTAGTGGTTTTGGACGTAATAGAAGGACGACGATGAGTACCGATACACGCAGTTCGCACAATGGCCGCGTGCTGTATTGCTCGTTTTGTGGCAAGAGCGAGCATGAAGTGCGCAAGCTGATTGCGGGCCCCTCGGTCTACATCTGCGACGAATGCGTCGATCTCTGCAACGACATCATCCGTGAGGAAATTCACGCCAAGCCGCAGGTCAAGGGGCTGCCGAAGCCTCACGAGATTCGCGCGGTGCTGGACGAGTACGTCATTGGCCAGGAACAGGCCAAGAAGGTCTTGTCGGTGGCGGTATACAACCATTACAAGCGTCTTTCGACCAAGGCCCAGGGTAGTGGCGATGTCGAGCTGGCCAAGAGCAACATTCTGTTGATCGGCCCGACCGGCTCTGGCAAAACCTTGCTCGCCGAAACTTTGGCGCGGCTTCTGGACGTGCCCTTTGCGATTGCCGATGCCACCACGCTGACCGAGGCGGGTTACGTTGGCGAGGATGTGGAAAACATCATTGCCAGGCTGCTGCAGAAGTGCGACTACGATGTCGAGAAGGCTCAGCGTGGCATCGTCTACATCGACGAAATCGACAAGATCGCCCGCAAGAGCGAGAACCCGTCCATCACCCGCGATGTGTCCGGCGAGGGTGTGCAGCAGGCGTTGCTGAAGCTGATCGAGGGCACCATCGCCCAGGTTCCCCCGCAGGGCGGGCGTAAGCATCCGCAGCAAGAGTTTCTGCAGGTCAATACCGCCAACATTCTGTTTATCTGCGGAGGTGCCTTTGCCGGCCTGGATCGTGTGATCCACCAGCGTCTGGATAAGGGGGGCATCGGTTTTGGTGCCGAGGTCAAGAGCAAGTCCGACTCCAAGGCGCTCAACGATACCTACAAGCAACTGGAGCCGGACGATCTGGTGCGTTTCGGCCTGATCCCCGAGTTCATCGGCCGTCTGCCGGTGGCGGCGGTGCTCGACGAGCTGGACGAAAAGGCGCTGATCGCGATTCTGCGGGACCCCAAGAACGCCCTGATCAAGCAGTACCAAAAGCTGTTCCAGATGGAAGGCGTGACGCTGGAGTTCCGTGAAGACGCGCTCATGGCGGTGGCCAAGCGAGCGCGGGAGCGCAAGACGGGTGCCCGCGGATTGCGCACCATCCTCGAGAAGATCCTGATTGACACCATGTACGATCTGCCTTCGATGCAGAACGTTGGCAAGGTGGTGGTCGATGAGGCGGTCGCGAAGGGCGAAGCCAAGCCGATCATCGTCTACGAGAACAAGGAAGTGGCGGCGAAACAGTCCGCCTGAGCCTGGACGTAGATCGCTGTCGCAAAGCCCCGCGCCGCGGGGCTTTTCTTTGGCCGGCAGGCGGTCGCAATGGCTTGAACGGCGGTGCTGCATCACCACTTAGTGCTTAAGGCATACTTCCTTACAGCTACCAACGGACGTTTCGATGAGCGCTACCAATACTGCCCCTGTGCTGCCTTTGCGTGATGTCGTCGTCTATCCGCATATGGCCATTCCCCTATTCGTTGGCCGGGAAAAGTCGGTCAAGGCTTTGTCGGCTGCGATGCAGGACGACAAACGCATCTTGCTGGTGGCTCAGAAGTCGGCCGATACCGACGAGCCGGCCATCAGTGATCTCTACGCCGTAGGAACGCTGGCCAGCGTGTTGCAGATGCTGCGCCTGCCGGACGGCACCGTGAAGGTCCTGGTCGAGGGGGGTCAGCGCGCGGCGGTGACCGAGATCAACGAGGTCGGCGAGTTTCTGACCGCGAGTTACGAACCGGTTGCCGAGCCCGAGAATCCGGGTAGCGAGCACGAACTTGACGCGCTGATGCGCTCGACGGTTTCAACGTTCGAGCAGTACGCCAAGCTCAACAAGAAGGTACCTGCCGAATTGCTGCCCTCGCTGACGGCCATGGATTCCGCCGGTCGTCTCGCCGATACCATTGCGGCGCACTTGTCGCTGAAGCTGGAGGACAAGCAGCGGGTACTGGAGGCGCTGGACGCCAAGGTACGGCTGGAACTGGTCCTGGCGCTGATGGAAGGCGAGATCGATGTGCTGCAGATAGAGAAAAAGATCCGCAGCCGGGTCAAGCAGCAAATGGAGAAAAACCAGCGCGAGTATTACCTCAATGAGCAGATGAAGGCGATTCAAAAGGAGCTCGGAGAGGGGGATGATGCGCCGAACGAACAGGACGAACTGGCGCGCAAGATCGAGAAGTCCGGCATGCCCAAGGCTGCCAAGGACAAGGCGCGTCACGAGCTGAACAAGTTGAAGATGATGCCGCCGATGTCTGCGGAGGCGACCGTGGTTCGGACGTATCTGGACTGGCTGACCCAGGTTCCCTGGAAGGCGCACACCAAGTCCCGCATCGACCTGCCGCTGGCCCAGGCAAAACTGGATGAAGACCACTATGGCCTTGACAAGGTCAAGGAGCGGATTGTCGAGTATCTCGCCGTGCAATCGCGGGTGAAGAAGCTCAACGGCCCCATCCTTTGCTTGGTCGGGCCTCCCGGGGTGGGCAAGACCAGCCTGGGTCGCTCGATCGCCGAAGCGCTGAACCGCAAGTTCGTGCGCATGTCATTGGGCGGTGTGCGCGACGAGGCGGAAATCCGCGGTCATCGGCGTACCTATATCGGCTCCATGCCCGGCAAGCTGGTACAGAACCTCGCCAAGGTGAAGGTCAAGAATCCTTTGTTCCTGCTCGACGAGATCGACAAGATGAGCCAGGACTTTCGCGGCGATCCGTCCTCGGCGCTGCTGGAGGTACTGGACCCGGAGCAAAACTCGACATTCCAGGATCACTACCTGGAAGTGGAGGTCGATCTGTCCGATGTCATGTTCATCGCCACGGCCAATACGCTGAACATCCCCGGGCCGCTGCTGGATCGCATGGAGGTGATCCGGATTCCGGGTTACACCGAGGATGAAAAGCTCAACATTGCCAAGAAGTACCTGCTGCCCAAGCAGCTCAAGAACAACGGGCTGAAGCTGGGTGAATTGGAACTGCAGGATGAAGCGATCACGGGAATGATCCGGCATTACACGCGCGAGGCTGGCGTTCGTAATTTGGAGCGTGAGGTCAGCAAGATCGCCCGCAAGGTGGTGAAACAATTGTTGTTGAACCCCAAGCAGCAGGCGGTGACCGTCGATGCCGACAATCTGGACCAGTACTTGGGCGTGCAGAAATTCCGTTATGGCCGCGCCGAGGAGAGGAACCAGGTCGGGCAGATCACCGGTCTGGCCTGGACCGAGGTGGGCGGCGAGTTGCTGACCATCGAGGCGGCTTCGGCGCCTGGAAAAGGCGCGATGACGCTGACTGGCAGTCTTGGCAACGTCATGCAGGAATCGATCAAGGCGGCGTTCACCGTGGTTCGCTCGCGTGCCAGAAGCATGGGCATCGAGCCCGGATTCCATGAAAAGTCCGATTTTCATGTCCATGTTCCCGAGGGCGCCACGCCGAAGGATGGTCCTTCCGCGGGTATCGCTATGTGCACCGCACTGGTGTCGGTATTGACCGGCATTCCGGTAAGGGCCGATGTCGCCATGACCGGCGAAATCACGTTGCGCGGCGAGGTGCTGCCGATCGGTGGCCTGAAGGAAAAATTGCTGGCCGCGCAGCGGGGTGGCATTAAGACCGTGGTGATCCCATACGAGAACGTCAAGGATCTGGCTGAGATTCCCGACAACATCAAGGCGCAGTTGAATATCGAGCCGGTGCGCTGGATCGAGGAAGTGCTCAAACATGCGCTGGAGCGCATGCCGGAGCCACTGCCCGAATCTTCGGCGGCGGCGGCCGGAAAGGCGGCCAGTGAGGAAGCGGCGCGGGCTCACTAATTCAAGGACTTCTGAGCGGGGCAGGCGGCGGCTGTCATTGAGTTGATTTTCCCGGGCTGCGACGGGGTCGGTTGCCTCGTAAATTTGTTGACGCTCGCCAAAATCGCTTGCTATAAAGAACCTCGTACCAACGTTGCGCGTGCTTGGACTACCAGCGATAAGCCGAGTTGGAATCGATTCTAGGGACCGCCATCCGGCTATACCGCGTAGCCATTGAAGAGGGGATTTTTTTAATGAACAAGTCTGATCTGATCAACGCCGTTGCTGATAAGGCCGAGATCTCCAAAGCCGACGCTGGCCGTGCGCTGGACTCCCTCGTGGAAGTCATCGCCAAGGCGCTCAAGAAGAATGACAAGGTTTCTCTGGTGGGCTTTGGCACCTTTTCGGTCCGTAAGCGCGCCGCTCGCACCGGGCGCAATCCCAAGACTGGCGCCCCTTTGAAAATCGCAGCCAGCAAAAATCCGACGTTCAAGGCTGGAAAAGCGCTCAAGGATGCGATAAAGTAGCTGACTCGCTGGGACGCTTAAGGTTAGCGAACTTCGATCAAGGCCGGGTGCTTAGCTCAGTTGGTAGAGCGTCGCCCTTACAAGGCGCAGGTCGGCGGTTCGAGCCCGTCAGCACCCACCAAGAGTCAACCGCGCGGAGCGGTAGTTCAGTTGGTTAGAATACCGGCCTGTCACGCCGGGGGTCGCGGGTTCGAGCCCCGTCCGCTCCGCCACTTTAAGTTGAAAGGGCGCTCCACGAGAGCGCCTTTTTTGTTTTACCGCTACGGCGGCAGCACGTCATCCGTTCAACCAGGCACGCAGCTACAGCATGTTGCAATCCATCCGTGATCGTCTGACCGGCCCCATTGTCTGGGTCATCGTGGCACTGATTGCCATCCCCTTCGCGTTCTGGGGCGTGGAATCGTTCCAGACCAGCGGTGGCGATCCCACCGTCGCCAAGGTAGGAGATCAGAAGATCACCGAAGCGCAGTTGCAGGCAGCGTACGACCAGCGCATGCGTCAGCTCCAGCAGATGCTCGGAGAGAGCTTCCGTGCCGACATGATCGAACCGCAACGCTTCCGGGAGGGGGTGCTGCAGGAGATGATTCAAGAGACCACGCTGCGGCAGCATGCCAAGGGTGCGGGCTACACGGCGACCGATGCGGCTCTGCTGACCACTTTGAACACCATTCCGGCTTTCCAGAAGGACGGCAAATTCTCCGCCGAAGCCTACAAGGAAGCCCTGGCGCGCCAGGGCATGACGCCGCAGAGTTTCGAGGCGCAACTGCGTGATGGACTCACCATCGATCAGGTTCGCGAAAGTGTTCTGGGCAGCGGGTTCGTGACGTCCGCGGAATCCGCGGCGGCTTGGCGGCTGGCGCGGCAGGAGCGTACGTTTTCCTATGTAAGCTTCAAGGCTGCCGACTACGAGTCGACGGTGACCGTGAGCGACGAAGCGGTGCAGAAGTACTTTGCCGACAACGCCTCCCGTTACAGCGCGCCGGAACGGCTGAAGCTCCAGTACGTGGAACTGGCCCTGGATGAGCTGACTCCGGCGCCGGCGCCGGAGGCGGCGGTGCTGAAGGCGGTGTATGACGCCGATGCTGCTCGGTTCTCCACCCCCGAGGAGCGGCGAGCCAGCCATATCCTGGTGAACTTCGGCGCCGACAAGGATGCTGCGGAGAAGAAGGCACTGGCGCTCAAGGCCCGACTGGATAGCGGCGCCGATTTCGCGGCGCTGGCGCGCGAGGCTTCGGACGATCCGGGTTCCAAGACCGCCGGTGGTGACCTGGGCTGGGTGCGTCGCGGGCTGATGACCCCTAAGTTCGAGCAGGCCTTGTTCGAGTTGTCGCCGGGCATGGTTTCCGCGCCGGTGGAAACCGAGTTCGGCTGGCATCTGATCAGGCTCTCCGAGGTCAAGGCGGCGCAGACCAAGCCGTTCACCGACCCCGCGGTACAGGCGGAGCTGCTGGACAGCTACCGTCAGCGCGACGCGCAGCAGCGCTATCAGGATCTGGCCGAGAAGCTGGGGCAACTGGCGTTTGAGAACGCGACCTCCCTTGAGCCGGTGGCCAAGGAACTGAAACTGGAGCTGAAAACCAGCGATTGGTTCGGTCGTAATGGCGGAACTGGCATTGCTGCCAATGCTGACGTGCTCAAGGCGGCTTTCGAGCCGGAAATCATTCGTGATGGCGAAAACAGCAAGCCGCTGGCTTCTGGTGAGAATCGCCAAGTCGTGTTCCGCAAGGCGGAGTACGAGGCGGCTCGTCCGCGCAAGCTCGAGGAAGTGGCGGATGCCATCCGCTCCGAACTGAAGCTGCAGCAGGCACGCGCGAAGGCGACTGCGGACGCGGACGCCCTGGTAAAGGTTTTGTCCGAAGGCGCGGTGTTCGAAGCGGCTCTCGGCGAACGCCAGCTCAAGGCCAGCAACCCTGGCTCGGTGCGGCGCGACGCCGAGGGGTTGGATCGCCAGATCTTGTCCGCGCTGTTCAAGCTGCCGAGGCCGGCGGCCGGAAAGTTGCAGATCGGCAAGACGCAGCTCGATGGTGGCGACGTGATCGTGCTGGCGCTGTCCGGGGTCCGTGACGGTACCCCGATGCCGGAAGACCCCGAGTTCCAACGTGAAGGCGCGCAGTTGCGGGACGCTTTGTCCGGCGCGGAATTTGCTGGCTTCCGTGCCAGCGTCGAGAAAGACCTCGGTGTGGACCGCAAGGCCTTGCCGCCGGTCGAGACCATCGCCGAAAAGCCCTAGGGAACAGCCTAATGAAGCTACCGCTGCACTGGCGCATGTTGATCGCCCTGGCGGCGGCGGTAGTGGCCGGAATCGTATTCGGTGATTCCGAAGCCTTCCTCAGCGCCTGTGGCATGGTCGGCGCGCTGTTTCTAAATGCATTGAAGATGCTGATCGTGCCGCTCATCATGGCGGCGCTGATGAATGGCCTGATCGGTGGTGCCGAGCAAGGCGGGCTGGGGCGTTTGGGCGCGCTCACTTTCGGGTTCTATGTCGGAACCGGCCTGCTGGCGATTCTCACTGGCTTGGCCTGGGCCAATTTGCTCACCCCAGGCATCGTCGACGGGGCCCCTGCCGCGCCACTGTTGGGCTTATCGGGGGACGCCAACGCCATCGTCGCCCAAGTTCAGGAGAAGGGTGCCCAGGACCTCTGGGGAGTCATCCTGCGCCTGGTGCCGACCAACCCCATCGGCGCCGCCGCCAGCGGTGACATGCTGGGCTTGGTGACCTTCGGTATGTTGTTTGGCTGGGCGCTATCGCAACTGCCCGGCAGTCTTCGCGATACCCAGGCGGCGTTCTGGAAGGGCGTCTACGAGGCGATGGTGCGGATCGCCGCGCTGGTGATGCAGGCGGCGCCCATTGGCGTGTTTGCCATCGTCACCGGCACCGTCGCCAGGACCGGTATCTCGGCACTGCAACCGCTGGCGGTATTCATGCTGGTAGTGGTCGCCGGTCTGCTGACCCACGCCTTCGTGGTGCTGCCGCTGGTACTGCGTTTCGTCGCCAGGGTGCCGGCCTACGGCTTGCACAGGGCCATGGTTCCAGCTCTGCTGACCGCGTTTTCGACCTCCTCGTCGAACGCCACGCTGCCGCTGACCATGGACTGCATCGAGAACAAGGCCAAGGTGCCGCGACGGGTCAGCGGCTTTGTGCTGCCGATCGGCGCCAACGTCAACACCGATGGCTCGGCGCTTTACGAGTGCGTCGCGGCGATCTTCATCGCCCAGGCCTACGGCCTCGATCTCAGTTTCGGCGCGCAGTTCACGGTGGTGGCGCTGGCGCTGATCACCGCCGTCGGTGTCGCCGGCATCCCTTCGGCCAGCCTGGTGGCGATCACCGTGATCCTCTCCGCGATCGGCCTGCCGCTGGAAGGCGTAGGCCTGATCCTGGCGGTGGACCGGGTGCTGGACATGTGTCGCACCGCGCTCAACGTGCTCGGCGACGCCTCGGCAACGGTGGTGGTTGCGCGTTTGTCCGGAGAGGATGGGGTGCTGGGCCAGCCTGCACTGAAGACCGGCTAGGCCGCAGCGGTCAGTCTTACTCCGACAGGCTCATGCCCATGATGTTGTAGCCGGCATCCACATAGAGAATCTCGCCGGTGATGCCCGAGGCCAGGTCGGAGCTGAGGAAGGCGGCGGTGTTGCCGACCTCCTCGATGGTCACGTTGCGGCGCAAGGCGCTCATCTTCTCGGCGGCGCCGAGCATGCCGCGGAAGCCCTTGATGCCAGCGGCGGCTAGGGTCTTGATCGGGCCGGCGGAGATGCCGTTGACGCGGATGCCCTCGGCGCCCAGCTCCGCCGCCATGAAGCGGACATTGGCTTCCAGCGAGGCCTTGGCCGGCCCCATCACGTTGTACATCGGCACCGCGCGCACCGCGCCAAGATAGGTGAGGGTGAGCAGGCTGGCGGCGCGCCCCTGCATCAGCGGCCGCGCAGCTTTGCCGAGCGCCGCGAAGGAATAGGCGCTGATGTCGTGGGCCAGAGCGTAGCCCTCGCGGGTCACGCTTTCCAGATAGCCGCCCTGCAGCAGTTCGCGTGGTGCGAAGCCGATGGAATGGATGACGATGTCGATGCCGCCCCAGACTTCCTTGAGCGAGTTGAACACCGCCTCGATCTCGTTGTCGCGGGTCACATCCAGCGGTAGCACCAGCTCCGAGCCGTGCGTATGCGCCAGCTCCTCCACCCGCGGCTTGAGCTTGTCGCCCTGATAGGTGAAGGCCAGCTCCGCGCCTTCGCGGGCGAAGGCCTCGGTGATGCCGGTGGCGATGGAACGCTCGCTAGCGACGCCGGTGATGAGCGCCTTCTTGCCGGACAAAAAGCCCATGTTCTGTACTCCTCCTGGTGATGCCCTGGATGCCCGCGTTAAGCCGGTGGCTTGAAGCGGATCGGATAATTGGGATAGGTGAAGGGCGGAACATCCTTGGCGCCGAAGTCGAGCAGCATGACCCGGGCGATGATCTTCTTCTCGAGCTCCGGGTCGCCCAGTTCGCTGGAAGCGATCTCCGCCGAGGTCACCTTGCCGCTGGGGGCGATGGTGAGGCTGATCACCACCTTACCGGACAGGCCGGGCGATTCGCGCAGCGCACGGATGTACATCGCGTAGAACGAGCCCTGGGCGCGATCGAAGGTGAGCTGGATCTCTTCCAGGGTGCGCGAGGCATTGCGCTTGTTGCCACCTTCACCGGCCTTGCTGGCATCGCGGCCGAAGCCGACCGGCGACTGCACGGTGGTGGTCCGGCGCTTGCCCAAGCCGCTGCCACTCTGGGTGCGGGTCACGCCGGCGGCACCGGCGCCGCCGATGCCGCTGGAGCCAGCCGCCGCGGCGGCCACATCGGCGTCGTTGGCCCCGCCACCGGAGGCGCCGCCGCTAGCAGTGCTGGCCGCGCCCTTGGAGGACAGCAGCGGCTGGTCGGAATTCAGCGAATCACCCTTGCTGCGCATCTCGCTCAAGGCCTGCGAGAAGGCCAGCACGCCGGAGCGCTTGGCCACCTCCCGCGCCGTCTCCACCGGATCGGGTACTGGCTCGGCGTTCGGGACTGGCTTGGGCACCGGCGTCTCGGATTTCTTCGGTGCCGCTTCCTGTGGCTCTTCCTTGGAATCTTCCTTGGCGGGAGCCGGCTCTTCGACCTGTTCAGCCAGCGGCGCGACCTCGGCCGGCAGCAACTCGACAGTGGCTGGCGCGCTGTAGGTGCCGCCGCCCTGCTTCTGGCCTTCGACCTTGTAGACCAGGCTCAGGATCACCAGCAGCAGGAAGGGAACCGCGACGCCGAGCAGCAGTTTGCGGAAGCGCCGGTCGGATTCCTCGGCGTAGTCATAGCCGTCCCAGCGGATGGCGTAGGCGCTCATTGCCCACCCCGCTTGGAGGCATGCGCCACCGAGACCGCGATGCGTGCGAACTTCAGCTCGCCGCAGGTGGCCAGCACCTTCTTCAGCACCGAGTAGGGGATGTCCTTGTCGGCCATCACATTGATCTCGCCGCGGGTGGTGGCGCCGGGCGTGGCGCCCTGCACCTGCAGCAGAGTCACCTTCAGCAGCTCCGCGCGCAGCTGCGGGATCGGCTTGCCTTCCGGTGCCGCCACGGCTTCTTCCAGGGTCATCACCTGCTCACCCTGGATCAGCACCGCCTGCTTGGTGAGGGTGATCACCGGCGCTGCCGTCGGTGGCTGGTCCAGTGACAGCGAGGCGGGCAGCGACAGCTCGCGCGGATTGCGCAGGTTGTCGACGCTGGCGGTGGTCACCAAGAGGAAGAACACCAGCACGGTGAAGACGTCGATCATCGACACCAGATTCAGCGGCACCACGCTGGGCTTGCGGGCGTGGCGGCGCAGGATGCGCTTGGCGCGACGCGAGAGTCGCAGGCTCATGGCGCGTCTCCCGCCGGCGCGGTTGGCGCCGCATCCGCGCGCTTGGGCGCGTCGCCCAGCGAGATCGACGGGAACAGATCACGCAGCACCCGGCCACCTTCGGCGGGGGTGATGCGCACCGCGTCCATGGTCTGCACTAGGGTGTCGTGGCTGACGCTGGGCTCCAGCAGCAGGGTGATACGGGTTTCGTCGGGGTGGGCGTCCTTCACCTGCAACAGGCGCTGGGTCAGACCCTTGTAGTCGTAGCCCTCGGCGGCGTTGCCGTAGCGACCCAACTCGCTGCCGCCTTCGCTGAGCAGCATGCCGTCGGTTCGGATCACGACCGTCAGCGGCCGGCGATTGGGATCGGGTTCGGCGAGCTTGCTGGCGTCGGGCAGGTTCAGGCCCAGGATCGACACGCCGGTGGAGTTCACCAGCAGGAAGAACACCAGCACGGTCAGGATGTCGATCATCGACACCAGATTGAGTTCGCCGGCTTCCTTCCTGCGTCGCTCGCGACGCAGGGCCAACCGGGCCGAACGGGATAAACCTCTCATAGGCCTCTCGTCTTGGCGGCGGGCGTCGAGTTCAGCCCTTCAGGCCGAGCGCGTTGAGGAATTTCACCGAGGCCATTTCCAGGCTGTCGATCAGCTCGTTGGTCTGCGAGGACAGCCAAGCGTGGATGACCAGCAGCGGCACCGCGACCAAGAGGCCAAAGGCGGTGCAGTTCATCGCCTCGGAGACGGCTGCCGAAAGCAGGTCGGCCTTTTCCGCCGGGTTGACGGTGCCCACGGCCGCGAAGCCGTTGATCAGGCCGATGATGGTGCCCAACAGGCCGAGCAGGGTGGCGACGTTGGCGAAGGTGGCGAGATAGTGGGTGCGGCGCTCGAGCAGCGGCGACACCTCCATCAGGCTTTCCTCCATCGACATCTCCACGTCTTCGCGCTTGTTGGAGGTGCGCGAGCGGGCGATGCCGTAGCCGAAGATGCGGGCGATGGCGGAGTCGGAGGCCATCGCCAGCGACTCGGCGCCGGCCAGATCACCCTTGTTGACCAGGGGGATCAGCTCCGACCAGAGCTTGCGGTTTTCCGCTTTGGCCTTGCGAAGATAAAGCACGCGCTCGATGGTGATCGAAAGACCAACCACGGCCACGGCGAGGATGGGATACATGAAGTGTCCACCCGCCTGGAAGAAATGGGCGATTGAGCCGAAGAAGTCCATCTGGTTTCTCTATCTGTGCTGGAAAGTTGAAAAGGATAGCCGTCGCCGCTCAGCGAGGAGCAGCGGCCGCCGGTTGAGCGGTGCGTGACCGCAGGTGATCGGTGATGGTGTTGTAGTACTCGAGCTGGCGGCGGAACACTTCCGGGTCCAGCGGCATCAGCGCCTCGTCGAGGAAACGGGCGGGGCGGTCCAGCTCTTTCTCCGGCGCGGCATTGCGCCAGGGCGTGATGTAGAGGCCGATCGGCGATTCGCGTTCGCCGACGATGGTGGTGCCCTCGGTGGGCCTGACCAGAGCCTGCGGCTCTTCCGACGTCGATTGTGCCTGGGTACCGCCGGTCCAGAGCAAGCCGGCGCAGACGGCCAGCACGAGCCGCTTCATGACTTCACCTCGGCGCCGGCCGGCGCCTGCGTGGCTTCCAGCGCCTTGATCCAGGCCGTCACCTTCAACTCCTTGCCACCGGTCAGTTGCTGGTATTCGCGGTAGCGCTCCAGCGCCTGCGCCGGACGCTTCAGGTAGACGTCGTAGAGGATGCCGAGATTGAGCACCACCGCCGGCTCGTTCGGCTTGAGCGTCAGTGAGCGCAGATAGGCCTGCTCGGCGCGCGCATAGTCGCGCGACTCGCGGTAGAGGATGCCGAGCCAGTTGTAGGCAATGGCGTTTTCCGGGTTGGCGGCTACCGCGCGGGAGAACTGCGCGATGGCGGCCGGGCGGTTGTTGGCCTTGGCGTCGAGGATGCCGAGATTGGTGAGCGGCCCCGACAGTTCCGGATGCTCCTTGGCCAACGAGGTGAAGCCCTCGCGCGCCAGCTTGAAGTTTTTGGCCTTGTAGGCGGCCAGGGCTTCGTCGAAACGGGTCTGCGGGTCTTTCACCGGTGCCGCAGGAGCAGCGGCCTGGGCGGGCGTCGTGGGGGCTTCTTCGACCGGCCGCTCGGGCAGCGGCTCGCGCCGCTTCGGCCCCGCGCAGGCGGCCAGGCTCAAGGCCAGCGCGGCCAGCAGCAGGCGCTTACTTGAGGCTTTCATAGACTTCGGCTCCGGTTTCGCGCTTGCCGTACTTGGCCGGCGACAGTGCCCCCAGGGCGGCGACGCTGCCAGCGATGGCCGGGTCCCAGAGGCCCTGGCCGACGCGCTTGAGATTGGTCTCGTGCGCCTGGATGGCTTTTTCCTCGAAGGGCAGGGACTGCTCCTCCAGCAGCAGGTTGTACTGCTCCAGCTCCTCGCCGGCGAGATTGCGCGGCCGCTCGGAGTCCATCAGCGCCTTGGCGAAGGACTGGTAGACCATGCCCAGTTCATAGGCGGCGGCAGTGGTGGTCTCGGCGTAGTTGTAGCTCGCCGCCTTCTCCAGCGCCTGGATGGCGTTTTCCACCGCGTCCTTGCGCATCGGCAGGCTGCGTTCCACCGGCAGGCTCAGACGGATGCGGGCAGCATCGGCCGCCGCGGCGCGGCCGATGTCCAGCGCCGCCTGCGCGGCCAGCACCCGGGTGCGCTCGGTGCGCTGGCTGCCGGCGCGGTCATCGGCGGCCACCAGATCACGCAGCCAGAACAGGGCGCGGTAGGGGTCGGGCTTGGCGCGGTAGAGATCGGCCAGGCGACGGCGTGCCTCCACGGCCGGCTCCAGCGGGCTGGGGAAGGCGCCGACGTAGAACTCGTAGGCCCTGATTGCGTCGGCGGGGCGCTTGGCGTCGTCGAACAGCTTGGCGGCCTGCCAGCCGGCCTCGCGGCGCACTTCCGGCGCCTCGGTGACGCGGGCGGCGATGCGGCGGTAGGCGGCGGCAGCGTCGACCGGCTTGTTGTCCTTCACGTAAACCAGCGCCAGCTTCTTGTCGACGTCGGTCTCCAGCGGCCAGCCGCTGCCACGCAGGCTATTGCGGTTGCGCAGGCCTTCCAGCACCACGGCGGCGCTGCCCCAGTCCTGCAGACCGATGAGGGCGGCGGCGGCGTCGTAGTCGGCGGTATCGCGGATGCTCGCCTGCGGCGTGACCTGGCCGACGCGCAGGAAGCCCTGCGCCGCGGTCTTGAGATCGCCGGCGGCGCGCGCCGCCTCGGCCTGCTTGTAGATGGAGGCGGCGAGCTGCTCGATGACATTGGCGCGCAGCGGGTCGTCCGCCGGCGTCAGCTTGAGCAGGTCGGCATAGGCGACTTCCGCCTTCGGATAGTCCTTCTGCGCGAAGTAGCTGTCGCCGAGCACGCCCTGGACGATGCGGCGCTGCTCGGGCGTCGGCGGCGGCGTGTAGGCCAGCACCCGCTGGGCGGTGCTCACCGCCTCGGCTTGCGCGCCGATGTCGTAGAGATCGCGGGCGGTGCGGGTGAGCACTGCCAGCGCCTGCGGATGCGCAGGGAAGGTATCGACCATCTTCAGGCTGGCGTCGATGGCGACGCGCAGGGCGTCGTTCTTCTGCGCCGCCGGGATGGTCTCGACGTTGCGGTGGTAGGCCAGCACCGCGGCGTAGGCGGCGTCCGGCGCGCGCGCATGTGGCGGATAGTCGTAGGCGGTGCGGCTGAACTCACGGGCGGCGTCGAACAGCTTGCCGCCGTCTTCCAGCGCCTCTGCCTGCAGGAAGTTGATCTCCGGCGCGCGCGGGTCGCTGGGGAAGATGTCGAGGATGCGGCGATACCAGCCGGCGGCGACCAGATAGGCCGCCTGGTTGGCCTGCGGATCCTGCTGGGCAAAGGCGTGGTGATGCTTGGCGAGGTCTTCGAGATGGCCGCGCAGCGCGGTCATCACCTCGGCGCTGGGAGTGGCACCGGCCCAGTAGGGCGCGCCGGGCGCGTAGGCATTGACGTAACGCTCCTTCTCGCGCGCCACCAGATCGTTGAAGCCACCCTGCTTGTAGACCTCGATCACCCGAGCCTGGAACTGCGGCGCGGTCGGATGGCCGGGGTGGCGCTCGTTGAAGGCGGCGAAGGCGCCGGCGGCGTCGGTGTAGCGCAGCTTGTCGAGGAACATCTCGCCCAGCGCGGTGTACAGCAGCGGGTAGAAGCGCGGCTCCGGATGGCTGGCGAAATACTGGTTCATCGCCGGACCGCCGCCCATCACCGCGAAGGTCAGGCTGGTGACCCGCAGCGAATCCTTGGCGAGATCGGCTTTGCCCTGCGATACCGCGTTGAGCGAGGCCTCGACATCCTGCAACTCGCCGGGCGGCAGCTCGCGGTCGAGGATGGCGAAGAACACCGGCAGGGCGTCGTCGAACTTCGACTGCTTGAACAGCGACCAGCCGTACTTGTACTGCGAGGGCTCGAAGAACGGCGTCGCCGCCGCCAGGCCCATGACGTAGTGGTATTCCTTCTCTGCCTCGGCGTAGTTGCCCAGGCGGAACAGCAGCTCGGCGCGGCGGAAGTGAGCATCGCCATTGAGCGGCGAGTCCGGGTAGCGCGCGGTCAGCTCGGTGAGTGTCGCCACCGACAGCTCGGGCTTGCCGGCGTTCTGGTAGGCACGTGCCAGCTGGTAGAGCACCCGGTCGTTGTTGGGATCGTCGGGGCGTTCTTCGATGAGCTGGCGATACAGCTTGATCGACTCGGCCAGGAGCTTCTCGCTCTCGCCGGTGCCACCGGTGGCGTCGTCCACCTGCACCTGCAAATCGGCCATGCGGCGCATGGTCTCGGCGCGCATCGCCTCGTCGGGCGCCAGCTCGAGGATCTTACGGTAGTTGTCGAGCGCCTTCTCGGGGTCCGGGGTCAGTGGATCGCTGAGAATGATCGGCAGCTTGTTTTGGTCCGGCGCCTTCTGCTTAGCCAGGCTGCGGATCGCGGGGCTCTTGTCCTGTGGCCGCAGGTTGGGTGGCGAACCGCAGGCGGCAAGAAAGGCGGCGACACCGATCGCCAGGCTGCTGAGCTGGAGGCGGTTCACGGGGCGTCTCCCTTCAGGCGGTCTTCGTAGATGCGGGCGAGGGCGAAACGCGACTCGACCAAATACTTTTCCACGGTCTTCTTCTGACCAGCCAGTTCTTTCAGCGCGATGTCCTTAAGCACCTCGGCCTGCTCGTTGCCCGCGTCGTCGATCAGGCCGCGCAGCGCCGACAACCGCTGGCGCAGCTGCTCAGAGCGTTCACGCACGCCATTGAAGCGCGGCGGTGCGCTGGCCAGGCGCAGTTGCAGCGGCGGCAGCGTGCCAGGGACGCTGGGCGGCGTGTAGGGCGCGGTGAGCAGCACATCCATTCGCAGCTTCAGCTTGATCTGTGGCTTGTCCTGCTTGCGGATGCCGCGGGCGCGCTCGATCAGCTGGGTCGCTGAAACGCTGGCTTCTGGGCGGCTCTGGCTGAGCGCTTCCACCGCCGCGATGCGCGCCTTCACGCCGTCGAGATTGCGCGCCAGGAAGCGCACATCGCGGTAGTTCTTCAGCGCCTCCTGGTAACGGTTCTCGGCGATGATGCTTTGCAGGTAGAAGGTTTCCGGCGCGTCGGGCAGATCGCGCAGGCGCCAGTTCCAGCCGGCTTCGGAGTCGATATCGCGGCGGACGATGGTTTCCACCATGCGCGCCTGGCGAATCTGCTGGCTGGCACTGTCGATGCGGCGCCGGCTTTCCTCCAGTAGCTCCACCGACTTCTCATAGAACTGCTGTGCCTGGATGTGGGCGCCGATGCGCTCCAGTGCGAAGGGGATGGCGAGCATGCCCTCCTGCACCGCCGGGTCCATGGGGTCGCGGTTGATCAGCTCGGCCCAGGGCACCAGAGCCTTGCGCAGCGCGTCCTCGTCTTCCTTCTTGACCTTTTCCAGCTTGAAGCTGCGCAGGCCGACGCGCTTGTAGACATCGCCCTCCAGCCGCGCCGGATTGATCAGGATGCCCAGCGTTGCCAGGCCCTTGAGCGGGTTGTCTTCCGGCTCGGGGTCGGCGATGGCGGTTTTCTTCTGCTTCTCGCCCTGTGGTGCCAGCTCCGCCCAGCCCAGGCCCAGCAGCGCGCGGTTGGAGTAGGGGCCGCTGATCCGCACACGGCTGAACAATGGCTTGGCGGTGCCACCCTGCTGCTTGCGGAGGAAGTGAAAGCCGAGCGTGAGATTGGCTTTGTCGCGTAGCGCCAGGCTTTCTGTGTCGGTGGGCGGCAGTCGGCCGATGCGGTCGAGCAGGGTTTCGCCGTCCGCCACCCGGCCGTCGTTGATCATCGCGACGCCGAGGTTGTAGCGGGTGTAGGGCGACTGCTTGTCACCGTTCTTCATTTCGGTGAGCACTTCCAGGGCGTCGCCGTAGCGGCCTTGTGCCATCAGAGCGCGCGAGAGCAGGTCCTGCCAAGGCAACTGCAGCGGCTCGGGCAGCTTCTCGCGCATGCGTAACAGCGAAGTGGCCGATTCCTGCAGGAAACCGCGCTCGTAAAGGAATTCCGCCAACCGCAGTCGGGCACGGCCCAGCGCCAGGTGATCGGTGGTGGTCACCGCTAGCTCGCGGTACAGCGCTTCGGCGCGGCTGCGCATGCCAAAGGCGAGGTAGCTCTCGGCCAGCCGCCACTGGTAGTCAGCAGGCAGCTTCTGGCCCTCCTGCTCCTGACGCAGTTGCAGCAGCGTCATCGCCGCCGAAAAGTGCCGCTCGTCACCGTTCAGGAAGTCGGCGGCGCGGACACGCGGATCGTCCTTGCTGCCCGGCTTGTAATTGCGCAGGGCTTGCACCTTGCCGCCGCGACCAAAGCTGATCTCGATCTCGGCCTCGCGCTCGCCTTTTTCGAACACGCCTTCGGCGCGCTCGCTGAACGGCGGCGCGGCGCTGTCCTTGAAGGAACGACCGTTCATCTCCACGCGGATGCGGTGTGGGCCGGGCTCCAGATTGGCGCGCAGTACGCGGTGTAGACCCTTTTCGAACAAGGCCCTCGCTTCGCGCTCGGTGTAGGCGTAGCGGGTGTAGGGGCCGTCGTCGATGCTGACCGCGATATCGCCGAGGAAGCTGCTTGGTGCCACTGAGCCCACGTACACCGACAGCGCACTGTGCGGCGGGTAGGCGTAGTTGTCCTCCAGTTGCTGCAACTCGCGGTTGAGTTCCAGGGTTTCGTCCTTGAGACCCTGGATCGCTTCGTCCAGCGCGATGGCCTCGGCGGTGGGCTGCGGCGGCTCAGCCGCCAGCGCGACCTGCGTCCAGAGGAGCGCAGCCAACAGCCAGCTTGGCCGCGAGAGGACGGTCAGTCTTAGGCGCATGCAGTGGTGGATGCCAGGAAGAAATCGAGCGGGGGCCGAGTGTAGCAAATGAAAACTGCGCATCGTCGGCTCAGTGAACTGAGGGGATTTTCAGGTTGCGTCCTGCTTCGAGCACCGCGTTGGCCTTCAGACGGTTGTATTGGCGCAGGCGCTGCACACTCAGGCCGTACTGCTGCGCCACCGAGTACAGGGTTTCGCCCTGACGTACCCGATGCAGACCCGGCGTCGCCGGAGATGGTTCCTGCTGACGCTTCGGCAGAGAGTCCTGAGGGAAGCCGACGGAAATCGTCGCTAGCCGCAGAGAGTCGGTGACCTCGGGACTACTCAGTAGCCAGTTTTCGCTGAGCCCTTGCCCCAGAACGGCGGGCGTCGTCGGCTCGTCGGCCAGTTCTGCGCGTAGGAGCAGCGCCTCGCTGGGGGGCAACAACAGGGTCGGGACACGCGCTTGGGCGTTGAGCTTCTTCAAGCCCGGGTTGAAGCGGCGCAGCAGATCCTGATCGACTTTTCCCAAGGCCTCGAAGGCTCGCGCAGGAAGCTGGTCCATTGCCACCATTTCAGCGGCGTGCCGGTTGCTGATCGTCGGCAACCGCACCTGGTAGCGCTCCGGTTCACGGACGATGGCGGCGAGCGCCAGCAGGCGCGGGACATAGTCGCGGGTCTCGTTGCGCAGCGGCAGTTGCCAGAAGTCGCGACGGCCGCCGGCCTGCTCGATCGCGGCGCGCAAGCGCACACCACCACCGTTGTAGGCAGCTAGGGCGAGCAGCCAGTCATCGAACTCGCGGTGCAGTTCCAGTAGATAGGAGAAGGCGGCGCGGGTAGAAGCCACGGGATCGCGGCGGGCGTCGTAGCCAGGGTTCTCGCCCAGACCATAGGCCCGGCCGGTGGGCGCGATGAACTGCCAGAGCCCTAGGGCCGCCGAGGCCGAACGGGCGTGGGCATTGAAGCCGCTCTCGACCGCCGGCAGTAGTGCCAGCTCCATGGGCAGCTCACGGATTTCCGCGGACTCGACGATGAACCAGAGGAAGGGCGCCGCGCGCTCCAGCATCAGACTGAGAAAGGCCGGGTTCTCTGTATAGCTGGCGATGCAGCGCTGCACCTCCGGCCGCTGCTCGCCGCCCAGGCGCATGCCCTGGGCAATGCGCGGCCAGATGCTGTCGTCAGCGGGGTCGAGGTTGGCGAAGGCCCGACCACAGCACAGTGCCAAGACCAGCATCAGCAGTAGGTGGGAGAGGCGCATCAGTGCAGGCGGAAGTGGTTTCTGGCCTTGCGCATGGCGGCGAAGACGCTGATCGGGTCGGCGCCGGAGCTGTCCAGCGCAGCGGCCAGCGCGGCGTCATGGCAACGCAGGAAGGGGTTGTAGCGGCGTTCCCAGCTCAGCCGTGAAGGCAGGCTGATCGCGCCGGCGGCGCGCAGCGCCTGCACCCTTTCCAGCTCTCCGGCCAGTTCGGCATCGGTCGGGCTCAGCTGGGCGGCGAAGGCCAGATTGACCAGGGTGTACTCGTGCGCGCAGCAGACTGCCGGGTCACCGGGCAGCGCGGCGAGCGTTTGCAGCGAGTGCAGATACTGCGCCGGACTGCCCTCGAACATGCGCCCGCAGCCGGCCGAGAACAGGGTGTCGCCGCAAAACAGCAGGCCTGCGCCGTGATAGCAGATGTGGCCCAGCGTGTGGCCGGGGGTGACCAGCACCTGGAAATCTCCGCCCAGCACCTCGATACGATCGCCCTCGGTGAGTGCGACATCGAGTGCCGGCAGGCGGTGGCGATCCCCGGCGTGGCCGTAGACGCAGGCGCCGGTCTGCTGGACCAACTCGGTGACGCCACCGATGTGGTCGGGATGGTGATGGGTGAGCAGGATGCTGTTCAGGCTCAGCTCTTCGGACTGCAACCAGGCCAGCACCGGCGCGGCATCGCCCGGATCGACGATCAGGGCCTTGGCACCGCGCCGCCAGGCCCAGATGTAGTTGTCCTCAAAGGCCGGAATGGCAGATATTGTGCCCATAGCGGCCGATGGTCGCGTGCGAATTCCAGGCCGTCAATCATGCCTCTAGCCTCTTCCCCCCACCCGAGCAAGATCGACCCGGCGCTGCGCTGGGCCGAGTCCACGCACGGCCGCCGTCTCACCACGCTGGAGCGCGAGGAGGTGGCCCGGCATCTGCCGGAGCTGTTCGGCCGCCACTTTCTGCAGATCGGCGCCTGGGGCGGCGAGGGCGACTGGCTGCAGGGCTCAGAGATGTTGCACCGGGCGGTGCTCGCGGTTGGCAAGCAGGGTGGCGCGCAGGCGCGGGTCGATGCCCAGCACCTGCCGCTGGCCAGCAAGTCGGTGGATGCGGTGCTGCTACCGCACACGCTGGAATCGGTGGCCTCGCCGCACCAGTTGCTGCGCGAGACTTCTCGGGTGCTCAGCGACCGAGGCCGCTTGCTGCTGGTGGGCTTCAGCCCCTGGGGTAGCCTGGCTTGGCGTCGGCGCTTCGGGCTGGCGCCACGCTCGCTGCCGCGGTCAGCGCGCTATTACTCGCCGGGCAGGGTCAGCGACTGGCTCAACCTGCTCGACTTCGAGGTGCTGGAGGTGCGCCGTTTCGGCGTTGGCTTCCCCTGGCTGCCCGCGCGCAATGACGGCAGCCCCTTCACGCCGGCGGCACTGTTCCAGCCGTTTTCGGAGGCCTATCTGGTGGCGGCCAAGAAGCGCGTGACGCCGCTGACCCTGGTAGGCCAGCGCAGTCGCGCTCAGGTCAAGCCGCTGATCGGCTTGCCTGGAGTCGCCGCCCATCGGGACGGAGGCCAGTGAGCGCCGCGCGGAAGGCGGTGCTGATCCACACCGATGGCGCCTGTCGCGGCAACCCTGGGCCAGGTGGCTGGGGCGCACGCCTGGAGTTCAACGGTAAGGTCAAGGAACTCTGCGGCGGCGAGGACGACACCACCAACAACCGCATGGAGCTGATGGCGGCCATCCAGGCGCTGGAGGCCTTGAAGGAGCCCTGCCGGGTGACGCTCTATACCGACTCCAATTACGTGCGCTCCGGCATCACCGAATGGCTGCGCGGCTGGAAGGCCAAGGGTTGGCGCACGGCTGACAAGAAGCCGGTTAAGAATCAGGATCTCTGGCAGCGGCTTGATGCCGCCGCCGCCGTGCACGAGGTCGATTGGCGCTGGGTGAAGGGCCATGCCGGCGATCCCGGCAACGAGGCCGCCGACCGCCTGGCCAACCTGGGGCTGGACCGGAGCCTGTCGGCATGAGCCTGCGCCAGATCGTCCTCGATACCGAAACCACCGGCCTGGAAGCCGACCAGGGGCATCGCATCATCGAGATCGGCTGCCTGGAGTTGATCAACCGCCGGCCCAGTGGCAACAACTACTGGAAGTACCTGAACCCGGACCGTGAGATCGATGCCGGCGCGGTGCAGGTGCATGGCATCACCAATGCCTTTCTTGCCGACAAGCCGCGCTTCCACGAACTGGCGCGCGAACTATGGGACTACCTCAGCGGCGCGGAACTGATCATCCACAACGCCGCTTTCGACGTTGGTTTCCTCAATCGTGAATTCCAGCGTTGTGGTATCGACACGCCGCTGGCCGAGGTCTGCACCGTCACCGACACCGTGACCATGGCGCGCAAGCTGCATCCGGGCCAGAAGGTGAACCTGGACGCGCTGTGCCGACGCTACGGGGTGGACAACTCCAGTCGCGAATTCCACGGGGCGCTGCTCGACGCCCGCCTGCTGTCGGATGTCTATCTGGCGATGACCGGCGGGCAGTCGCGGCTGGTGCTGGACGGACCCAGCGACGGTGCCAACCAGCCCCGGCGCTCGCGTCTGCTGGAGCAGTTGCGTCTGGATACCGCCGGCCTGCCCCTGGTGGTGACCAGGGCCAGCGAGGAGGAACTTGCCGCCCACCTGGAGCGGCTCAAGGGCATAGCCAAGAAAACCGGCGGCAAATGCCTTTGGGTGGCCGAGCTGCCTACGAATTGAACAGCTTGCTCAGCGCCGCGCTACTGCGGTGATCACCTCGAAATAGGGCGGTCGGGTTTCCTGCGAGGTGACCTGACAGCTTTCCACCTGCAAACCAGCCTGTTTGAGCAGCGTGCTCAAAGCCTCGGGCTCGAAGCCCAGGTTGACGTGGTCGTAGGCGCGCATGGTTTCAGCATGCGGATGGTGGCGTAGCGCCGCGACCACCAGCTGACCACCGGGCCTGAGTACCCGTGCGGCTTCCGCCAGCACCTTGTCCGGCTGCGTGGAATACGCCAAGGCGTGCAGCGCGAACACGACGTCGAAGCCGCTGGTCCTGCCCGCGTCGGCGAAGGGCAGGGCGTGCATGTCGCCGCGCTTGAGCTCGATGTTGGCGAAGCCGGCCAGACGCCTTCGGGCGGCAGCCAGCACAGTCTCGCTGATGTCCAGACAGGTGACCTGCTCCGAGCGTGGAGCCAACAACTCCGCGAGCACACCGTCGCCGGAGGCGAGATCCAGAACCTTGCCCAGGTTAACCAGCCCAATCAGCGCATGGGCGGTGGTCTCCCAGGTGCGCCCCGGCGAGTAGTGCCGCTCCATGCGTCCGGCGACCGACTCCGCCCAGGTCTGCCCGCTGTGGCGCGCGCGCAGCACCTGCTCAGCGCGCTCGAGATCGACCCGGGTCTGGGCATCGTCCAGTTTTGGTCGCAGCGACCGCCATAGTTCGGCTGCCGCGCCTTCCGGCTGACGCGCAGAGTAGAGCGCCGCGCCCTCGCCCCGCTCGGGTTGGATCAGCCCGGCCTGCTTGAGCTTGGCGAGGTGGGTGGAGACCCGACTCTGAGCGAGACCGGTTATCTCGTTGAGTTCGGCCGCCGACAGAGCGTGAGCTTCCAGCAGCAGCAGCAGGCGCTGGCGGCTGGAGTCGGCGAGCAGTCGGCAGATGTCGGTACTTTCCTGAAGGCTGAGCATGGAGGGGAGTGTGCCGCGACATTCAACAAAAAGCCCGCCGGGCGGCGGGCTTGGCTACGGCCAAGGCTGGTCAGCCCATCTTCTTGACCGTTTCCACCACCGAGGAGGCCGCTTTCTTGGCCTTGCTGGTGGCGCGGTTGGCGCGAGAGTTGGCGGAGGGTTTCACTGCCACCACCGGCTTTTTCACCGGCGCGCCCTTGGGCTTGATGTCGAGCACCGAGCCGACGCGCTGCCGGGCGGCGCCGACATCCTTCTTGACCGCCGCAGCGACCTTCTTCGCGTCGGACTTGACGCTGGCGGCCACCTTGTCGGCGGAGGCCTTGGCCTGCGCGGTGACCTGACTGGCCTTCTTCTGGGCGTCGGCGGCGGCGATCTTGACCCCGGCGACCGCCTTCTTGGCCTTGTCGGCCACCTTGGCCAGCTCGGCTTCGGCGACCGTGCCGGTCTTCAGGCCGCCGCTCACCAGGCCACTCAGCTCCTGACGGGTCTCGGAGAGGATCGCGAGCGACTCGCGGGTACTGGCGATCAGGCGGTTGACGCTGTCCTGCATGACGTCGAGCTGCTTGCCGGCGACATCCTTGATGGATTCGCCCTTCTTGGCGTCCTTGAGCGCGCCCAGCACGGTCCGATAGGTGTCGTTGAGCGCCTTCAGTTCGTGTTCGGCCAGGCGATGCACGCCCTGGCTGACGATGCGGTTGGCTTGACCGACAACATCGAGCGACTCCCGGCGCAGTTTGTCGAGCGAAGTCTTGATTTGGTCAAACGGCTTGGTCATGTCGAACTCCCCTTGTAGAAAGACGTCTTGTGGGACCTGCGGGTCGCATTCTAGATAATTGGCTAAGTTATCGTCAAAGCGACGAATTTTCCCCCTGGACGGCCCGGTTTTCTCGCATACCACACGGTTGGTTACCGCATTGCCGGGGAGCAGGCTGCGCGTTAAAGTCGCGCACCTTCATGGCGGCATGCCCTGCAAATGGGGCGGTCTCGCCGGCAACGATTTCTCTAAACCACCCGAGGTGCCCATGTATCAAGGCCAATCAATCCAGGTCACGAAGCTGGACGGCGGGATCGCCGAACTCTGCTTCGACAACAAGACGGACTCCGTCAACAAGTTCGACCTGCGCACCGTCACCGAGCTCTCCGAAGCGGCCAAGGTGCTGGCCGCCGACAGCAGCCTGACCGGCCTGCTGGTCAGCTCCGGCAAGGACGTGTTCATCGTCGGCGCCGACATCACCGAGTTCGGCAAGAACTTCCAGCAGTCCGAGGAAGAGATCGCCAAGTGGGCGCTGGAAGCCAACCAGATCTTCAATGCCATCGAAGACCTGCCGGTGCCCTCGGTAGCCGCCATCAATGGCATCGCCCTCGGCGGCGGCCTGGAAATGGCCCTGGCGGTGGACTACCGCGTGATGAGCGACAAGGCCCAGATCGGTCTGCCGGAAACCAAGCTGGGCATCATCCCCGGCTTCGGCGGCACC
Organism: Nevskiaceae bacterium; assembly: GCA_004297005.1. GTDB lineage: Bacteria > Pseudomonadota > Gammaproteobacteria > Nevskiales > Nevskiaceae > Stagnimonas. The sequence continues at coordinate 103,683 of SCVA01000045.1, forward strand.
GTGCGTCTGCCGCGCCTGATTGGCGCTGACAACGCGATCGAATGGATCGCCGGTGGCGAGCAGCAGAAGGCTGCCGCCGCGCTCAAGGTGCACGCGGTGGACGGCGTGGTGGCGGGCGACAAGCTCAAGGCCGCCGCGCTCAAGCTGCTCAAGGCCGCCCAGGCCGGTCAGTTCGACTGGAAGGCGCGCCGCGAGCAGAAGAAGAGCAAGCTCAACCTCGACAACCTCAGCGGCATGATGGTGTTCTCCACCGCCAAGGGCTTCATCGCCGGCAAGGCGGGCAAGAACTACCCGGCGCCGGTCGCCGCGGTGTCCGCCATCGAGAAGGCCGCGACCAAGGGTCGTGACGATGCGCTGAAGATCGAAGCCGCGGCTTTCGCCAAGCTGGCCAAGACCACGGTATCCGACGCCCTGATCGCGCTGTTCCTGAACGACCAGTTGCTGAAGAAGAAGGCCAAGGCCGCCGGCAAGATCGCCCGTCCGGTCAAGCACGCGGCGGTGCTGGGCGCCGGCATCATGGGCGGCGGCATCGCCTACCAGAGCGCCTCCCGCGGCACGCCGATCATCATGAAGGACATCGCCGAGAAGTCGCTGGAACTCGGCATGGGCGAGGCCAACAAGCTGCTGTCCACCCAGGTCGACCGCAAGAAGCTCACCCCGGCCAAGGCCGGCGAGATCCTCGGCACCATCCGTCCGACCCTGAACTACGGTGATTTCGGCGGCGTCGACATCGTCGTCGAGGCGGTGGTCGAAAATCCCAAGATCAAGAAGAGCGTGCTGGCCGAGGTGGAGGGCATCGTCAAGGAAGGCACCATCATCGCCTCCAACACCTCCTCGATCTCCATCGACGAGCTGGCCACCGCGCTGAAGAAGCCCGAGAACTTCCTCGGCATGCACTTCTTCAACCCGGTGCACAAGATGCCGCTGGTGGAAGTGATCTACGGCGAGAAGACCAGCAAGGAGGCGATTGCCACCGTGGTGGCCTACGCCACCGCCATGGGCAAGAGCGCGGTGGTGGTGAAGAACTGCCCGGGCTTCCTGGTCAACCGCATCCTCTCGCCCTACTTCGGCGGCTGGGCCGCGCTGATGCGCGACGGTGCCGATTTCCAGAAAATCGACAAGGTGATGGAGACCTTCGGCTGGCCGATGGGCCCGGCCTATCTGCAGGACGTGGTCGGCATCGACACCGGCCACCACGTCGGCGACGTGCTGGCCGAGGGCTATCCGGACCGCATGGCCAAGACCTTCCGCACTGCCATGGATGTGATGTACGAGGCCAAGCGCTACGGCCAGAAGAACGGCATCGGCTTCTACAAGTACTCGACCGACCCCAAGGGCAAGCCGAAGAAGGAAGTCAGCGCCGACACCTACGAGCTGCTGAAGGCCGTACAGCCGGAAGGCCCGAAGGATTTCAGCGACGAGGAGATCGTTGATCGTCTGATGCTGCCGATGATCATCGAGACCGTGCGCTGCCTGGACGAGGGCATCGTCGAGACCGTGCAGGAGGCCGACATGGGCCTGATCCTGGGCATCGGCTTCCCGCCGTTCCGTGGTGGCGCGCTGAAATACGCCGACACTGTCGGCCTCGCCACCATCATCGAGAAGTGCGCCAAGTACGCGCACCTGGGCAAGATCTACCAGCCCACCGAGTCGATGAAGAAACTGGCCGCCGAAGGCAAGACCTACTACACGAAGTAAGTCACCCCACGAACTGTCGAATTACCGTTTAGGAGATTTTCCATGACTGATGTCGTGATTGTTGATGCCGTCCGCACCCCCATGGGCCGCAGCAAGGGTGGCGTTTACCGCAATGTCCGCGCCGAGGAGCTGTCGGCGCACGTGATCAAGGCCATCCTCGCCCGCAATGCCGCGCTCAAGCCGGCGGACGTCGAAGACGTAATCTGGGGTTGCGTCGGCCAGACCCTGGAACAGGGTTTCAATATCGCCCGTAATGCCGCGCTGATGGCCGGTCTGCCGCAGAGCGTCGCCGCACAGACCGTCAACCGCCTCTGCGGTTCGTCGATGTCCGCCATCCACACCGCCTTTGCCAACATCCAGGCCGGTATCGGTGACGTCTACATCTGCGGTGGCGTCGAGCACATGGGCCATGTGCCGATGACTCACGGCTTCGACGGCGCGCCGGCGATGAGCATGAACACCGCCAAGGCGGCGGCGATGATGGGCCTGACTGCGGAAATGCTGACCCAGACCCACCAGATCAGCCGCGAGCAGCAGGACGAGTTCGCCCTGCGCAGCCACCAGAAGGCCTACGCCGCGATCCAGGAAGGCAAGACCAAGAACGAGGTGGTGCCGACTCCGGGCCATGATGCCGATGGCACGCCGATCCTGGTCGAGCACGACGAGGTGGTGCGTCCCGATGCCAACCTCGCCGATCTCGCCAAGCTCAAGCCGGCGTTCAACCCCAAGGGCAGCGTCACCGCCGGCACCTCCTCGGCAATCTCCGACGGCGCTTCCTGCGTGCTGGTGATGTCCGCCGACAAGGCCAAGGAACTGGGCCTGACGCCGATGGCGAAGATCGTTTCGGTGGCTGCCGCCGGCTGCAACCCCTCGATCATGGGCATCGGTCCGGTGCCGGCCAGCCAGAAGGCGCTCAAGCGCGCCGGTCTGGACATCAACCAGATCGACTTCTTCGAGCTGAACGAGGCCTTCGCCGCGCAGTCCCTGGCGGTGATGAAGGATCTCAAGATCATCGACCGTATCGACAAGGTGAACCTCAAGGGCGGCGCCATCGCCCTCGGCCACCCGCTGGGCTGCTCCGGCGCGCGCATCACCGGTGCCCTGGCGCATGTGCTGAAGGAAAACGGCGGTGAGTACGGCCTGGCGACCATGTGCATCGGCATGGGCCAGGGCGTTGCGACCGTGCTGCAGCGCGTGCACTGAGCCGGTAGTCGCTTTAACGAAAAAGGCCGGGTTTTCCCGGCCTTTTTCTTGGGCGGCGTTGCCGGTGTGTGGTCTCGAGGCCTAGGGCAGCGAGCCGCGAATCGCCACCTCGCCCTTTTTGCGCCGCGCCGAGGAGCCCTGTTGGATGCCGAAGGCCTGCACGCCGGCGGTCATCAGCCGCGTGGCGAAGGCGGCGGCGGCTTCCGGGTCGGGCCGCTTGGCGACCGACAGGGTGCGGCCGATCTCGAAGCCGACGCCGAAGAAGGCCGAGGTCATCAGGTCAACGTCCATCGGCGGGAAGATGCCGCGCTCAATGGCATCGCTCAGATCGGCTTTCAGCGCCCGCATGGGGATGCCCACGACGCTGTCCTGGAACAGGGTGCGCACGGCGTGTTCGTTGCGCATGATCAGGCGGAAGAAGCCGGGATCGTCGGCGATGCGGACGAACAGGGTCAGGAAAGCGCCGTGGATGAAGCTGTCAATGGTGTAGGCCTCGCCGCGTACCGCGTGCATCGCCGCGTTGAGGTCGTTCATCCGGGTTTCCAGCACGGCGCGGAACAGGGTGTCCTTGTCGGGAAAGTAGTTGTAGAACGTGCCGGCGGCGAGGCCGGTCATGCGGATCACGTCGCGCACCGTGACCGCGTCATAACCCAGCTTGAGAAAGCACTTGCGCGCGGCTTCCAGGATCGCCTCGCGATTGGCCAGCTTGTTTCGCTCGCGCTTGCCGGTGCCATTGATCACCACCGGCGCTTCTTTGGCCACGCTGGGAGCGGGCGAAGCTTTCTTGGCCATCAGGTCAGTCTTGCGGGAGCGAGTGGCATGCCCAGTGGCAACGCGTCAGCGACAACGCCGATGACCTCGGCAGGCTGCCTGGTATGCCTCGCGCATTTCTTGACGACGAACCTTCGCAAGTCTGCGATCAACACCAGGTGGCTCATGCGGCTTCGGGCTCCTCGAAAGCACTGTGCACAGTCTTGATGCTGCGCTTCCGGGTGAGCCAGCGTCAAGGATGGCCGGGGTGTTTTTGCTGCGCCGTGACGGGATTCGCCGCCGCGCAGCAATTTGGCTGAAGCTGTTTAGTTGAAGCCCGAGAAATCGGGCTTGCGTTTTTGCGTGAAGGCGGTGAGCGCCTCCCTCGCTTCCGGGTCATGCAGCATGGCCATGAAATGCTCGGCCTCGAACTCGATGGCCTCGTTGACGCTGCTGCGGCTCCACTTCTTGAGCAGCATCTTGGCAATGCGACTGGCGCGCGGAGGCATGGCGGCGATCTGCCTGGCCTTGGCGAGTGCGGTGGCTTCGACGGCGGCGTTCGGCAGCAGCTCATTGACCAGGCCGTAGTCGAGGGCCTTCTGCGCGCTGAACCCTTCGCCGAGCAGGAGCAGTTCCGCGGCCCGGGCTTGGCCCAGCAGCCGTGGCAGCAGGTAGCTTGAGGCGAATTCCGGACAGATGCCGAGGCTCACGAAAGGCATGTTGAGCTTGGTCTGATCGCCGCAGTAGACCAGATCGCAGTGCAGCAGCAGAGTGACACCAACGCCGACGGCAATGCCGCTGGCGCCCGCGACGACCGGCTTTTCGAGATTGGCGAGGGAGCGCATGAAACGCATCACCGGACTGTCCGGGCCCTTGGGCGGGACGGCCAGGAAATCGGCCAGATCGTTACCGGCGGTGAAGCAATCAGGCTGGCCGAGGATCAGCACTACCCGCACGTCCGGATTGCTGTTGGCGCCAGTGAAAGCCTCGGCCAGTGCCGAGTACATCGCACCGGTGAGGGCGTTCTTCTTGTCGGCGCGATTGAACCGGACGGTCAGGACTTTGTCTTCCAGCGTGGTGACGATATGGGCCTCTGACATGGTTTTCCTCATGTGGGTTGTGGATGGCGGAATTTTGGACGAAGAGCCTGCGCCCGACCTGATCCGTTCGGGGCAACAAAAAGGCCGCTCATGGCGGCCAGTTTGTCGCGGTTTGCTCAGAACAAGTCGGCCTTGTCCTGCTTCACGGGCGCCGAGCCACCGGTACGGGCGGCGATCCAGGGGCCGGTGATCATCTGCTCGTAGCTCATCCCTGGGCCGACCATCGGATAGACGCTGGCCATGGGGTCGATCATCACCTCCAGGAAGGCAGGGCCGGGGAAAGCGAGGAATTCGGCGACCGCCGCCGCCAGCTCCTCCTTCTTTTCCACGCGGCGGGCGAACTCATAGCCGTCGGCTTGCACCGCCTTGATGAAGTCTTTGCGGTGCAGCGACTTGTCGGAGCCGGAGTAGCGGCTTTCAAAGAACAGTCGCTGCCACTGCTTCACCATGCCGTCGCCGTTATTGTTCAACACGACAATCTTCACCGGCAGGTTGTAGGTGGTGGCGGTTTCCAGCTCGCCCAGGTTCATGCGGATCGAGGCGTCGCCGTCGATGTCGATCACCACCTTGTCGGGGCACGCGAAGGCGGCGCCAATGGCGGCCGGCAGGCCAAAGCCCATGGTCCCCATCGAGCCGGAGGTGAGCCAGAGCCGCGGATGCTTGAAGTCGAAGTACTGCGCCGCCCACATCTGGTGCTGGCCGACGCCGGTGGCGACGACCGCTTCGCCGCGGGTGACCGCGTTCAGGGCCTCGATCACCGCGTGCGGTTGGATGTGCTCGCCGCCACGCTCGTAGTTGAGCGCATGGGTCTGCTTGAGCGCCGCGATATGGCGGTGCCAGTCGCCGTAGTCGGGCCGGAAACCCTCGGCCTCGAGATGGGCGCGCAGGTCGTCGAGCGCCGGATTCAACTCGCCGACGTGGTGCCACTGCACCTGCTTGACCTTGTGAATCTCGCTGGGATCGACGTCGAAATGGGCGATCCACTTCGCGTTCGGTGCGAACTTGCCGGGCACGCCGGCGACGCGGTCGTCGAAGCGGGCGCCGATCGCGATCAGCGCGTCGCAGTCGTCCACCGCGTAGTTGGCGAAGGCGGTGCCATGCATACCCAGCATGTGCAGCGCGCGGGGTGCCGTGGTGTCGTAGACGCCGATGCCCATCAGGGTGGTGGTGACCGGAATGCCGAAGGTGTCCGCGAAGGCGGTGAGCGCGGCGCTGGCCTCGCCATGGATGACACCGCCGCCGGCATAGATCAACGGGCGGCGGGCGCCGCGCAGCAGCTCGGCGAACTCCGCCTTCTTGGTTTCGGAAACACGGCTGCCGGTAACTTTCGCGAGGCGCTGACGGTAGCCAGGGATAGCCAGCAGGCCATGGCCCTGGAAGACACCGCTCCAGTTCTGCACATCCTTGGGGATGTCCACCACCACCGGGCCCGGGCGGCCGGTGCGGGCGATCTCGAAGGCGGTACGCACCGTGGCTTCCAACTGGTTGGCGTCGGTGACCAGGAACACGTGCTTGGCGCAGGGGCCCATGATCGAACTGATCGGAGCTTCCTGGAAGCCGTCAGAGCCGATCGCCGCGGTCGGTACCTGGCCACAGAGCACCACGATTGGGATCGAGTCGGCCATGCAGTCGCGGACCGGCGTCACCGTGTTGGTGGCGCCGGGGCCGCTGGTGACCAGGCAGACGCCGACCCTGCCGGAAGCCCGGGCGTAGCCTGCGGCCATGAAGCCGGCGGCCTGCTCGTTGGCGGGCACGATCAGCGGCATGGGCTCGCGACCTTCGCCGTCGAGATTGCCCTGGTTGTAGCGGAACACCGCGTCATAGGTGGGCAGGATGGCGCCCCCCGAATAGCCGAAGATGGCACCTACGCCCTCATCGGCCAGAATCTGGACGACGATCTCGGCACCCGTCATGGTCTGACCGGATTTGGGGTGCTGGGAGAGCGGGGTGGCGGCGTTCATGACGGTCTCGGTGCATGCCGCAGACCCGGGCCGGATCTGCAGCGGATCAGGCTGCTTGCTTGGGGGCGCGGTTTATAGCATTTCCGGGCCTGGGGCGCAGTGGGGCTGGCGACCGGCGGCACTGGCGAGCTTGCGGTAGCTGAGGCCTCAGAGATCGGCCACTAGCCGGAAAAACAGACCGGCCCGGGCGCCCTCGATCAGCCGTGGGTCGCCGCGCTCGATGAAGGGCAGGCCGCTGCTCAGGCTGGCCGACCAGACGCGGCGATAGCGCAGATCCAGCGACAGGGCGACGTCGGCCAGCGTGCCATCGGGGCTGTCTTCGCGGTCGCTGCGCCCCCATTCGACGTGCAGGGCCGGAGTCATCTGCAAGTCCCGGTAGGCCGGCAGCGGAAACAGGCTCGATAGCCGTGCATAGGCTCCACGGTCGCCCAGTGCCGCGCCCGGATAGTAGGCACGCACGAACTGCGGTCCGCCCAGAGCCCAGAGCTGAGCGTCGGGCAGGCGATCATCGCTCCACTGGCCGGCAACTTGGGTCTCCAGCGCCAGCGAGGTGGCCAGGCGCCAGCGGGCGCCAACGCCGAATCGGGTCAGGTGGTAGTCCAGGCTGGAGGCGCCGGCCGGTACGGGGTCGCCACCCAAGCCGTGGCGCAGGAGCAGACTTGCGTCGTAGTCCATACGCCTGCCCAGCACGGTGGCGGTGGCGGTTCGCTGGACGGTCGCGGCCAGCGAGGGATAGTTCTCCCGGCGCAACAACTGTTCGTCGGAGTTGCGGTAGAGCGACTGCTGGGTCAGATCCAGCTTCAACTCGGTGGTCCAGCGGGCGTGGAAATCGGCTCGCGGCACGGCGAGCCAGCTCAGCTCGAAGTAGTTCTGCTCGCCGTCCAGCAGTCCGGCGGGGTCATGGACGCGATAATCGAAGCGGCGTCCACTGAGGGTGACCGAGCCTAGCGGGCGGATCAGGCTGGCCGACAGGCCGTGCTCGTGATAGTCGGCGCTGCTGCCCTGGAACAGGCGGTCGGATTCACGCCAGAACAGGCCCACTTCCGTGCCGGAAACACTGTCCAGCCGGACGTCGAGGTCGATGAAACGTCGGCCGACATAGCGATTGCCGGGGTTACCCGCCGCGACCCGGACCTTGCCGCGGTTTCCCTCCGCGAAGCTGTACACGTCCATCAGCAGCCCGTCGCCGTCTGGCAGCAGCCGCGCGCCGGCACGCAGGCCAGCGCGGTCGGCATGCAGACCGGCCAATGTCCGCTTTGGCTCCAGATCCGCCGCGCGCAGGGGACGCCGGGTGTCCGCCAGGGGCTCGAAGTAAGCCACCAGCGGATCCTGGCCCTCGACCCTGGTCAGGGGTACCGGCATCAGCCAGATTCGTAGGCTGCCGTCGGGTTCCTCAAGATAGTAGGTGCGCAGGCTCAGGTAACCGGCGGCGACCATGAGGTAGGGCAGGCGCCGCAGCGCGTCTTCGGCGCTGCTGGCTTGCTGAAGGCCGGCGCGCAGCTCGGCGAGATCGACCTTTGCCGGCACCTCGATCTTCATCCGCCGGGTCCCGACTCGGATATCCAGCTTCCTCCCAGTGGTGGCCCCGGCTGGCGCAGTCAGCAGGGGCTCGGGCGGAGGGGGGAGGGGAAGGTCTACAGGCATGGGTAGGTGCTGGCGAGCGGCCATTATTGGGGCGGCCGGGCCGGCTTGGAAAGGCGGGCGGTTTCCCGCCGGTCGCCGGGGCAGGTAGCTTGCCAGTTAATTACTAGCGCTCGTATAAACAGGGAGGCGTACTTAATAAATACGATAGCTAGAACCGAGGGCGGTCCTGAGAATGGTCATACAACAATAACTTTGCGCTTACTTCCGGTGGGATTCCTCTGGGGAGAGTCGAGATGGCTAGTCTTGCGGCAACCTTGTATTCCGGGGTCTTCGAGCAGCAGGAGCAGTTTCCCGGTTGGGGGCTGTCCTGTCTGGTCGAGCGCCTGCCGATGTCGCAGGCGCGCTGGTGCCTGCTGACGCCTTCCGGCATCCGTGAGATCTGTATGGCTGGCCTCGCGTCCAGCGATCCGGCGGCGGAATTCTCCACCCTGCGGATCGAGGTTCTGGAGCCGGTGGAGAACACCCGGCACGAATTCACCTGGCAGAAGGCGCTGCCATCCAGCTTCAACGACGAAGAGCGGCGCTTCCTGCAGGAAAACCTCGAACACCTGGTCAACGCCGAACGGCTGTCGCGGCGCCTGCAGGGGTTGTTGCGGCAGGCGCGCGGCGGCGACCCGGAGCCGGTGGGGTTCGCCATCGTCAACGCCGAAGGGCGAATCGAGTCCGCCGACCGGGTTTTCGAGGACTACCTGCGGCGCGCCAATCACGACTGGGACGGCAAATCCCTGCCGTTTCCGCTGTCCTTTGAGGTGAAGGCCTACACCCAGGGTATCCCCCATGGTGGCCTGTTCTACCGGCTGGACCCGTTCGGCGAGAAATGCCACGTGCGGGTCCGCCGCGACCGCCGCGCACCCAGCGTCAGTGGCCGCGAACTGCAGGTGGCGCGCAAGCTCGCCGGCGGCATGACCTTCAAGGAGATCGCCCGCGATCTCGGCCTGGCGCCTTCCACGGTGTCCACCCATGCCTACAACCTCTACGACAAGCTCGGCATCCGCCGCCGCGCGCAGTTGGTGGAATGGGTCCACAAGCAGTACGGGCGCGGCTGAGCCAGGCGGGCTGGCGACCGGTACAGGCTGCCTTTGGTCGTGGACTCATTGCGTTTGCTCTGGTGCGACGCTAAGGTTCGCGTCCCCGAAAGACCGGGTGTACGGTTCCGCGGTCAATGCGACATATCGTTTCGATCCTCCTGCAGAACGAGGCCGGCGCGCTTGCGCGGGTGGCCAACATGTTTTCCGCCCGTGGCTACAACATCGAGTCGCTCTGCGTGGCGCCGACCCACGATCCGGCGGTTTCCCGCCTGACCCTGGTCACCACCGGCTCCGACGCGGTGATCGAGCAGATCGTTGGCCAGACCCGCAAGCTGGTCGATGTGGTCGACATCGCCGACCTCTCGGCCACCGACCACGTCGAGTGCGAGCTGCTGATCATCAAGATCGAGCTGCTGCCGCAGCAGGCCAATGCCTTCATCCATTGCGTGCGCGACCACCATGCGACCGCCCTGGATGGCAGCGAGAACACCCGCACCGCGCAACTGGCCGGCACCGCCGCGCAGATCGAGGCCTTCATCGCCGACCTGGCGAAGATCTCGAACGTACTGGAACTTGTGCGCTCTGGTGTCGCCGCGCTGGCGCTGGGCCAGAGCGTCTTGCACCAGGCCTGAAGTCTTTCCCGCTTTACCCCTTCATCCACGCCCCATCGGAGCCACGACCGTGAGCATCTCCATCTACTACGACAAAGACGCAGACCTTTCCATCATCCAGGGCAAGAAGGTCGCCATCGTCGGCTACGGTTCGCAGGGCCACGCCCACGCGCTGAACCTCAAGGACTCCGGCGTCGATGTCACGGTGGCGCTGCGCAAGAGCTCCAAGAGCTGGGAGAAGGCCACCAACGCCGGTCTCAAGGTCGCCGAAGTCGCCGACGCCGTTAAGGCCGCCGACCTGGTGATGATCCTCGCCCCCGACCAGGACCAGCGCAAGATCTACGAAGAGTCGGTTGCCCCTAACCTGAAGAAGGGCGCCACCCTCGCCTTTGCGCACGGCTTCAACATCCACTTCCAGCTGATCGAGCCGCGCGCCGACCTCGACGTGATCATGGTCGCCCCCAAGGGCCCCGGTCACACCGTGCGTTCGACCTACACCCAGGGCGGCGGCGTGCCCAGCCTGATCGCCATCCACCAGAACGCCACCGGCAATGCCAAGGCGATTGCCCTGAGCTACGCCAGCGCCAACGGTGGCGGCCGCGCCGGCATCATCGAGACCAACTTCCGCGAGGAAACCGAAACCGATCTGTTCGGTGAGCAGGCGGTGCTTTGCGGTGGCGCCTCGGCGCTGGTGCAGGCCGGCTTCGAAACCCTGGTGGAAGCCGGCTACGCGCCGGAGATGGCCTACTTCGAGTGCCTGCACGAGCTCAAGCTGATCGTCGACCTGATGTACGAAGGTGGCATCTCCACCATGCGCTACTCGATCTCCAACACCGCCGAGTACGGCGACTACGTGACTGGCCCGCGCATCGTCACCGAAGAGACCAAGAAGGAGATGAAGCGCGTCCTCACCGACATCCAGACCGGCAAGTTCGCGCGCGACTTCGTGCTCGAGAACCAGGCCGGCCAGCCCATGCTCAAGGCCCGCCGCCGCATTGGCGCCGAGCATCAGATCGAGGAAGTGGGCGCCCGCCTGCGTTCGATGATGCCCTGGATCGCCAAGAACAAGCTGGTCGACAAGACCAAAAACTAAGCGAGCGGCTGTTGTAGCCACGGCGCGATTCATCCTGACGATGGGTCGCGCCGTTTTGCTGCCAGCACACCGATAGCCCCTCATGCGTAGCGCCTACATTCCGATCCTGCGCATCGCTCCCGAAGGCTGGATCAGTTGCGCCCTTTTGGCCTTGCTGGCGCTGCTGCTTTGGAGCCTGGATCGCTGGCAACTGGCCCTGATTCCGGCGCTGTTGGTGCCGGTGGCGATGTACTGGTTCCAGGACCAGGCCAGGCGCAGCCCGGCCAAACCGTTGGGGGTTCTGGCGCCAGTGGACGGCGTGGTCTGCTTCCGGCGCGAATGTCACGACCCCTATCTGGGGCGCGAGGCGATCCGCTTGGGCATCCGGGTGGCGCCCTGGGGCAACTACCTGTTGCGCGCACCGGTGGAAGGTGAGGTGCAGGCAGTGCCGGGCGCTTCGCGGCAGGTCAGCCGCATCCGCACCGATGAGGGCGAGGACGTGCTGGTGGTTGTGAGCAGTGGCTGGCTACTGGGCGCGCGGCCGGTATGGATTCCGTTCGGTGAGCGGGTAGGTCAGGGACGACCCTGTGGTCTGCGACGGCTGGTGCGTGTCATCGACATTTACCTGCCGGCCAGTTCGCGCGTAGAAGTCGCGCTCGGGCAAACGATAAGATGCGGCGAGACCGTCCTCGCCACGCTGCTGCGGAGAACCGAAAGATGAGCGACACCGCAACACCGCGCCGCAAGGGGCCGACCAAGGGCATCTATCTGCTGCCCAACCTGTTCACCACAGGCACCCTGTTCGGCGGCTTCTACGCCATCGTCATGGCGATGGGTGGGCGCTTCGACCACGCCTGCGTCGGCATCCTGGTGGCGATGATCGCCGATGGTCTGGATGGTCGCATCGCGCGGCTTACCAACACCTCCACCGACTTCGGCAAAGAATACGACTCGCTCTGCGACATGGTCGCCTTCGGCATCGCTCCGGCGATCGTCGTCTACGCCTACAGTCTCTCGGGCCTCGCCGAGTACCGATGGCTGGGTGGCAAGCTCGGCTGGGTGATCGCCTTCGCCTATGCCGCGTGCGCGGCTCTGCGGCTGGCGCGGTTCAACGTGCTGGCCAACATTGCCGGTGGCAGCAAGGATTTCTTCGGCCTGCCCAGCCCAGCGGCTGCGGCGCTGGTGACCTTCTTTGTCTGGAGCGCGGTGGATGTCTGGGGGGTAAGTGGCAGCGAAGTGCTGTTCGTGGCCGCGCCACTGACCCTGTTGACGGCTCTGTCGATGGTCAGCAGCATTCGCTACAACAGTTTCAAGAAGCTCAATCTGGCCGGGCGGATGAAGTTTCTGCCCTTCGCCGCGGTGGTCGGATTGCTGGCCCTGGTGGCGATCAATCCACCGCAGGTGCTGTTCCTGGTCTTCCTCGGGTACGCCCTGTCGGGGCCGCTGAGCACGCTCTGGCGCCGTCTGCGCAAACCTACCGGCCAGACGCCGGGCACTTGATTTCCCGCCGTTCGCGGCTATCCTGCCTGGCCATGTTTACTCGCCGCGCCCCTATCTCCGCCCTCCGTGCCCGCCCGGCGCGTTCGAGGCTGCCTGCGCGACTTAGCAAGTGCGTGCTCCTTCTGGCCTGAGCGCCAGAACACAGGCACGCGCCCGCACGGGGGATAAACCGTGATGAGACTCTTCTCCCCATATCCCTATTGAAAGGTCCGCTGCCCGCGGGCCGGAGTGCTGTCACATGGCCATGCTGAAAAACCCCGCCACCAAATACCGTTCCTTCGCCCCCGTCCACCTGCGCGACCGGCGCTGGCCGGACGCCGTGCTCAGCCAGGCGCCGATCTGGTGCAGCGTCGACCTGCGCGACGGCAACCAGGCGCTGATCGAGCCGATGAACCGCGAGCGCAAGCTGCGCATGTTCCAGCTCTTGGTGAAGCTGGGCTTCAAGGAAATCGAGGTCGGCTTTCCTTCCGCCTCGCAGACCGAGTTCGATTTCATCCGCCACCTGATCGAAAACGATCTGATCCCCGACGACGTCAGCATCCAGGTGCTGACCCAGGCGCGCGAGCACCTGATCCGCCGGACCTTCGAGGCCCTGAAGGGCGCGAAGAAGGTGATCCTGCACTACTACAACGCCACCGCGCCGGTGATGCGCAGGGTGGTGTTCAACCTCAGCCAGGACGAGGTGATCGACCAGTTGGCGGTGCAGCACGCGCGGCTGATCAAGCAGCTGGCCGCCGAGCACCCGGACACCGACTGGACCTTCGAGTACTCGCCGGAGATGTTCTCCGGCACCGAGCTGGACTTCGCCAAGCGCATCGTCGATGCCGTCACCGAGGTCTGGCAGCCGACGCTGGAAAAGCCCTGCATCATCAACCTGCCGGCCACGGTCGAGCACAGCACGCCCAACATCTTCGCGGACATGGTCGAGTGGATGCATCGCAACCTGGCGCGCCGCGAGTCCATCGTCATCAGCGTGCATCCCCACAATGACCGCGGCACCGGCACCGCCGCCGGCGAGTTCGCCTTGATGGCCGGCGCCGATCGCATCGAAGGCTGCCTGTTCGGCAACGGCGAGCGCACCGGCAATGTCGATCTGGTCAACATCGCGCTGAACCTCTACACCCAGGGCGTCCATCCCGGCCTGGATTTCGGCGATATCGACGAAGTCCGCCAGTGCGTGGAGTACTGCAACCAGCTGCCGGTGCATCCGCGCCATCCCTATGTCGGCGACCTGGTGTTCACCAGCTTCTCCGGCAGCCACCAGGACGCGATCAAGAAGGCTTTCTCCCTGCGCAAGCCGGACGACATCTGGGAGATGCCCTACCTGCCGATCGACCCGCTGGATCTGGGCCGCAGCTACGAGGCGGTGATCCGCGTCAACTCGCAGTCCGGCAAGGGCGGCATCGCCTATCTGCTGGAGTCCGAGTACGGGTTGACCCTGCCGCGCCGCCTGCAGATCGAGTTCAGCACCGCGGTTCAGGCGGTGACCGACGAGTCCGGCAAGGAGGTGAGCGCCGCCGACATCTGGGCGCTGTTCCAGCGCGAGTATCTGAGCGCCAATGAACCCTATAGCTATCTGGCGCATCACCTGGTCGAGGACTCCACCCTGGATCAGGTCAAGCTGGTCACTGAGGTTGCGGTCAACGGCGAAAAGCGACGACTGGACGGCCAGGGCAATGGTCCCATCGACGCCTTCGTCAACGCGCTCGCGGCGCTGAGCGGCCGCAAGCTGTCGGTGGCCGACTACCAGGAGCACGCGGTCACCGCCGGCAGCGATGCCAAGGCGGTGAGCTATATCGAGCTCAAGGTCGGCGAAGGTCGGCCGGTGTTCGGCGTCGGCATCGACGGCAACATCGTCACCGCCTCGCTGAAGGCCATCCTCTCGGCGCTCAATCGCGTTGCCCGCCGCGGCTAGTCCGCGGCAAGGGCTGGGCAGCGATACCGGCCGCCTTCGGGCGGCTGGCATCGCGCTCGCCGCGCCCCGACAATAGCGGCATGAACGGCAAACGAAAAAAGGTGCTCGACGCCCTCGGCATCGAGACTTGGCAGGCCAAGGGCGCCAGCACCTCCGGCCTCGCGATTCCGGAAATGCCGTCTGTCGCGCCGCCACCGCCAGCGGTGATCGCCGCCGCTAGCACCCCGGCCGTCTCCAGCCCGCGACCGGCGGCGGCGCCCGCGCCGGTGTCGGGAAACAGCCCAGTGATAAGCACCATGAACGGCGCCAGCGCGCTCGAAGTCCCGGCCGACTGGAACGCGCTGCGCGAGCTGGTCAGCGGCTGCCAGCGCTGCAAGCTCTGCAAGACCCGCACGCAGACCGTGTTTGGGGTCGGCAACACCAGCGCGCCGCTGATGGTGGTGGGCGAGGGGCCGGGCGCCGACGAGGACGCCCAGGGCGAGCCCTTCGTCGGCCGCGCCGGCAAGCTGCTCGACGAGATGCTGCGCTCCATCGGCCGCTCGCGCGCCGACAACACCTACATCGCCAACGTCGTGAAATGCCGACCGCCCGGCAACCGCGACCCCGAGCCCGACGAGGTGGAAGGCTGCCGGCCGTATCTGGACATGCAGATCCAGTTGCTGCAGCCGAAGCTGATCGTCGCCCTGGGGCGCATCGCGGCGCAGCGCTTGCTCTCCACCGACCAGCCGCTGTCGCGTCTGCGCGGCCCCTTGCACCAGTACGGCAAGTTCCAGACGCCGGTGTTCGTCACCTACCACCCGGCCTACCTGCTGCGCAGCCCCAAGGAAAAAGCCAAGAGCTGGGAAGACCTCAAGAAGGTCTGGCAGCACCTCCATCTGGGCCAATGACCGCCGAGCTCTGGCGCCTGCAACGGCTCGATTCCAGCCGCGTGTCGGAAATCCTCGACATCGAGCGTCGCGGCTATCCCTTTCCCTGGACCGAGCAGATCGTCCGCGACAGCCTGCGCCACGGCACCGCTTGCTGGGGCGTGCTGAATCCCGCCGACGAGCTGCTGGCCTATGCCTTCTTCAGCATGGCGGTGGGCGAGGCGCATGTGCTCAACATCTGCGTCGACCCGGCGCAGCAGGGGCAGGGCATCGGCCGCTACCTCATGCAGCACCTGCTGGCGCTGGCACGCGAGGAGCTGTGCACCGTGGTGCTGCTGGAGGTGCGGCGTTCCAACAGCGCGGCGCGCCGGCTCTACGAGAGCCTCGGGTTCAACACCCTGGGCATCCGCAAGGGCTACTATCCGGCGGCCGAGAACAGCCGCGAAGACGCCTTGGTGCTGGGCTACGAAATCCTCTGACCGAGACCCGCCGATGGCGCCGGACCGCAAGCAGCAACTCAGTTGGGCCTTCTACGACTGGGCCAATTCGGCATTCGCCACCACCGTGCTGGTCGGCCTGTTTCCGATCCTGTTCAACAAGTACTACGCCGCTGGCGTCGAGCCCGGCGTCAGCACGTTCTACCTGGGCGCCTACGGCAATTCCCTGCCCAGCTTCCTGGTGATGCTGATGGCGCCCTGGCTGGGCGTACTCGCCGACAAGCAGGGTTGGAAGAAGCGCCTGCTGCTGTTCTTCACCCTGCTGGGCGCCAGTGCCACCGCTAGCCTGATGCTGGTCGGCGAGGGGCAGTGGCAGCTGGCCATCGCCCTGTTCGCCCTGGGCGGAGTCGGCTTTTTCGGCGGCCTGGGCTTCTACGACTCGCTGCTGGTCAATGTCGCCGCACCGGCCGAGCGCGACCGGGTTTCCGCGCTTGGCTATGGCCTCGGCTATCTCGGCGGCGGCCTGCTGTTTGTGCTCAACGTCAGCATGGTGCAGAAGCCGGAATGGTTCGGGCTCGCCAACGCCGCCGAAGCCGGCAAATGGGCCTTCGTCAGCGTCGCGGTCTGGTGGCTGCTGTTCTCCTGGCCCTTGTTCCGCAACGTCCGCGAATCGCGCGTCGTGCACGATGTCGGCGTCCTCGGCTGGGCCGCGATCTGGGCAACCATGAAGCAGATCGCCCGCTATCGCCCGGTGTACCTGTTTCTGTTCGCCTACTGGCTCTACATCGACGCGGTGAACACCGTCGCCAACATGGCGGTGGACTTCGGCATCAAGCTCGGCTTCGAACCCGGCGCACTGATCAAGGCGCTGCTGATCGTGCAGTTCGTCAGCTTCCCGGCCGCCATCGTCTTCGGCCGCATCGGCGAGCGCTTCGGTGCCCAGCGCGGGCTCTACCTGGGCTTAAGCATTTATATCGGCGTCACCCTCTGGGCGCTGAGCATGCAGACCGAGACCGACTTCTACCTGATGGCCGCGGCCGTCGGCCTGGTGCAGGGCGGCGTGCAGTCGCTGTCGCGCAGCTTCTACGCCAGCCTCATTCCGAAGGAATCCGCCGGGCAGTTCTTCGGCTTCTACAACATGCTCGGCAAGTTCGCGGCGGTGCTGGGCCCCCTGGTGGTGGGCCTCACCGCCAGCCTTACCGGCAATCCCCGGCTGGCGATCTTCGTGCTGGTGTTCTTCTTTGCCGCCGGCATGTTGCTGCTGGCGCGGGTGCGGCCGCATCAGGCCTGAGCCCGCACGGGGTACTAGAGCGCGAACAGCTCGGGGTTTCTGGCCATGTCGCGCCGGTAGCAACTCTTCAGGCGGGCGAGGTCGGCCTCGTAGTCGCCGCTGGTGCGGAACGCCGGCGCCAGAACGATGCACTTGCGGCCATGGTCGATATAGGCCGGAAGCACCGGTACGCCGGCGGCATGGGCGATCTGCTGCCAGCCGCTTTTCCAGCGTGGGTTGTAGTGGCGGGTGCCCTCGGGCGCCAGGCCCAACACCAGTTGCGGGTGCTGGCGGAAGGTGGCGGTGGTCTGCGCCACCACGCCACCGGAGATGCTGCGGTCGATGGGAATGCCGCCCAGGGCGCGCATCAGGGGCGCCAGCGGCCCGGAGAACAGCGTGTGCTTGCCGAACCAGCGCACCCGCAGGCGAAGGGCCAGGATCGCGGCCATGCCGAACACGAAATCCCAGTTGGAGGTGTGAGGAATGGCGGTGATGACCGCCTGCGGCAGCGCTGGCAGCTGCACTTCCAGGCGCCAGCCGAAAGCGCGCAGCACGGCGCGGCCGATGAATCGCGAAACGGCGTTGCCGCCGCGGGGAAAGCCCAGGTTTGCTCCGTCCATGCACCTTGTCCGGGTGTACGGGGGCGTTAGCATGTGGCCATGACCACGCCCAAACCCGTCACCTATTCGTCGTATCTGCAGATCGACGCGCTGCTGGCCTTGCAGAAGCCTCTGTCGGAAGGCCCGGAGCACGACGAAACCCTGTTCATCATTATCCACCAGGTCTACGAGCTCTGGTTCAAGCAGTTGCTGCACGAGTTGGACGGCCTGGAGCGCGCCTTTGCCGCCGCCGACAGTCCCAAGGCGCTGGCCGCGCTCAAGCGCATGCTCACCATCCTCAAGACCCTGGTGCAGCAGGTGGATGTGATCGAGACGATGACCCCGCTCTCCTTCAACGCCTTCCGGGCACGGCTGGAGGCCAGCTCCGGCTTTCAGTCGGCGCAGTTCCGCCTGCTGGAATTCCGCCTCGGCCACAAGCGGCCGGCGCTGTTGGCGCACTACCCCGAAGGCAGCGACGAGCGCGAGCGGCTACAGGCGGCGCTGCTCGCGCCCTGCGCCTGGGATGGCTTTCTGCGCTATCTGCGGGCGCTGGGCTGGGCTGTGCCGGCTGCCGCGCTGGCGCGCGATCGACAGGCGCCGCTGGCGCCGGATGCCGCGGTTCAGGCCTTGCTGATCGACATCTACCGCCGCAATGACTTCGCCGCCCAAGTCTGCGAGCGCCTGGTCGATCTCGACGAGGGCTTGCAGGAGTGGCGCTACCGCCACGTGAAGATGGTCGAGCGCACCCTGGGCGCCAAGCCCGGCACCGGCGGCTCGGCCGGCGCCGACTATCTGCGGGCGACGCTGTTCAAGCCGCTGTTTCCGGATCTCTGGGCGATCCGGTCGATGCTCTAGGTCTGGACCCGCCCGAGGCCAGAAAACCTCGGGCGGGCTCGCGCCCGACTATTCGCCGCGGCGCTTTTCCATACGCTCCTTCCACTTCGCCTTGCGCTCCTCGCAGGCGGCGGGGTCGGCTTCGCACTTGGCCTTCATCTTCTGCTTCATCTCCTCGCATTTGGCCGGATCGGCGTCGCACTTGGCTTTCAGCTTGGCGCGGCGTTCCTGCATCTTCTGTTTCATCTCCTCGCATTTGGCCGGGTCGGCGTCGCACTTGGCCTTCATCTCCTCGGCGCGGGCGCGAATCTGTTCGCACTGGGCCGGATTGTCGGCGCAGTGCTGGGCCACCTTGTCCTGCTGCTCGGGCGTCAACTCGGCGGCATGGACGGTGCCCAGCAGGGCGATGGACAGGGGCAGGGACAACATCAGGCTGCGCAGCATGGGAATCTCCGGAGGGTGAACGGTGGTGATGAAAGTCCGGCAGGCGTCGGTTGGTTGACAGCCAATTTCGGGCTCTTGAAAGCAGGATGCGCGACACCAGTTTTGCGTCGTGCGCACAGAAGCCCATCTTCTGAACCCGATGTAGGAGAACCAACATGAGTCTGACCCGCTACGAGCCGTGGTCCTTGCACCGCGCGCTGTTGAATGAATTCACCCGTGCCCTGGACGCCAGCAGCCAGGACGCCAGCACCGGTGCCACCGCCGACTGGACGCCCTCGGTGGACATCGCCGAGTACGCCGACAAGTTCGTGCTCAGCGCCGACATCCCCGGCGTCGATCCGGCCAGCGTCGAAGTGACGCTTGAGAACGGTGTGCTGACGCTCGCCGGCAGCCGCGAGAAGGCGGTGGAAGCCGCCGGTGTCGAACGCCGCCGTATCGAGCGCGCGACCGGCCGCTTCTTCCGCCGCTTCGCACTGCCCGACACCATCGACGGCGACTCGGTCTCCGCCAGCGGCAAGCATGGCGTGCTGGAAATCGTCATCCCCAAGCGGCCGGCCAGCCAGCCACGACGGATCAACGTGACCCATTGAGCTGCCTCCGCCGCCGGCGGAGCTTGCTGATGCAAAGCCGCGTGCTTCTAGGGTGCGCGGCTTTTTTCGTAGAGAATGGCGTCTTATGGAATACAAGGACTACTACAAGATTCTGGGCGTTGCCCGCTCTGCCTCGGCCGACGAGATCAAGAAGGCCTATCGCAAGCTGGCGCGCGAATTTCATCCCGACAAGAACAAGGCCAAGGGCGCCGAGGATCGCTTCAAGGAAATCAACGAGGCCAACGAGGTGCTCAGCGATGCCGAGAAGCGCAAGGCCTACGACGCCTTGGGCGCCAACTGGCGCGCCGGCCAGCGCTTCGAGCCGCCTCCGGGCTGGGACGGCCAGATGGGCGGCGGCCGGGGAGCGCGCGGCGGCCGAGCCAGCGGCTTTGGCGCTGGCGGCGATTTCTCCGACTTCTTCTCCTCGCTGTTCGGCGGCGCGGCGGGCGCGGGCGGTGGTTTCGGCAACATGGGCGGCTTCGCGCCCGAGGCTGAGGACTCCCGCGATGTGCTGACGGTGTCGCTGGAAGAATCCTTCCACGGCGGCAGCCGGCGCGTGCAGTTGAGCAGCGGTCGCACGCTGGACGTGAAGATTCCCAAGGGCGTGACCGAGGGCAAGACCATCCGCCTCAACGGCCAGGGCCGCTACGGCGGCGACCTGTTGCTGGAAATCCGCTTCGCCCCGCACCAGCAATTCGAGGTGAAGGAGCGCGACCTGAGCTGCGTGGTGGCGGTCGCTCCCTGGGAAGCGGCGCTGGGGGCGAGCATCGACGTGCCGACTCTGGGTGGCGCGGTGCAGCTCAAGCTGCCGGCGGGCAGTCAGTCGGGCAAGAAGCTGCGCTTGAAGGGGCGCGGCTTGCCGGGGGCGACGCCGGGCGATCAGCTGGTGGAGATTCGGGTGGTGGCGCCACCGGCGGAGAATGACGAGCAGCGGGCGCTCTATGAGGAGATGGCGCAGAAGTTTGCGGGGTTCAAGCCGCGCGGGTGATTGCGGCTGGGCGTCTTCGCTCTTGAGTGCTGGTGGTTCGCGCCTTCGCGCTCTGCTGGCTGCGCAGGGCTTGATAGCTTTTTTTCGCCTCTTGGCGACTCACTTTTCTTTGCTCCTGCAAAGAAAAGTAAGCAAAAGAAAGCAGTCCCCTGCGTCGCGCCCCTGCGGGGTACCCTGCGATGCTCGTGGCCGGGGGGACGCGCCCGAACTCGGCGCCCTATAGGCGCCTCAGACATGCGGGCGCTTCCATACCCCCCGACCACTGCGCTTCTCGGCGCTTACGAAGGGGAGGGCAAGTCAACAGCACTCAGGCTCGTCGGCTGCGCCGACATCGCGCGAGCGACGCGCGCGCCTGCGGTTGCTTCTGTCTTTGCGGCGGGCGAAGACCGCCGTGCTGTAGATGGTCCGGTCCCCTTCGTAGCGCCGAGAAGCGCAGGACCAAAGGGGGATAACAGCGAGCGCATGTTCGAGGCGCCTATAGGGCGCCGAGTTCGCGAGCGGCCCCTTTGGGCCGAGCATCGCAGGTTTA
>SCVA01000046.1 GCA_004297005.1 Nevskiaceae bacterium
ACATCGACGTTCAGCACATCGCCCGCCCGAATCACCCGGTCACCCGGGATGCCGTGCGCGGCTTCCTCGTTGATGCTGATGCAGGTCGAGCCCGGAAAGTCGTAGGCGAGCTTCGGTGCCGAGCGTGCGCCGTGGCGCTCCAGCAGCGTCGCGCCCAGCGCATCCAGCTCGCGCGTGGTCATGCCGGGCTCGGCGGCGTCGAGCATCTCCTGCAGCACGTAGGAAACGATCCTGCCGATGCGCTTGAGCGCGGCCACGTCGTCTTCGGTTTCGATGGTCATGGGATTGGCAATCTGAGTGCGGCGAGATTGCTTGAGGATACTCGTGCAGAAGCGGAGCCAGAGCCGTGAGCTGCGATATCACTGAGTGGTTCTGGTGCTTGGGCGAAAATTACTCCGACCCCTTTTTCGCTCCTTTTTCGGGGGTGTGCTGGGCAAGGACAAAAAATGCCGATCTTCAAGGGACGCAACCACTCGTATTTGAAGGTGGGCCGATGATGTTGATTTCGCACTGTCCTGCCTGGCTGGTGTCAATGCCAGCGTCGTCTTTGCCGCCGCCCGCGGCAACTGCTATGCCAAGAACGGCTACCGTCCCAAGAGCGACTACCCACCAATTCCGCTCGAACCAACTGGAAGAGCTGGGACCCTGCTGGTTTTGCTGAAGCACAACGTTGGTGTGATTGGGCTGAGACCAAACCGCGACGGGGCTGCCCATAAATTTCAACACGTCGCCGTCGTTGCGTGATGACGAGAAGGACAGGTGGGGGATGTTTTGAGGGTGCTGCGCCATTTCGCCTGTGGGCGTGATTTCGCTCAATGTTGGCAAGCTGAAAGCCAGATGTGCTTCAAAGCTGTGATTTTGCCCTGCGCCACCAAAGCCGATCCGAAAGGCGACAGTTGGCTGAAACGAAACTGCCTGAGCGGAGGCTTGCAAAGAGAAGGTAAAAATTACGAAGCCCACAAATAAGCGCTGAAACATCAGATCACTCCCTTCCCTTATAAATTTCCCAACGAGCCTGTAGGAAAACGCCCCCGCCGAAGCCGATGTGCTTGGCGGGTGATTTTTCGCGATGTATTTCGGCGGCGAGCCGCTGGTTGTTCATGGTGGCGATTTCCCGGATCGCGACGCCTTTTGGCTTGTGGGATGGACCATAGCGCGGTTTGGGTACTGTTCCAAGATGGTTATCGCGGCGCTTTGCCTTGCAGCTTCTGGACGTTGTGGACGAGGGCAAAGAGCGTCCATGGCGCATCGACCTTTCGCCGGGATCGCGGGGTCAATCGGCGCAGGTGATGGCTGTCCAGATTGCCGAAGACCGGCTCGACGATGTCCAGGCCCCGGCTGTTGGATCAGACGCCCCTCACGGGTGTCGATCCGGGGCATTCATAGAGGTGATTCGCGGATGCCCGCCTAAGCGGGCACGACAAGCTAGCTGAGCTTCGTCACTGACCAGGGCGCCTGTTGCCAGCTAAGAATCGAACAGGAGACTGGCGTAGTCGGTTGCGCCGGGTTGCACATGCAGAACCACCACCTGATCCCTCTCGGCGCGATAGAAGATCAGATTGCGGCCATGCACCCTGCGGCGCACGCCAAAGCGCTCGTATCGGGGAACCAGTTGGAAGGCCAGCGGCATATCCGCCAGGCCAAGACAGGCGTCGCGCAGTTCGTGGAGAAAGGAAAGTGCCCGAGCCGGGTTGTCCTGGGCGATGTAGTCAGCGATGCATCCCAGATCGCTCTCGGCTTCCGCAGTAATCCGAACCTTCACGCTCCCAGCTTCTTGGCCAGGCGCTCGAACACTTTCTCCGCGGCTGCGGTGCGCCCTGCGTCGGCATCTGCCAATCCGCGCGCAACCGATGCGTCGAGGGCTGCCAGGTGGGATTCGCGGTCCTGGATCAGGCGCACCCCCTCCCTGAGCACTTCGCTCTTCGAGCCGTAACGACCCGAATCCACGAGCTGCTGAACATACCCTTCGAGCTGCTTGCCAAGATCGGCGCTGATCATCGTGCTGACTTCCAGTTGCGCGGAATCCAGTGTTTTGGCGTTATCAACTGTTATCAAAGTGGGGAAGATGGCCGGCCGAGACTGCTATTCCTGGTTCCACGGTGCCGTTCTCAGTGGCGATACAAGTGCGGGGGGCGGTCAGTGCTCATCCGGGGGGTGGTGGACGAGGTTGGCTTCTCGGGGATCGCGTGCCGCCGCCCGGCGTCCGGACACCCTGTCCGGCGGCCCCGTGAAAAGTGTCCGCCAGAGTGTCCGCTGTCCGCTCTCGGACAGCGTTTGAGGGCGGGCAAAAAACATAAAACATCGATAAATTAATAAGTTAGAGAGGTTGGCAAGCTTGGCACGCGCCTGGCTTTAACTGTCTCGCAAGCCACTGCAAGGAGTTCCGCCATGACCCACTCGCTCAAGTCCCTCACCGCCTTCGCCGCCCTCGGCCTCGCGCTGGGCACCGCCGCTACCACCGCCAGCGCGGCGGGCATCACCTACAACCAGCCGGTTACCTACACCGCGCCGGTGGTCTATACCGCGCCGGTGGTCTACGGCGCCGGGGTGACCTACGCCGCTGGCCTGAGCCAGACCGCCACCACACAGCCCGTCGTGCTGGAGCGGGTGATCGTCACGCCCAAGGGCCGCTACACCGCCGCCGAGTGGAAGAGCCGTCAGGCCCGCCGTCAGCAACTGGTCGCCGAGGCGGCGCCGGTGCTGCTCGACAAGCTGATCGTCACCCCGGCGCGCAACTACAGCGTCGCCGAGTGGCGCGCGCAGCAGGCGGAGCGCCAGTTCGTGGCGCTGCAGCAGCGCCCGGCCAAGTCGCGCAACTGGCTGCACGCGGTCTGGCGCAGCCTGGGCTTCAAGCGCCAGCCGCTGGAGGTGCAGGGCTAATGGCAGGCATCCCCAGCACCGCGGGGCAGGACATCCCGCTGGAGCGCGCGCCCGGCCGACGCCGGCGCGGGCTGATTCTCGCCGCCGTCGCGGCCTTGCTGGCCCTGCTGGTCTGGGCCGCCCTGCGCGCCGGTGGCGGCCAGCGCGCGGTGGCGGCCGAGAGCCTGCGGATGGCGACGGTGAGCCGTGGCGAGTTCATCGCCGATGTCTCCGCCCAGGGCCGGGTGGTGGCGGCGGTCAGCCCCACGCTGTACGCACCGGCGGTGGGCACCATCAATCTCAAGGTCAATGCCGGCGACCGGGTCGAGAAGGGCCAGTTGCTGGCCGAACTCGACAGCCCGGAAATCCAGAACCAGTACGCGCAGGAAGAGGCCAATCTCGCCGGTCTGCGCGCCAGCTACCAGCGCGAGCGCCTGGAGGTGGAAACCCGCCGTCTGCAGAACCAGCAGGCGGTCGATCTCGCCAAGGTTGCCGAGGAAGGCGCCGAGCGCGAGCGCAAGCGCGCCCAGGAGGCCTATGGCATGGGCGTGCTGCCGATCATGGAGGTGGACCGCCGCGCCGACGAGCTGATCAACGCCCAGTTGCGCCACCGCCACGCGCAGGAGGAAGTGCGCCTGCAAGCCAAGAGCCTGGACCTGCAACTGCGCGGCCGCGCCCTGGAGCTGGAGCGCCAGCAACTGGTGGTGGACAACATGCGCCGCCGCGCCGAGGAGCTGCGCATCACCGCGCCGGTGAATGGGGTGATCGGCACGCTGTCGGTCTTGCAGCGCGCGGCGGTGGCCGCCAATCAGGCGCTGATGACGGTGGTCGATCTCTCGGCGCTGGAAGTGGAGATACAAGTGCCGGAGACCTATGCCGACAGCCTGGGCCTGGAGATGCCGGCGGAGGTGCGCCTGGGCAGCCAGACCTTCCCGGCGCGGCTCACCGCGATCTCGCCGGAGGTGGCCAACAACCAGGTCACCGGCCGCGTCGCCTTCACCGGCGACAAGCCGCCGGAGCTGCGCCAGAACCAGAGGGTGAGCGTGCGCATCGTGCTCGACCAGCGCCAGGACGTGCTGCGGGTGCCGCGCGGGCCGTTCATCGAGGCCGGCGGCGGGCGCTACGCCTACGTGGTGCGCGACGGCCTGGCGGTGCGCACGCCGGTGACGCTGGGTGCGATCTCGATCAACCAGGTGGAGATTGTTTCCGGCGTCGAGGCCGGTGAGCAGTTGGTGATTTCCGGTGACCAGGCCTTTGAAGCGGCCGACACCGTTTCGATTCGTAACTAGAGCGAGGACCACAACATGCTGCAGATGGATGGCGTACAGAAGATCTACCGGACCGATCTGGTCCAGACCTATGCCCTGCGCTCGCTCAGCCTGCGCGTCGCCGAAGGCGAGTTCGTGGCGGTGACCGGCCCCAGCGGCTCGGGCAAGACCACCTTCCTCAACATCGCCGGCCTCCTGGAAACCTTCGAGGCCGGCAGCTACCGGCTCGACGGCGAGGATGTCAGCAAGCTCTCCGACCACGCGCGCTCGCGGCTGCGCAACGTCAAGATCGGTTTCATCTTCCAGTCCTTCAACCTGATCCCCGATCTCAACGTCTACGACAACGTCGATGTGCCGCTGCGTTACCGCGGCATGGCCGGCAGCGAGCGCAAGCGGCGGATCACCGAGGCGCTGGAGCGCGTGGGCCTCGCCTCGCGCCACCAGCATCTGCCCTCGCAGCTCTCGGGCGGTCAGCAGCAGCGTGTGGCTATTGCCCGCGCCCTGGCCGGCTCGCCGCGCATCCTGCTCGCCGACGAACCCACCGGCAATCTCGACTCGCTGATGGCGCGCGAGGTGATGAACATGCTGGAAGAGATCAACACCCAGGGCACCACCATCGTCATGGTCACCCACGATCCGGAGCTGGCTCGCCGCGTGCACCGCAACATCCATGTGATGGATGGCCAGGTGTCCGATCTCGACCAGCGCCTTGCCGCCTAGGAGCCGCCCATGCTCGGCTATTACCTCCAGCTCGGCTTCCGCAATCTGCGGCGCTCGCCAGTGCTCACCGCGCTGATCATCCTCACGCTCGCGGTCGGCGTCGCCGCCAGCATGTCCACGCTCACCGTGCTGTACATGATGTCCGGCGACCCCATCCCGCAGAAAAGCGCACGCCTGCTCACGCTCAAGCTCGACAACTATCCGCTGGATTTCAACGACACCGAGGAGAAGCTGCCCTCGATCCTGACCTGGACCGACGTGCGCAATCTGCGCGAGGACGGCAAGGGCCTGCGCCGCACCGGGCTCTACGGCATTTCCGGCATCGTCTACCCCAACAAGGAAGGCGTGAAGAACTTCTTCGCCGACGGCGTGGCGGTGGATGCCGATTTCTTCGCGATGATGGATGCGCCCTTCGTCGCTGGTGGCGCCTGGACCGCCGCCGAGGACCGCAGCGAGGCGCGGGTGGCGGTGATCGCCAAGCCGCTGGCCGAGAAGTTGTTCGGTAAGGAATCGGCCATCGGCCGCAATCTGCGCATGGACAGCGAGGAGTTCCGCGTGGTCGGCGTGCTCGACGAGTGGAAGCCGACGCCGAAGTTCTACCGCATGGACAGCGGCTCCAGCGCCGGCAGCGATGCCGACGATATCTTCATCCCGCTCAGCGCCGCCCTGGCGGCGCATCGGGATGTGTCCGGCAACACCAGTTGCTTCAGCAATGCCGACCCCGGCTTCGAGGGCCTGATGCGCTCCGAGTGCATCTGGCTGCGCTACTGGGTGGAACTGGGCTCGGCGTCCGAGCGCGCCGAATACCGCGACTACCTGAGCGCCTACGTGCAACGGCAGAAGCAGCTCGGTCGCCTGCCGCGCCCGGACAAGAGCGGGCTCTACAACGTGCGCGAATGGCTGCAGGAGATCGAGGTGGTGGACGACGACACCCGCCTGCAAACCTGGCTGGCCTTCGGCTTTCTGAGCGTCTGCCTGGTCAACACCATCGGCCTGCTGCTCGCCAAGTTCACCGCCCGCACGGCGGAGATCGGCGTGCGCCGCGCCCTGGGCGCCACCCGCGCGCAGATTTTCCTGCAGTACCTGAGCGAGGCGGCGGCGCTGGGCCTGGTCGGCAGCATCATCGGCGTCGCCGGCGCCTTCGGCATGCTGCACCTCTTGGCCAAGCAGTCACCGGACCTCGAGCAGTACGCGCGCATGGACCCGACCATGCTGGCGACCACCGTGGTGCTGTCGGTGCTGGCGGCGGTGATCGCCGGCCTGCTGCCCACCCTGCGCGCGACGCAGGTGGTGCCGGCCCTGCAACTCAAATCGCAGTAAACCGCGAGCCCTCAAGGAGCCATCGCATGGAAATCCGTCCCATCCTCTCCGCGCTGCGCCACAACATGACCGGCGCGCTGCTGATCGCCACCCAGGTGGCGCTGACGCTGGCGATCATCAGCAACTCCGCCTCGGTGATCCGCGACCGCCTCGCGGTCGCCCAGCGCGACTCCGGCATCGACGCCGAGTCGCGCATCATCACCCAGCGGCCGATCCTGTTCTCGCAGATCGACCTCGCCAATTTGATCCAGACCGATCTCGACGCCCTGCGCGCGATCCCTGGCGTGGAATCGGTCACCATCACCAACCAGGTGCCGATGGGGCGCAGCGGCTGGAGCTCGACCTTTGCCACCGAGCGGGTGCCGACCGCGCCCAGCCAGAGCGCAGGCCTGTACTTCGACGGTGGTCGGTTGCTGGAAACCTTCGGCCTGAAGATCGTCGAGGGTCGCGGCTTTCGCGACGACGAGATCGTCAACATCGACCCCAAGGTGCAGAACCCGCCACCCAACGGCGTGCTGCTCACCCGCCGCCTGGCCGAGGCCCTGTTCCCCGGGCAGAGTCAGTTTGTCGGGCGCATCTTCTACCAGGGCAACAGCCCGGATGCCGAGGAGATGCGCATCGTCGGCGTGATCGAGCGCTTTACCACGCCCTGGGCGCAGACCGGCCCGGACAACGAATACGCGGTGGTGTTCCCGGCGCGCTATCTCAACCCCTTCAATCACTACGTCGTGCGCGCGGCGCCGGGCGCCGAGGCAGAGGTGCGCAAGGCCATGGAGGCGGCGCTGGAAAAGAACGAGCCCGGCCGCGTCAGCGTCGGCCAGTATTCGGTGCAAGAGATGCGCGACCGTCGCTACCGTGGCGAGCGCGCCCTGGCCTGGCTGCTGGTGTCGGTGACGGTTTTCCTGCTCGGAGTCACCGCCAGCGGCATCGTCGGCATGGCCAGTCTCTGGGTGAACCTGCGCCGCAAGCAGATCGGCGTGCGCCGCGCACTGGGCGCCACCCGCGGCGACATCGTCCGTTATTTCCTCACCGAGAACCTGCTCATCACCAGCGCCGGCATCGCCATCGGCGTGCTCGCCGCCTGGGGACTCAACGGCGTGCTGATGAGCGAGTTGTCGGTGCCGCGCCTGCCGCTGGACTACCTGCTGGTCGGCGTGCTGCTGATGCTGCTGCTCGGCGTGATCGCCGTGCTCGGCCCGGCCCTGCGTGCGGCGCAGCTATCGCCGGCGCTGGCGACCCGCAGCGTATGATCCTGTTCGGGGTGAGTCTTGGGGTCTGAGGCGTGAGCACGGTTCTGATTGTTGACGACAACCTCGCGGTCTGTACCGCGCTGGATCTGCTGTTCTCGCTGCACGGCCTGAAGACGCGCGTGGCGCATTCGCCGGACGAGGCGCTGGCGGTGCTCGACGAGTCGGCGGTCGACCTGGTGGTGCAGGACATGAACTTCCAGCGCGACACCACCTCCGGCGAGGAGGGCGTGGAGCTGTTCCGCGCCATCCGCGCCCGCGAGCCGGAGTTGCCGATCATCCTGCTCACCGCCTGGACCAATCTGGAGACGGCGGTGAACCTGATGAAGGAGGGTGCGGCCGACTACCTGGGCAAGCCCTGGGACGACCGCAAGCTGCTCACCACGGTGCACAACCTGCTGCGCCTGCACGCCGCCACCCGTGAGAACCGCCGCCTGCAGTCGGCGCGGCAGGTGGTACGGCGCAAGGTGGCGGGCGCCTTTGACCTCTGCGGCCTGGTCTACGAAAGCGATGCCATGCACGAGACGGTGTCGCTCGCCACCCGCGTCGCACGCGCCGAGGTGCCGGTGCTGATCACCGGCCCCAACGGCGCCGGCAAGGAGAAGATCGCCGAGATCATCCAGGCCAATTCCAGCGTCGCCGACGGCCCCTTCATCCGCGTCAACGTCGGCGCCATCCCCGCCGAGCTGGTCAGCGCCGAGCTGTTCGGGGCCGAACCCGGCGCCTATACCGGCGCCGGCAACAAGGCGCGGCCGGGGCGCTTCGAGGCCGCCGACGGCGGCACGCTGTTTCTCGACGAGCTGGGCACGCTGTCGCTGGAAGGGCAGGTGAAGCTGCTGCGGGTCTTGCAGACCGGCCAGTTCGAGCGCCTGGGCAGCAGCCAGACCCGCAAGGTGCAGGTGCGCGTCATCAGCGCCACCAATGCCGACCTACGCGCGGCGATCAAGGCCGGGACCTTCCGCGAGGATCTCTACTACCGCCTCAACGTCATCGAGCTGCACGTGCCGGCCCTGGCCAGCCGTCGCGACGACGTGCTGCCGCTGGCGCGGGCCTTTCTCGACGGCGCCCACCAGTTCAGCGCCGAGGCCGAGCGCGCGCTGCTGGCGCATCCCTGGCCGGGCAATGTCCGCGAGCTGCAGAACAGCGTGAAGCGCGCCTGCATCCTCGCCGCCGGCGCCGAGATCCAGCCGTCCGACCTGGGCTTGCAGAGGCCCGCCGCCGCCGGCGCCGAACCGGCGCCCGGCGAGCCCGACAAGGAGGCGGTGCAGCGCGCGCTGGACAACGCCAACGGCGTCATCGCCATCGCCGCGCGCGAGCTGGGGTTGTCCCGGCAGGCGCTGTACCGGCGCATGGAGAAGTTCGGGTTGGCGACCGCCTGAAGCCCCTCCAACTCGCGCCAATCTGCGACGCGCCGACCGAGGAAAGCCGTACCCTTCCGTCTCATGAACCGCCGCCCCTCCCGTCCATCCCTGTCGCTCGAAGCACGCCTGGGCCTGCTGCTGGCGTTCGTGGTGGTCGCGGCCGTCGTCGTCACCGCCCTGATGTCGCGGATCGATGCGCCGCTGCCGCAGGCCGCGCTGTTCGCGCTGCTGATCCTGCTGCCGCTGTCGCTGCTCGCCCTGCGCCGGGTGATGCGGCCGATCAACCGCTACCTGCGGGTGCTGCGCGACGGCGTCGCCGGCTTCCGCGACGGCGACTACTCGCTGTCCATCGCGGTGGACCGCCACGACGAGCTAGGCGAGCTGGGCGAGCTCTACAACCACATCGGCGACGTGCTGCGCAGCGAGCGCCAGGAGCTGTTCCAGCGCGAGCTGCTGCTGGACACGGTGATCCAGACCACGCCCTGGGCGCTGGTGCTGACCAATGCCCAGGGCGCGGTGCTTTATGCCAATGCCTCCGCGCGCCAACTGTTCCACCAGGGCCGCAAGATGGAGGGACTCAATTTCTCGACCCTGCTCGACCAGGCGCCCGAGACCCTGCGCGAGGCGGCCAGGGCCGAGGTCGATGGCCTGTACACCATTGCTGGCGGCGAGGAGCCGGAGGTCTATCACGTCACCCATCGCCGCTTCATGCTCAATACCCGCGAGCATCACCTGCATCTGTTCAAGCGCCTCACCCGCGAGCTGAACCGGCAGGAGCTGGAGAGCTGGAAGAAGGTGATCCGGGTCATCAGCCACGAGCTGAACAACTCGCTGGCGCCGATCGCCTCGATGGCGCACAGCGGCCGCCTGCTCGCCGAGCAGGGCCGCACCGACAAGCTCAAGCTGGTGTTCGACACCATCGACGACCGCGCCCAGCGGCTCAAGGGCTTTCTCGAGGACTACGCGCGCTTCGCCAAGTTGCCGCGACCACGGCTGGAGAGCGTGGAATGGGCGCCGTTCCTGGCCGGCCTACAGGCAGCGGTGGCGGTGCGGCTGAGCGAACCGCCACCGACGCGCGCCGGCCGCTTCGACGCCGCGCAGATCCAGCAGGTGCTGATCAATCTCATCAAGAACGCCCACGAGTCCGGCAGCGCCGCCGAGGCGGTGACGCTGGCGGTGCGCGACGAGGGCAGTGTCTTTGTGCTGCGGGTGCTGGACCGCGGCCCCGGCATGTCGGAGACGGTGCTCGCCAACGCGCTGCTGCCGTTCTACTCGACCAAGAGCGAGGGCACCGGCCTGGGCCTCACCCTCTGCCGCGAGATCGTCGAGGCGCACGAGGGGCGGCTGGTGCTGGCCAATCGCGAGGGTGGCGGGCTGGAAGTGCGGTTGATCCTGCCGGCCGCGCCGCCGGTGAGCGGGGCGCCGTGATGCCGCCGCGCGGAAAATGTCGAAATCGCTCCCGCTGAGCCGTCATAGAGTGGAGCCGATCCGGCTCGCTCTTACTTTGGAAACCCCATGAACTACAGCCTGCTCGTCCACGAACCGCCGGAAGGCTTCGCCGCCCGCACCGACCCCGAACTGCAAAAGGCCTATTGGGAGGGCACCATGCGCTACCTCCAGGCCTTGCGCGAGGCGGGCATCTTCCGGGGCGGGGCGGGGCTGCAAGCGCCGTCCAGCGCCACCACGGTCCGCTACCGCGACGACAAGCTGCAAGTGCAGGACGGCCCCTACGCGGACACCAAGGACCAGCTCGGCGGCTTCTTCATCATCGAGGTACCGAACCTCGACGTCGCGCTGGAATGGGCGGGGCGCTTCCCGCGCCGTCCGGGTGTGGTGGTGGAAGTGCGGCCGAACTTGCCGCAGGACTGAGCCCGGATGCCGGCAACCGGCGAGACCATCGCCAGGATCGCCCGGGAGTCCACGCGCCGTCTGGTGGCCTTTCTGGCGGCACGCTCGGGCGATCTCGCTGCGTCGGAAGACGCCCTCGCGGATGCCTTCGCCGTCGCGCTGGAAACCTGGCCGCTGGAAGGGCTGCCGGCGCGCCCGGAAGCCTGGCTGCTGACGGTCGCCCGACGGCGGCTCATTGATGGTCACCGGCACGGCGAAGTGCGCGAGGAGGCAGCGCCGGCGCTGCGTTGGCTGGCCGAGAACGCGCTCGCCGAAGCGGCCGAGTCGGAGACCTTTCCGGACGAGCGCCTCAAGCTGATGTTCGTGTGCGCGCACCCGGCGATTGATCCAGCCGCGCGCACGCCGCTGATGCTGCAGGCCGTGCTCGGCCTCGACGCCGCCACTATCGCTGAAGCCTTTCTGGTCAAGCCGGCGGCGATGGGCCAGCGGCTCAGCCGCGCCAAGGCGAAGATCCGCGACGCCGCGATTCCCTTCGAGGTGCCGGCGAGCATGCGCCTGCCGGAGCGGTTGGACGCGGTACTGCAAGCGATCTACGCCGCCTACGGGCTGAGCCGCGACGAGGTGGCCGGCGCCGACCCTGGGCGCCGCGAACTCTCGCTGGCGGCTTTCGAGCTGGCCGGTCTGCTGCACCGGCTGTTGCCGGAGGAGCCCGAGGCGGCCGGCCTGCTGGCCCTGATGATGCACTGCGAAGCCCGTCGCCCGGGTCGTCAGGACGCCGAGGGAAACTACCTGCCGCTCTCCGAGCAGGACCCGAGCCGATGGTCGCGCGAGGGCATCTGGCAGGCCGACCGCCTGCTGGCGCGGGCGGCCGAGGCGCGGCGCCTGGGGCGCTTTCAGTTGGAGGCGGCGATTCAGTCCTGTCACTCTCGGCGCGCGCACGGCGGCGAAACCGACTGGGCCGCGATCACGACCTTCTACGAGGCCCTGTGCCGCCAGACGCGCGCCGCCGGCGCCTGGGTGGCGCGCGCCGCCGCATTGGCGCAGTGGCGGGGCGTCGAAGAAGGCTTGCGCGCACTCGACGAGCTACCGCTCCCTGTGGTCGCCGACTACCAAGCCTATTGGGCCTTGCGTGCGCACCTGCTGCGGCAGCGCGACCCAGAGGCGGCGGCCGAGGCCTATCGCCAGGCGATGCACCTGTGCCGGGACGCCGCGATGCGCGAGTTCCTGCACCGGCGTTTGGCCGAGCTGCCCTAGAGCTTGTCAGCCGTTTGGGCGGCGGCGAACCGGGGCCAAGGGGCGGCTACGACTTGCGATTCCCCCTGCCGACCCGAGTCGCGGGCTGTCGGCCGGGATGCTAGGCGGTTAATCTGTCGGCAAACGAAAAAACGAGGAGTCCGAATTGGCCTGCTGCCACTACCACGCCCTGATGATTCCGGGCGGCGATACCGCCTTCACCGTCGATGCCTCGCGAGTCACTTTCGGTCGCGGCTGCCTGAAGGAAGTCGGCGACCGCGCCCTGGCCCTGGGCCTGCGGCGGGTGGCGCTGTTCACCGATCCCCGGCTGGCGGCCTTGCCGCACTTCGCCACCGTCAAGGCCTCGATGCTGGCCGCCGGGCTGGACGTGGTGGTCTACGACCAGTGCCGGGTCGAGCCCACCGACCAGTCGTTCCGCGAAGCGGCGGCGTTCGCCGCCGAGGCGAAGGTCGATGGCTATGTCTCGCTGGGCGGCGGCTCGGTGATGGATACCTGCAAGGGCGCCAACCTCTACGCCACGCATCCGGCCGACTTTCTCGCCTACGTCAACGCGCCGATCGGCGAGGGGCGGGCGGTGCCCGGCGCGCTGAAACCGCACATTGCCTGCCCGACCACCTGCGGCACCGGCAGCGAGGTGACCGGCATCGCCATCTTCGACCTGCTGGAGCGAGGGGTGAAGACCGGCATCGCTTCCATCGCCCTGCGCCCGACCGAGGCGCTGGTGGACCCGGACTGCACCGACAGTCTGCCCGCCGAGGTGGTCGCGGCCAGCGGTTTCGACGTGCTCAGCCATGCGCTGGAGAGCTATACCGCGCGGCCCTATGTGCGCCGGCCGGCGCCGCCACGGCCGACGGCGCGGCCGCTCAGCCAGGGTGCGAATCCCTGGAGCGATCTCGGCTGCCGCGAGGCCCTGCGCCTGATGGGTCTTTACTTGGAGCGGGCGGTGGCCGACGCCAATGACGCCGAGGCGCGCGAGCAGGTGATGTGGGCCGCGACCCTGGCGGGCATCGCCTTCGGCAACGCCGGCGTGCACGCGCCGCATGCGATGAGCTATGCCGTGGCCGGCTTGGTGCGCGACTACCGCGCGCCGGGCTATCCGCAACGGCCCGGCGAAGAGCCGGAAGCCTTGGTGCCGCATGGCATGTCGGTGATCCTCAATGCGCCAGCGGTGTTCCGGCTCACCTGCAGCGCTTGCCCCGAGCAGCACCTGGAGGCCGCCGTCTGCCTGGGCGCCGATGCGCGCGGCGCCAGCGCCGCCGATGCCGGCGAGATCCTGGCCGGCAAGCTGCTGCAACTGATGAAGGCGGTGCGCATCCCCAACGGCCTGGCCGGCGTTGGTTATGGCGAGGCCGATCTCGACGCGCTCGCCGACGGCGCCTATCCCCAGCAGCGGCTGTTGCAGAACGCGCCGCTGGAGATGAGCAAGCCGGTGCTGCGGGAGTTGTTTCGCGGCGCCCTGCGCTACTGGTGAACCCGTGAGCGAAACCAAGCCCAAGCCGCCGCTGGCCAGCGACTACCCGTACTTCGTGCCGATCAGCACCCGCTGGATGGACAACGACGTCTACGGCCACGTCAACAACGTCACCTACTACAGCTACTTCGACACCGCCGCCAATCACTACCTGATCCGCGAAGGCGGCCTGGACATCCACCAGGGGCCAGTGATCGGCCTGGTGGTGGAGTCGAACTGCCGCTATTTCGCGCCGCTGGAATATCCCGAGGCCCTGCGGGTGGGCTTGCGGGTGGACAAGCTCGGCAATCGCTCGGTGACCTATGGTCTGGCGATCTTCCGCGAGGGCGAGACGCAGGCGGCCGCGCAGGGCCAGTTCGTGCACGTTTTCGTCGACCGCCAGACCCGGCGGCCGGCGCCGCTGCCGGAGGCGCTGCGCGCCGCGCTGGCGCGCATCGCCTTAGGGCCTGTCACCCATTAGAACATCGCTGCGGCGGAAGGCGGTTTTTGGGGCAGTGCAAGGAAGCAAGAGCGCGCAATAGCGGGCCTATTGAAACTCTTGCTGACGCCGCAATGCCCCAAAACCGTCCGGCGCCGACACGGTGTTTGCGTAGCAAGGGGTGCGGGAGGCGCCGGCAGGGCTCGCTCCCGCACCCACCTCGCTACGCTCAGGCACCGTGTCGCGAGCCCGCCCCTAGGGGTTGCTGGCCAAAAGCGCGTCATGCCGCGTTGCCCGCCTAGCGAAGGCAACCAGCCTTCGCGGCAGCAGGCGCCTTGCCTGACGCGCTTTTGACCGGCAACGCAGCGACGTTCTAATGGGTGACAGGCCCTACGCTTACTGCACCGTGATGCTGATCTTCTCGCTCTGCACCGCCGGGTTGTGCGGCTGGTGCTTCCAGTCGGCGAGCAGCAGTTGCAGGGTGTGCTTGCCGGGCTTGAGGCTCAGCTCCATCTCGGTCTGACCGCCGCCGAAGTGCTTGATCTGGTCGGTCATCGGCAGTGAGGTGGTGTAGTCCACCACCGGGCTGTCGATCAGCAGGTGGTGATGGCCGGTGTTTTCCTTCTGCAGGCCGGCGGCGGTGACGCCCATGCCCTTGAGGCCGAACTGCACCACGAAGGGGCTCTTCACGGTGTCGCCGTCCTTCAGGTTGATGAAATAGACCTTGGCGCCGGCCGGCGAGGGCTGCGGCAGGCCGAGGCTGGTTTCCGCCTGGGTCTGGGCCTGCTGCTTGGCGGCGGCCTTGAGGTCTTCCTTCCAGTCGGCCTGGACGGCGGTGGCGGCGGCGAGGCCGGCGATCAGCAGGGGCAGGGCAATGCGCATGAGGTGCTCCGTAAAGGGTTCTAGTGGGTGGCCACAAGGACCACATCCGGTCGGCCGGCGTTCCCGCCGCCCGTGCAAACTTCAGTCGCCGCCAAGCCGGCGCACGCCCTGCGGGCCGCCGATCAGCAGCACGTCGGCCTTGCGGCGGGCGAACAGGCCGACGGTGACCACGCCGGGAATCTGGTTGATGGTTGCTTCCAGCCCGACCGGATCGACGATCTGCAGGCCGTGCACGTCGAGGATGACATTGCCGTTGTCGGTGACCACGCCCTCGCGCCAGCGCGGGTCGCCGCCCAGGGCTGCGAGCTTGCGGGCCACCAGGGAGCGCGCCATCGGGATCACTTCCACCGGCAGTGGAAACTTGCCCAGCACCGGCACCAGCTTGGACTCGTCGACGATGCAGACGAAGCTGCGCGCCGCCTCGGCGACGATCTTCTCGCGGGTGAGCGCCGCGCCGCCGCCCTTGATGAGGCGCAGATGCGGGTCGGTTTCATCGGCGCCATCGACATAGATCGACAGCGGGCCGGCGCTGTTGGCGTCCAGCACCGGAATGCCGATGGCCTTGAGCCGCGCGCTGCTGGCCTCGGAGGAGGACACCGCGCCGGCGATGTCGGCCTTGCGGCTGGCGAGGGCGTCGATGAAGTAGTTGACGGTGGAGCCGGTGCCAACGCCCAGGATCTCGCCTGGGACGAGGTAGGCGAGGGCGGCTTCAGCGACGGCTTTCTTGGCTTGGTTCTGGTCCATGGGCTTAGTTTCAGGCTTGCGGCACCGGCTTGCCAGTACGGGGGCCAAAGAGGGCGCTGCCGATCCGGACCAGGGTCGCTCCCTCGGCGATGGCGGCCTCGAAGTCGTCGGACATGCCCATCGACAGGGTATCCAGCGCCAGACCGGCGGTGCGTGCCTGCTCAAAGAGTTGACGCAACTGACGGAATGGTGCGTGCGGGTTGGCATTGGCGGTCGTGGGCGCGGGCAGGGCCATCAGGCCGCGCAGCCGCAGGCCGGGCAGTGCGGCGACTGCCTGGCAGAGCGCCAGCGCCTCCTGGGGTGCGCAGCCGGACTTGCTGGCCTCGCCGGAGATGTTCACCTGCACGCAGACCTGCAGAGGCGGTCGTGCGGCAGGGCGCTGGTCCGAGAGCCTCTGAGCGATCTTGAGACGGTCCACGCCGTGGGCCCAATCGAAGTGGGCGGCGATCTCGGCGGTCTTGTTGGACTGGATGAGCCCAATGTGATGCCACTCCAGTGCCTCACTGGCGAGTGCGGCGATCTTCTCCAGCGCCTCCTGCACATAGTTCTCGCCAAACGCGTGCTGGCCGGCGGCGATGGCTTCGCGCAGGCGCTCGACGGGCATGGTCTTGCTCACCGCCAGCAGGCGCACCGACTCCGGAGGGCGGCCGCAGGCCAGGCAGGCGTCCCTGATGCGCGCCTGTAGTCTGGCGAGATTTTCGGCAAATGACATGTGGGCGGAGTAAGTAGGCTCGGACTTGCTTGCTGATGCCCCGGGAAGTGGCTAACGTCCGAAGGCAACCGCCCAACAGAATACGACCACACGGCACCGCCATGGCGATGGACATTTCCCAGCTGCTGACCTTCAGCGTGCAGCAGAAGGCTTCCGACCTTCATCTTTCCGCCGGCATCGAGCCGATGATCCGCGTCGATGGCGACGTCAAGCGCATCAACTTGCCGCCGATGGATCACAAGACCGTGCACGACATGGTCTACGACATCATGAACGACAAGCAGCGCAAGTCCTGGGACGAGTTCCTGGAGACCGACTTCTCGTTCGAGATTCCCGGCCTGGCGCGTTTCCGTGTCAACGCCTTCAACCACAGCCGCGGCGCCGGCGCGGTGTTCCGCACCATTCCCAGCAAGATTCTGTCGCTCGATGATCTGAAAGCGCCCTCGATCTTCAAGGACATCGCCAACACCCCGCGCGGCATCGTGCTGGTCACCGGCCCGACCGGCTCCGGCAAGTCCACGACGCTCGCGGCGATCATCAACCACATCAACGAAAACGAGTACGGCCACATCCTTACCATCGAGGACCCGATCGAGTTCGTGCATCCGGCCAAGAAGTGCCTGATCAACCAGCGCGAGGTGCATCGCGACACCCTCGGCTTCAACGAGGCGCTGCGCTCGGCCCTGCGTGAAGACCCGGACGTGATCCTGGTCGGCGAAATGCGCGATCTGGAAACCATCCGCCTGGCCTTGTCGGCGGCGGAGACGGGCCATCTGGTGTTCGGCACCCTGCACACCTCCAGTGCCGCCAAGACCATCGATCGCATCGTCGACGTGTTCCCCGCCGCCGAGAAGGACATGGTGCGGACCATGCTCTCCGAGTCGCTGCGCGCGGTGATCTCACAGAGCCTGCTGAAGAAGAAGGGCGGCGGCCGCGTCGCCGCGCACGAGATCATGATCGGCACGCCGGCGATTCGTAACCTGATCCGCGAGAACAAGGTGGCGCAGATGTATTCGGCGATCCAGACCGGTCAGAAGGACGGCATGCAGACGCTCGACCAGTGCCTGAAGGATCTGGTCAAGCGCGGCACCGTGGAGCTCAACGAGGCGCGCATGAAGTCGGCCGATCCGCGCACCTTCGCCATCACCTAAGGGAGCCGCCATGGAACGCGAAGCCGCGGTCAAACTGATCCAGCAGTTGCTGAGCCTCATGAAACAGCGCGGAGGCTCCGACCTGTTCCTGTCCTGCGGTTTTCCGCCGGCCATCAAGCTGGACGGCCAGTTGACGCCGGTGATGGAAAAGCCCTTGTCGCAAGAGAACTCGGCGATGCTGATCCGCGCGCTGATGAACGACCGGCAGGTGAAGGAGTTCGAGTCCACCAACGAGTGCAATTTCGCGATCTCGCCGCCGGGCATCGGCCGCTTCCGCGTCAACGCCTTCGTGCAGCAGGGGCGGGTGGGCGGGGTGTTGCGCACCATCGAGACCACCATTCCCGACTTCGACAAGCTCGGCCTGCCGCCGGTGCTGAGAGAGGTGGTGATGACCAAGCGCGGCCTGGTGCTGATGGTCGGTGGCACCGGCTCCGGAAAGTCCACCTCGCTGGCGGCGATGATCGGTTACCGCAACCAGAATTCCAAAGGCCACATCATCACCATCGAGGACCCGGTGGAGTATGTGCATCCGCATATCGGCTGCCTGATCACCCAGCGCGAGGTCGGTTCCGATACCCAGAGCTGGGAGGCGGCGCTGAAGAACACCCTGCGTCAGGCGCCCGACGTGATCCTGATCGGTGAAATTCGCACCCGCGAGGCGATGGAATACGCGGTCAACTTCGCGGAAACCGGTCACCTCGTGCTGGCCACCCTGCACGCCAACAGCGCCAACCAGGCGCTGGACCGCATCATCAACTTCTTCCCCGAGGAAAAGCGCGAGCAGTTGCTGATGGACCTTTCGCTCAACCTCAAGGCGATCATTTCCCAGCGACTGGTGCGCAAGGAAGGTGGTGGACGCTGCGCCGCCATCGAGATCATGCTCAACTCGCCGCTGGTGGCCGACCTGATCTTCAAGGGCCAGGTACATGAGCTGAAGAGCGTGATGGCGCGCAGCAACGAGATCGGCATGGTCACCTTCGATCAGGCGCTGTTCAAGCTGTTCGAGGAGGGCCTCATCAGCTTCGACGAGGCGATCCGCAACGCCGACAGCCAGAACGAGCTGCGACTGAAGGTGAAGCTAGAGTCCAAGCGCGCCCGCACCAATCTGCACGAGGATGCCGGCGTGAAGACTCTGGCGATGCAGGAAGAGGACAAGTCCACCCTGCTGCGTCGTTAGGAAGGCCTTGAGGACGATGGCGACCCGGTACCGCGCTCCCTTCTCGGAGACGGTGCGGGCCGAAGCGCCGCCGATGTATAGCCGAACGTGAAGCGAGCCTGCTCATGCTGAAAATCCTGCCCTACCTGAAACTCGCTGTTGAGAAAAACGCCTCCGACCTGTACTTCACGTCGAATGCGCCCGCGATGCTGAAGATCGAGGGCGAGATGCTGGCGGTGGGCAAGACGCTGATGACCACCGAGCTGATCCGTGAACTGGCCACGGCCTTTCTGACCGAGGATCAGCGCAAGTATCTCGATGACAACCTGGAGATCGACCTCGCGACCGATGCTGGTGGCCTGGGGCGCTTCCGCATCAACATCTTCACTCAACGAAACAGCATCGCCATGGTGTTGCGCTACGTGAAGGCGGAGATTCCGACGCTGGAGAAACTCGGCGTGCCCGAGGTGCTCAAGGATCTGATCATGCTCAAGCGCGGCATGATCCTGATGGTGGGCGCCACCGGCTCCGGCAAGTCCACCACTCTGGCCGGCATGCTCAACCACCGCAACGAGAGCGCCGCAGGCCACATCCTCACCATTGAGGACCCCATCGAGTACGTGCACCCCAACAAGCGCAGCATCGTCAACCAGCGCGAGGTGGGCACCGACACAGTTAGCTACGAGCGGGCGCTGAAGTCCTCCCTGCGCGAGGCGCCGGACGTGATCCTGATCGGTGAGGTGCGGGTGCGCGAGACCATGGACGCGGTGATCCAGCTCGCCAACACCGGTCACTTGGCGATCTCCACCCTGCACGCCAATAACGCCAATCAGGCCTTGCAGCGCATCGTCAATCTCTATCCCGACGAACTGCGTGACCAGCTCTACATGGATCTGTCGATGACCCTCAGGGCCATCGTTTCCCAGCGTCTGGTGCGCCGCAAGGATGGGCGCCGCTGCGCTGCGGTGGAAGTGATGGTCAATACTCCGTACATCCAGGAGCTGATCCTCAACCGGCGCATCGAAGAGGTGAAGGAGGCGATGGCCAGCAGCTCCGACCGCGGCATGCTCACCTTCGACACCTCGCTCTACCGCCTTTACAAGGACGGCATGATCGATCTGGATGAGGCGCTCAACAACGCCGATTCGCGAACCAACCTCGAAGCCAAGATCAATTTCGGCGTATAGGACCTGGCCCAGACGGCCGCGAGGTCGCGGGCGGGGCTTGCAATGTGCCGGTGGCGTCGTTAAGCTTCGCGACCTTTCGAGGTGGCTGTTGTTTGGCCACTGAACTAAAACCAGCCCGCAGCAGCATCCAGCAGGGCCTAACGGAGTACCAGAGACCATGTCCACGGTCTTCTTCAACGACCAGACCGCCAAGCGCGACTGGTATCTGATCGACGCCGAAGGCAAGACCCTCGGCCGTCTCGCCACCGAAGTGGCCAAGCGCCTGCGTGGCAAGCACAAGGCCGAGTTCACCCCGAACATGGACGTGGGCGACTACATCGTCGTCATCAACGCGGCCAAGGTTCACACCACCGGCAACAAGCTGGCGGACAAGGTGTACTGGCGCCACACCGAGCACCCGGGCGGCATCAAGTCCACCACCCTCGGCAAGCTGCTCGCCGAGCACCCGGAGCGCGTGATCGAGAAGGCCGTCAAGGGCATGCTGCCCAAGGGCCCGCTGGGTTACGCCCAGTTCCGCAAGCTCAAGGTCTATCCGGGCGCGGAGCATCCGCACACCGCCCAGCAGCCCAAGACCTTCACGATCTAAGTAAGGCGATCCGATCATGGCCAGCAAAAAGACTCCTGTTCAGCAGAACTACGGCACCGGCCGCCGCAAGACCGCCTCCGCGCGCGTCTTCCTCAAGCCCGGTTCCGGCGAAATCACCATCAACGACAAGACCGTCGAGCAGTACTTCGGTCGCGAAACCTCCCGCATGCTGGTTCGCCAGCCGCTGGAAGTGACCGATTCGGTCGGCCGTTTCGACTTCAAGATCACCGTCGCTGGCGGCGGTCCCTCCGGCCAGGCCGGTGCCGTGCGTCACGGCATCACCCGCGCGCTGATGGACTACGACGAGAACCTGCGTCCCGCCCTGCGTGCCGCCGGTCTGGTTACCCGCGACGCCCGTGAGGTCGAGCGCAAGAAGGTTGGCTTCCACAAGGCCCGCCGCGGTACGCAGTACTCCAAGCGTTAATCGTGAGGCGCCATCGCGGCTTGAAGTCGCGGTGGTGGCCCTTACAATTGCAGTTATTGGGAGATCGTCTAATGGCAGGACAGCAGACTCTGACTCTGCTTATCTAGGTTCGAGTCCTAGTCTCCCAGCCAAACACAGGAAAGGCCTGCAGCGATGCAGGCCTTTTTTGTTGGCTGCCAGGGAGGCGCCGGCGCGGCTACTGCGTGCGGAAACGGTGCATCTCGTCCTTGTAGATGCAAAGGAAATCCTCGATCTCCTCCGGCGTCAGTCGTTGCAAGGGCTTGGGCAACGTGTCGACCTTCAGGGTGCGCAGCTTGCCGTCGAGGCCAAGGTTGACTGCGCCCTCGCGGGTGCCGCGATGCAAGTACGCCGCGTCAATGTCCAGCCCCAGTTGATCGGCGATGGCGTGGGCCACGTCGTAGAAGTACATCTCGTTCACGCCGTGCACGCGGTCCTCGTCGTCGTGGGGGCGGCCAACAACGGTTTCGATGAACTCCAGCAGTTGCTCGAAGCTTGTGATCCTGCCGATCCGTTCCAGCCGGGATACCAGGCGTTCGCAACACTCCTCCAGCGCGATCTGCGGAATCCGGCGCAGGTGCGCCTGCCGGCGACCATCGGCGCGCAAGCCCAAGGCGGCCATGGTCACCGCGGACTTCAAATCCATGTCGCGAAAGCCGTCTCGCTCCGCGGCGGCGCGCGGGCCGAACTCGACGAGGTAGGCGTCCACGAGGTAATCCAGGGGTGGCTCGATCAGCGGATGGACGCGGCCGTTTCCGGCGACTGTTCTTTTCATGGGCTCCTCCAGTGCAGTCGGTCAGCGTCCAGACTACTCCCATTCACGACGCCGCCAAGCCGGCTCGGGCGCGTACTGGCGCTATTCGCAGTCGGCCGGGAGCGGGTCTGCGGGGAGGCAAAAAAACGGCCCCTCGCAGGAGGGGCCGTCGGTGCATCTTCGGTGGGGGAGGTGCAGTGCCCCTCCCGTGGCCGGTTCCTCAGGGGGCGGCAACGAAGGTGCCGTCGGTGCACAGCTCGTGCACGCGCATGGCGTCGCCGACGTTCACCGACAGCAACTGCGGATTGAGGGTCACCGTCACCTTGTTGTAAGGCTTGGTCACCTTCATGCCGACGAAGCGATACGGGTCGGTGAGGCTGACCTGACCCAGCAGGTCAAGGGTGCTGGCATCGGTCGAGGCGCTCTCCTGCTCGGTGTCGTTCAGGTAGGTGTTGATCTCGATGTTCTGCAGCAGGGAGAGCTCCAGCGTCGCGGTCGGGAAGCTGAGGGCGAACACTGCGTACTTGCCGGCGGGCACCGAGCTGTTCGGCTGGATGGCGAAGTCCACCGAGCTGATCAGGCCGCCCAGCAGGCCGAGGGTCAGGGAGTAGGTGGCGGCGGTATCCAGATTGCCGTCCACGGCGAGGGACTGATCCTTCACGCTGTTCAGCAACTGGGTCAGGGTGTCGCCGCCCAAGAGAGCCAGCAGCGGCGTGATGGCGCCACCGACCAGGCCGTTGGCGGAGACCGAGGTGATCGGCGAGGGGCCATAGGCCTTGGCGCTGGCGGTGCAGATGAAGTTGCCGCTGATCGCCGTGCCGCCCTCGGTGACCGTGGTCGGCGTGCTGCCGTCGTTGGGCACGCCGCTGCCGGAAGAGCCGCCAGAGCTGCTAGTGCCGCCGCTGGAGGTGCCGCCACCGCTGATGCCGCCGGCCTCAGCCGGATCGCCCTCGGCCTCGCAGGCGGCGAGCTGGATGCTGCCCAAGGCCACTGCGGCGGCCAGCAGGGTGCGCTTAAAGATGAGATTGCTGTTCTTCATGGTGGAATTCCGTTTCAGAAGTGAGATGAGTGCTGATTAGTTGAGGATGCGCAGCTCGACGCGGCGATTGCGCTCGCGACCTTCCTCGCTGGCGTTGTCGGCGACCGGCTCGGACTCGCCATAGCCCTTGGAGGTGAGCTGCGATTCCGGCACACCCTTGCCCACGAAGTACTCGCGCACCGCTGCGGCGCGGCCGTCGGAGAGCTTCAGGTTGTAGGCCTCGGTGCCCATGCTGTCGGTGTGGCCGGCGACTTCCACCTGCATGTCCGGATACTTCTTCAGGATCTCGGTCGCGCTGTCGAGGATGGTTTCGGCGTCCGGACGCAGGCGGGTCTTGTCGAACTCGAAGGTCACGCCATTGAGCGTCATCACCTTGGGTAGCGGGCAGCCGTTGCCATCGACGCGGGTGCCGGCCGGGGTGTCGGGGCACTGGTCCTTCTCATCGACCACGCCATCGCCGTCGGAATCGAGCAGGCCGGTGGGGACTTCCACGATCTTCACCTGCTCCTCGGAGGCAGGCGGCGGGGTGGCGGCTTCCGCCGCGGCGGTGAACAGCGGCAGTTCAAAGCCGACGCCAAGGCGAATATCGCCGTAGCCGTCTTCGAAGTCGTCGTAGATGTAGCGGACTTCGCTGCGCAGTCGCAGACCGCCCAGGCGGCTGATGCCGCCGGTCACGAAGCCGGCACCGACGTTGGCGAACCAGGTGGTCTTGTCCTCGCCTGGGAAGACGTCGTCGTAGTTGCCGCCGACGCCAGCCAGCACGAACGGGGTGAAGTGGCTGCGGTCGCCCCAGGAGTAGGTCAGGTCGGCATTCAGGCCGTAGCGATACCAGTCGGTGCGGAGCACGTCGCCGGTCTCGAAGGTCTCGCCGAAGCCCTGGATTTCATAGCCCCAGCGGTTGGTGTACTGCTTGCCGAACAGGGCGCTGACGCCCATGGCGTAGTCGATATCCGCGCCCCGCTGGCTGCGGCCGTCGTCCGGGCGGGTGACGGTGCCTAGCACGCCGACGTAGTGGATGGGTTCGGTCGGCGCTTCGGCGGCGACCTCGCTGCCGGCCGACTCGTCAACGGGAACTGGATCCTGGGCGTAAACCGCAGAAACCCCCAGAGTGGCGACGAGACTGCAGATGGTGATACGACCTTTCAGGTTTTCCATGTGATTCCCTT
Organism: Nevskiaceae bacterium; assembly: GCA_004297005.1. Lineage (GTDB taxonomy): Bacteria > Pseudomonadota > Gammaproteobacteria > Nevskiales > Nevskiaceae > Stagnimonas. The sequence goes on from SCVA01000046.1 coordinate 23,586, forward strand.
CTCATGTGTCTAGTGGCAAAGAAATACCAGCAGGCAAATTGTAGGGTAATGCTGCGATGCAGCGAAAGATGAAAAACAAGTTTATTGCGTCAAATATGTGAAAAATTCCGCATTTAGATTGTCAATGATCGTTGAATGGACATGACGGATTATTTGCTGACATGAATCACATGTCTTGTTTCAATGTTGATGATAATTCCTTTGTAAAAGATGGTGTTGTCTTTGTCGCAATCCAGTCGTTTAATAATTTTTATTATTCCATCCGGCAAGATCGGTGCCGGACTGATCTGGATAGATCGGCGTCTTAACTGGCTGCGGCTTGGCCGCAGCTCATGCGTCTGTGCAATGGCTGCTCTTGTCTCTGGAAGGGCTTGCTGAGGGGCGCGTTTGCTCTTCAGTCGAGGCGCCTGATTGGCCGACTGACGGGCAGGAAACTCCGCCCGCCGCCCGCGGCGGCGGCTGGAGTTCTTCGCCTAAGAGCTGGTTGCGGCTAGGCGGCTCGGTGGCCGGGCTTTAGTCGCGCTTGCGCCGGAAGACCGAGAGGACATTCCCGATCGCGGAGTCGTTTTCGCCGAGGATGCCCTTCTCGGTGACCAGCAGATCGGTCGCCGCGAACAACGGCGGCTGACCCAGCCGGACCTGGGACGGGCTCTGGAAGCTGCCGAGGCCGGTCTGGGCGAGGAGCTGGCCTTCCGGCGAGAACAGGCCGATGCGTCCGTCCGTGAAATAGGCGGCGAGGATCGCGTCACCGACCAGGCTGAAGTCGTCCGGTAGGCTGGCGCCCAGGCTGGCCACGGTTTCCGGGGTGCCGGGCTGGCCATCGCTGGCGATGGTCAGTTTGCGGATGCGGCCCAGGGCCGTGAGCGTGCTCTCGCTGAAATACAGCGTGCGACCACGAACCTGGATGCCGTTCGGGAACGAACTGCCCGGCGTGAAGCTCAGCCAGTCGCTCTGCTCCACCACCTTGAAAGGGTCGGCCGGGTCCAGGCGCAGGCGGACGATCTTCGGCGCCAGGGCCGCCGGGCCGTTCACCGCGTACAACTCGCCGTCCGGGCCGGTGGCGAGCCCATTGGCTGCGGTCAAGCCCAGATCGTGGATGGCCTGCAGGCTAGGGCGGGGCTCGAGCCGCCCCGCGTAGAGCGTGCCGGAAAAGCCGTTGGCGTAGAGCACGTCGCCGCGCAGGGCGAGGCCGGTAAAGTTGTCGCTGCCGTCGAGCAAGGGCTGGGCCTGATAGCTGTCGCCGCTCCGGCTGATCTCGTAGACGTTCCGCCCGCCGCTGACGAACAAGCGGCCCTCGGGGGTGAACAGCAGATTCTCGGCATCGGGAATGCTGAGCAGCACGGTCTTTTCGCCGCAGGTGGAGTCCACGCAGAGACTGTCCAGGGCGACCGGCGTCGTCGTCGGGCTTGCGGCCTGTTCGCAGGCGGCCAGAAAAAACGCCGCGAGCAGGCTGCTCGCGGCGTTGGTGCCCCAGGCCTGGTGGCGAGGCTTCACAGCATCTCCACCGCCAGCGCCACCGCCTCGCCGCCGCCGATGCAGAGCGTGGCGACGCCCTTCTTGCCACCGGTCTTCTTCAGCGCGCCGAGCAGGCTGGCGAGAATGCGGGCGCCGCTGGCGCCGATCGGGTGGCCCAGCGCACAGGCGCCGCCGTGGATGTTGACCTTGGCGTGATCCAGGCCGTGCTCCTTCATCGCCGCCATGGTCACCACCGCGAAGGCCTCGTTGATCTCCCAGAGGTCCACCTCGTCCTTCTTCCAGCCGGCCTTTTCCAGCACCGAGCTGATCGCCTGCACCGGCGCGATCGTGAACTCCGCCGGCAGGCGGGCGTGGGTGGCGTGGGCGACGATCTTGGCCAGCGGCTTCAGGCCGCGCTTGGCGGCTTCCGAGGCGGTGCTCAGCACCACGGCGGCGGCGCCATCGTTGATCGAGCTGGCATTGGCGGCGGTGACGGTGCCGTCCTTCTTGAAGGCCGGCTTGAGCGAGGGGATCTTCTCCGGCATCGCCTTGTAAGGGCCTTCGTCCTTGCTGATCAGCTCGGGACCCTTGCGGCCGGCGACCTCCACCGGCGCCACTTCGAACTCGAAGCTGCCGTCCTCGTTGGCCAGCTTGGCGCGGCGCAGCGATTCCAGCGCGAAGGCATCCTGCTGCTCGCGGGTGAAGCCGTACTTCTCGACGGTGGCTTCGGCGAACACGCCCATCGGCGTGCGCTTCTGGTACGCGTCCTCCAGTCCATCCACCGCCATGTGGTCGAGCACCTCGCCGTGGCCGTACTTGATGCCGCTGCGCTGCTTCATCAGCAGGTGCGGGGCATTGGTCATGCTCTCCATGCCGCCAGCCACCATCACCGTGTTGGTGCCTGCCTTGAGCAGGTCGTGCGCCAGCATCACGGCCTTCAGGCCGGAGCCGCACATCTTGTTGATGGTGGTCGCGCCGACGCCATCGGGCAGGCCGGCACCGCGCACCGCCTGGCGCGCCGGCGCCTGGCCCTGGCCGGCACCCAGCACGTTGCCGAAGATCACTTCCTGCACATCCGCCGGCTGCAGGCCGGCACGTTCCACCGCGGTCTTGATCGCCACCGCGCCCAACTGGGCGGCGGTCTGGCCGGAGAACATGCCCAGCAGGGCGCCCATCGGCGTGCGGGTGGCGGAAAGGATGACGACGGGGTCTTGCGACATGGGCTCTGCTCCGGGGCGCTCTTTAGAAGGCGCGCATTATCGAAGCCCGGCCCCGGGATTGGAAATACCGCAGCCGGAGCAGGTCGCCTACTTCTCCTTTTCGATGCTCACCACCTTGCCGCCCTCGAAGCTTACCCGCATGCGCTCCTTGGTCTCCTGCACCGGCGCGCCGTAGTAGCCGGCGAAGCAGTAGCTCGGCAGGCCGTAGCGGAAGAAGGCGCCGTAGCAGGGGCCGGTGGGGTAGGTGTAGACGTCGACGTACTGCCAGATTTCGGTTTCGCCGGCGGCGGTGGTCTTCTGCAGGATGCGGTCCGGCTCGCCCAGTGCCAGCCGGGTGGCGCTGGCGTCGAAGCCGACGGCGATCTGGCCGGCGCGCACCTTCTCCTGCTGCTCCGGCGTGAGCTGGGCGAAGGCGGCGGGGTCCTTCTCGATGCGTGAGGCCGGGGTGCCGGCGCAGGCCACCAGAGCCAGTGCCAGCAGGGCGGTGGAGGCGCGTTTCAGGTTCAGCATGGTGGGTGTCTCCTTGCGGCTGCGTATTGTGACCACAAGTCGCGGCCCGTGGTTCGGGTTGACCGCACCCGGCCGCCGCCGTCCGAGGATGCGACACTACGCCCCCCCATGAACACCAAGACGACAGCTCCCGCCTCGGCCGCCGGCACCGGTCGCGCCTGGACAGCGCGGCTGATGGCCGGCCTGGAGCGGCGACCCTGGTTGCTGCCGCTCGCGAGTTTCGTGGTCGGCTGGGCCGGGTATCTGCTGATCGAGCGCGGCCCGGCGCTGGCGCGCTGGGTCGCTTTGCTGGCCCTGCTCAGTTGGCCCTGGATGCTGCTGGACCACCTGTTCGGCCGCTGGCTGCAACGCGCCTCGAAGGGCCGGCTGTCGCCACGGCTCACCGCCTTCGTCACCCAGTCGGTGCAGCAGGAGATGCTGTTCTTCGCGCTGCCCTTCGTGCTGGGCGCCCTGCGCATGAGCCTGGAGCACGTCCTGTTCGGCCTGCTGCTGGCCGCCGCCGCCCTGTTCAGCACCCTGGACCCGCTCTATCACCGTTGGGCCGGCCGTGGCGGCAGCGGTCTGGGCATCGCCTTTCAGGCCTATTGCACCTTCATCACCGCCCTGGTGGTGCTGCCGCTGGCCCTGCACCTGCCGGTCGAGCGCGCGGTGCCGGTCGCGGTGCTGATCGCGCTGCTGGCGCTGGCCGCCGGCCTGCCTCGGCTGTTTTGGCGGGGCGCTGGCCGCTCGCCGCGCGAGCTGTTGCCGGTCGCCGCCATCGCCGTGCTGCTATTGCTTGGCCTGCCACTGCGCGCCTGGATTCCGCCGGCCGGTCTCAAGCTCACCGAGGCTCGCATCAGCCAGTCGATCCAGGCGCTGGAGCCAGGGCCGGAGCGGCGCCAGTTGAGCAGCGCGGAGCTGTCGCAGGGTGTCGTCGCCTACGTCGCCGTGCATGCGCCCGCGGGCTTGAGCCAGCCGCTGCGCTTCGACTGGTATCTGGACGGCCGGCGGCTGGACAGCATCCCGGCGCGCATCGAGGGCGCCCCTGGCCGTGGCTGGCGCACCTATACCCGCAAGCAGCATTTTCCGGTGCTGGCGCAGGGCCATTGGCGGGTGGATCTGCGGACCCCCGGCGACCAGTTGATCGGGCGGCTCTACTTCGAGGTTCTGCCCTGAACCACCGCCGTTTCCCGCGCCGCACAACTGGCGCCGCCCGGCGGCCTGCGTTAGCTTCTGGCGCGACGGAATTAGGAGTGCTGTGGATGCGTTGGAACGGATTGCGCGCGCTGGCCCTGCTGGCGACATTGCTCGGAGCCACGGCCTGGGCGCAGGAGCCGGAAGAGCCGCTCAAGCCCTGGGACAGCGGCATGTACGCGCCGGCCTTCAGCCTCAAGGCGCCGGACGGCAAGACCCTCAACTTCCCCGAGCTGGCCGCCGGCAAGCCGGTGGTGCTGATGTTCTGGCCGGCCTGGGACCCTTACAGCCGGGCCTTGCAGCCCTATCTGCACAGCATCCGCGAGGACTACCGCGCCGCCGGCGTCGAGATCTGGATGATCAGCGTGCGGGCGATGGAGGGTGTCGATCCGGTGCAGGTTCTCAAGCAGCGCCGTTACCGCTTTCCGCTGCTGCTCGACGGCGACGAGGCGCTCAGCCTCTACCGTGTCGAATACACCCCCTGGGTGGTGGTGATCGACGGCCAGCGCAACATCGTCTACACCCGTCCGCCCAAGCCGCCGAGTCCGGCCAGCGTCGCCGACAACATCCGCAAGACCCTGAACGAGCTGTTGGGCGCGCAAAAGGCCGTGCCGCTGCCCAAGAGTTATCCGCCGTCCCTGCCGCTGCCGGTGGAACTGGGCGGGCAGGGCTATAGCGGCAGCCCGCTGCCGCCCCTGCCGCAGGAGCAGTGGCAGCCCTGGGTGGAGCGCTATCTGGCCGGCGTGCCGGCCAGTGAGTTCGTCGCCGGCATTCCGCGACAGGGCCTGGTGACCAACGGCAAGGCGGCCATCGCCATCGCCCGCAGGCTCTGGACCGAGGCCTACGGCGAATTGCCGGTGCTGGCCGAGGCGCCCTACCGCGCCTATCGGCTCGACAACCAGTGGGTGGTTCTGGGCACCGCCGCCAGCGGCAAGCTCGGCGAGGGGCTGATTCTGGTGATCGAGCGCGACAGCGGCCGGGTGCAGCGCATGGAGCCGGGCGAAGAGCCGCAATCCTGAGTCGGTCGGCGTCCGCCGGATGCGGTCATCGCCTCCGCCCGGCGGGCAGCCTCGCGGCTCGCCGCGCCCGCCGCCGATAGTCACGCACTGACTCAAGCCGGAATCGCGCCGAGCGCCATGAGCCCGTCACCGTCACCCCGCCGCGTTGTCGGCCTGCTGCTGTTGCTCCTGTCGCTGGGCGGCTTCGCGCATGCCCAGTATCCGGACGACAACCTCTACGCCCCGTCCTTCAGCCTGCGCACGCCGACGGGGGCTTCGGTGCGCTATCCGGAGGTCGCCGAAGCTCAGCCCTCGGTGCTGATGTTCTGGCCGGCCTGGTGCCCCTACAGCCATGCGCTGCTGCCCTATCTGCAAGACATCCAGGACGACTACCGCGCCGCCGGCCTGCGGGTCTGGCTGGTGAGCGTCCGCCGCGATGGCGAGCACGACCCGGCGCGCATCCTGCGCGAGCTGCACTCCAACCTCGGCCTCATGCTCGATGGCGATGCGGTGATGCCCAGCTACCGGGTGGAGTACACGCCCTGGCTGATCGTGGTCGATGGCGAGCGCAACACCCGCTACACCCGGCCGCCCCGGCCGGACTCGCCGGTTCAGACCGCCCAGGAGGTCCGCCGCATGCTCAACGAGCTGCTGGGCCCGCGAGCGGTCGCCATGCCCGCGCACTATCCCAGCCCCGAGTCGCGCGGCTGGCGACCGGACCTGGTCGCGGCGAGTCCGGTGAGCCCGGTCGCGGACCCACGCCGGCAGCCCCCGGTGCCCTTGCCGGAGGTGCTCTGGGCGTCCTGGCTGGAAAGCTATCTGGCCGGAGTCGGCGCGGACGAATACCGGCCCGAGTTCGGCGCGCGTGGCCCGGTTGGCGACGGCAAAAAGGCCATCGCCATCGCCCGCGAGCTATGGACCGAGCGCTACGGCGCGGCGGCCGTGGAGCGGGAAGCGCCCTACCGCGCCTACCGGCAGGACGACCTCTGGGTCGTGCTCGGCGCGCCGCCGCAGCGGGCGCTCGGCGAGGGCATGGTGCTGGTGATCGAGCAGGACAGCGGCCGGGTGCGGCGGCTGTTGAACAACGCCGCGCACTAAGCCGCCGCCGGTGGTTGGCTAAAGGCCGATCGGGCGCCGCAGATCCAGGGTCAGCGGGTAGTCGGCATTGGGTTTTTCCTCGGCCGGCCAGTAGTTGCCCGGCGTGTGGCCGAAGGGCGCGAAGCGCGCCAGCCGCCGCGATTCCGCCTCGTAGGAATTGACCGGGAAGCTGTCGTAGTTGCGGCCGGCCGGGTGCATGACGTGGTAGGTGCAGCCCGCCACCGCGCGCTGGCTCCAACTGTCGTAGAGGTCGAACACCAGCGGCGTGTGCACACCGATGGTGGGATGCAGGCAACTGGCCGGCTGCCAGGCGCGGTAGCGCAGGCCGGCGACGTATTCGCCCTGGGTGCCGGTCGGCGTCAGCGGCAGGCGCCGGCCGCCGACGGTGAGGAAGTGCCGGCCCGGCGTTAGTCCGCTGACCTTCACTTGCATGCGCTCCACCGAGCTGTCGACATAGCGGGCGGTGCCGCCACCACCCGGCTCCTCGCCCAGCGTGTTCCAGCATTCCAGCGCGTGGCGCAGCTCGATCTCGACCTCCTCGTAGCGCACCGTGCCGTGGCTGGGGAAGCGGAACTCGAAGTGCGGCGCAAACCAGGCGTCCTCGAAGCCGAAGCCGGCGCGACGCAGGTCGGCGAGCACGCTCTTGAGGTCGGCCCAGAGGAAGTGCGGCAGCAGGAAGCGGTCGTGCAGGCTGGTGCCCCAGCGCACCAGCTCGCCCTCGTAGGGCTGCTCCCAGAAATGCGCGATCAGCGCCCGCAGCAGCAGTTGCTGCGCGAGGTTCATGCGCAGATGCGGCGGCATCTCGAAGCCGCGGAACTCGACCAGGCCCAGGCGGCCGGTGGCGGAGTCCGGCGAGTACAGCTTGTCGATGCAGATCTCGCTGCGGTGGGTGTTGCCGGTGAGGTCGGTGAGCAGGTGGCGCAGGATGCGGTCGACCAGCCAGAGCGGCACGTTGGCGCCCTTCTTCGGCAGTTGCGAGAGCGCGATCTCCAGTTCATAGAGATTGGCGTCGCGCGCCTCGTCCACGCGCGGATGCTGCGAGGTGGGGCCGATGAACAGGCCGCTGAAGAAGTAGCTAAGCGCCGGGTGGTTCTGCCAATAGCGCACCAGGCTGCCGAGCATGTCCGGCCGGCGCAGGAAGGGCGAGTCGGCGGCGGTGGCGCCGCCGACCACGATGTGGGCGCCGCCGCCGGAGCCGACGCTGCGGCCATCGACCAGGAACTTCTCGGCGGTCAGTCGCGCCAGCCGCGCCTCCTCGTAGACGGTGTTGACGATGTGGTTAAGCTCGCGCCAGGAGCCGGCCGGCTGCACGTTGACCTCGATCACGCCCGGGTCGGGGGTGATCTTGAGTACTTCCAGACGCGGGTCGTTGGGCGGCGGATAGCCTTCGATGCGCACCGGCAGTTGCAGCTCGGCGGCGGTGTCCTCGACCACCGCGATCAGCTCGAGGTAATCGTCGGCGTTGGCGGTAGGCGGCATGAACACGTACAGGTGATCGCCGCGCGGCTCCACCGCCATCGCGGTGCGTACCGTGCCTTCCAGATACTGGCTCTCGCGCTTGGCTGCCAGCAGCTCCTCGGTGAGCAGGCGTTGCTTGCTGCGGCGCTGCTCCTGCTCCACCTGCGGCAGTTGCAGGAAGGGCTGGTTGAATCGGCGCGGCAGCGCGTTGCGGATCGCGAACGGATCGGCCTCGTGCAGGTAGGGATAGTCCTGGGCCGGGATGTGCGGCAGTGACTCTAGCGGCAGGCGGAAGCCCACCGGCGAGTCGCCGGGCATCAGTTGCAGACGGCCGGTGCGCGGCTTCCACTGCTCGCTCACCCAGGCGCGCGACTGCCAGCGCTGCACTGGCAGCACGTAGCCGCGCGGCACGTCGAGACCGCGCTCGAACACCAGCGCCAGGCGGGCGCGCTCCTCTTCGTCCTTCAGCTTGCTGTCGAGCGTGCTGACATTGGGCGGCAACTGGCGCTCGCGGTGCAGGTAGTAGAAGGCGTCTTCGTAGGCGGGCAGGGCGTTGTCGGGGTTGACGCTGATGCGGGCGGCGATGCCGCGCATCAGCAGGCCGGCGCTCTTCACCCGGTCTGCGTGCGTCTTGCTGGTGTCGGTGGTCGGCGTCGGCATCTCGTAGGCCTCCACCGTGCCCTCGATCACCCCGGCGCGCAGGATGGGCTCCTGATCCTTGCGCCAGTACATCGCGTAGGCCCAGCGCGGCAGTTGCTCGCCGGGATACCACTTGCCCTGGCCGTGGGTGAGCAGGGCGCCGGGCGCGAACTTGTCGCGCAGGCGCAGCAGCAGGTCATTGGCCAGCTTCTGCTTGGTGGGGCCGACCGCGGCGGTGTTCCATTCCGCGGCCTGGAAGTCGTCAATGCTGATGAAGGTGGGCTCGCCGCCCATGGTCAGGCGCACGTCGCCGGCGTTGAGGCGGGCATCGACCAGGTGGCCAAGCTGCTGAATCTGGCGCCACTGCTCTTCGGTGTAGGGCTTGGTGATGCGCGGCGTCTCGCGCAGCCGCGACACCGTCATCTCGTGGTGGAACTCGTCCTTGATCTTGCCCACCGCGCTCATGGTGCCGGTGATCGGCGCCGCCGAGCTGGGCTCCGGGGTGGCGCAGAGCGGGATGTGGCCCTCGCCGGCGAACAGGCCGGAAGTGGGGTCCAGGCCGATCCAGCCCGCGCCCGGCAGGTAGACCTCGCACCAGGCGTGCAGGTCGGTGAAGTCGACCTCGGTGCCGCTGGGGCCGTCCAGCGACTTCACGTCCGGCGTGAGCTGGATCAGATAGCCCGACACGAAGCGTGCCGCGTAGCCCAGGTGGCGCAGCAACTGCACCAGCAGCCAGGCCGAGTCGCGGCAGGAGCCGCTGGCCTTGCTCAGGGTTTCCTCCGGCGTCTGCACGCCGGGTTCCATGCGGATCAGGTAGCCGATGTCGTGCTGCAGGCGGCTGTTGAGGGCGACCAGGAAGTCGACCATGCGCGTCTTCTCGCGCGGGATCGCCGCCAGCAGCGCCTTGAACTTTGGCCCGCCTTCGTCCTTGCGCAGATAGGGCCGCAGGTCTTCCAGCAGCTCCGGCTTGTAGGCGAAGGGATAGTGCTCGGCGTAGTCCTCAATGAAGAAATCGAAGGGGTTGTAGACCGCGAGGTCGGCGACGCAATCGACGGTCACCTTGAATTCGCGCACGGTCTCCGGGAACACCACCCGCGCCAGCCAGTTGCCGAAAGCGTCCTGCTGCCAGTTGAGGAAGTGCGGATCGGGCTCGATCTTCAGCGCATAGCTCAGCACCGGCGTGCGCGAGTGCGGCGCCGGCCGCAGGCGGATCACCTGCGGCGACAGCGTGACCGGCTTGTCGTAGCGGTAGTGGGTGACGTGATGGATCGCGGCGTGGATGGACATGGCGGTCTGGTGGGTGAACGTCTACGGCTCCGGCGCCGATTGTGAGGCAAGAACCGAACCGTGCTACCCCGGTCCGGTCCGGTGTTCCTCGGTTTCCGCCTTGGGCAGGCGCAGGCCGACCTCGGCGATGCGGCCTTCCTCCAGCCGTCGCACGGTCAGCTCGACGCCGGCCAGACGGACCCGATCGCCCTCTACCGGTTGCGGCAGCAGGCGGCGAAGCGTCTGTTTGAGCGTTTCCTGCTCAACCCCGGGGGGCGGCTGCGCGCCATAGGCCTGCAAGACCTCGGCGGTGCCGGCTTCCGGCGAGAGATGGAACAGCCCCAGGTAGGCGTCGCGCAGTTTCAGGTCGGCGCTCTTGGCGCGCTCGAACAGGGCATCCAGGGTGGGCAGCTCCTCCGGCCGCGCCAGCAGCGAGATGCGGTCGCCGGCGCTCAGCCGGCCCCATTGGGCATAGGGCAGCAGACGGCCTTCGCGGATCACGCAGACCACCCGCGAGGTATCCGGCAGGCCCAGTTGCTTGACCGTGCGGCCCACCGGCTGGCTGCCCTTGGCGACGCGGTAGCTGATGATCTCCCAGCCGCTTTGGCCGGGCAGGTCGAACTCGGCACGGTGCACCCGGGTGCGCACCTGCGGGATCAGCAGGTTCAACTGCCTGGCCGCCCAGGCTACCGTCGAGCCTTGCAGCAGCAGCGACATCAGCACCAGGAAGAAGGCGACATCGAAGATCACCCGCGCCGCCGGCAGCTCCGCCAGCAGCGGGTAGGTGGCCAGCACGATGGGCACGCCGCCGCGTAGCCCCACCCAGGCGATGAAGGTCTGCTCGCGCCAGGGGAAGCGCAGCGGCCACAGGCACAGCGCCACCGCCAGCGGCCTGGCCAGGAAGATCAGCGCCGCGCCGATGCCTAGCGCCGGCCACAGCAAGGCCGGCAACTCGTGCGGCGTCGCCAGCAGGCCGAGAATCAGGAACAGGCCCACCTGCGCCATCCAGGCGATACCGTCGTGGAAACGCAGCACGTCGCGCATCGCCGGCGGCCGCTGGCGCGCCAGGGTGATGCCGGCCAGATAGCTGGCGAGAAAGCCGCTGGCCTCGACGCTCGCCGCCAGGCCGAAGATCAGCAGGGCGCCAAAGAATGCGAGCAATGGATAGAGCGGGTCGGGCAGGCGCAGACGGCTCAGCGTCCAGCTCAGCAGCCGGCCGCCAGCCCAGCCGATCAGCGCGCCGCCGCCCAGTTGCACCACGAAAAACAGAAGCGCGTGGCTGGCGCTCATGCCGCCTTCGGCGGACAGAGCCTCAACCAGGCCGATGGTCAGCAGCACCGCCATCGGGTCGTTGGCACCGGACTCGATCTCCAGCACCGAGCGCAGGCGATGGTTGAGGCCGATACGTTGCGAGTGCAGGGTGCCGAACACCGCCGCCGCGTCGGTGGAACTGACCACCGCGCCGAGCAGAAAGGCCTCGGTCCAGTTCAGCGGCAACAGCCAGTGAGCGACCAGGGCGACGATGCTGGCGGTGAGCAAGACCCCGACGGTCGCCAGCAGGCCCGCCGGCTTCAGGCCGATCTTGAAGTCGCCGGCGTCGGTCTTCAGGCCGCCGTCGAACAGGATTACCGCCAGCGCCATCGAACCGGCGAAGTTGGCGAACCAGAAATTGCTGAACGGGATGCCGCCCGGCCCGTCCTCGCCGGCCAGCATGCCCACCACCAGGAACACGAACAGGATCGGTACGCCCAGGCGCGGCGCGACGATGGTGGCGACGATCCCGAGGGCTCCCAGAAAGCCGATGGCGAGGATCAGGGCGTTGATGGTGTCCATGCCCTGAGCCTATAGGGGCGCTGGTGGGCAATACCAGTGAACGGCGCGCAATTTATCGAGATTTATCGCCAATTCATCGCGAACAGGCGCCGAACAGGCCTCAGCCCGGCGCCAGTAAGCGGTAGCCGACACCGGCTTCGGTGTGCAGCCAGTGCGGCGCCTCGGCCGGGTCGCCGAGCTTCTGGCGCAATTGCCGCACGTAGACGCGCAGGTATTGCGCGTCGGCTTCGCCGCCTTCGGGCCAGAGCTGTTCCAGCAGATAGCGGTGGGTGAGCACCTTGCCGGCGTGGCGGGCCAGGAGTTCCAGCAGCCGGTACTCCTTGGGCGAGAGGTGCAGCGGCTCGCCGCGCAGGCTCACCTGCCGGCGCAGCACGTCCACCACCAGGCTGTCGTGCTCGTAGCGTGGCGCCTCGCCGCCGCTGCGCAGGCGGTGGCGCAGGGCCACGCGCAGGCGGGCCATCAGCTCTTCGGCGCCGAAGGGCTTGGTCACGTAGTCGTCGGCGCCGAGGTCCAGCGCCGCCACCTTGGCGGCCTCGCTGTCGCGGGCCGAGAGCACCAGCACCGGCACTTCGCTCTCGGCGCGCAGCTCGCGGAGCAGCTCCAGGCCGTCGCGGTCGGGCAGGCCGAGGTCGAGGATCAGCACATCGGGCTTTTCGCCACGCGCCAGGGTCAGGCCGGCGTGGGCGCTGGCCGCCTCCAGCACCTCGTAGCCGTTGGCGGCGAGCGTGGCGCGCAGAAAGCGGCGGATCGCCGGCTCGTCCTCGACGATCAGCGCCAGCCGGGTCGGGGCGCTCATGCCCGCTGCCGCCCGCTCATGGGCCGATCACCTCTTCGGCGCCGCGTTCGACGATCAGCCGCGAGGGGAAGTCCACCTCGAACACCGCGCCGCCGTCCTCGCGGTTGCGGGCGCGCACCTCGGCGCCCATGGCCTGCGCGAAGCCACGGCTGATCGCCAGCCCCAGGCCGGTGCCGGCGCGGTTGCGGTCGCCCTGACGCACGCGGTGGAACAGGTCGAAGATCTTGCCCAGCTCGTCCTCGGGGATGCCCGGCCCGCGGTCGCGCACCTGCAAGCTGATGCTGAAGCGGTGCTGCTCGGCGACCAGCTCGATCTCGCTGCCCTCGGGCGTGTACTTGGCGGCGTTGTCGAGCAGGTTGCTGAGCACGTGTTCGAGCAGGGAAGGGTCCAGACGCAGCGGTGGCAGGCTGTCGGGCACCTTCACGGTCAGCCGGTGCCGGGCCAGCGCCGACTGCATCTGCCGCAGCACCTCCCGCACCGCTTCGGCGAGCCGCACCGGCTCGGTGCGCGGGGTCAGCGCGCCGGCATCGAGGCGGGTGAGGTCGAGCAGATTGCCGACGAAGCGCGCCAGCCGCCGGGTTTCCTCTTCGGCATCGGCTAGCAGGCCTTCGCGCTCGCCGCGTGGCATCTGCTCGCCGTAGGCGCGCACGCTGGACAGGGCGCCGAGGATGCCGGCCAGCGGTGTGCGCAGGTCGTGGCTGACCGCGGTGAGCATCGCCGAGCGCAGGCGCTCAGTCTCGGCCTGAGTCTTGGCCTGATCGACATCCTTGGCCAGGCGCACGCGCTCGACGCCGATAGCGGCGAGATCGCAGACCGACTCCAGCAGCCGCCGCTGCGGTGGAGCGAGCACGAAGTCCGCGTCCTCGCCGCTGACCCCGGCCACCGCAACCACGCCATTGGGCGTGCGCACCGGCACGAATAGCCGTCGCGCGCCGTGCAGGGTGTCGGAGCCGCGCCCGGTGACCTGGTTCTTCTCGAACGCCCATTGCGCGGCGGCGATGTCGGCCTCGCTGAGACTGGCGCCGCCGGGGGCGGAGGCGCTGAGCCGGAGCTGACCGCGCTCGTCGGGTGTCAGCAGCACTGCCTGCACGCGCAGCAGGTTGCGCAGTTGCAGGGCGGTGTTGCCGAGCAGCTCGTCGAGCTTGCGCAGACCGGCCATGCGCCGCGCGAAGGCCAGCAGCGAGGCAGTGGCATCGGCCTGGTCGCGGGCCAGCAGGGTCTGTTCGCGCAGGCGCACCGTGAGCCGGCTGGCGATGACCGCAATGGCGCCGAAGAAGCCCAGCGCCACCACGTTCTCCGGGGTGGCGACGTGGAAGGTGAACACCGGCTCGGTGAAGCTGAAGTTGTAGGCCAGCGTCGCGAAGAAGGCGGTGATCAGCGCCGGCGTCAGGCCGTAGCGGGTGGCGGTCAGCAGGATCACCGGCAGGTAGGCCAGCGAGATGTTGGGGATGTCGATCAACTGGTCCACGAAGTAACCGACCACCGTGACCGCCAGCAGGGCAGTGAGGCTGTAGGCGTAGGCGCGGCGCGGCCCCAGCTCAAAGGGCAGCGGGATCAGCGGCTCCGGTGGCGGTTGCTCGTCGCGCTCGGTCAGCACCTGCACGGTGATTCCACTGGCCTCGCGCACCAGCTTGTCCACCACCGATCCGTGCCGCCATTCAAACCAGCGCGAGCGGCGCGACTTGGCGACCATCAACTGGGTGAAGTTGTGTTCCCGCGCGTAGGCGAGCAGGTCGCTCGCGAGGTCGAAGCGCGCCGGCAGCATGCGGGTTTCCGCGCCCAGCTCCTCGGCCAGGCGCAGGCTGGCGGCGACGCGGTCGCGGGCTTTCTCGCCAAGCCGGCGGCTGCGCTCGGTTTCCAGGTAGAGCACGGTCCAGGGCGCGTTGTAACGGTCGGCGAGCCGCCGTCCGGCGCGCACCAGTGACTCCGAGAACGGCGACTCGCTGATGCACACCAGCACGTTCTCGCCCGCCGCCCAGATGTCGCGCACGCCCTGGCGCAGGCGGTGCTGCTGGAGTTGGTCCTCGACGCGTTCGGCGGTGCGGCGCAGCGACAGCTCGCGCAGGGCGGTGAGGTTGGCCGGCGTGAAGTAGCCGGCCAGCGCCCGTTCGCCGGCATCGCCGGCGTAGACCTTGCCCTCGCGCAGGCGCTCGATCAGCGCCGCCGGGGTGAGGTCCATCAACTCGATCTCGTCGGCGGCGTCGAGCACCGCGTCCGGTACCGTCTCACGCACTCGCACGCGGGTGATCTGCGCCACCACGTCGTTCAGGCTTTCGACGTGCTGGACATTGAGCGCCGTGTAGACGTCGATGCCGGCTTCGAGCAGCTCCTCGACGTCCTGCCAGCGCTTGGGGTGGCGCGAGCCAGGCGCATTGCTGTGCGCGAGCTCGTCCACCAAGGCCAACTGCGGCTTGCGGCGCAACATCGCGTCGAGGTCGAACTCCTCCAGCACCCGGCCCTGATAGGGCAGTTGCAGGCGCGGCAGCAGTTCCAGACCCTCGACCAGGGCCTGGGTCTCCTTGCGACCGTGGGTATCGACCACGCCGATCACCACGTCGACGCCATCGGCCTTCTTCTTGCGGCCGGCGCTCAACATCTCGTAGGTCTTGCCGACGCCCGGCGCCATGCCCAGGAAGATCTTCAGCCTGCCGCGAGTCTCCCTCTGTGCTTCGGCCAGCAGGGCATCCGGATTGGGGCGTGCGTCTTCGTTCATTTGTTCACGAATCTTGGCAGAAGACGATAGTCGCCGCGCAGCCCTCGCGATGGATGTTGAAGCGACCGTGATTGCGGAAGGAGACGGTTGGCTGCGGCTTGTCGCTCGCGAGCAATCCTGGATTCAAGACTCCCCGTGCCGGCCCAGACCTGGTTCTGGATGGCCGAGGCTATCGGCTGCCCTCGGAAAGTGCGGTGGTTGGTGCGCTGGGCAATGGCGATTGGGCGTCCAGCGCGTAGTTGAGCGCCAGCAGATTGACCACCGGCTCACCGAGCACGCCGAGCAGACGCGGCTGGCTGTGCTCGTTGATCAGCCTTTCCAGCGCCTCGGCCGAGACGCCCCGGGCGGCGGCGACACGCGGAATCTGGAAGCGCGCCGCGGCCGGCGAGATCTGCGGGTCCAGGCCGGAGCCAGAGGCGTAGACCAGATCGGCGGGGATGGCCGCGTTCGGGTTTTCCGCCTTCAGTGTCGTCAGCGTCGTGGCGATGCGCTCCTGCAAGGCCTTGCTGGTGGGGCCGAGGTTGGAGCCGGAGGAGGCGCTGGCGTCATTGCCGTTGGCGCCGGCGGCGGAAGGCCGGCCGTGGAAGTAGCCGGGCTGGCTGAAGTTCTGGCCGACCAGCCAGGAGCCGATCACCTGGCCGTCCTTGCTGGCGAGGCTGCCGGCGGCCTGCCGGGGGAAGATCAGTTGCGCCAGACCGGTGACCGCCAGCGGATAGGCGATACCGCATAGCAGGCTGAACAGCACGAGGAGGCTTAATGCGGGGCGTAGATGTTCGCGCATGGGAGAGTCCTTTAGACCAGACCAACAAGGTTGACCAGGAGGTCGATGAGCTTGATGCCAACGAATGGGGCCACCAGGCCGCCGAGGCCGTAGACCAGCAGGTTGCGGCGCAGCAGGCCGGCGGCCGGGCCGGGGCGGTAGGCGACGCCACGCAGGGCCAGCGGGATCAGGGCGATGATGATGAGCGCGTTGAAGATGATCGCCGAGAGGATCGCCGATTGCGGCGAGGCGAGGCCCATCACATTGAGCGCATTCAGTTGCGGGTAGATGGCGATGAACAGCGCCGGGATGATCGCGAAGTACTTGGCGACGTCGTTGGCGATCGAGAAGGTGGTCAGCGCGCCACGGGTCATCAGCATCTGCTTGCCGATGCCCACCACCTCGATCAGCTTGGTGGGGTCGGAGTCGAGATCGACCATGTTGCCGGCCTCGCGTGCTGCCTGGGTGCCGGTCTGCATGGCGACACCGACATCGGCCTGCGCCAGCGCCGGCGCATCGTTGGTGCCGTCGCCGCACATCGCCACCAGCTTGCCCTTGGCCTGTTCCTCGCGGATCAGCTTGAGCTTGGCCTCCGGCGTCGCCTGGGCGAGAAAGTCATCGACACCGGCCTCGGCGGCGATGGCGGCGGCGGTCATGGCGTTGTCGCCGGTGATCATCACCGTGCGGATTCCCATCTGCCGCAGCTCCGCGAAGCGCTCGCGGATGCCACCCTTGACGATGTCCTTGAGCTGCACCAGGCCAAGCACCCGATTGTCGCGTACCACCGCCAGCGGTGTGCCGCCGCTCTTGGCGATCTTCTCGGTTTCCACCGTCAGTTCCGGCGGAACGCCATGGCCGGCCAGCCGTACCTGTTCGATCACCGCATCCACCGCGCCCTTGCGGATCACATGGCCGTCGATATCGACGCCGGACATGCGGGTCTGGGCGCTGAAGGCGATGAAGCTGGCATGGGCGCTAGCCATGTCGCGGCCACGCAGGCCGTAGCGATCCTTGGCCAGTACCACGATGCTGCGGCCTTCCGGCGTCTCGTCCGACAGGCTGGACAACTGCGCGGCCTCGGCCAGCTCCTCGGGGCTGACTCCCGGCATGGCGATGAAGGCGACCGCCTGGCGATTGCCGAGGGTGATGGTGCCGGTCTTGTCGAGCAGCAGCGTATCGACGTCGCCGGCTGCCTCCACCGCGCGTCCCGACATCGCCAGCACGTTGAAATTGACCAGGCGGTTCATGCCGGCGATGCCGATCGCCGACAGCAGGGCGCCAATGGTGGTCGGGATCAGCGTGACGAACAGCGCGACCAGCACGATCAGCGAGATCGAGCCGCCCGCATAAGCGGCAAAGGCAGGGATGGTCGCCACCGCCAGCACGAAGATCAGCGACATGCCGGCCAGCAGAACGTTGAGGGCCAGCTCGTTGGGAGTCTTCTGGCGGGCGGCGCCCTCGACCAGGGCGATCATGCGGTCGAGGAAGCTGGAACCGGCGGCGGCGCTGATGCGGATCACCAGGCTGTCGGAAAGCACGCGGGTGCCACCGGTGACGGCGCTGCGGTCGCCGCCGGATTCACGCACCACCGGCGCCGATTCGCCGGTGATTGCCGACTCGTCCACGGTGGCGACGCCGGCGACGATGCTGCCGTCGCCAGGAATCACGTCACCGGCCTCGACGCGGACGTAGTCGCCGACCTTGAGCTGGGTGGCGGGCACCTCGGTCACCGTCACCGCCTCGGGGCTGGCCAGGCGCTTGGCGACGGTCAGCGAGCGGGTCTTGCGCAGCGAGTCGGCCTGCGCCTTGCCACGGCCTTCGGCAATCGCCTCGGCGAAGTTGGCGAACAGCACGGTGAACCACAGCCAGGCCACCACCTGGCCAGAAAAGGCCAGGGCCGGCGCGCCGGTGCCGATGTCGCGCAGCAGCAGCGCGGTGGCGAGTGCGGCGACCAGGGCGGTGATGAAGATCACCGGATTCTTCGCCAGCGAAGCCGGGTTGAGCTTGCGGAAGGAATCGACGATGGCCGGGGCCATCAACTGCTTGTCGAACAGGGATTGTTTCTGAGCTTTCATGGAATCTCTCTCGATGTGCCCCTTCCCCCGCTTGCGGGGGAAGGTCGGGATGGGGGCGGTGGTCCTCGCGCGAGGCCGCAACGCCCCCACCCCGGCCGGGGGCTTAATAGGACTGGCCGGCGAGCAGGGAGAGCTGCTCGACGATGGGCCCGAGTGCCAGTGCCGGGAAGTAGGTGAGACCGCCGACGATCAGCAGCACCCCGATCAACAGGCCGACGAACAGGCCGTTGTTGGTGGGGAAGGTGCCGGCCGAAGGCGCCACCGCCGGTTTCGCGGCCAGCGAGCCGGCCACCGCCAACAGCGGCACGATCATCGCGAAGCGGCCGACCAGCATGGTGATGCCCAGGAAGGTATTCCACAGCGGCGCGTTGGCGGTGAGCCCAGCGAAGGCCGAGCCGTTGTTGCCGGCGGCGCTGCTGAAGGCATAGAGAATCTCGGAAAAGCCGTGCGGGCCCGTGTTGGCGAGGCCTTTCAGCATGGTCGGCGAGACACTGGCGTAGGCGCTGAAACCCAGCAGCACCAGTGGCAGGCAGAGCACCGCCAGCATGGTCAGCTTCACCTCCCTGGCCTCGATTTTCTTGCCCAGGTATTCCGGCGTGCGGCCGACCATCAGGCCGGCGATGAACACCGCCAGGATGGCGTAGACCAGCATGCCGTAGAGGCCGGCACCGACACCGCCGAAAATCGCCTCGCCGAGCTGCATGTTGACCATCGCCACCAGGCCGCCGATCGGCGTGTAGCTGTCGTGCATGGCGTTCACCGAGCCGTTGGAGGCGGCGGTGGTGGCACTGGACCAGATCACCGACTGGCTGATGCCGAAACGGGTCTCCTTGCCTTCCAGGTTGGGGCCATCGACGCCCATCGCGGCGACCGCCGGATTGCCCTGCGACTCCGCCCAGTAGCTGAGGCCGATGCCAGCGGCGAGCAGGATGCTCATCGCACCGAACAGCGCCCAGCCCTGGCGTTCGTCCTTGACCATGCGCCCGAAGGTATTGGTGAGCGCGGCAGCGAGCAGGATCAGGTACAGCGATTCCAGGAAGTTGGACAGCGCGTTGGGGTTCTCAAAGGGGTGTGCGGAGTTGACGTTGAAGAAGCCGCCGCCGTTGGAGCCGAGCTGTTTGATCGCCACCTGCGAGGCCACCGGCCCCTGGGCAATGAGCTGCGTAGTACCTTCCAGCGTGGTCGCCTCGGTGTAGTGCGCGAAGTTCTGCGGCACCCCCAGAGCCACCAGCGCAAGGGCGCTCAGGAGCGCGAGCGGTAGCAGAACGTAGAGCGTGGCGCGGGTGAGATCCACCCAGAAATTACCGAGGTTGCCGGTCTTGCGACGCACGAAGCCGCGCACCAGGGCCAGCGCCACGGCGATGCCGGTTGCCGCCGAGACGAAGTTCTGGGTGGTCAGGCCCAGCATCTGGCTCAGGTAGGAGAGGGTGCTCTCGCCGCCGTAGGACTGCCAGTTGGTGTTGGTCACGAAGGAGACCGCGGTGTTGAACGCCAGGTGCGGCGCCACCCCGGGCAGGCCCTGCGGATTCAGCGGCAACACCCCTTGCAGTCGCAGCAGCGTGTAGAGGAAGAGGAATCCCAGCAGATTGAACAGCAGCATCGCGGCGGTGTAGCCGAGCCAGCCCTGCTCGCGCTGGGCATCGACGCCGGTCAGCCGGTAGATGCTGCGCTCCACCGGCGCCAGAATCGGCGAGAGCAGGGTCTTCTGCCCTTCGAAGACGCGGTACAGGAAGCCGCCCAGTGGTCGTGTCATCAGCAGCAGGGCGGCGAAGTAGATGAGGATTTGCAGCCAGCCATTGGTGGTCATTGCTTAATTCTCCCGTGGGGAGTTTCGAGGGCTGCGAGCCGTGCTCGCAGAGCCGCCCTCAAAACTTCTCCGGCTTGATGAGTGCGTAGCCGAGATAGGCCAGCAGGACGGCGACAGTGAGGCCGCCGAGGACGAGATCGAGGGTGGGCATGGCGGGTTCTAGCTCCGGTCGCAGTAACGGGCGTAGGCCAGCATCGCCAGAAAGCCGGCGAGGCCGAGGCCCAGGAAGAGCAGGTCGTACATGAGAGAGACTCCTGGCCGCGACGGCGGCCTTGCCAGATGCCGGGCATTAGGCGCCGGCGGGCGATAAAGGATCGAGAGCGGCCGGCCTTTCTCCGCATAAAGAAGCCATAAACAAATGCGATCCGGCCGGTGGGCGTTGCTAGACTCGACGCATGGTTCATCTGCAAAAAATCGCGCGCGGCCTGATCGCCACGCTGGCCGGCCTGTTGCTGTTGGCACCCTTCGCCTGGATGCTGGTGGGCAGCCTGCGCACGCCGGGCGCGGCGATTCCGGTATCGCCGCTGTCCTGGCCGCAATCGCCGGGCCTGGAGTCCTACCGGCGGGCCTTCGAGTGGGTGCCGATGGCCAGCGGCCTGCTCAACTCCGTGGTGCTGACCCTGGCCGGCGTGCTGCTGAGCCTGCTCAGCGCCTCGTTCACCGGCTTCGCCATGACCCGCCTGAGCGCCGAGCGGCAACTGCGCGCGGTGGCCTTGCTGGTGGTGGCGGCAAGCATTCCACTGACCGCCATCTGGGTGCCGCGCTTCGTCCTGTTCGAATGGCTGGGTCTGTCGCGCAGCGCCCTGCCGCTGCTGGCCCCGGCCTTGTACGGGGCCAGCCCATTGTTCGTGTTGCTGTACTTCGTGGCCATGCGCCGGCTTGGCGGCGAGCAGTTCGACGCCGCCCGCCTCGACGGCCTGGGCCTGCCGGCGCAGTGGTGGCGCATCGCCCTGCCACAGGTGCGGCCGACCACGGTGGCGGTGGCCACCCTGGCCGCCATGCAGTTCTGGGGTGGCTTCCTGGAGCCACTGCTGTACCTGGAAAGCGAGCGCGAGCTGACCGCGCCGCTGCTGCTGCACGCGCTGGACCTGCTCGGCCCCACCCAATGGGCGGTGCTGATGGCCGGCGCCGCCCTGCTGACCTTGCCGGTGCTGCTGGCGTTCGTCGCTTCGCAGGGCCTGTTCCGCAGCCTTGATCATCGACCGGAGAATTGAAGTGCCCGCCACCCGCCTCCTTCCCGCCGCGCTGTTGCTGGTGGTCGCCCTCGCGGCCTGTGGCCGTGGCACGCCCGACAAGGCCGAGGCCGCCAAGTCCGGCCCGGTGAAGCTGCAGGTGTTCGGCGACACCGCCGAACTCAAGAGCTACCGAGAGCTGATCGCCGGCTACGAAGCCAGCCATCCGGGCCAAAGGGTCGAGCTGCTGCCGGTCGGCAAGCAGGCCGATCACATGGCCAAGCTGTCCACGGCCTTCGCTGCCGGCAATCCACCGGATCTGTTCATCCTCAACTTCCGCCGCTTCGGCCAGTTCGCCGCCAAGGACGTGCTGTTGCCGCTGGGGCCGGCGATGGCGGCCAGTGGACAATTCAAGGAGGAGGATTTCTACGCTCCCGCGGTGGAGGCCTTCCGCTACCGCGATCAGTTGATGTGCCTGCCGCAGAATGTCTCCAGCCTGGTGGTCTACTACAACCGCGCGCTGTTCAAACAGTACGGAGTGCCGGAACCGCAGGCCGGCTGGAGCTATTTCAAGGATTTCATTCCGGCGGCGCGCCTGCTGACCCGCGATCTCGACGGCGACAAGCGCAAGGATATCTACGGAGTTGGCCTGGACCCGACCCTGATTCGGCTCGCGCCCTTCGTCTGGGGCATGGGCGGCGAGCTGGTCGATGATTTGCAGGCGCCGACCACCCTGACCCTGGATCGCGGCCCGGCGCTGCTGGGGCTCAACGCCGTGAAGCTCCTGATCAGCCGTTACCGGGTGACGCCGCGCTTGATCGAATACCAGGCCGAAAACAACGACGCCCGCTTCGCCCGTGGCGCGCTGGCCATGCTGTTCCAGAGCCGCCGCTACACCGCTACCCTGCGCGAGCTGGAAGGGCAGGGCAAGGGACTGGACTGGGACGTGGCGCCGCTGCCGCGCCTGCAACAGGAGGTGGGCGTGCTCCACTCCGACGCCTACTGCATGGCGCGCGCTTCCGGCCAGCCGCAGGCGGCGCAGCAGTTCGTCGCCTACGCGCTGTCGGAGCAAGGCCAGGGCATCCTAGCCAGGAGCGGCCGCACCGTGCCCTCACGCAAGACCGTGGCGACTTCGCCGGTCTTCCTCGATCCGGCGCAGAAGCCGGCGCGCGCGCAGGTCTTTCTCGACGCGATCCCGGCGCTACGCCGCACGCCCAACGTCGCGGTCTGGCATGAGATCGAGAGCAAGGCCGACGTGCTGCTGGAGGAATGGTTCTACGAGCCGCCGCTGCCGGGCGAGTCGGAGCTGGAGGGCAGCGACACTGTGCTGGTCAGCCGCCAGATTCGTGATGCGGCCCGGCCGTTGCTGGCCGAGGACCTGGCGCGCGAACAGGCGGCCAGAGCCGCCGCGCCGGCACCGGCCGCGACGGGTGAGGCGCACTGATGCTGGAGCTACAAGACCTTAGTGTCGAGCTCGACCGGCGACCGGTGCTGCGCTCGCTGTCGCTCAGCGTGGCGCCCGGCGAGCGGGTGGTGATCGCCGGGCCCTCGGGTTCCGGCAAGTCCACGCTGCTGCGCGCGGTGGCCGGTCTGGCCCCGGTGCGCAGCGGCGAGATCCGCCTCGACGGCCGGCCAGTGCAGGCGCTGCCGCCGGGGCAGCGCGATGTGGCGATGATGTTCCAGAGCTACGCGCTGTTCCCGCACCTGAGCGTGCTGGAGAACCTCTGCTTCGGCCTGCGCGCGCGCGGTATGGCGCGCCGTGACGCCGAGGACCGTGCCCGTGCCGCCGCCCACACTCTCGACCTCACCCCGCTGCTCGCGCGCCGTCCGCGCGAGCTGTCCGGCGGCGAGCGCCAGCGCGTCGCCCTGACCCGCGCCCTGCTGCGCGAGCCCAAGGCCCTGTTGCTGGACGAACCTCTGTCCAGCCTCGATACCCAGTTGCGGGTGCGTGCCCGCGCGGAAATCCTCAAGACCCATGCCGGCAGCCGCGCGGCGATGTTGCTGGTAACCCACGACCAGTCCGAGGCGATGGCCCTGGCCGACCGCCTGGGCGTGCTGCATGAAGGGCGGCTGTTGCAGTTGGCGCCGCCGCGCACGGTCTACGCCGAGCCGGCCAATCTGTTCGTGGCCCGCTTCCTCGGGCAGCCGGCGATGAACACCCTGGAGGTGCAACTGGCGTTGGACGGTGGCCTCTGGTGGGGCGAGACCCTGCTCAGCCGCCGCCTGGTTTCGCCGCCGGCGGCGCTCGGTCGGCGTCTGGTTATGGGCCTGCGTCCGGAACACCTGAGCCTGCCGGGCTCGCGCTGGGGTCGCGAAGAAGGCCCGGGTGCCGAACTGCAGGCGACCGTGGAAACGGTGGAGCCCCTGGGCGAACAGCAGATTGTTTGGCTCAATGCCGGCGGCCAGCGCCTGGCGGCGCGCGCCGAGCCGGAGCTGCGCGTAGGCCGCGGCGTCAGCCTGCCGCTGAGGCTGGCGCTGACCCGGGCCTGCTGGTTCGATCCCGACAGTGGCGAGGCGCTGGCCCCGGCCTCCGGGGCCGCGCGCGCATGAGCGGCCTGCGCGCCTTCCTGCGCAACTGGCACTGGACGCTGCCGGGCTTCGTCCTGTTGCTGTTGCTGCTGGGACTGCCGGCGCTGATGGCGCTGCCGCTGGCCTTCAGCGACTTTGACGGCCTGCATCCGCCGCGCTACCTCGGTCTGGGCAATCTCGCCAAGGCCTGGAACGACCCGCTGTTCTGGACCGCGCTCGGCAACTCGCTGACGGTCGCCGCCTGGTCGGTGCCGCTGCGTCTGCTACTGGCCCTGGGTCTGGCTCTGCTGTTGCACAGGCCGCGACGCGGTGTTGGCCTGCTGCGCTCCGCCGCGCTGGCACCGAGCCTGACGCCGGACATCGCCTGGGCGCTGCTCTGGCTGTGGATCCTGAACCCGCTCTACGGCCCGTTCGCCTGGCTGCTGCAGGCCTTTGGGATCGCGCCGGATATCTGGCTCACCGACGCCGCCGCCGCCCGTCGGGTGCTGGCCCTGATCGGCCTCTGGCTGCTGGGCGAACTGGTGGTGGTACTGATCGCCGCCCGCAAGGAGATTCCGCAGGAGCTCTATGACCTGAGCACGGTGGAGGGCGCTGGCGCCTGGACAGTGTTCCGGCGCCTCACGCTGCCCATGCTGCTGCCGGTGCTGCTGCTGCTGGCCTGCCGCGACGCAGCGCTGTCGTTCCAGACCAGCTTCACCCCGGCGCTGATCATCACCAAGGGCGGGCCGCAGTTCGGCACCCTGCTGCTGCCGCTGTACGTCTACCAGAACGGTTTCGAATACCTGCGCTTCGGCTACGCCGCCGCGCTTACCCTGGCGATGTTCGCGGTGACCCTGCTGATGATCGCGGTGCAACTGTTCTGGCTGCGGCGCTGGACGCGGATCGGGGCCTAGGGGCGGTTGCCGCGGGCATCCCCGGCCTCGGGTCCGCAGGCCGTCGCGACGCCGGAGCGTAAAATAGTAGGCAATCCCGATTTCCGAAGCCTTCCATGTCTGTCTTCTCCCATCCCGAATACGACGCGCACGAGCACGTCGCCTTTCATCAGGACCCGGTCACCGGCCTGAAAGCCATCATCGCCGTGCATTCCACCCGCCTGGGCCCCGGTCTCGGCGGTTGTCGCATGTGGCCCTATGCCAGCGATGCCGAGGCACTGACCGACGTGCTGCGCCTGTCGCGCGGCATGACCTACAAGGCGGCGCTCGCCGGCCTGCCGCAGGGCGGCGGCAAGAGCGTGATCCTCGGCGATCCGCGCAAGCACAAGACGCCGGAACTGATGCGGGCTATGGGCCGCTTCGTCAACAACCTCGGCGGCGCCTACATCGCCGCCGAGGACTCGGGTACCAGCGTCGCCGATGTGCGGCTGATGGCGGAGGCCACGGCGCATGTCGGCGGACTCGCCGATGCCCATGCGCAGGCCGCCGGCCGCAGCGGTGATCCCTCGCCGGCCACCGCCTATGGCGCCTTCGTGGGTCTGAAGGCGGCGGTGAAGTTCCAGCTCGGTCGTACCGACCTCAAGGGCCTCAAGGTCGCCATCCAGGGCGTCGGCAACGTCGGCTACCGCCTGGCCAAGTACCTGCACGAGGCCGGGGCCCAGCTCTGGGTCACCGACATCCATTACCCGGCGGTGGAACGCTGCGTGTTGGAATTCGGCGCCACCGCGGTGAGCATGGAGCGCATCTTCGGCCTCGAGGTCGATGTGTTCGCGCCCTGCGCGCTGGGCGCCATCCTCAATGACCTGACCATCCCCGAGATCAAGGCGACGGTGATCGCCGGTGCCGCCAACAACCAGTTGCTGCAGGCGCGTCACGGCCAGGACCTGATGGAGCGCGGCATCCTCTATGCGCCGGACTACGCCATCAACGCCGGCGGCATCATCGAGATATTCCACGAGACTCACGGCTACGACGAGGTCAAGGCCAAGGCGCACCTGGACCGTATCGGCGACACGCTCACCGCGATCTTCCAGCGCGCGCGCGACCAGCACCGGCCCACCGGAGCCATCGCCGACCGCATGGCCGAGGAGATCTTCCGCCGGTGAATGACGCCGGTCTGGTCGAACAGATCGCCGCGCGGCTGCTGGTGCGCGGCGAGTGGCTGGCCACGGCCGAGTCCTGCACCGGCGGGCTGATCGCCAAGCGCTGCACCGATCTCGCCGGCAGTTCCGCCTGGTTCGAGCGCGGTCTGGTGAGCTACAGCAATCGCGCCAAGCAGGAACTGTTGGGGGTGCCGTCGGCGGTGCTGGACCACTTTGGCGCGGTCAGTCAGGAAACGGTGCTGGCGATGGCGGGGGGGCTGATCGCCAAGGCGCCGGTGCAGCACGCGGTTGCGGTATCCGGTATCGCCGGGCCGGG
This sequence comes from Nevskiaceae bacterium, assembly GCA_004297005.1. Classification (GTDB taxonomy): domain Bacteria; phylum Pseudomonadota; class Gammaproteobacteria; order Nevskiales; family Nevskiaceae; genus Stagnimonas. The sequence continues at coordinate 49,439 of SCVA01000046.1, forward strand.
TGGCGGCAGCGCCGACAAGCCGGTGGGCCTGGTGTGGATCGCCTGGGCCAGCGCGGGCCGGGCCGAGGCCCGCTGCTTCCACTTCACCGGCTCGCGCGAAGCGGTGCGCGAGCAGGCCGCCGAAGCGGCGCTGGCCGGCCTGCTGGCGCGGCTGTAAGCGCGGAATTCCGACGCCGACAACTCAGTTGATGCGTGGCTTGGCGCCGGAGACGGCGCGGCCAACGGCGCGCAGGATGGGCCAGAGCAGGATCGGCACCAGGAACAAGGTCACCGACACCACCCGCGGGCCATCGCCCAGTACCGCCCAGGAGCGGCAGGGCAGCTCGAAGTCCAGCCGCGGCAATTGGCTGCGCACGCCGGCAGCGCAAAACTCGTTGGTCTGCGACAGTTGCTCGCCGGTGACCAGCACGCAGTCCAGGCAGGAGTCCTTGTATTCCGGCGGCGCCAGCACAGGGAAGATCTGCCGGGCGCGGCCATCGCTGTTCACGTGGTACAGCATTCCCTCGTTGTCGCGCATCACCATGCCGGCGCCGGGAATCTGCGAGAGATCGTTGATGCGGAACTTCATGTCCGCCGCCAGCCGCTCGCCCAGAACCAGCGAGGCAAACCCCCACACCAGCACGCACAGCCAGTAGATCCGTCTGGAGGTCAGGCGGCTCGGCGGGGTGCTGCGGCGTTCGGTCATGGAGAGAGCCAGGTGAATGGGCCGATTATAGCCAGAGGGGGCGGCGGCCCCGGGCGGCGCTGGCATACTGGCCCCATCGATAAGAACGCCCGGAATGGGCGCCTGGAGTGAGACATGACTAGCACCATGGAAAGCGTGCACTCGACCCCTGCGTCGGTGCCGCTGTCCGCCCCCGAACTGATCCAGTCACTGGAATCCCTGGCCGCGGCGGCCGGCGCCGACGCACCGCCCTTGAGTTTTCTGCGCCGCTACTTCGACACCGCCTCCGGCGACGCCCTGCGGGCACGTACCCCGGACGCCCTGTACGCCCTGGCCAGCGCCCACTGGCGGCTGGCCGAGCAAAGGGCACCGGGCGAGATTGACGTGCGGGTGCAGCCGCCCAGCGAGGGCCGTGGTCTGGCCTGGGTGCAGACGGTGATCGAGGACATGCCCTTCCTGGTCGATAGCGTGATGCTCTGCGTGCGCGAGGCCGGGGGCGTGATCGACTGGGCGGTGCATCCCATCCTGTATCTGGTGCGCGACGCCCAGGGGCGGCTTGATGTCCCCGCCTCGCTGGCGGCGCGGCAGGGGCCGGCGGAATCGTTGATTCACATCGAGTTCGAGCCGCTGGCCGACGCGGCCGCCTATGCCCGCCTCGAAGATCGTCTACGGACTACGCTGGCCGAGGTCCGCACTGCGGTCGCCGACTACCCGGCGATGCGCCAGCGGCTGACGGGCCTGCAGGCCGAACTGACCCAGCCTCCGGCGGCCGCCAGCGCTGCCGAATTCGAGGAGGCGGGAGCCTTTCTCGATTGGCTGGACGAGCGCCATTTCACCTTCCTGGGCGTAGCCGAGAGCCGCGTCGAGGCCGGGGGCGACGGTCGCCCCAGCCTGCGCACCTTGCACGAAGCCGGCCTGGGCCTGCTGCGCGCCGGCGCGCGCCTGGCCACTTCCGACGAGCTGATCGCGCCGCAGGAGGAGCTCGACAAGTACGCCGGGTCGGCGCGCCTGCTGGTCATCACCAAGGCCAATGTCCGTTCCAGCGTCCACCACGCCGAATATCTCGACGTGATTTCGGTGAAGCGCTTCGCCGCCGATGGCAGCGTCGCCGGCACCGTGCGGTTGATCGGCCTGTTCACCGGCGATGCCTATGCCGAGCGGCCCAGCGATATTCCGGTGGTGCGCCGCAAGGTTGCTCAGGTGATGGCGCGCGCCCAGTTGCCGGCCGAATCGCACTCGGCCAAGAACCTGCATGAGATCCTGCAGGCCTGGCCGCGCGACGAGCTGTTCCAGAGTGGCGAAGACGAGCTGTTTGCCGCGGCGATGAGCGTGCGCGCGCTACGCGACCGGCACCAGCTCCGCTTCCTGATGCGTCGCGACCGCTACGGCCGCTTCTATTCCTGCCTGGTGTTCGTGCCGCGCGAGCGCTACTCGCGGGAGCTGCGCGAACAGTTGGCGCGCGAACTGCTGGGCCTGTTCGGCGGCTATGCGGTGGAGCGCAACGTCGATTTCCTGCGCGGTGGCTTCACCCGTCTGCACTTCATCGTCCGCACGCCGCCCGGCACCCGCAGCGGCCACAGCGCCGACGAGATCGAAGCGCGGCTGGTGGCGGTGACCCGCTCCTGGCGCGATCAGTTGCGCGAGGCCTTGCTGGCGGCAGGCGATGTTGAAGGCCGGCTGAGCGCGCGCTTCCTCGACGCCTATCCGCTGTCCGCTCAGGAGGCGACCACGCCGCAGGAGGCTGCCGCTGACATCGCCCAGTTGGCCGGCTTGAGCGCCGAGCAACCGCTGGCTGTTCGTCTTTTGCTGGACGCGCACCAGCAGGTGGCGGGCTTGAAGCTGTATCGCGAGGGCGGCCCGGTGGCGCTTTCCGACGCCTTGCCGGTACTGGAAAATTTCGGTCTGCGGGTCATGAACCAGGACCCTCTGGAGCTGCGTCCGGCGACCGGCGACAGTCTCTGGGTGCAGAGCTTCGTGCTGCAGGCGCAGGTCAGCGGCGAGCTGACGCCGGAGGCCTTGCGCCGCCTGTTCGAACAGGCCTTCCTCGCCACTTGGCGCGGCGAGGCCGAGAACGACGGTCTCAATCGCCTGGTGCTGGCCGCTGGCCTCTCCGCCCGGCAGGTGACGGCACTGCGCACGCTCGCCACTTATCTGGTGCAGACCGCGCTGCCGTATGGACCGGTCTACATCCAGACCACCCTGGCCGCGCATCCGGCGATCTGCGCGCAGATCGTGCGCCTGTTCGAGGCACGCTTCGATCCGCAGCTGAGCGAGAGCCAGCGCCGCGACCAGCAGCTGGAGATCGGCCAGTCACTCGACGACGCGCTCGACAAGGTCGCCAGCCTCGATGCCGACCGCATCCTGCGCGCCGCGGTCAACGTGGTGCGCGCCGGCCTGCGCAGCAATTACTTCCAGACCCTGCCGGACGGCGGCTACAAGCACTACGTCAGCCTCAAGCTCGACCCGGCCAAGGTGCCGGACCTGCCGCTGCCCAGGCCGATGTTCGAGATCTGGGTCTACGCCCCGGAAGTGGAAGGCGTGCACCTGCGCGGCGGCAAGGTGGCGCGCGGCGGTCTGCGCTGGTCCGACCGTCGCCAGGACTTCCGCACCGAGGTGCTGGGCCTGATGAAGGCGCAGATGGTGAAGAACACGGTGATCGTGCCGGTCGGCGCCAAGGGCGGCTTCGTACTGAAGACCGGCAACCCGGCCGAGCGCGAGAGCTGGGCCAGGCTAGGCGTGGAGGGCTACAAGACCTTCCTGCGCGGTCTGCTCGACATCACCGACAACCGCCAGGGTGCGAAGGTCATTCCGCCCAAGGACGTGGTGCGCTACGACGAGGACGATCCCTATCTGGTGGTCGCTGCCGACAAGGGCACCGCCACCTTCAGCGACATCGCCAACGGCATCTCCGCCGACTACGGCCACTGGCTGGGCGATGCCTTTGCCTCCGGCGGCTCGGTGGGCTACGACCACAAGAAGATGGGCATCACCGCCAAGGGCGCCTGGGAGAGCGTCAAGCGCCACTTCCGTGAGCTTGGCAAGGACATCCAGAGCGAGGCGTTCACGGTGGTCGGTATCGGCGACATGTCCGGCGACGTGTTCGGCAACGGCATGCTGCTGTCGCCGCACATCCATCTGCTGGCGGCTTTCGACCATCGCCACATCTTCCTCGACCCGCAGCCGGATGCCGCCGCCAGCTTCGCCGAGCGCGCGCGGCTGTTTGCGCTGCCGCGTTCGTCCTGGGACGACTACGACAAAACGCTGATCTCCAAGGGCGGCGGCGTGTATCCGCGTAGCGCCAAGTCCATCGAGATTTCCGAGGAGCTGCGCCAGGCGCTGGCCATCGAGGCGCGGCGGCTGACGCCCAACGAGCTGATGAACGCGATCCTGAAGGCACCGGTGGACCTGCTTTGGAACGGCGGCATCGGCACCTATGTGAAGGCCTCGACCCAGGCGCACCCGGAAGTCGGGGACCGCGCCAATGACGGCCTGCGCGTCAATGGCCGCGAGCTGCGCTGCAAGGTGGTGGGCGAGGGCGGCAACCTGGGCTTTACCCAGCTGGGTCGCATCGAGGCGGCGCTCAAGGGCGTCAAGCTCAACACCGACGCCATCGACAACGCCGGCGGCGTGCACAGCTCCGACCGCGAGGTCAACATCAAGATCCCGCTCAACCAGTTGATGGCCGAAGGCAAGCTCGACCGCGCCAGCCGCGATCCGCTGCTGATGTCGATGACCGAGGATCTCGCCCGCGCGGTGCTGCGCGACAACACCGTGCAGTCAGGCGCGGTCTCGCTGCTGGAAGCGCAGTCGGCCGCGCGTCTGGACGAGCACCGCGAGCTGATCCGCACGCTGGAGCGCGAGGGCCTGCTCAACCGCGCGGTGGAGTTCCTGCCCGACGACGAGGCACTCAAGGAGCGCCAGCGCCAGGGCCTGGGCCTGACCCGGCCGGAACTTTCGGTGCTGCTGGCCTACGCCAAGATGTCGCTCTACACCGCGACGCTGGCCAGCGAAATGCCGGACGATCCCTTCTTCGTCCGCGATCTGTTGGCCTACTTCCCGCCGGCCCTGGTCGAGCGCCACGGCGAGGCGCTGCGCAAGCACCAGCTGCGTCGCGAGATCATTGCCACCATCCTGAGCAACGCGGTGGCCAACCGCATGGGTGTGAGCTTCGCGCACCGGCTCGCCGACGATCACGGTCATGCCCGTGGCGAAGTGCTCAAGGCCTATGCCATCGCCCACGAGGTCTACGAGGCCGACCGCTACTGGAGTGCCATCGAAGCGCTCGACAACCGGGTGCCGGCGGCCCTGCAGACGCGGTTGATGACCCAGGCCAGCGGCCTGCTCAAGCACGCCACGTCCTGGTTGGTGATGGCCGGCTATGCGCGGCGACCGGTCCTGCAGGCGGTGGACCGCTTCAGTGCCGCCATCCGCGAGATCGAAGCCCTGCTGCCGGAGGCGCTGCCGCCCGGTTATCGCGAGGATTGGCAGCGCACCCTGAGTCAGTTGCAGGCCGAGGGGGTTCCGGACGCGCTGGCCTTGCGTCTGGCCGCCACCCGGGTACTGGGCAATGCGCCGGATATTACCGAGCTGGCTCTGGAGGCCAACGTCACCTTACGCGAAGCCGCCGCCGCCTACTTCGCGGTGGGCGAGCGCTTCCGCCTGCTGGGCCTGTATGCAGCGATCAATGGTCTGCAGGTGCGCGGCAAGTGGCATGCGCTGGCGCGCAGCAATCTGCGCGACGATCTTTACCGCATCCATCGGCTGCTTACCGGCCGTGTCCTGCGCATGGCCGGCAAGAGCGCCGAAGAGCGGCTGGAGCACTGGACGGATCGACACCGCGACAAGTTGAGCTTCGCCGAAGCCCGCATCGCCGAGCTGCGCGCCGCCGGGGTCAGCGACTTCGAGGGCTTGGTGGTGGCGGTGCGCGAGTTGCGACGTCTTCGCGGTTTGTAGCCATCTTCATCCGAGCTTCAGTCGTGGCGCTCAGACTGAAGCCCGGATGAAAAACCGTGAATCATGCGAAGACAGCCAGGAGATACGGATGCGCTTGGCCTGCCTGTTGATGTTGCTGGGCCTAGTCTTTTCGGGGCCGGCGCGAGCCGACATGCCGATTGCCGAGTGGCAGTACTCGGCCGGCCAGGTGTTGCAGGGCTATTTTCAGCAGCCGGTGCCGAGGTGGCAGCGTTTGGTCAGCGCCGGCCCGGCGCTGTTGCCGCGCTACGAGGGTGCCAGCGCCTACCGGGCGATGCCGGGGCTCACTCTGGAAATGCGCTATCGCGACCTGGCGTTCGCTTCCACCGCCGAGGGCCTGGGCCTGAACCTGCTGCGCGGCAAGCGCTACCGGGCCGGCGTCGCGGCCGGTTTCGATCTCGGGCGCGACGAGGACGATGACCCGCGCCTGCGCGGCCTGGGCGATCTCGACCCCGCCGCGGAGCTGAAGCTGTTCGGCGAGTGCGTGTTGTTTCCGGTGGTGCTGCGCGCCGATTTGCGGCGCAATCTGGGTTCCGGCGGCGGCTGGAGCGCCGACCTGGCTGCCTATCTGCCGGTGGTCGGCAGCGAGCGCTACTTCGTGTTCCTGGGCCCGTCGATGACGCTTTCTGATGGTGAGGCGACGCGTCGCGGCTTCGGGATCAGTCCGCAGCAGGCGGCGCGGTCGCAGTTTCCGGCCTACCAGGCCGGTGGCGGCTTGCGCAGCGCCGGCTTCGGGGTGAGCGCTACCTGGTTCCTCGACGAGCGCTGGTTCCTCAATGGGACCGGTGGCCTGCAATACCTCCTGGGCGCCGCCGCAGACAGCCCGCTGAGCCGCAACGACCAGCAGTACGCGCTGAGTCTGATGCTCGGATACCGCTGGTGAGCAAAAGTCGGGGAACTTGAGCAAGTCCGCGGTGGTCGTTATGGTGCCTCTCACTAATCATTGATGGAAACTCGACATGGCTTTCGAACCCTCCCCGGTCCGCGTTGGCGGTTATGCCGCCAATCAAGGCTCGCTGCTGGCCACCCACAAAGTTCTGCGCAATACCTATCTGCTGTTGTCCATGACGCTGCTGTTCAGCGCCGTCATGGCGGGTGTTTCGATGGCGGTGCAGGCGCCCTACGGGCTTAGCCTGGTTGCCTCGCTGGTTTCCATGGGCTTGATCTGGTTCGTGCTGCCGCGTACCGCCAATACCGAAAAGGGCATCTACGTGGTGTTCGCGGTCACCGGCCTGCTCGGCTTCGGTCTGGGTCCGGTACTCAACATGTACCTCAAGGCGCTGCCCAATGGTGGCCAGTTGATCATGACCGCGCTCGGCGGCACCGGTGTGATTTTCGCGGCGCTGTCCGGCTATGTGCTGACCACCAAGAAGGACTTCTCCTTCATGGGCGGTTTCCTGATGGCTGGCGTCATGGTGCTGCTGATCTGCAGCCTGGGCGCGCTGGCTGCCAGTTTCTTCGGTGTTGCGGTCAGTGGGGTGTTCGTGGCGCTGTCGGCGGTATCGATGCTGCTGTTCTCCGGCCTCCTGCTGTACGACACCAGCCGCATCATCCACGGCGGCGAGACCAACTACATCATGGCCACCGTCGCCTTGTATCTGGACATCTACAACATCTTCACCAGCCTGCTGCATCTGCTGGGCTTTGCCAGCAACGACGACTAGGGCGTCTGGGCTCGCGGAGAATGGCCCCGCCACGGCGGGGCTTTTTCTTGCCCGCGATCCGCGGTCGGGCGTCGCCTCTTCCGACCCCTATAATCGCGCTCCCATGGCCCAGCCCCACATCCAGCCCCCGCCGCTACAGCGGCTGACTGACGGTATCGCCCGGCTCGGCCTGAGTCTGCCGCCGGATGCGCCCGTGCGGTTGCTCGCCTACCAGGCCGAGCTGCAGAAGTGGAATCTGGCCTACAACCTCACGGCGGTTCGCGATCCTGACGAGATGCTGGTCCGGCATCTGCTGGACTCGCTGTCCTTGCTGCCCCTGCTGGATGAGCTGGCGGCCCGTCTGAGCGGCGGTCCGCGCATCCTGGATGTCGGCGCGGGTGCCGGTCTGCCTTGCATCCCGCTCGCCATCGCCCGCCCGGCCTGGTCGCTGACCGGCCTGGACAGCAATGGCAAGAAGGCACGCTTCATGCGCCATGTGCAGCGCAGCCTGGGCCTGGCCAACTTCGCGGTGATCGAGGGGCGGGTTGAGGCGGTGCCTGAGGGCGAGGGCTACGACTTCGTCACCAGCCGCGCCTTTGCCAGCCTGGCGGATTTCTTTCTTCTGACCGATGGCCTGCTGGCGGTTGATGGCATCTGGATTGCAATGAAGGGCAAACTAGAAGGCGACGAACTGGCGGCGGTGCCGGCTGGCGTCGACATCCTCGAAACACGCCCGCTGCGCGTGCCCGGCCTCCATGAAGAGCGACACGCGGTGATCGCGAAACCGAAGAAGAAATGACTCGAATTATTGCGGTTGCCAATCAGAAGGGCGGGGTGGGCAAGACCACCACCTCGGTCAACCTTGCCGCCAGCCTGGCGGCGGCCAAGCGCCGGGTGCTGCTGGTTGACCTCGACTCCCAGGGCAATGCCACGATGGGTGTCGGCATCGACAAGAACAATACCGAGCTGACCGCCCGCGACGTGCTGCTCGACGCCGCCAAGCCTGCCGAGGCGATCCAGTACCTGCCCGCGCTCAATCTCTGGGTGCTGCCGGCCAATCTCGATATGACCGAAGCCGAGATCAAGCTGCGCGAGCAGCCGGTGGGTGATTTCGCGCTCAAGGGCGCGCTCGCCGAGATCGCCGACCAGTACGACTACATCCTGCTCGACTGCCCACCGGCTCTGTCCAAGCTCACCGTCAACGCCCTGGTCGCGGCCGACGGCGTGCTGATTCCCATGCAGTGCGAGTACTACGCGCTGGAGGGCCTGGCCGCGCTCACCGACACGGTGGGCAAGATCCGCAAGGTGATCAATCCCAAGCTGGACATCGACGGCCTGCTGCGGACCATGTTCGACCCGCGCAACAACCTCGCCAACGACGTCTCGGCACAGCTCACCCAGCACTACGGCGACAAGGTCTATCGCACGGTGATTCCGCGCAATGTGCGGCTGGCGGAAGCGCCCAGCCACGGCCTGCCGATCATCGCCTACGACCCGCAGTCGGCGGGCGCGAAGGCCTACTTGGCGCTGGCGGGCGAAGTGTTGCGCCGCCACGACGGCGGCCAGCTGCGGCTGCCGGCCTAGAAAAGCCTTCGAAGCGGCCGCGCGGCATACTGGCGGCCTTCGCAACCGGGAAATTGCAACCGATGTCGGTCAAGAAACGCGGATTGGGTCGCGGCCTCGACGCCCTGCTGGGCACCATGAATACCGCTGGCGTGGCGGTCGCACCGGAGCAGTCCGAGGGCGAGGCCCTGCGCGAACTGCCGCTCAAGCAGCTCGCTCCCGGCAAGCACCAGCCACGCCGGCATTTCGACGAGGCGGCGCTCTCCGAGCTCACCGAGTCGATCCGCGCCCAGGGCGTGGTGCAGCCCATCGTGGTGCGGCCACTGGGGCCGGACAGCTACGAGATCGTCGCCGGCGAACGCCGCTGGCGGGCGGCGCAGCGCGCCGGCTTGAGCCTGATTCCGGTGGTGGTGCGGGTACTCGATGAGCGCGCGGCGATGGCCATCGCGCTGGTCGAGAACATCCAGCGTGCCGACCTCAACGCCCTGGAAGAGGCCGAAGCCCTGCACCGGCTGATCCAGGAATGCGGACTCACCCACGAGGCCTGCGCGGAGGCGGTGGGCAAGTCGCGCGCCGCGGTCAGCAACCTGTTGCGGCTGATGGAGCTGGAGCCGGAGGTGCAGGCGCTGCTGCGCGCCGGCAATCTCAGCTTTGGTCACGCCAAGGTGCTGCTGGCAACCTCCGGCAGTCGGCAGGCGCAGCTCGCCAAGCAGGTGGTGGAGAAGCAGTTGTCGGTGCGTCAGACCGAGGCCCTGGTTCATGACGAGCCCAAGCCCGCCGTGGCGCGCAAGGCGACCGCCGCCGCCCTGCCGCTGGAAGCCGAGCTGGCCAAGAAATGGGGCTCGGGAGTGAAGTTGCAACAGAGCGCCAAGGGGCGTGGCAAGCTCACCATCGCCTTCAAATCGCCGGCGGAGCTGGAACGCCTGCTCGCCGTCCTGCGCTGATTGAATTCACCGGAGGCCGCCATGGCCCAGACCGCTCTCATCACCGGCGCCTCCTCCGGCATCGGTGCCGCCTTTGCCCGCGCCCTCGCGCGTCGCGGCGACCACCTCATTCTGGTGGCGCGCTCCGAGGATAAGCTGGAGGCACTGGCCGAGAGCCTCCGCGGTGAGCAGGCCGTGACGGTGACCGTGATCGCCGCCGATCTCAGCCTGCCTGGTTGTGGGGTACGGCTCGCTGCGGAATTGGCGGGGCGGGGGCTGGCCGTGGATGTGCTCATCAACAATGCAGGGTTCGGGTCGGCTGGCGCCTTCGCCCAGCAAGACCCTGCGCGCGACGCCGAAATGATCGGCCTCAATGTCACGGCAGTGGTCGATCTGGCCCACGCCTTCCTGCCGGCGATGCTCGAGCGCCGGCGCGGTGGCATCATCAACGTCGCCTCGGTGGCTGGCTTCCAGCCCCTGCCGCAGATGGCGATCTACGCCGCCACCAAGGCCTTCGTACTGTCGTTCAGCGAGGCGCTGTGGGCTGAGACGCGGGCGCGCGGGGTGCGGGTGACTGCCTTGTGCCCAGGGCCTGTCGATACCCCCTTCTTCGAGGCCACCGGGACTCCGGAGCTGCGCAAGGCGGTGCCCGAGGGTTTCATGATGACGGCGGAAGAAGTCGCCGCCGAGGCCTTGTCCGCGCTGGCTGCCGGACGCCCCGTGGTGGTGCCCGGTGTCGGCAACAAGCTGCTCAGCGTGGTGCCGAGGCTGCTGCCGCGTCGCTGGATGACCCTGGCGTCAGGCAAGGCGATGGCGCGGTGATTCCCTGAAAGATCAAGCCGAAAACCTTTGTCAACAGCTACTTGCTGACAACAATTCAGTCTTCACCAAAAGTTTACGTTGCTGGCGGACTGACGAACCCGCTATACTTTTTGGGCTGAGGGCAGTGCACCAAGATGTGCCGCGCAGATCGCTGAAATGAAAACAGCTACGCACATCGCTCTGTATCAGCTGGCAATCGCTCTGGTCTTCGCTCTTGTTTGGGGCGCGGGCAAGAATGTCGAGTCGGGCCTCGCGGCCCTGGCGGGTGGTGGCATCAGTGCACTACTGACCTTCTACGCGGGCATTGTCAACTTCGGACGCGTCTCGGACGATCCGAAACAGCGGGTGATGAACTTCTATCGGGCCGAAGCCCGCAAGTGGGCACTTGCGGTGGTGTTGTTCGGATTCTCGGCGAAGTTCATGGCAGAAAATTTCGCGCCGTTGATCGTTACGTTTTCGGCGACTTTGACGGTTTACTGGTTCGCGTTGCTCTGGAAGGACAATGGCTGAAGGTCACTCCCCGGCGGAATACGTCACGCACCATCTGAAGCACTGGGCCTCGTCCGAGGATGCCGGCTTCATCACGATGGATGCCTGGCACATTGACACGCTGATCTTTTCCACCGTGCTGGGTCTGATCTTCCTGACCCTGTTCCGCATCGCTGCGGTGCGCGCCACCTCCGGCGTGCCGGGCAAGCTGCAGAACTTCGTCGAGATCATGGTCGACTTCGTCGACAACTCGGTGAAAGACAGCTTCGACGGCGCCCGCACCTTCATCGGTCCGCTCGCGCTCACCATCTTCTGCTGGGTGTTCCTCTGGAACTGCATGGACCTGCTGCCGGTCGACCTGATCCCGCAGATCTGGGCGCAGATTTACGGCGCCATGGGCCACGACCCCGCCCACGCCTATATCCGCGTGGTGCCTTCCGCCGACATGAGCGCCACCTTCGCGCTGTCGCTGTCAGTGTTCATCCTGATCTTCGTGTACAGCTTCAAGGGCAAGGGCGTTGGCGGCTTCGCCCGCGAATTCCTGTTCCACCCCTTCGGGCCGAAGCTGCTGCCGTTCAACATCATCCTCAACACCGTCGAGTACCTGGCCAAGCCGCTGTCGCTGGCGCTGCGACTGTTCGGCAACCTCTACGCCGGCGAGCTGATCTTCATCCTGATCGCGCTGCTGCCCTGGTGGGCGCAGATCATCCCCGGCCTGGGCTGGGCGATCTTCCACATCCTGGTCGTGACTCTGCAGGCCTTCATCATGATGACGCTGACCATCGTCTATCTGAGCATGGCCCACGCCCACGAAGAGCATCACTGATTTAGCGTTACCGCCGTCCCAGCTACACCCCATTCTTCACCGCTGTTTTCAACCCCAACCCAAGACGCACCGGAGCTACAAATGGAATTCGTCGCCGCCATCCAGGCCAACACCGCGCTGACCATCGGCATCATCTTCGGCCTCGCCGCCCTCGGCACCGCCATCGGCTTCGGCCTGCTCGGCGGCAAGTTCCTGGAAGGCGCTGCCCGCCAGCCGGAACTCGCCAACCAGCTGCAGACCAAGATGTTCATCATCGCCGGCCTGCTGGACGCCGTGTCCATCATCGGCGTGGCCATGGGTCTGCTGATGATGTTCGCGAACCCGCTGCTGTCGGTCGTCAAGTAAGCCTCTTAGCCTCTCGGAGCCCACGCCATGCAGGCGAGCATTCCGTCCATCGTCGGCCAGATGATCGTGTTCGCGATCTTCGTCTGGTTCACGATGAAGTTCGTATGGCCGCCGATCACCAAGGCGATGGAAGAACGCCGCGCCAAGATCGCCGACGGCCTCGCCGCCGCCGAGAAAGGTGCGCAGGCCCTCAAGGCCGCGTCCTCCAAGGCCGATGACGAGCTGAAGGTCGCGCGTACCCAGGCTCAGGACATCCTGAGCACGGCGAACAAGCAGGCCACCCAGCTGATCGAGCAAGCCAAGGCCGCGGCCAGCGCCGAAGCCGACCGCATCAAGGCCAGCGCCGCCGCCGATGTCGAGCGTCAGGTGAGCCAGGCCAAGGACGCGCTGCGCAAGCAGGTCGGCGAACTGGCCGTGCTCGGCGCCGCCAAGATCCTCAAGCGCGAGATCGACGCCAAGGCGCACGCCGAAGTGCTCGGCGACCTCGCCGCCCGCGTTTAAGGACAGGCTAGAGCCATGGCTGAACTCAGCACGCTGGCCCGCCCTTACGCCAAGGCCGTGTTCGAGATGGCGCGCGACGGCAATGCCTTCGCCGCCTGGTCCCGGCAGCTTGCCGCGCTGGCCGAAGCGGTGGCCCAGCCGCAGGTCGCTGCGGTGCTCGGCCATCCGGCGCTGACGCGCGCCGCGCTGGCTGGTCTGGTGACCTCGGTTGCTGGCAGTGCTCTCGACGCCCAGGGCGTGGCCCTGGTTCGTCTGCTGGCCGACAACGGCAAGCTGGCGGCGGTGCCGGAACTGCGTCAGCAGTTCGAGCAGCTGCGCGCCGAGTGCGAGAGCCGCGCCGCGGTGGCGATTACCACTGCCGTGCCGGTCGCCGATGCCCAGCAGCAGGCCCTGTCGCAGGCGGTGGCCAAGCGCTTGCAGCGCGCGGTCGAGATCACCTGGGACATCGACGAAACCCTGATTGCTGGCGCCCTGATCCGCGCCGGCGACCTGGTCATCGACGGTTCCGCACGCGGCGAACTTGAGCGTCTGTCCATCCAGCTGTCGCGCCCCTGACTAATTCCTGTCTGATCCGTCGTGTTGTCTTGTTGACGAGAAGAATCCCATGCAACTGAACCCCTCCGAAATCAGCGACCTCATCAAGGCCCGCATCCAGAATTACGATGCGAACGCCGAGGCCCGCAACACCGGCACGATCGTCTCGCTGCAGGACGGCATCGTGCGCGTGCACGGCCTGTCCGACGCCATGCAGGGCGAAATGCTGGAGTTCCCCGGCAACACCTTCGGCCTCGCGCTGAACCTCGAGCGCGACTCGGTGGGCGCGGTGATCCTGGGTGACTACAAGCACCTCGCCGAAGGCGATACCGTCAAGACCACCGGCCGCATCCTCGAAGTGCCGGTCGGCAAGGCGCTGCTCGGCCGCGTCGTCGACGCGCTCGGCAACCCGATCGACGGCAAGGGCCCGATTGCCGCCACCGAGACCTCGCCGGTCGAGAAGGTCGCGCCGGGCGTGATCTGGCGTAAGTCGGTGGACCAGCCGGTGCAGACCGGCCTGAAGTCGATCGACTCGATGATCCCGGTCGGCCGTGGCCAGCGCGAGCTGATCATCGGCGACCGCCAGACCGGCAAGACCGCCGTCGCCATCGACGCCATCATCAACCAGAAGGGCACCGGCGTTTACTGCGTCTACGTCGCCATCGGCCAGAAGGCCAGCTCGATCGCCAACGTGGTGCGCAAGCTCGAAGAGTACGGCGCCATGGACCACACCATCGTGGTCGCCGCCTCTGCTTCCGAAGCCGCCGCGCTGCAGTTCATCGCCCCGTACTCCGGCTGTGCGATGGGCGAGTTCTTCCGCGACAACGGCATGGACGCGCTGATCGTCTATGACGATCTGTCCAAGCAGGCTGTTGCCTACCGCCAGGTGTCGCTGCTGCTGAAGCGTCCTCCGGGCCGCGAAGCCTACCCCGGCGACGTGTTCTATCTCCACAGCCGTCTGCTGGAGCGCGCCGCGCGCGTCAACGCCGAGTACGTCGAGAAGTACACCAACGGTGCGGTCAAGGGTAAGACCGGCTCGCTCACCGCGCTGCCGATCATCGAAACCCAGGGCGGTGACGTGTCCGCCTTCGTGCCGACCAACGTGATCTCGATCACCGACGGCCAGATCTTCCTGGAAACCGACCTGTTCAACGCCGGTGTCCGCCCCGCCATCAACGCCGGTATCTCGGTGTCGCGCGTCGGTGGTGCCGCCCAGACCAAGATCATCAAGAAGCTCGGCGGCGGTGTCCGTCTGGCGCTGGCGCAGTACCGTGAACTCGCGGCCTTCGCCCAGTTTGCCTCCGACCTCGACGAAGCCACCCGCAAGCAGCTCGAACGCGGCACCCGCGTGATGGAGCTGATGAAGCAGAAGCAGTACTCGCCGCTGTCGGTGGCCGAGATGGGCTTCTCGCTGTACGCGGCGGAGAAGGGCTTCCTCGACGATGTGCCGGTCGCCAAGATCGGTGCCTTCGAGTCCGGCCTGCACCAGTACGCGGCGGCCAACCACAAGGCACTGCTCGACAAGATCAACGAGAAGGGCGACTTCAGCGACGAGATCGAGGCCGGCATCAAGGCGGCGATCATCGCGTTCAAGAAGACCTTCGCCTAAGGCCTATCAGGACTAAGACCCCGTGGCCGGCCTAAAAGAAATCCGCACCAAGATCAAAAGCGTCAAGAGCACGCAGAAGATCACGCGGGCGATGGAAAAGGTGGCGACCAGCAAGATGCGCAAGGCGCAGAATCGCATGGCCGCGGCCCGTCCCTACGCCGAAAAGCTGCGTCGCACCATCGGTCACTTAGCGCTCGCCAATACGGACTACAAGCATCCGTTCATGGTCGAGCGCCCGGTGAAGAAGGTTGCGATCCTGGTGGTGTCGACCGACCGTGGTCTCTGCGGTGGTCTCAACATCAACCTGTTCCGTGCCGTCGTCCGCGCCACCAAGGAGTGGAAGGACAAGGGTGCGGCGGTCAGCTACGCGGTGGTCGGCGCCAAGGGCATCGGGTTCTTCAAGCGGGTCGGCGGCGAAGTGCTGGCGGAAACCAGCAAGCTTGGCGAGACCCCGCATCTGGAGCAGCTGATCGGCACCATCAAGGTGCTGCTTGACGCCTATCAGGCCGGTGAGGTGGATCGCGTGATCCTCGCCACCAACCTGTTCGTCAACACGATGAGCCAGAAGCCGACGCTGACGCAGTTGCTGCCGCTGGAGGCGCACAAGAGCGACGGCCTGCTGGATAGCTGGGACTACATCTATGAGCCCAGCGCCGAGGGTCTGATGGAATACGTGCTGACTCGCTATGTCGAGTCGCAGGTGTACCAGGGCGTGATCGAGAACTGCGCTTCCGAGCAGGCCTCGCGCATGGTGGCCATGAAGGCGGCCACCGACAACGCCGGCAAGATCATCAACAGCCTGCAGCTGGCCTACAACAAGGCGCGGCAGGCGGCGATCACCAAAGAAATCTCCGAAATCGTCGGCGGCGCCGCGGCGGTCTAAACAGACAGTATCTGAGCATCAAGGAATACAAGATGAGCACCGGCAAAATCGTCCAAATCATCGGCTCGGTCGTCGACGTGGAGTTCCCGCGCGACTCGATCCCGAAAATCTATGACGCGCTCACCATCGACGGTGTGGCGCTGGTGCTGGAAGTGCAGCAGCAGCTGGGCGACGGCGTGGTCCGCACCATCGCCATGGGCGCCTCCGAAGGCCTGCGCCGCGGCACCGCCGTGAACAACACCGGCGCGCCGCTGTCGGTGCCGGTCGGCAAGGGCACCCTGGGCCGCATCATGAACGTGCTCGGCGAGCCGATCGACGAGGCCGGCCCGGTTAAGTCCGACGTGCAGTGGCCGATCCACCGCAAGGCTCCGAGCTACGAAGACCAGTCCGGCTCCACCGAGCTCTTGGAAACCGGCATCAAGGTCATCGACCTGCTCTGCCCGTTCGCCAAGGGCGGCAAGGTCGGCCTGTTCGGCGGTGCCGGCGTCGGCAAGACCGTCAACATGCTCGAGCTGATCAACAACATCGCCAAGGAGCACTCGGGTCTCTCGGTGTTCGCCGGCGTCGGTGAGCGTACCCGCGAAGGCAACGACTTCTACCACGAAATGGCCGATTCCAAGGTCATCGACCTGGAGAACCTGCCGGAGTCGAAGGTGGCCCTGGTGTATGGCCAGATGAACGAGCCGCCGGGCAACCGTCTGCGCGTCGCGCTGACCGGCCTAACCATGGCCGAGTACTTCCGTGACGAAGGCCGCGACGTGCTGTTCTTCGTCGACAACATCTACCGCTACACCCTCGCCGGTACCGAGGTGTCCGCGCTGCTCGGCCGTATGCCGTCGGCGGTGGGCTACCAGCCGACCCTGGCCGAGGAAATGGGCGTGCTGCAGGAGCGCATCACCTCCACCAAGGCCGGTTCGATCACCTCCGTGCAGGCCGTCTACGTGCCCGCGGACGATCTCACCGACCCCTCGCCGGCCACCACCTTCGCGCACTTGGACGCGACTGTCGTGCTCTCGCGTGACATCGCCTCGCTCGGTATCTACCCGGCTGTCGACCCGCTCGACTCCACCAGCCGCCAGCTCGATCCCAACGTGATCGGTGCCGAGCACTACCAGACCGCCCGCGATGTGCAGGGCGTGCTGCAGCGCTACAAGGAGCTGAAGGACATCATCGCCATCCTCGGCATGGACGAGCTCTCGGAAGAAGACAAGAAGGTCGTCTACCGCGCCCGCAAGATCCAGCGCTTCCTGTCGCAGCCCTTCCACGTTGCCGAAGTGTTCACCGGCTCGCCCGGCAAGTACGTCTCGCTCAAGGAGACCATCCGCGGCTTCCGCGGCATCGTCGCCGGCGAGTACGACCACCTGCCCGAGCAGGCCTTCTACATGGTTGGCTCCATCGACGAAGCCGTCGAAAAAGCCAAGAAGATCTAAGGCCCAAGCCGCATTCCCGCCATGTCCAACATCCACGTCGACATCGTCTCCGCCGAAGGCAACATCTACTCCGGCGAAGCGACCATGGTGTTCGCGCCGGCGGAGATGGGCGAGGTGGGCATCGCCCCCCGCCACGCTCCGCTGATCACGCGCATCAAGCCCGGCACCGTGCGGGTGAAGACCGCCACCGAGGAACTGCCGTTCTTCGTTGGCGGCGGCATCCTGGAAGTGCAGCCGCATCTGGTGACGGTGATGGCCGACACCGCGCTGCGTGCCAAGGACGCCGACGAGGCCGCGGCGCTGGCTGCCAAGACCTCCGCCGAGGAGCGTCTGGCCGGTGCCAAGACCGACATCGACATCGCCCGCGTGCAGGCGGAGCTGGTCGAGGCGGCGGCGCGTCTGAAGTTCGTACAGGACCTCAAGAAGACCTCGCGCTAGTCACCGGTCGTCTTTCGAGAAGCCGCGCATTGCGCGGCTTTTTTGTTGCGTGCCCCACTGAATCCCTCGTCCGCCGCCGCCTATCGCGCCGGCCCTGGCGCGCGGCCTGCATCGACATATGGTCGAAGTGGGCGTGAAGGATGAATCTGGAGAGCGGACGATGTGGCAATCGGTAGCGACAAGAATCATGACCGGCACTGCCGCGATCGCGGCGCCGGCAGGCGCGGCTGACAAGGTGCTGGGCGGCACCCTGCTGGATCGGGGTGCCTCGGCTCGCTTCCTAACCCAGACAACCTTCGGGCCAACCCGCAGCGAGATCGACCGGGTGGCGCTGATTGGTCGCGACCTCTGGTTGCTGGAACAACTCGGCAAGACGCCGACTCTGCACCTGCCGCGTTACCAGGCCTTGCTGGCACAGAGCGCCAGCGCCGCCGACGCACGCTACGCCGCCTGGTGGGAGATTTCGCTTACCGCGCCCGACCAGCTGCGCCAGCGCGTAGCTTTCGCGCTGTCGGAGATATTCGTCGTCTCCGACGCCGATACCACGCTGAATGATCGGCCGATGCAGGTGACGGCCTATTACGACCTGCTGGTCCGCAACGCCTTCGGAAACTACCGTAGCCTGATCGAACAGGTGGCGCTGTCGCAGGCGATGGGCTTGTACCTGAGTCATCTCGGCAACGACAAGCCGGACCCGGTCAGCGGCAGGCGGCCGGATGAGAACTTCGCCCGAGAAGTCATGCAGTTGTTCAGCATCGGCCTTTGGCAGCTCAATCGCGACGGCAGCCCAATACTGGATGCCAAGGGCGAGCAGATCCCGACTTACGACCAGGAGGTGATCGAGAGCTACGCGCGGATCTACACCGGTTGGACCTGGGCGCACCGCACGACCTGGGGCCGGGGCTCTTCGGTGGCCGACGAGACCGATGCGCCGATGAAGGCATTTCCAGATCACCACGACAGCGGCAGCAAGGTACTCATCGACGGCAGCTTGGTGCCCGCCGGGCAGACGCCGGAACAGGACTTGAAGGCGGCGCTGGACAGCCTGTTTAACCACGCCAACGTACCGCCTTTCGTTGCTCGCCAGTTGATCATCAAGCTGATCACCAGCAATCCCTCGCCGGCCTTCATTGATCGCATCGCCCGGGTGTTCGAGAACAACGGTCTGGGGGTGCGCGGCGATCTGGGCGCGGTGGTGACCGCGATCTTTCTCGATCCCGAGGCGCGCCTCGGCTTCCTGTCCGACCAGACCGTATACGGCAAGCTCAAGGAGCCTTTGCTACGCCTGAGCCAGCTATTGCGCGCGTTCGAAGCCAGCAGCCGCAGCGGCATCTACGGCGTGGGCCGTACCCAAGCGGCCTACGCCCAGGCGCCCTTGGGCGCCAACAGCGTCTTCAATTTCTTCAGCCCGCAGTTTCAGCAGCCGGGGCCGATCAAGAACGCCGGCTATTACTCGCCGGAGTTCCAGTTGCAGACCGAGACCCAGGGCGTGCTGATCGTCGACAACCTCGGCAAGCGCATCGCCCTGATCTCGGCAACGGCCGGAGACAACGATCCCGTGTTGGATCTCAGCAGTCTCGTCGCCGAGGCGGCCGACAGCAGCGCCATGCTCGACGATCTCAATGTGCTGATGCTGGGCGGCAGCATGAGCACCTCGCTGCGCGACATCGCCGCCCGCGCCATCGCGCTGACTCCCGATGCCGGAGACGAAGCCTCGCGACTGAAGCGCGCGCAGATCGCGGTGACGGTGATCGCGGTTTCTCCCGAATACGCTGTGCAGCGCTAGGTAGCCATATGAGCCAGCAGAGCCGTCGTGATTTCCTGCTCCACACCCTGCCGACCTTCGCCGCCGGGGCCGGCCTGATCGCCTGCGGTGGCGGCGGCAGCGCAGGGGAAGGCACCAGTCCGGCGCCGACGCCGATTGATCCGGTGCCGCCCACGCCCGAGGGCTACAAGGCCTTGGTGGCGATCTTCCTGTTCGGTGGCAACGACGCCTACAACATGATCCTGCCGGCCTCCGGCAGCGCCTACAGCGACTACGCGAAGGCGCGTCTGGACCTAGCCCTGCCGCAGTCGCAATTGCTCGCGCTCGGCGCCGCCGACAACGGCGTGCCGTTCGCCGCGCATCCGGCGATGAGCGAGTTTCAGAGCCTGTACGCGCGCGGCCGCGCCACCGTACTGGCCAATGTCGGGCCGCTGGTGGCGCCGATTGCCGACGGCCAGGTGCGCAGCGCCAGCAGCCAGCTGCCGCCGCGTCTGTTCTCGCATAACGACCAGACCGACCAATGGCAGAAAGCCTCCGCCGCCGGCCTGGAGTCGGTGGGCTGGGCCGGCCGCGCCGCCGACCTGCTGGCCCCGACCCTGTCCCAGCAGGCCTTGCCCATCGGCATCAGCTACTCCGGCTCCAATTTGCTTCAGGTCGGTCGCTCGCAGGTGGGCTTCGCGCTGGGCACCGGCGGTGCCGTCGAGGCCAGTTTCCTACGTCAGAACGCGGCGCTGCGCCCGCTCTATGCCGAGATGCTGGCCGCCGGGCAGGAGCATCTGTTCGCGCAGGAGTACTCCAGCGGACAGCAGCGCGGACTCAGCTACAACGCCCTGATTGCCAGTGCCCTGGCCGCCGCACCGGCCTCGACGGTCAGCTTCCCCAGCGACCGCCTGGGCCAGCAACTGGCGGCAGTGGCCAAGCTGATCTCGGTGCGCGCCCGCTTGGGAGTGCAAAGGCAGATCTTCTTCGTCAGCCTCGGCGGCTTCGACACCCATTCCGATCAGCTCGCGCGACACCAGAACCTGCTGCGCTCGCTGAGCCAGAACCTCGACGCCTTCTACCGTGCCACCGAGGCCATGGGCCTGGCCGGCAATGTCACCAGCTTCACCGCTTCCGACTTCGGCCGCAGCTTGAGCGTCAACGGCGACGGCACCGACCACGGCTGGGGCAGCCATCAACTGATTGTCGGCGGCGCGGTGCGTGGTGGCCGCTTTCACGGCCAGATGCCCGATCTGGTGCCAGGCGGCAGTCGCGACTACACCGGCGGCCGCTTCGCGCCCAGCACCTCGGTCGATGAGTACGGCTCCACGCTGCTGCGCTGGTTCGGCATCCCGGCCAGCGAGATGGCGGCGGTGTTCCCCAATATCGGTCGCTTCGCCAGGCCCGATCTCGGCTTTTTGAGTTGAGTCTCCAGGAGCGCGGGTCGAAGAGTGCGAAAAGCCCGGTGCTATCCTTGCGCGCCCGTCGGCTGAGAGTGCGCTATGTGATGGTCACGCGCGCCGCGTCCGGTCGACGGGGATATCCGCAAACCTGATCTGGAGCCGTCCGATGAGCGCAGCACTGCATTGCATAGTCCTTGCCGCAGGGCAGGGCACGCGAATGAAAAGTGCGCTGCCCAAGGTGCTGCATCCGGTCGGCGGCAAGCCCATGCTGGCGCATGTGCTGGACGCGGTGCATGGCGCCGGTGCCGCCGCCTGCCATGTGGTCTATGGCCATGGTGGCGAGCAGGTGCAGGCCTGGTGCGCCAAGGCCTATCCGCATGACCGTAGCCTGCACTGGGCGCTGCAAGCGCAGCAACTGGGCACCGGGCACGCGGTTTCACAGGCCATCCCGCAGGTGCCGGACACCGCGACCGTGCTGATCGCCTATGGCGACGTGCCGCTGATCCGCAGCGAGACCCTGGCGAGGCTGGCCGCCGCTGGCGCCGAAGGTCTCGCCATCGCCACGGTCGAACTGGCCGAGCCCAGAGGTTATGGCCGCATCCTGCGCGACGCCCAGGGCCAGGTGAGCGGCATCGTCGAAGAAAACGACGCCAGTGAGGCGCAGCGCGCCATCCGCGAGGTCAACACCGGCCTGATGGCGGCGCCAGCGCGGCTGCTCAAACCCTGGCTCGCGGCCCTGCGCAACGACAACGCCAAGGGCGAGTACTACCTCACCGACGTGGTCGGCTTCGCGGTCGCCGCCGGCCTGCCGGTACGGGTGGTGGGTGTCGCCGACGCCGAGGAGGTGGAAGGCGTCAACGACCGCCTGCAGCTGGCCCGCCAGGAGCGCGTCTACCAGCGTCGCCAGGCCGAGGCGCTGATGCGCGAGGGTGTCGCCTTCGCCGACCCCGCGCGCTTCGACCTGCGCGGCTCGCTGCGGGTGGGCCGCGATGTGCACATCGACGTCGGGGTGGTGATCGAGGGCGACTGCCAGTTCGCCGACGGCGTCAGCATTGGCCCCTACTGCGTGCTGAAGAACGTACGGCTCGGCGCCGGCAGTCAGGTGCTCGCGCATTCGGTGCTGGAAGGCCTCGACGCCGGCCAGCATTGCCGCATCGGCCCGTTCTCGCGGGTGCGACCCCAGACCCGCTTCGCCGACGAGGTGCACATCGGCAATTTCGTCGAGGTGAAGAAGGGTGAGCTGGGTTCCGGCACCAAGGCCGGGCATCTTGCCTACATCGGCGACGCCATGGTCGGCGCGCGGGTCAACATCTCGGCGGGTGTCATCACCTGCAACTACGACGGCACCAACAAGCACACCACGGTGATCGGCGACGACGCCTTCATCGGCACCGACAGCCAGCTGGTGGCGCCGGTCACCATCGAGCGCGGCGCCTATGTCGCCGCCGGCTCCACCATCACCAAGACTGCGCCGGCCGATAGCCTCACCATCTGCCGCGCGCGCGAGCAGAAGAGCATTGCCGGGTGGAAGAAGCCGGTGAAGAGCAAGAAGTAGGTAGCTGCGTTCTGGTTGCGCGACGGACGGCCTCGCAGGCGATTCGGCGGGGCCGAGGCGCGCGCTTCTACAGGCGGCCGGGAATCGGAGTGGTTGATCGGCCGCGCAGTTGATTCCGAGGGGCCGCGTCGGGGGCGCTGCTGCGCGGCGCTCGCATCGATCTCGCCGCCGCAGGCGGCCTTACCCCCAGTTCTTCCAAGGCTTGTCCGGCAGCGGTTTGTCTTCAGGCTCAGGCTCCGGCGCCACCATCGGCTCGTCGGGAGGCAGAGGAGTGGAGGTTTCGGACTTGGGCTCGGCGCCCGATACGGGCGGGCTGCCAGCAGCCGGCGCATGCAGGCCCTTGCGCAGCTCGCGGCCCACCGCCTTGTTGAGGCCGGCGATGGCGCCGTAGATGCCCTCACTGATCGCGTCGTGCAGGCCACGCACCGCCTTGACCGGCTGGCGCGCGCCGGGGATGGCCTCCAGCACACTGAACGGAATGTCGGCGATGCCCTTGTGGACCTCGCGGACCAGGGCGGTGCCGGTGGCCACCGCATGCTCGGTGAGCTGCTGGCTTTCGCGCAACTGCTCCAGTCCGGCGATGCGCGCCGCCTGTTCCTGGCCGGCGGCCTCGGCGCGGTGCAGGGCGGCTTTCAGGCTGAGCAGGGTCTTGCGCAACTGCCAGGCGTAATAGGCGGTGGCGACCAGCAGCAGGGCCAGCACCGCCAGCAGCGACAGCAGGCCTTCAATCGACATAGTGGGTCACCTGCGCGCGCACGCCTTGCTCTTCGAGTTGCCGGGCCACCTCCTCGGCGGCCTTGGCGTAGACGATGCGCTCGATCATCTTCGGCGCCAGCTTCGCCACCGCGCCGGCCCAGGGCGACTCCCTGGCCGCCAGCTCATAGGTGTTGAGGATCTCGATGGCGATGCGCGCGCCCGAGGCGGCTTCCGCCACGGTCGCCGGCTCGCCGTCCAGTTCCGCGCGCAGCGCCAGCAGCTGGCGGTTGAGCCGCACCAGGGCAAACAGCAGCAGCGCCGCCAGCAGCAAGGCGGCGGAGAGGACGATCCCTACCCAAAGCGACATGTCTGACCCCGCGGAGCCCGGTTTGGCTGCCTATAAAATAGCGCCTTGAGCCTGCAGGCAGGCGTCCCTAAGGATTACCCATGTGCGGCATCGTCGGCGCGGTAGCGCAGCGCAATGTCACTCCCATCCTCATCGAGGGCCTCAAGCGCCTGGAATACCGCGGCTATGACTCCGCCGGCGTGGCGGTGATCGCCGACGGCCGCCTGCAACTGGCGCGCGCGGTGGGCAAGGTGGCGGAACTCGAAGCGATGCTGGCGGCGGCGCCCAAGCCCGGCACCACCGGCATTTGCCACACCCGCTGGGCCACCCACGGCGTGCCGGCCGAGCGCAACTCGCATCCGCACGTCTCCACCGACGTTGCGGTGGTGCACAACGGCATCATCGAAAACCACGAGGAACTGCGCGAGGAGCTGGCCGCGCTCGGCTACCAGTTCCAGTCCGAGACCGACACCGAGGTGGTCGCGCACTTGGTGCAGCACTACATCGACAGCGGCAAGGATTTGCGCGAGGCCATGCTCGCCACCGTCAAGCGCATCACCGGCGCCTACGCGCTGGCGGTGATCTCAGCCCGCGAGCCGGGCCGCATGCTGCTGGCGCGGCGCGGCAGCCCGCTGTGCATCGGTATCGGTGTGGGCGAAAACTTCGCCGCCTCTGACGCCACCGCCCTGGTGTCGGTGACCAGCCGCATCGTCTACCTCGACGAAGGCGATCTCGGCGAGATCACCACCGAGGGCTACGCGGTGTTCGACCGCGAGGGCCGCGCGGTGATTCGCAAGGAGCATCTCTCCAACCTGAGCGCCGGCGCCGTCGACAAGGGCGAGTACCGGCACTTCATGGCCAAGGAGATATTCGAGCAGCCCACCGCGCTCGCCAACACGCTGGAAGGCCGCATCAGCGGCGGCCGCGTGCTCGAAGCCTGCCTGGGCCCGCGCGCGGCCGAGCTGCTGGCGCGGGTCAAGCGCGTGCGCCTGGTCGCCTGCGGCACTTCCGCACACGCCGGCCTGGTAGCCCAGTACTGGATCGAGCAGATCGCCAAACTGCCCTGCCGCGTCGAGCTGGCCAGCGAGTTCCGCTACCGCGACCCGGTGATCGAGCCGGATACCCTGTTCATCAGCATCAGCCAGTCCGGCGAGACCGCCGATACCCTGGAGGCGCTGCGCCACGCCAAAACCAAGCAGCTCGCCGCCAGCCTGGTGATCTGCAACGCGCCGGAGTCCAGCCTGGTGCGCGAGAGCGACATCGCGCTGATGACCCACGCCGGCCCTGAGCGCAGCGTCGCCAGCACCAAGGCTTTCACCACCCAGTTGATGGCGCTGGCGCTGGTGATGCTGCTGCTGGCGCGCCGCAACGGCCTCTCCGAGGATCAGGAACGCCGCTACGTGAAGAGCCTGGAGGCCGCCGCCCGCCAGGTCGGCGAGGTGCTGAAGGAAGACGCCGTGCTGCAGAAGCTCGCCGAGCGCCTGATGCACCAGCAGAACGCCTTGTTCCTCGGCCGCGGCCCGATGTGCGCGGTGGCGATGGAGGGCGCGCTCAAGCTCAAGGAAATCTCCTACATCCACGCCGAGGCCTATGCCGCCGGCGAGCTCAAGCACGGCCCGCTGGCGCTGGTCGACGAGCACATGCCGGTGATCGCGGTCGCCCCCGACGGCCACCTGCTGGAAAAGGTGAAGAGCAACTTGCAGGAAGTGAAGGCGCGCGGCGGCGAGCTCTACGTGTTCGCCGACCGCGAGGCCGGTTTCAAGAGCGAGCCCGGCGTCACCGTCATCGGCATGCCGCACGCCGACGAGCTGACCGACCCCATCGTCTACACCGTGCCATTGCAGTTGCTCGCATACCACGTCGCCGTACTCAAAGGCACCGACGTCGATCAGCCACGCAACCTCGCCAAGTCGGTGACGGTGGAATAGGGCGGGGCTGCGCGCCGCCGCTGCATCCCATGAAGAAGGCAAGAGCAGCGAAGCCCAAGTCCGCTTCCGGCCGCGGGCTGGACCTGCCCCTGTTCTGCGGCTGGGACGGGGAAACTCTGGTTGTGAACATACTCGGGACGCCGAGCGCCAAGCAGGATGCCATCGGCAAGGTGAAGGGGAATCAGCTCCGGGTCAGCGTCACCGCCGCACCGGTCGCCGGCAAGGCGACCGACCACATGGTCAAATTCCTCGCCAGGGAGTTCGAAACCCCGGCCGCCGACATCACCGTGGTATTCGGCCGCTACAACGTCAACAAGCAATTGCGGATCAGAGCGCCGCGGAGATTGCCGCCGGTGGTGGCAAACGCGCTTTCAGAGCCCAAGAAAGCCTGAGAGCTAGCGCCAAGGGGGCGGTGGCTCTCAAGAGCCGCGAAATGCGCGCAGGCGTCGCGCGTTCTGGCGTTGCTCCAAAGGCGAGGCGCAGGGCGTTGACGGCGATCCAAGCTGAGGATCGCCGTGGGCTTGCAGCTGGCCGGATGCCGGGCCTCGCGAACTTACTCGCCGCCCGGGGTGGGCTCGGTCGGAGCGGGGTCGCTGTTGGCGCCCATACCCATACCCATACCCATGCCCTTACCTCTGCCCATGCCCATGCCTTGGCACTTCATGTCCATCATCTTCATCATCATGCCCATGTGCTGATCCATCTGCTCCATGTGCTCCTGCATCAGCCGCAGACGCTCCTTGTCGGTTTTCGCGGCCTTCATCTTCCGCATGTGTTCCTGCATCTGCGATTGATGCTCCTTCATCATCGGCATGTTCATCATGCCCATCTCGCCTTGCCCCATTTCGCCCTTGCCCATGTCGGCAGCTTGCGCGGAAAGGGATAGCAGCAGGCCCGTAGTCAGGGCCAGACACAGATTCTGGGTGGTTTTCATCTTCAGATCCTCCGTTGTCCAGCTTTGTGTAAAGGGTTCGGCAGGCGTGCCGATCTGCGAAAATTCATGCTGCAGACCGTTCAGCGCGCGGTATAGCCGCCATCGATCACCAACTCGGTGCCGGTGACGAACTTCGCCTCGTCGCTCGCCAGGTACACCGCGCCCCAGGCGATGTCATCGGGCTCGCCCATATGGCCCAGCGGGTGCAGGGCGGCGGTGGCCTGGCGCGCGGCCTCGGCGTCTTCGGCGTCTTTCAGGAAGCCCTCGACCATCGGCGTCCAGATGAAGCCGGGATGGATGGAGTTCACCCGGATGCGGTCGGGCGCGTAGAGCAGGGCGTCGGTCTTGCTCATCATCCGCACCGCGCCTTTGGAGGCGTGGTAGGGCGGCACATCGGGCGCGCTGATCAGCCCGTAGATCGACGACAGATTGATGATGCTGCCGCCGCCGGCCTTCTGCAGATGCGGGATGGCGTGCTTGGTGCAGAAGAACACGCCCTTCACGTTGATGCCCATCACCCGGTCCCACTCCGCCTCGCTGATCTCGTGCGTGGGCTTGTTGATGCCGGCGATGCCGGCATTGTTGACCAGCACATCGAGCCGGCCGAAGTGCTTGGTCGCCTGGTGGATGACCTTCTGTACCTCGGCCTCGCTGGCGACATCGCAATGCCAGTAGCGGGCGCGCAGGCCACGTGCGACCAGCTCGGCGACGAACTGTCGGCCAGGCTTGTCGAGCACGTCGAGGACCGCCACCGAGGCGCCCTCTTCGCACATGCGCAGTGCGGTGGCCCGACCCAGGCCAACGGCGCCGCCGGTCACCACCGCCACCTTGTTCCTCAGTCTGTCCATCCTTGCTCTCCGGTCGTCAGGGCGGGCCGCCCTCGCCATCTGGCTGGGCAGACTGCGTGCCGCCACCGGGGTGGTCATTGACCTGGGTCAAGCGACGGACCGGGCGCTCATGTCTAACTGGCGGCGATCACAGGGCACCGGAGGAGAACGGGCACCATGGACCAGCAGAAGATCGAGGTGATGAGCGCGGTGGATCGCGCCTGGCTGGAGATGGACAGTCCCGGCAATCCCATGGTGGTCAACGCCCTGATCGACTTCGCGCCGCCGTTGGACCCGGAAGCCCTGCGCGCCGAGCTGCTGGTGCGTCTGCTGCGCTACCCGCGCTTCCGTCAGCGTGCTGACGACGCGCACGCGCCGCCCCGCTGGGTCGAGGACGGCGAACTGCTCGCCGACTACCACGCCCATATCGAACCTCCCGAGCGCTGGCGGCCAGACGGTGATCTCGCCGCCGCCGTCGCGCGGCAGGTGTGCCAGCCGCTGGACCGCGCCCTGCCGTTGTGGCGCCTGTTCTTCTACCCACGCGCCGATGGCGGGCTCACAGTGCTGGTGCGTGTTCATCACGCCATCGCCGACGGCATCGCCCTGGTGCAGATGCTGATGGCGCTCACCGACTCCGGGCAGCATGCCGCCAGCAAGGAGCCGGCGGTGCGCCTGGAGCATGGTCGTCACGGGCCGCTGGCGGGGTTGATCACGCGCCTCGACGCGCTCAACCAGGCGGCCGAGCGGATCATCGACTTCGGCCGCGAGGATCTGCGCCACCCCGGCCGCATCCCCGCGCAATTGCGTGAGCTGCGCGGCCTGCTCGCCAGCGCCAGCCAGGTTCTGAGGCTGCCCCAGGACAACCCCCCGGCGCTGCGCCGACCACTCAGCGGACACCGTGCGCTGGCCTGGACCAGCGCCATCGCGCTGGCGCCGGTGCGGCGCCGCGCGCGCATCGAGGGGGTGAAGGTCAATGACCTTTTTCTCGCGGCGGTCACCGCCGCCTTCGCGCGCTATCTGGCCGAGCAGGGCGTGCCGGTTCCGGTGCGTCAGAACCTGAGGGTGTCGGTGCCGGTGAACCTGCGGCCGCCCAAGACCGGCGATCTCGGCAACTGCTTCGGTCTGGTTCTGGTGGATCTGCCGCTGGGGCAGGGCGACCGCCGCAAGCGCTTGGCTCTGGTCGCCGAGCGCATGGCCGAGCTGAAGCATTCGCCGACCGCGCGCAGCGTGTTGCTGGCGCTGGCGGCGGCGGGGCATCTGCCGGTGCCGCTGGAGAAACGCCTGGTCGGTGGCGTCGCCGGCAAATCGGTGGCGGTGGTGTCGAACCTGCGCGGGCCGGAGCGGCCGCTGCGCATCGCCGGCGTGACCTTGCGTGAACTGGTGTTCTGGCCGCCGCAGGCTGGCGGCATCGGCGTCGGCGTCAGCCTGTTCAGCTACCGGCGGCGGGTCAGCGTCGGTATCTCCGCCGACCGCGCCCTGCTGGCGGATCCGGCGCGCTGGCTGGCGCTGTTCCAGGAGGAGTTGCAGGCCCTGCTTGGCCGGCCGGCGCGCAAGCCGACGGCTGCCGCCAGGGGCGAGGCCAAGCCGCGCCGTGGCGCGCGCCGGGCTGTGGCTAGTCCCAGAACCGCCGGAAGCCGTCGCCGTGCAGGCGCAGCCCCTTGATGTCGGCCATCTGAAGCGCGGCGGCCTCGGCGCAACGCCGGAGTAGTTGCCGCCGCAGGGTTCGCGCGGCTTCGGTTGGCAGCCGTAAGCCGCGCAGGCGTCGCTCCGCGACCTGTAGGTCCTGCATCCGTCCAAGCTGGTCCTGCAGGCGCTTGAGCCGGCCCAGATAACGCGCCACCGCCTTGCCGGGATAGCCCGGCGCCAGCAGCTCCACCCGGTACCGCTGGGCCTTGAGCCGCAGCCGCAGGCGATGCAGGGCTTCGGTATCGTGGCGGTCCAGGTGCCGTGCGCGCCGTCGCAGACGACGGTGCTGCTGCTCCAGCACCTGCACCGCGGTCTGGCCGGGGTCCTCGCCGTCCGCCGCCGACACGGCGCAGGCGAGCAGGTAGCGTTCCAGCGCCAGCAGCAGGTGCAGGTGATGCTGGTCCTGCAAGGCCGCACCGCTCTGTTGCCGCGCCGCGGTCTCTTGCCGCCAGGCCGCGTCGAGCAGCGGGGCACTGGCCTCGGGCTCGGGCTCGGTTTCGGCGAGCAGGGACGGCAGGGTTTCGGTCAGCAGGACCTGCCAGTCGCGCGCCGGCCCGGTGGCGCGTAGCAGGCCGCGCAAGGCGGTGTGCAGCGGCCGCCATTCGGCTTCCGGCAGTCGCTCGCGGCTGAGCGAGATCAGCGCGCGCAGGCGGCGCGCCGCCACCCGCAGGCGGTGCAGGCCCTCGCGGGCGCCGGCAGCCTCGGAGTCACGCGCAGCCTGACTCGCCAGCAGCAGCTCCTCGGCACTGGCGGCGGCCAGCGCCGGCAGGCTAGGCGCGCGGCGCATCGCCACCAACTTCCTGGCGTGGAATCAGCATCAACCAATGCGAGCTGAGGTTGATCGCCAGCGCCAGGATCGCCGGCCCCAGGAACAGGCCGATCAGCCCGAAGGCCGCGAGCCCGCCGAGGACGCCCAGCAGGGTGACGACAAAGGGCAGGTGCGAGCCACGGCTGATCAGGAAAGGCTTCACGACGTTGTCGACCGTGCTGATGCACAGCATGCCGTAGAACACCATGAACACCGCCCAGCCGGTGTCGCCCTGGCGGAACAGCCAGAGCGCCGCGCCGCCCCAGATCAGTGGTGGCCCGATCGGCACCATCGACAGCAGGAAGGTCGCCGCGCCCAGCAGCAGCGGTGCCGGCACCCCGGCGATGCTGAAGCCCAGCACCGCCACCATCGCCTGCGCCATGGCGGTGCCGGCGATGGCGACCATCACGCTGACCACGGTGTTGCGCGCGGTGGCGAGCAGCTCCGGCCCCAGGCTGCCGCCGATGCGGCCGGCGAGCCGGTGCAGGCGTTCGGCCAGGCGATCGCCCTCGACGTAGAGGTAGTACAGCACCAGCAGTGCCAGGCCGATCTGTAGCAGGCCATTGCCGGCGGCGCGGCCGGAGTTCAGCGCCAGGCCACGCAGGGTTTCGGCGAGGTAGCCGGCGGTGCCGCTGGCGAGCAGGTCGCCGCGGCCAAAATGCTGCCAGTAGTCGAGCAGCCAGGGGCCGAGTACCGGCATCGTTGCCAGCCATTCCGGCAGCGGCGGCAGGCCGCCGCTACTCCAGTCGTCATAGAGCTTCAGTAGCCAGGCCAGGGCGTCACCGATGGAAGCGGCGATCAGCGCCGCCGGCACCATCACCAGGGCCGTCACCACTAGGCAGGCGAGCAGTGCGCTGCCGCGTTCGCGACCGCCCAGGCGCCGCAGCAGCCAGTGGTATTGCGGCCGGGTCGAGACCGCGATCACCGCCGCGAACAGGATGGCCGAGAAGAACGGCCGTAGCACCAGCCAGCAGCCCACCGCCAGCAGCAGCGCCACTGCCAGTCGCAGTACGACCTCGAGCTGCTGCAGCGGGAGCGTGTTCTGTGGTTCAGCGGCGGACATGCGCACTCCCTGGGTCTAGCGGTGCCGGCGGTGGACCGCCACGGCCGGTGGGGTTTATGGGGTGGTGGCGAGCGGCTTACATTGACCGGGCTCGCCGGCCGGAGCAAGCCGGCCCGTGGTGTCGGTGCAGGCCGGATGCCGGTCGGCCGCCGCTGCGGCAGTCGCCGGGCCTTCCGCGCCGCCGCCCTTGGTCTTGGGCGGGGCCGGCGACCAGGCTGGCCGCTCCGCCAGGCCGGAGTCGATCACTACCATCAGCCGCCCCGGCCAGGGCGTCGGCTCGCGGTCGGGGCGCAGCAGCCAGCGCAGCTTGTCCGGCACGGCCTCGGTCAGGTAGTCGGCGTCGAGCAGACCATAGCGATCGAGGAAGCGGTCGAGGGTGGTGGGGATGCGCACGCAGCCCTTGGACTGCGCGGTGCCCAGCCGCGGCTCCAGATAGCGCGGATCGGTGGCGTGCATGACCAGCCGCATGGGACTGACGCCACCGGCGCCCCAGCCGCGCGTCGCCAGTTGCCAGCCGAAGTCATAGACGCGCAGGCCCTGCTCGCCATAGCCAAGGATGCCGAGCTTGTTCTCGGTGCCTTCCGAGCGGTGGTCGAAGTTGGCGGGGCTATGCCTGAATACGCCGGTGGGAGTGAGGAAATGCTCGTATTCGCCGGGTTTGCCGGTGGACACCGGCGAGGCGCCGATCAGCGCCGGTTCGCCCAACTCCGAAAGCCACCAGAGCAGCGCGGCCTGCACCTGCGGGTCGCGATCCACCAGCAGCAGGTACTGCGAGCGCAAATCCGGATAGCCGGCCTGATCCAGCGCCGCGCGCAGGCTCAGCGCGTACCGCGCCTGCGCCTCGGGTGGCAATTCCAGTCGGTGATCCACCTCGACCCGGTAGCGTTCCCGCAGTGCCAGACCGGGATCGTCGGCCGTCGCCGCGCGGCCACCCAGCAGGGCGGCGAGCAGGGCCAAGTGCAGTCCGCGCCGAAGCCGGCAGGCCATGGGCGGACTGCGAAGGCCGGCCGCTGGCTCAGAGCGTGGCCGGCAACAGTCCGCGCAATTCGTCGGTGCTGTGCTCGGTGACATCCTTGTCGACGCTGCCGGCGATCAGCGCGCCGGTGGCGGCGTCCAGATGCTGACGCAGCAGGCCGAGAAAGCCGGGTTCGGCGATCAGATACAGCTTGTTGAGCGCGCCGCCCTGACGGGCCTGGCGCAGCCGCTGGCTGATTACTTCGGCGAAGCGCTCGGCGGCCTGCTCCTTCGGGCTTTCGTGCTGGCCCAGGGCACGTGACGGGCCGCCACGACCCTTCACCAGCCGGCCAGGGCGATCACTGGCCAGAGCCTGCTCGGGCTGGCGCGCCGCTGGGTTGAGGAAGGCCTGCACTTCCTGCAGAGGTGCGCCGGGCACTGGTTCGCAGAACAGCCGGGCGCGGCCGTGATCGGCGGCCACCACCCAGGTGGCGCCACGGTTCAGGGGTTGGGCGGTGGGACGGGTCATGGCGATGCTCCTCGGAGTGTGCGTCCAGGCTCGCCGACTCCGCGACGGAGAACACTGACCCTGGTCAACTCGCGCGGCGTCGTTTGGAAGCCGGGTCGGCCATACTGCCTTAACCGCCAGTACGGCCATCCGGTAGTTTCCTCATGTCCCCAGCCCAGACCGGCAAGCCACCGCCGCCATCGGCTGCCGAGGAGCGGCGTTGGCACGCGCTGCACAGCCATGAGGCCTTGGACGCCGTTCAGTCCGATGCCGACGGCGGCCTCTCGCACGAGCAGGTGCGAGAGCGGCTGCTGCGTTTCGGCGCCAACATTCTGCCGGAGCAGGCGCCGCGCTCGCTGCTGGCGGTGTTTCTCGGGCAGTTCCGCAATCCGCTGATCTATCTGCTGCTGGCGGCGGCGGCGCTGGCCCTGGGGCTGGGGCATGGCAGCGATGCGGCGGTGATCGTCGCCGTGGTGCTGCTCAATGCCCTGATCGGCGCTTTTCAGGAAGGCCGCGCCGCCCGCGCGCTGGCGGCCCTGCGCAAGCTCGCCGGGCGCCAGGCGCGGGTGCTGCGTGGCGGCGTCGAGCAGCGCATCGCCGCGCAGGAGCTGGTGCCCGGCGACATCCTGGTGCTGGATGCCGGCGACGCGGTTGCCGCCGACGCCCGCCTGCTCGACGGCGCCGCCATCCAGATCGCCGAGGCGGCGCTCACCGGCGAGTCGCTGCCGGTGGCCAAGCACCTGCTGCCGCTGGCGCCCGACACCCCGCTCGCCGACCGCCGCAACATGGTCTACGCCGGCACCCATGTCACCGCCGGCCGGGCGCGCGCGGTGGTGGTCGCCACCGGCGGCGCTACCGAGATCGGCCACATCGCCGCGCTGGCCGAGTCCGCGGTGCGGCCGAAGACGCCGCTGGAGCAGCGCATCGCCGAATTCGGCCGCGCGCTGATCGGCGTCGCGGTGCTGCTGTTCCTGGTCATCAACCTGATCGGCTACTGGCAGGGCCTGCCGTTCGACCAGATCCTGATGGTCGCCATCAGCCAGGTGGTGGGCATGATCCCCGAGGGCCTGCCGGTGGCGATGACCATCGCCCTGGCGGTGGGCGTGCAGCGCATGGCGCGCCGTCAGGTGGTGGTGCGGCGGCTGGCGGCGGTGGAATCGCTGGGCTCGACCACGGTGATCTGCAGCGACAAGACCGGCACCCTCACCCGCAACGAGATGACGGTCACCGCCATCCTGCTCGCCGACGGCCGCGCGCTGACGGTGAGCGGCGCCGGCTATGCCCCGGAGGGCGCGTTCAGCAACGGCGAGGGCCTGCTCGACCCCGCCGCCCACGCCGACCTCCAGCGGCTGCTGGAAGCCGGCCTGCTCTGCAACGACGCCAATCTGCAGGGGCCGGCCGATGGCGAGACCCGCTGGCTGCCGGTTGGCGATCCCACCGAGGTGGCGCTGGTCACGCTCGCCATCAAGGGCGGCCTGGTGCCTGCGGAGCTGCGTCGGCAGCGGCCAAGGCGTGCGGAGATTCCCTTCGACGCCGCCGTGCAGATGATGGCCACCCAGCACCAGACTCCGAGCGGCAGCCAGGTGCTGCTCAAGGGCGCGCCGGAAGTGCTGCTCGCGCTCTGCGCCAGCATCCAGTGCGAGGGCCAGGAAATTGCTCTCGACGCGGCGCACGGTCAGGCCCTGCTCGACGCCGCGCAAAGCCTGGCCGCGCGCGGCCTGCGCCTGCTCGCCTTCGGGGTGGTCGAGGGCGGCGAGATCGAGGGCGGCCGGGGCTACGGCGCGTTCGCGGGTCGCGTCCGCCTGCTCGGCCTCACCGGCCAGACCGACCCGCCGCGGCCGGAGGTGAAAGAGGCGGTGGCGCTATGCCGCGCGGCCGGTATCCGGCCGGTGATGGTCACCGGCGATCACCGCGCCACCGCGCTGGCGGTGGCGCAAGAGCTGGGCATCGCCAGGCCCAGCGACGCGGTGATCGAGGGCCGCGAGCTGGAGCAGTGGAGCGAGGCCGAGCTGGCCGAGCGCATCGATGGCGTGGCGGTGTTCGCGCGCGTGCATCCGGCGCAGAAGCTGCGCATCGTCGGCGCCTACCAGCGCCGCCAGGAGGTGGTGGCGATGACCGGCGACGGCGTCAACGACGCGCCGGCCCTGGTGCAGGCCGATGTCGGCGTGGCCATGGGCATCACCGGCACCGAGGTCGCCAAGGAGGCGGCGAAGATCGTCATCAGCGACGACAACTTCGCCAGCATCGTCGCCGCGGTGGAGGAGGGCCGGGTCGTCTACCGCAACATCAAGAAGGTGGTGCTGCACCAGTTCTCCACCTCGGTGGCGGAGGTGCTAATCCTGCTGCTGGCGACCCTGCTCGGGTATCCGCCGCCGTTCGTGGCGGTGCAGATCCTCTGGAACAACCTGGTGACCGAGGGCATCGTCACCATCAATCTGATCATGGAACCGGCCGAGGGCGACGAGATGCGCCAGCGGCCGATCGCGCGCGACGAGCCCCTGCTGTCGCGCCTGCTGCTCACCCGCATCGCCTTCATGGTGCCGGCGATGGTGCTGTCCACGCTGGGCTGGTTCATCTGGCGGACGGCGGCGGGCATTCCGGCCGAGCAGGTGCGCACCGAGGCCTTCACCCTGCTGGTGATCTGCGAGTGGTTCAACGTGCTCAACTGCCGCTCGGAGACGCGCTCGGCGCTGCACTTCGACCGGCTGCGCAATCCCTGGCTGCTTGGCGGCCTGCTTGCCGGCGCGGCGCTACAGGGCCTGGTGGTGTACTGGCCGCCGCTGGGCCAGTTTTTCTACACCGTGCCCCTCGGCCTCGCCGATCTGGTGATGCTGGTCGCGGTCGGCAGCCTGGTGCTGTGGGTGGAGGAGCTGCGCAAGCTGGTGCTGCGCTCTCGCAAGCGCCGCCGTGACGGCGGAGTGCCGGCATGATTTATCTGCTGGTGTTCCTGCTCAGCGGCGCAGTGGTGGTGGTCGCCGGCACCGCGCTGGCCCGGCACGCCGATGCCATCGCCGAGGCGACGCGCATCGGCCGGCTGTGGGTGGGCTCGGTGCTTCTCGCCGGCGCGACCTCCCTGCCGGAGCTGACCACCGACCTCGCCGCCGTGCGGCTGGGCGCGCCCGATCTCGCGGTGGGCGATCTGTTTGGCTCCAGCCTCGCCAACATGCTGATCCTGGCGCTGCTCGACTTGATGCCGCCGCGTGGTCAGGTGCTGCGCAATGCCGGCGCCGGCCACGTGCTCGCCGCCAGCCTGGCGATCAGCCTCAACGCGCTGGCGGCGGTACTGGTGCTGGTGGGGCTGGAATCCTCGTTCCTGTGGATAGGCCCTGGCTCGCTGCTGCTGTTCTGCGCCTACCTGGCCGGCACCCGCGCGACTTATCTGCAAGCAGTCAACGGTCATGGCGTGGTCGCGGAAGAGACCGCCGCTCCACGGTCGAGGCTGCGGCCGGCCTTGTACGGCTTCGCCGCCGCGGCGCTCTGGGTGTTGCTGGCGGCGCCGGCCTTCGCCTGGTCGGCCAAGGGCATCGCCGAGATCAGCGGGCTGGGCAATACTTTTGTCGGCACCTGGCTGGTCGGTCTGGCCACTTCGCTGCCGGAACTCGCCGCCTCGCTGGCGGCGGTGCGACTCGGCGCGCTGGATCTCGCGGTGGGCAATCTGTTTGGCTCCAACGCCTTCAACATGGCGATCTTCCTGCCGCTGGATCTGGCGCAGCCGGGCAATCTGTTTGCGGCGATCGACCGTGGTCATGCGCTGACCGGGCTGTTCGCAGTGCTGCTGACCAGTCTGGGCCTCGCCGCCATCGTCTATCGCGTCAAGGGGCGCTACCAGATGCTGGAGCCGGGCAGTGTGCTGATGGTGCTGGCCTATTTCGGCGCGCTCTGGACGCTCTACCGGCACACCGCCGGCGGTTGATCGTCAGACGCTCAGCCGGGTCGCTTGCAGTCCAGCACCGCCGCGCCCAGCAGGCGGCCGGCGCGCAGGTCGGCGAGCGCCTGGTTGGCCGCCTCCAGCGGATAGACCTGCACCTGGGTGCGCACCGGCACCTGCGGCGCCAGCGCCAGGAACTCGCGGGCGTCGTCGCGGGTGAGATTGGCGACGCTCAGGAGTTGCCGCTCGCCCCACAGCCAGGCGTAGGGAAAGGCCGGAATCTCGCTCATGTGGATGCCGCCGCAGACCACGCGGCCACCCTTGCGCACCGCCTGCAGGGCGATCGGCACCAGGGCGCCGTCGGCGGCGAAGATGATCGCCGCGTCCAGCGTCACCGGCGCGCGCTCATCGGAGCCGCCGGCCCAGACCGCCCCCAGCTCGCGGGCAAAGCCCTGCGCGGCGACATCGCCGGGGCGGGTGTAGGCGTAGACCTCGCGGCCCTGCCAGCGCGCCAGCTGGGCGATCACATGCGCGGCGGCGCCGAAGCCGTACAGGCCTAGGCGCTTGGGCTCGCCGCAGAGACGCAGCGCGCGGTAGCCGATCAGGCCGCCGCAGAGCAGCGGGGCGACTTCCAGATCGCCATAGCCCTCGGGCAGCGGGAACACGTAGTCGGCCTCGGCCAGGCAGTGCGTGGCATAGCCGCCGTCGAGCTGGTAACCGGTGAACAGCGCCGCGTCGCAGAGGTTCTCGCGGCCTTCCAGGCAATAGCCGCAGTGGCCGCAGGTGTGGCCCAGCCAGGGCAGGCCGACGCGGCTGCCGGCGACCAGGCCCTGCACCGCGCGGCCCGAGGTCAGCACCCGGCCGACCACCTGGTGGCCGGGGATGCGCGGGTAGCGAATCTCCGGCAGCTCGCCGTCGAGCAGGTGCAGGTCGGTGCGGCAGACGCCGCAGGCGGTGACCTCGATCAGCACCTGGTTCGCGGCCGGTACCGGTAGCGGTAGCGAGCGCCGCTGCAGCGGGCCGCCGGCTTGTTCCAGCACCATCGCGATCACGCGCTGCGTCATGGTCGGCTCACGGCTAGAGATAGGGCGACATCAGCCAGCACAGCGCGTCGCGCAGGCGCTGCGGCAGTGGACGGGCGTCGAGTTCGGCGCGGCTGATTGGCCGCGAGACCGCCTGCAACTCCTCGAAGTGCGCCGCCGCCCAGGCGGCCAGCGCGCGGTCGTAGCTTTCCACCACCAGCTCGAAGTTGAGACGCAGACTGCGCTGGTCGAGATTGGCCGAGCCGAATTGGAGGTAGTAGTCGTCTACCAGCAGCAGCTTGCTGTGCGCGAACGGGCCGGGCCGTTCCAGCACCCGTACCTGGCGGTCTAGCAGTTGCCAGAGCACATTGCGGGTGGCCCAGGTCATCCAGGGCTGGTCGTTCTTTGCCGGTAGCACCAGGCAGACATCGACACCGCGCAGCGCCGCCGACTGCAGTGCGCCGATCAGCGGCGCGGTGGGCAGGAAGTAGGGAGTCATGATCCACACCCGCTGATGCGCATTGGCGAGCGCGCCCAGCAGCAACATCAGCAGCCGATCCAGCTCCTCGTTGGGTCCGTCGGTGACGGCGCGTGCCAGCGCCTGGCCGCCGGCCGCCGGTCCGGTAGCGACCGCAACCGGCGTGGCCTCGCCGGTGGCGAAATGCCAGTCGGCGAGGAACACCTGTTCGAGCTGCGCGACCAGCGGCCCTTCGATCCGGAAGTGCAGGTCGGTGACCTCGGCGGGCTGGCCCGCTTCGCCGCGGTGGTAGCCGGCGATGTTCATGCCACCGGTGTAGGCGATCTCGCCGTCGGCGATCAGCAGTTTGCGGTGGTTGCGCAGGTTCAGGTGCAGCAGGGGCGGGAACCAGCGCGGCGGCAGGAACAGGGCTGCCTGAATGCCGTGACGCGCCAGCAGTTGGCTGGCGCGTGGCCGGTACCAGGCATTGGCGGCGCCATCGAGCAGCACCCGCAGGCGCACACCGCGTGCCTGGGCTGCGGCCAGTGCGAGCGCGAACTCCTCGCCGCAGGCGTCGCCCAGGTAGATGTAGCTGGCCAGGTGCAGGGTGTGCCTGGCCTCGGCGATGCTGCGCAGCATCGCGGGATAGGCCTCGTCGCCGTCCCGCAGCGGAGTGATGCGGTTGCCAGTGGTGAGCGGCCGGCCGGTGAGCGCGCTGCCCAGCCGCACCAACTCGCGCAGTTCCCGGCTTTCGGCGTCGGGCAGTGAGCCGAACAGCGAGTCTTGCGCCTGGGTCTGAGCGTGGATGACCGCCTCGGTGCCCAGCAGTTGCCGCGCCCGCTGCTCGATGCGGTTGACGCCGAACAGCCAGTACAGCGCCGGACCGGCCAGCGGGAACAGCGCGCAGACCGCGATCCAGCCCCAGGCCGAGCGCGGATCGCGCTTGTGCAGCAGCACGTGCGCCACCGTCGGCAGCACCAGCAAGAGGTCCAGCGCCAGCAGCCAATGGCTGCCCGCGGGCAGGGCCAGGTTCATCGACTGGGCTCGGGAGGCGGGTTCACCCGGCCAGTATGTACAAGATCGGCGCCGGTTCGTGCCGGCGGTTGATCGTGGTCAAGCCCGGTGCTGGCTCGGCGGTCTAAGCTGCGACGTACTGGCCCCTCCCGGATTTCGTTTCGTGGACGCAGAACAGAACGGCGGTCTCAGTAGCGCCGAAGCCGCCGAGCGCCTGGCGCGCTTGGGCCCCAACGAGCAGGTCCGCGACCGCCCACGCGGCTGGACCTGGGTCGCCTACGAGATGCTGCGCGAGCCGATGTTCCTGTTGCTGAGTGCCTGCGGCGCGGTGTATCTGATGTTGGGTGAGCCGGGAGAGACAGCGCTGCTGCTGGTGGCGCTGGCCCTGATCATCGGCATCACCTTCGTGCAGAAGCAGCGCACCCAGCGCGCCTTGGAGGCCTTGCGCGAACTCAGCAGCCCGCGCGCCCTGGTGATCCGCGATGGTCAGCGCCGGCGCATCGCCGGCCGCGAGGTGGTGCCTGGTGATCTGCTGGTGCTCTCCGAGGGTGACCGTGTGGCGGCCGACGCACTGCTGATTGACGCCCGCAACCTGCGCGTCGACGAGTCCCTGCTCACCGGCGAGGCCTTGGCGGTGCTCAAGCGTGCCGATCCTGCGGCGCTGCCGAGCGCGCCAGGTGGTGAGGGCAGTGCCTCGGTGTTCAGCGGCAGCCTGGTGGTCAGCGGCACCGGCGTGGCGCGGGTGGTCGCCACCGGTGCCAAGACCGCGCTCGGCGGTATCGGTCAGGCCCTGCGCGGCATCGAGGAGCAGCCCACCCGCCTGCAGCAGGAGACCAATGGCGTGGTGCGCCGGCTGGCGCCGCTGGCGCTGCTGCTGAGTCTGCTGGTGGCGCTGGTGCTGGGCTATACCCGCGGCACCTGGCTGCAAGGTCTGCTCGCCGGACTGGCGCTGGCGATGTCGCTGCTGCCGGAGGAATTCCCGGTAGTGCTGACGGTCTTCCTGGCGCTGGGCGCCTGGCGGATGTCGCGGCGGCAGGTGCTGACCCGCCGCACCGCCGCCATCGAGGCCCTGGGTGCGGCGACCGTGCTCTGTGTCGACAAGACCGGCACGCTGACGGAAAACCGCATGACCGTGCGCACCCTCGTGCCAGCCGGCGGCGAGCGGCTCGTGGTCGGCAGCGAGCCCTTGCCGGAGGCGGCCCATGCCCTGGTCGAGTTCGCGATACTCGCCACCCGCCGCGATCCTTTCGACCCCATGGAGCGCGCCATCCATGCCCTGGGCCTGGGCGGGCTGGTGGAGGCGGAGCATCTGCACGCCGACTGGCAACTCGCCCGCGAATACCCGCTGGCACCGGCGCTGCCGGCGATGTCGCAGGTCTGGGAAGCGCGGCGCGGCGGCGAGCGCACGGTGGCAGCCAAGGGCGCGCCGGAGGCCATCGTCGAGCTCTGCCATCTGGACGCCGCGCAGGCCGAGGCGGTGTACGCGCAGGCGCGGACGCTGGCGGCCTCGGGGCTAAGGGTCCTGGCGGTGGCCCGCGCCCGCCTCACCCATGGCGAGCAGGATGTGTCGCTGGCGGCCACGCCGCTGCCGCCCAGCCTGCACGACTTCGCCTTCGAGTTTCTCGGCCTGCTGGGCCTGAGCGATCCCCTACGCGCTGGCGTGCCGGCCTCGGTGGCGGCCTTTCGCGAGGCCGGCATTCGGGTGCTGATGGTCACCGGCGACTACGCCGAGACCGCCAGCCACATCGCCGCCGAAGCCGGCCTCGCCGAGCCCCAGAGAGTGCTGGGCGGCGCCGAGATCGAAACCCTGGACGAGGCCGGCCTGGCCGCCGCGCTGGCGCGTTGCAGCGTGATCGCCCGCGCCCGCCCCGAGCACAAGCTGCGCATCGTGCGCGCCCTGCAACAGGCTGGCGAGGTGGTGGCGATGACCGGCGACGGCGTCAACGATGCCCCGGCGCTAAGGGCCGCCGACATCGGCATCGCCATGGGCGGGCGCGGCACCGATGTCGCCCGCGAGGCCGCGCATCTGGTCCTGGCCGACGACGACTTCAGCTCCATCGTCCACGCCGTGCGCCTGGGCCGGCGCATCTTCGACAATCTGCGCCGGGCGGTGGCCTACATCATCGCCGTGCACATTCCCATCGCCGGCTTGTCACTGTTGCCGATCCTGCTTGGCTGGCCCTTGTTGCTGCTGCCGGCGCACATCGCCTTTTTGCAGCTAATCATCGACCCCGCCTGCTCGCTGGCCTTCGAGGCCGAGCCCGGTGACCCGGCGGCGATGCGCCGGCCACCGCGCCGGCGCGACACCCGGCTGTTCGATGTCCGCACTCTCTGGACCAGCCTGTTGCGCGGCTCTCTGGTGCTGCTGCTGGTCTGGCTGACGGTGCTCGCGGTGCGCGCGCAGGGCGGTTCCACGGAGCTGGTGCGCGGCGCGGGTTTCATCGTGCTGGTTCTGGGCAATCTCGCCCTGCTGGGTGGCAACCGCGCGGCGGTTGGTGGGCTGCGGGCGAGACTGCGGCAGCCGAACTGGTTGTTGGCTGGTATCAGCCTGGGCGCGCTGCTGGCGCTGGCGGTGGTGCTGTATGTGCCGGCCGCTCGGCGACTGTTCCGCTTCGAAGCGCCTAGCCTGACGGTGTTGCTCGCCTGTCTTGCCGGCGCCGCGCTAATCCCCCTGCTGTTGGCCGTGGCGGGACGCTGGCGCCGGCCTGACGCAGGTCAATGAGAGACGGGCGCTGGAGGATGAGGCTGAAGGCCCACAATCCGGGGCTTTGCGGGTCACGACATGGGCAAGCGCATCCTCATCGTCCAGGGTCATCCTGACGCCGGCCAGAGTCACTACGGCCACGCACTGGCCGAGGCCTATGCGAATGGCGCTAGTGAGGCGGGACACGAGCTGCGGCGGATCGAGGTGGCGAAGCTGGACTTCCCCCTGTTGCGCTCGGCCCAGGACTGGCAGCAGGGCGAGCCGGTGCCGGCGATCCGCGAGGCCCAGCAGGCGCTGGCCTGGGCCGAGCATCTGGTGATCTTGTATCCGCTCTGGCTGGGGTCTATGCCGGCCCTGCTCAAGGGCTTTCTCGAACAGGTGGCGCGGCCGGGC
Organism: Nevskiaceae bacterium; assembly: GCA_004297005.1. GTDB lineage: Bacteria > Pseudomonadota > Gammaproteobacteria > Nevskiales > Nevskiaceae > Stagnimonas. Next base: position 90,990 of record SCVA01000046.1, read on the forward strand.
TTTGCGGTGGCCGCGCCCGGAGAGGCGCAGGGCTGGCAGAAGAAGCTGAAAGGCCGCTCGGCGCGGCTGGTGGTGACCATGGGCATGCCGGCGCTGATGTACCGCTGGTACTACCGCGCCCATAGCCTGAAGAACCTGGAACGCAACATCCTCGGCTTTGTCGGCATCAGCCCGGTGCGCGCCAGTCTGATCGGCCTGGTCGAGGGCAATGCCGGCCGTCGCCAGCGCTGGCTGGCAAGGCTGCGGAAGCTGGGCCGCGAAGCTAGCTAGACCTGACCCGCGGCCGGCTCTGGCTGCACCGCCAGCACATCGCAGCCGGCGGCGGTCAGGATGCGCTCGGCGGTGCTGCCGAACAGGCTGTGTTCCAGGCTTTCGCGGCGGGCGGTGCCGATCACCAGGAGGTCGGTCTGGGTGTTGCTGGCCAAGCCGGCCAGCGCCTCGGCCGGCGCGCCCTGCAAGAGGTGGCAATGTTCTTCGGCGATGCCCTGTTCCCGGGCAAAGGCCTGAAAACGGGCGACGGCGTCCTCGCGCAGTTCGGCATACAGCCCCGCGACGGTTTCCCGCGCCAGGCCGGCGGCGCCGAGCTGGTCTCCGCGCAGCCCCTCATAGGCATAGGCGAGATGCAGTTCGGCGCCGCTCTGCTCGGAGAGCTGGCGCGCCGCCTGCACCACCCGCTGGTTGAGCTGGCCGGCGCGGTGCTCGGGCGCCACCGGCTCCACCGCCGCGATCACCCGCCGCAGCTCCGGGCTGGCGGCGTGGTTGACCAGCATCAGCGGCACCGGACAGAGCCGCAGCAGCTTCCAGTCCAGGGGGTCGGGCAGCAGGCGTTGCAGCAGCGGCTCGTAGTGCACGTCCTTGATGACCAGCAGCGGCTGCAGTTTCTCGATCTGGTCGAGTATCTGCCGGTGCAGGGGCTCGCCCCAGACCAGCTGGGTGCCGATTTGCAGTGGCGCCTGATTGAGGCTGGCGACCGCCGCCTGGAGCCATTGCTCACCCTGATGCCGGTAGTGCTCCAGCGCCGCGTGTTCCAGCGCCGCGCTGACCCGCCCCAGTGCGGTGACTGCGGCGTGGTAGTCGAAGAGCTGTACCTGCAGGCTGACGCCACCGTGTCGCGCCAGCAGTGCCGCCCGCTGCAAGGCCGGCGAGGGCTGGGGCAGGCTGCGGTCGGCGATGACCAGAATGAGGGGGGTGGACGACATGGGCTGCACTCCGGGTTCAAGACCGCGGGCCAGTCTCGGTGACGGCCAATGGCTGAGCACTGATCGGGATCATTCGCCGCCTCGTTGCGTAGCGAGGGCTGCCGTGGACACTGGCGGCGGCAGCTCCGGTAGCCCGTACTGATGCCCTGACTTGGGGTTGAGCGCCTTGGCCAGACGCGCCTGCTCGCGCGCCTCGGCCAACTCGCCGTTGGCGGCGGCGGCGCGGGCGGCGGTGGCGTGCAGCTCGGCGCTGCGCCAGCCGCTGTCCAGCGTCTGCCGCAACCAGCGCAGCGCCTCGGCCGGCTGCCCGGCGTTCAGCAGGGCGGCGGCGAGCTTGATGCTGGCCTCGCCGTTGGGGCGCAGCGCCTGGTTGCGGCGCGCCAGCGCCAGCGCCTCAGCCGGACTGCCGAATTGCAGATAGTGGTCGAGGCCGTGGCCGTAAGTGGCCTCCGGCAGCTGCGCCAGCCTTTCCTCGTACAAGGCCCGGGCGCGGGCGATCCAGGGAGCGGCGGCGGCCGCGTCGCCACGCTCGCGCAGCAGCCGGGCGCTGGCGTCCATGAACTCGGGGCTGCCGGTGTCGCCGATCACCGCCGCGTATTCCTGCAAGGCCAGCTCGGTCTGGCCCTGGAGCGCGTGGATCTCGGCGACGTGCTCGCGCGCCAGCCACCAGCCGGGCAGCAGGCGCAGGGCGTGCTGGTAATGCGCCAGCGCCAGATCCCAGCGGCCGCGGTGCAGCGCCAGCAGGCCGCGTTGCAGCGCCAGCCAGGCACGCGGATGCGGGGAGTCGCCATGGTCGATGCGTTCGGCACGGTCCATCAGCGCCAGGGCCTCGCTGAGATGCCCCATATGGCCCTGCCAGAGCGCCAGCCGCACCAGGCCCTGGACGTCTTCGCGCAACTCCAGCGCGGCGCGATAGCCGGTGAGCGCCGCCGGGTAGTCACCGCGCTGGAAGGCGAGATCGGCGCGCAGGCCGAGGATTGCGGCGCGGTCGGGATTGCTCTCGCGCTCGGCGGCATCGAGATCGGCGGCGACCCGGTCCAGCCGGTGCACGGTGTAGTTGTAGCGGGCGCGCGCCAGGAAGGGGCCGCTGCCGGCGCCGGCCAGATCGAAGGCCTGTTGCAGCGACTGCTCCGCGGCGGTGTAGAGCCGGTAGTCGCCGCTGAGCTGCGCCAGCGCCAGCTGCGCGCGTGCCAGGGTCTCCCACTGCGGCCAGGCGACCGGCCCCCGCGCTAGGGCGGCGCGCGCCTCGCTGACCGCGGCCTCGCTGCGCCGCCGCTCGTCGTCATAACTCCAGGCCGGCGCCGGCTCGCTTGCGGCGCCGGCCACGGGGGCGACCGGTGCCGATGGCTGGCAGCCGGACAAGCCCAGCGCCAGAGCGGCGCCGAGCAGTAGCCGGGCCGGGTTCACGGTGGCGGATGCGGCGCTGCCAGATACGGGAACTGCGCCAGGAACGGCGACTCGTTGCGGGTCGGGTTGTTGGGCAGGTTCTCGAAAGCGCGGACATCGCAGGGATGGCCGTAGCAATCACCCGGCGTGGTGGTGTCGGCCAACGCCATCGACAGGATGCGGTCGACGGTGACGTCCTCGAAGCGGCGGCCGTTGGGGAAGCCGTCGGGCTGCGCGAGATCGAGCTGCAAGGTGTCGGGGATGATCTTGTTCACCACCTGGCGCGCGCAGACATCCAGCGCGCAAGGGGTGATGCCCTTGGCGATCAGCGCGTCGTCGAGGCCGATGTGCAGCTCTTCCAGACGCTCCAGCATCAGCGAGGAAAAGTCGCCGTCCTCGGAGGGATCAGTGCCATTGAAGTGGTCCTTGTCCTCGGTGTGCAGCAGCACCGTTGCGACTACCGGCTGACCCATGCGATCGACCCGGGCGTAGGCGGAGCGGGGCTGGGTCGAGAAGCTGAAATCGCCACTGCTGCCGCCACCGCTGCTGGCGCCGCCGGAGCTGCCACCGGTGCCGCCATCGCCGCCACCACCACCGCAGGCGGCGAGCAGGCAGGCGGCCAGCAGGCCGCCGGTGAATCCGGGCTGGATCTTCATGGGCTGCTCCCGACCAGACGATTGGCAGTGGCCCAGACTCGCACCAGCTTACCCGGCTCGGGCACCACCAGGGTCGGGTCCATCTCGAAGACGATGGCGGTGAGATTGCGGAAAGCGAAAGAGTCGCGGGCGTTGTCGAACATCAGCGTGCCCTTGGGCTTGTCGCTGGAGTTGAAGCTGGCGAGCGTGGCGGTGAAGCCGACGAAGTCGAAGAAGAAGGGGTCGTCGCGCAGACCGGTGTAGACACGCAGGCCGCTGGGCGCGCTGATGACTTTCTCCACCGGCCCGGAGACGAACTTGGCCCCGGCCCCCGGCAGGTTCTCAAACTGCACGCCGGCCTCGCCCTTGGCGTTGCGGCCGTAGCGGATCAGGATCTCGTGCTCGGGCTGGGTGTCGCCGTTGAGGTCGATCTCGTAGCTGAACAGCACGTTCGGGTCGTAGCGGCCGGTGGGGCCGTCCACCCGCGCGCGTGGCACCGGCACGCCGCCGAAGCAGATCGCGCCGACCAGGCGCCCACCCTCGCGAAACACGAAGACATCGGTGATGTCGGCCGAGGGATCGAGTGTCGAGCTGGGCGCGTCGGCATGATCCGCGGCCCAGCTCCAACAGGGAGCGAGTGACAGTGCCAGCACTGCCATGATGCGTCGTCGAGACTGCTGCTTGCTCATGCTGTCCCCCATTGCGGCGAATGCGCCGCGTTTTAGTGCTCTGGCTCGTCGCTGACGAACCAGGGTTTGCCGTCTGCATCCAAGAATAGGCGCTCCATCTCGGCGCGGGTGAAGGGTCGCGAGCCGATTCGGCCGAAAACCGCGATCTGGTTCCCGGTTTCATCGACAGCGCGGTCGCGATCCAGGCCCTTGCTCAGCGCCAGCAGCGGCTGTTCGCTGGGCCAGGTCGCAATCCACTGCGGCTTGGGCTCGGGCGAAAAGCCGTAGAACTTCGGCTGCGTGTCCGGCGCGGTCAGTTGCAGCACTTGCAGGCCGCTGACGTCGGCGACATAGGCAAACAGGCTGGCATTGGTGGTGCCGATCACCACGTCGTTGGCGCCGCGCAGGCGGCCCTCGGCGGTGGTGCGCTGCTCGATGCGCGGCTGCTCGGGGTTCTGCACGTCGGCGATCACCAGGCCCTCGGCGCCGGCGGCGATGTAGGCATAGGTGCGGGCGAGGTAGACGCGGCGCGCGTCGGCGAGCGGCAGCAGCGCCACCGGCACCGGCTGCGCCGGCCGGCTGAGGTCGAACACTTCCAGTCCGCGCGCGCTGATGACAAAGGCGTAGCGGAACTGCACGGCCACACCGCGGCCGTCTTCCAGCGGCAGCACGCTCTCCAGCTTCGGCTGCAAGGGCTGATCGAGATCGAGCGTGACCAGGCCGGCGTCGGCGATCAGGTAGACGCGCGAGCCGGCGATGGCCAGATGCCGCGCGCCCTTGAGCACGCCGTTGGCGTTCCAGGTCAGCGCGCGTTTCAAGAAGTTGTTGCGCGGCTCGCCGTCCTGCAGGGTATCGACGTCGACCAGGATCAGGCCCTCGACCGCGTCCGCCACCAGCGCGTAGTGGTAGATCGGGTGCATGGGCTGTTCGAGATTGTCCTCGCGTGCCTGGGCGGTAGCGTTGCGCCAGGGCGCGATCGGCTGGTTGGTGGGCAGGGCCACGCAGCGGGCGTCGGCGCTCTCGACGCGGATGTCCTGGCCCAAGGGCGAGAACGGCGCCGAGATCAGCTTCTGCGAAAAGCCCTTGTTGGCGATGCTCGCCGCGTCGTAGGCGCGCAGTCCCTTGCGGCCCTCGGCGGCGTAGAGGTACTCGCCGCGCAGTTGCAGACAGCGCACCGGCTCGCCACTGCCGTTGCGCTGCGCGTTGCCGAGCTTGCCGCCGCGTTCCTGGTGGGCGCGGTACCAGTCCGGGTAGGCGTAGCGGTGCAGATAGCTTCCGATCACCGCCTGCGGCTCGTCCCATTCGGTGACCTGCACGGCGGCGATGCCGGCGCTGCTGCCGGCCCAGGCATTGAAGCCGACGAAGTTGACGAAGTTGGTTCCCAGGCCCAGCAGCGAGGCCATCCAGGCGTTGTTGTCCCTGGCTTCGGAGAGATGGCAGTCGCTGCAAGTCTTGGTTTCGGTGGTGCGCTCGGTGTGCGGGTAGTGCGGCGCGAAAGCCTGGCTGGAATAGCCGCCGGCCGATACCGGCGGCTGCTGGATGTAGATGCGCTCGCGGTTGCTGTTGGTGGACGACAGCACCAGCGCCGAGGAGGAGCGCACCGGCGCGATGCGGTTGCCCTTCACCTCGCCGTGCTTGCCGAGCATGAAGAAATCGTCGCGCGCCACCTGCGGGTTGTAGGTGGCGTAGTTGCGCGACTCGCCGCCCTCGAAGTGCTGGCGCTCGCTCTTCCAGTTGGCCTGGATCGGCAGATGGCAGCCGAAGCAGGAGGTGGTCCAGGAGCTGTGGCAGCTGATGCACATCAGCTCGTCGTCCTGGTGCGCTCGCTCGCCTTCCTTGACGTCGGTCCCCCAGCTGAACTTCTGGGTGTCCCGCGCCATCAGCTTGGCGCGCGCCGCCTTGGCGTTGTAGCGCGGATGGCCGGGAGTGACCGTGTCCTTCACCAGATGGATTTCCCATTCCAGGCCGGGGGTGACGCTGCTGCGCTGGATCAGGCGCTTGCGCTCGCCGTTCTCGCAGCCGTCCTTGGCGAGACCCATTTCTCCGCGATGAGCCCCGGCCCGGCCATCCATGGCCGGGCGTTCGGAGTCGTTGCGAGCCGTGCTCGCAAAGCACGACTCCTTCACCCATTGGAATCTTCGCCGCCCATCCTGCACGCGCGTCAGTGAGAGATCGCTGCCGCCTGCTGGTGCGGCCGGGCCGGAAGTGCGCAGCAGCGGATAGCGGTCGGCGGTGCCGTGGCAGTCCTGGCACTCGATCTCGATGGCCTGCGCGACTTCGCCCTGGATGTGGCCGGTGCCGTGCACGTCCTGCGAGAAGTGGCAGTCCACGCACTGCATGCCCTTGTCGACATGGATGCTGGAGAGATGCACCGCCTTCTTGAACTTCTGCGGATCGTCGTCGGCCACCTGGCCGCCCTTGGCGTCGAGCAGGTTGCCCTTCTTGTCGCGCTTGTAGACGGCGCGGAAGTTCCAGCCGTGGCCGTGGTAGTCGGCAAACTGCGTGTCCTTCATCTCCGGGTTCTTGTCCCAGACGCCCTTGAGGAAGTCCGGATCGCTCCACAGCCCGCGGGTCGCGGCTTCTTCCGGGTTGCGCTGGTTGATGGCACGGATCTCGGCATCGCTGGGGTAGCGCTGCTGCTCCGGCCACATGCGCGGCGCGTCGGCCTCGTAGTCCCACATGGTGTAGCCGAGCATGGAGTTCATGAACATGTTCGGCTGGTGCATGTGGCAGACCATGCACTGCGCGGTGGGGATCGCGCGGGTGAAGGCGTGCTGCAGGGGATGCCCCGGCTCGTTGCGGGGAATCGTCGGGTCTTTGCTCTGGCTGGTGCCGGAGTGTCCGAACTTCGCATAGGGGCCGGAGTGGCGCGGGTCGCGGTCGTTGGCATAGACCACATGGCAGGCGGTACAGCCGGAGCTGCGGTAGTCGCCCGGCTGATCGTTGGTGCCCAGGAACCACAGCAGCGGATCGTTGAGGCGGGTCTTGTGCAGGTTGAGCAGCGGCACCGCGATGCGGTTGCCGGTGCCAGGCCCGCGATTGGACTGCTTGAGGTCGGGGCGGCCGGGTTCTTCCAGGCGCTGGATCAGGCCCAGGGCATTGGGCAGGCCGGTTTCCGGGAAGATCGAATTGATGTTGCGACCGCCGCGTTCGAACACCCGGAACACGTCGGCGGGCGGCGTCACTTCCCAGGCCGGCAGCGGGTAGAGCGTTTCGATCACGCCCTTGCGGCGCATGTTCTCGTCCACCGGCACCGGGTTGTGGATGGCGGCGGGCAGGTGGCTCAGCAAAGGATCGGGCGCCGGTCCGCCGGCGGCCTTGAAGGCACGGTCCAGCAACTCGGACTTCAGCGGCAGCGGCGTCTCGTCGGGGAAGGCGCGTGGCGCATTTGCCGGGGCGTAGCTCTCACCGGTGACCGAGCGCTTGAACGGCAGGATGCCGTTGTTGTACGCCGCGCCCTCCCAGAACATCGCCGCCGTTGCCATCAGGCTGCGGCGGCTGGCTTCGATGAGCGGCTGGTGGCAGGCGCCGCAGGCGAGATCGGCGACCCGGTAGTCGCCGGGATTGACGAAGCGGATGAACTCCGGCGATTCGCGGTTGAGCAGGGTGTAGCTGGACTGCGGATTGGCGCTGCTGGTCCAGGACGCCGGCCACAGCGGCAGCACGTGCGCGGCATTGAGGGCGTCGGCATAGGCGAGTTCCGCGCGGCTGCTGCCGGTTGGTGGCCGGATGCTGGCATTGCCGCCGTGGCAGTCGGTGCAGCCCAGCACCACCGCCGGGTTGGCGTGCATGGACAGCCGGTCGGTGTCGCTATGGCAGCTGCGGCAGCCGGCGGATTTGGCCTCGGCTTCGGCGGGACTTTGGCTGCTGGGGGAGGCGGGGGTGGTGGTGTAGTTGCGGGGCTCGGGATGGGGGCTGGTTGCGGCGAGGCTGGGGTGGGGGAAGAGCAGGGCGAGGATGACAGCCAAGCTGCCAGCCAGGATGTTCCCCTTCCCCTTGCGGGGAGGGGTTAGGGGAGGGGAAAAGCCGTGGCGGAGCGCTGTGTTTTCGCCTTGGTCTGCGTGTGTGTGGTTCGCGCGTTCGCGCTCTGTTTTGTGTGTGCTGTCTGAGGTCTTTTTTTCGCCTCTTGGCGACTCACTTTTCTTTGCTCCTGCAAAGAAAAGTAAGCAAAAGAAAGCAGGCCCCTGCGTAGCGCCCCCTTTGGGGGTAAACCTGCGATGCTCGGCCCAAAGGGGCCGCTCGCGAACTCGGCGCCCTATAGGCGCCTCAGACATGCGCTCGCTGTTATCCCCCTTTGGTCCTCCGCTTCTCGGCGCTACGAAGGGGACCGGAACATCTACAGCACGGCGGTCTTCGCCCGCCGCAAAGACAGAAGCAACCGCAGGCGCGCGCTTCGCTCGCGCGAGGTCGGCGTAGCCGACGAGCCTGAGTGCTGTTGATGTGGCTTTTGACTTGCCCTCCCCTTCGTAAGCGCCGAGAAGCGCAGTGGACGGGGGGTATGGAAGCGCCCGCCTGTTTGAGGCGCCTATAGGGCGCCGAGTTCGGGCGCGTCCCCCCGGCCACGAGCATCGCAGGGTACCCCGTAGGGGCGCGACGCAGGGGTGTGCTTTCTTTTGCTTACTTTTCTTTGCACAAGCA
>SCVA01000047.1 GCA_004297005.1 Nevskiaceae bacterium
CCCCCCGGCCACGAGCATCGCAGGGTACCCCGTAGGGGCGCGACGCAGGGGTGTGCTTTCTTTTGCTTACTTTTCTTTGCACAAGCAAAGAAAAGTGAGTCGCCAAGAGGCGAAAAAAAGACCTCACCACGCACGCAGCCAGCAGAGCGCGAAGGCGCGAACCACCAGCACCGCACACCAGCAGAACTAAGCGAAAGCACCGCACTCCGCCACGGCTTTCCCCCTCCCCCTAGCCCCTCCCCGCAAGGGGGAGGGGGACTTGGGCAGCGGGGCGCAATCACGCTTGGTCTGTTTCCGCCCCCAAACAAAAGGAAGGCGGCAAACAAAGAATCCAGCGCCCACCGGCGCCAGCCATTAAACTGCGCGCATGGCCGAAACCTATATCGGCGGCTTCCATGCCGTCACCGCCGCTCTCGAAGACGGCGACAAACAACCCCGCGAAATCCTGGTCGCCGACGCCCGTCGCGACTCGCGCATGGCCGCGCTGCTGTCGTTGGCCGCGCGCCGCAAGGTCACCGTGCGCACGGTCTCCAAGGATCAGCTCGACCTCTACGCCCCCGGCCTGCGCCACCAGGGCGTGATCGCGGCGGTGCCGGCAGCCGACTTCCAGGGCGAGGACGCGCTGGAAGTGCCGGCCACGCCGGACCGTCTGGTGCTGGTGCTCGATGGCGTGCAGGACCCGCACAACCTCGGCGCCTGCCTGCGCACCGCCGAGGCGGTGGGCGTCACCGCCGTCATCATCCCCAAGGACCGCGCGGTCGGCCTGACGCCGGTGGCCCGCAAGGCCGCGGCCGGTGCCGCCGAGCGGGTGCCCGTGGTGGCGGTGACCAATCTGGTCCGCACCCTGGAGCGCCTCAAGGAGCTGGGCTACTGGATCACCGGCCTGGCCGGCGAGTCCGACGAGCTGATCTACGACGTCGACCTCACCGGCCCCACGGTGATCGTCATGGGTGGCGAAGGCGATGGCCTGCGCCGGCTCACCCGCGAGACCTGCGACAAGCTGGTCCGCATCCCCATGGTCGGCGAGATCGAGAGCCTGAATGTCTCGGTGGCCGCCGCGGTCTGCCTCTACGAGTCCTTCCGCCAGCGCCAGGCCGCCGCCGCCAAGACCAGAAAGCCGCCCGCCCGGCGCAAGTAGGCGCTCGTCGGCGGGCCGTTCAAGGTCCGCGACAGGAAGCCGTCACCGCTGCCTGAAAAACCTCAGGCACGGGACTTGAAGGAGCCCCTCCGACCAGACCCTTTTGGCTGACGGAGGTGCCCCATGTCCGACCCGCTATTCGGCGTCCACGCCGCGGCGCTTTCGCTTGGCCGTCAGCGCATGGACGTGCTCGCCAGCAATCTGGCGAACGCCGACACCCCGCATTTCCAGGCCAAGGACATCGACTTCGAGCGCGCGCTCGCGGCCCAGACCGCGGTCGCCGACGCCGAGCGCCTGAGCGGCAGCGATGCCCGCCATCTGAGCACGGCCGGCGAGCCCGGTGAAGCCGAAACCGTGTGGCGCGTGCCGCTCCAGGCCTCGGCCGACGGCAACACCGTCGATGCCCAGATCGAGCAGGCGCAGTTCGCCGACGCGGCCTTGCGCTACCAGGCCAGCCTCAATTTTCTCGACGGTCGGGTGCGCTCGCTGATGACCGCCATCACCGGACAATCCGCATGAGCCGCTTCCCGGTCTTCGATGTCGCCGGCTCGGCGCTGGCGGCGCAGTCGGTGCGCCTCAACGCCACCGCCTCCAATCTCGCCAACGCCAACAATCTCGCCGGCTCGCCGGAGGCGGTGTACCGCGCCCACGAGCCGGTGTTCCAGAGCGTCGACGGCGGCGTGCGCGTGCAGGAAGTGCGCGAGGACAGCCGCGAGCCGCAGAAGCTCTATCAACCCGGCCATCCGCTCGCCGACCCCGAGGGCTACGTCTACGCGCCCAACGTCAACGTCGTCGAGGAGATGGTCAACATGATCTCCGCCTCGCGCAGCTACCAGAGCAACATCGAGGTGTTCAACACCACGAAGGATCTGGCGCTGCGCACCCTCACTCTCGGCAAGTAAGTAAAGGACTCCCATGACCAGCAGCGTCGGCAGTTACGAGTCGCTAGGCCTCGCCACCGCCACCCAAAGCAGCAAGAAGGCCGAGATCGGCCAGCAGGACTTTCTCAAGCTGATGACCACGCAGTTGCAGGCACAGGACCCGTTCAAGCCGATGGACTCCAGCCAGTTCCTCGGCCAGATCGCGCAGTTCTCGCAGGTTTCCGGCCTGCAGGAACTCAACAGCGCCTTCGCCGACCTCTCCAGCAGCCTCACCGCCAACCAGACCTTGCAGGGGGCCTCCCTGGTCGGTCGCGAAGTGCTGGTGGCCGGCGACCAGTTGAGCCTGGGCAGCAGCGGCAGCGTCGGTGGCGCCATCGAGGTACCTCAGTCGGGCTGGCTGTCCGTGGACATCAGCGATGCCAGCGGCCAGGTCGTGCGGCACATCGACTACGGCGCGCAGCCGGCCGGCCGTGGCGACTTCGCCTGGGACGGTCTGGCCGACGACGGCAGTCGCCTGCCGGCCGGCGAGTACCAGTTCCGGGCCCAGGTCAGCAGCGACAGCGGCGGCAGCGTCGCCGCCAACACCTTCGTGCTCGGCCAGGTGATCGGCGTGCAGCCGTCCAGCTCCGGCCTGCAGGTGGAAGTCAGTGGCATCGGCACGCTGCCACTGTCCCAGATCGAACGCATCCAGTAGTCAGTCCCCAACAGAACCCTTTCCCCGCAGGAGGCAGCACATGTCCTTCAACTTCGCGCTCAGCGGCCTCAACGCCGCCTCGTCCGACCTCAACGTCACCGCCAACAACATCGCCAACGCCAATACGATCGGCTTCAAGAACAGCCGCGCGGAATTCGGCGACGTGTTCTCCGCCACCTCCTACGGCCTGTCGCGAACCGCCAGCGGCAACGGCACCCGGTTGCAGGACATCCGCCAGCAGTTCAAGCAGGGCAACATCAATTACACGGAGAACACCCTCGACCTCGCGGTCAGCGGCGAAGGCTTCTTCACTGTGCGCAGCGACAAGGGCGTGGCCTACACCCGCGCCGGCGCCTTCGGCGCCAACGATGACGGCTATGTGGTGAACAACGCCGGTCAGCGTTTGCAGGTGTTCCCCGCCCTCACCGGCGGCGGCTTCGATACCGCCAGCCTGACCGACCTGCGCCTGGGCACCGCCGACAGCCCACCGAAAGCGAGCACTCTCCTGGAAGTGGTGGCCAACCTCCCGGCCAATGCCAGCGCCCCCACCGTCACTCCGTTCTCCGCCACCGATCCCAACAGCTACAACCAGGGCACCTCGGTGACGCTGTACGACTCGCTGGGCACCGCGCATCCGGCCAATCTCTACTTCGTGAAGTCGGCGACCGCTGGCGCCTGGGATGTGCATGTCACCGTCGACGGCACCGAGGTCGGCAGCGCGCAGACCATCCAGTTTTCCGGCACCGGCGCGCTCACTTCCCCCGCCAGCGGCCAGTTGAGCCTGGCGACGGTGACGCCAAGCAATGGCGCCACCCCGCTCAATCTCAGCATGGACATCGACAAGCTCACCCAGTACGGCAGCAACTTCACTGTCTCCCGCCTGACCCAGGACGGCTACGCCGCCGGCGAGCTGACCGGACTCAACATCAGCGACGAGGGGGTGGTCGAGGGCACCTACTCCAACGGTCAGAAGATTGCGCTCGGCAAGGTGGCACTCGCGATGTTCAGCAATGCCCAGGGGCTCAAGCAGCTTGGCGACACCGCCTGGGCCGAGACCATCGACTCCGGTCCGGTACTGATGGGTTCGGCCGGCACCGGCTCCTTCGGCCAGGTGCAGTCGGGCGCGCTGGAGGCCAGCAATGTCGACCTCACCGCGCAGTTGGTGAACATGATTACCGCGCAGCGCAACTTCCAGGCGAACGCGCAGATGATCCAGACCAGCGACTCGATCACCCAGACCATCATCAACATCCGCTAGCACTGACCGCCGCGCAGGAGCGCACTGAGCCATGGACCGCGCCCTCTACGTCGCCCTGTCCGGCGCCACCCAGACCCTGCGCGCGCAGGCCGCCAACAGCCACAACCTGGCCAACGCCAGCACCACCGGCTTCAAGGCCGATCTGGTGGTAGCCGAGGCCCTGCAGGTGCGTGGCGAGGGCTTCGACAGCCGCTTCAACGCCCGCAGTCTGGAGGCCGGCATCGACAACCGGGCCGGCACCCTGCTCAGCACCGGCCGTGAACTCGACGTGGCGTTGGCTGCCAACGACTGGCTGGCGGTGCAGGCCGCGGACGGCCGCGAGGCCTATACCCGGGCCGGCGAGCTGCAGGTGGATGCCGACGGCCTGCTGAGGACCCGCGGGGGTCAGGAGGTGCTGGGCGAAGGCGGAAGCATCCAGATTCCTCCCAACTCCCAACTCAGCATCGGCAGCGACGGCAGCGTCTCGGTGATCCCACTGGGGCAGACCAGCGGTACCGCGGTGACGGTCGGACGGCTCAAGATCGTCCACGCCGAGCCGACACAGTTGGCGAGAGCCGGCGACAGCCTGTTTTTCGCCCGCGAGGGCAGCCCGCCACTGGAGACCAGCAGCGGTGCGAAGGTGGTCTCCGGCGCTCTGGAAAGCAGCAACGTCAACATCGCCGAGTCGATGGTGACGATGATCGAGCTGGCCCGGAACTTCGAGCTGCAGACACGCGCGATGAAGTCCGCTGATGAAAACGCCCAGCAGGCGGCCAGCCTGTTGCGCATGAAGTGAGACGACATGGCTGACATCCTCAACATCGGGTCCTCCGCGCTGCTGGCCGCGCAGCGCGGCCTGGAGGTGACCAGCCATAACGTCGCCAACGTCAACACCCCCAATTACTCGCGACAGCGCATCGAGCAGTCGGCGCGTGTCGGCCGATTCGACAGCAGCGGTGGCGTCAGCGTCGATCTCACCCGCCGTCTCAACGACGCCCTGCTGGAAACCCGGCTGGTGCGCAACAGCAGCGAGACCGCGCGACTCAGTAGCTTCGACGGCTTGGCGCAGCGGGTAGACAGCCTGTTGTCGGACCCCGACACCGGGCTCTCCTCCAGCCTCGACGGCTTCTTTTCCTCGCTGTCCGACCTGGCGGCCGACCCGACCTCGACCGCAGTGCGTCAGAGCACCCTGGGCGCCGCCCAGTCACTGGCCGACCGCTTCAACAGCCTGCACGGCGAACTGTCTTCGCTGGACTCGGAGATCGACCAGCGTCTACGCATCGCGGTCGGCACTCTCAACGACCAGACCGAGGCGCTGGCCAAGCTCAACGAGCGCATCGCCACCGCTGGCTCCAACGCCTCGCCCGACCTGCTCGACAGCCGCGACAAGCTGGTGCAGGACATCGCCGGCCAGTTGAAGGTGAGCACCGTGCAGCAGGACGACGGCAGCCTCAACCTCTACACCGGCTCCGGACAGCCACTGGTGGTCGGCAAGACCGCCATCCCGCTGGCGACCAACACCGACAGCTTCCGTCCCGACCGGATCGAAATCGCCGGCGGCAGCCAGCTCTCCGGCGGCGTGATCGGCGGTCTGCTCGATGCGCGCCGCGAGCTGATCGACCCGGCGCTGGAAAAGCTCGGTCGCATGGCGGTCACGGTCAGCGACAGCGTCAACACGATTCAGGCGCAGGGCGCGGACCTCAATGGCAACAGCGGCGCGCCGCTGTTCACCTCCATCGAAGGCCAGGTACTGGCCGCCAACAGCAACACCGGCAGCGCCCAGGTGGAATTGGGGATCGCTGACAGCGGCGCCCTCTCCGGCGGTGACTACCTGCTGAGCTACAGCGGTGGCAACTGGCAGTTGAGTCGCGCCAGCACCGGCGCCGCAGTTTCCTTGAATGGCAGTGGCACCGCCCAGGATCCGTTCACCGCCGAAGGGCTCTCCCTGGTCGTCAGCGGCAGCGCCAGCGAGGGTGACCGGTACCGGCTGTCACCGACCCGCGACGCCTCGGCGGCGCTGAAAGTCAGCCTGGGAGACGGCGCCGGACTGGCCGCCGCCAGCCCTCTAAGTGCGAGCGCCAGCCTGAGCAATACCGGCAGCGCCAAACCCGGCACCTTCAGCGTGACCGATGCCGCCAACTCCGCGCTGCGGAGTCCGGCCAGCATCGTGTTCACCAGTGCCACGACCTACTCCGTCAACGGCGGCCCGGACCAGACCTGGAGCGCCGGCGACCCGATCGGCGCCAATGGCTGGAGCCTGAACCTCAGCGGCATCCCGGCCGCTGGCGACAGTTTCAGCCTCGCGCCTACCGCCGCCGGCAGCGGCGACAACCGCAATGCGTTGGCGCTGTCTGGTCTGTCGAGCCAGAAGCTGCTGGACGGCGGCACCAGCAGCCTGGTCTCCGCCAACAGCAATCTGGTCACCCAGATCGGTTCGACGGCGGAACGGATCGGCATCGCCAAGACCGCCGCCGAGGCCCTGCAGGCGCAGGCGCAAAGCGAGCGCGACTCCCTGTCTGGCGTCAACCTTGATGAGGAGGCCGCCAACCTGATCCGCTACCAGCAGGCCTATCAGGCCGCCGCCCAGGTCATCGCCACCGCCAGCGCCGCCTTCGAGTCGCTGCTCGCCGCCGCCAGGAGCTAGCCGCCATGCGACTGTCCACTCTCGGCGTCCACAACGCCAGCGTAACCAGCCTGCTGAACAAGCAGGCCGAGGTGGCGCTCACCCAGCAGAGAATCAGCTCGGAGCGCAAGTTCCGCACCGCGGGCGAGAATCCCTCCGGCATGGCCCAGTCCTTGTCCCTGGAAAGCGCGCAGGCCGCGCACGCGCGACTCGGAGACAACGTCACCACCTTGCGTCACCGGCTGTCGGTGGAGGAATCCACACTGGGCGCCGTGGACGACAACCTGACCCGGGTTCGCGAACTGGCCTTGCAGGCCAACAGCGCCGCCCTCAGCAGCGACGACCGCAGCCAGATCGCCTCCGAGCTTGAGCAGCTCTACGCGCGTCTGGTCGATCTTGCCAACACCGACGACGGCACTGGTCATCATCTGTTCGCCGGCAGCCGCGATGGCGACGCGCCGTTCGCAGTCAGCGCCGGCAGCGTCAGTTACCACGGCGACCAGCAACCCCGCGAGCTGCCGATCGGCCCCGGCACCCGCATGGCCGATGGCGACTCGGGGGACGCGGTGTTCCTGCGCATCCGTACCGGCATGCAGGTCCAGCCGGCGAGTGGCAACAGCGGCACGCTGTCGGTTGCCAGCCTGGACTCGGCCGCCGGCGACGCGCAGGCGCTAACGCTGAGCTTTAGCAGTGGACAGTACGAGGCGCGCGCCGCCGACGGCAGCTTGGTGCAGTCCGGCAGCTATACGCCCGGGGATTCCCTCAGCCTGCCCGGCGTGCGGCTGAATCTGAAAGGAACCCCTGCCGACGGCGACAGCCTGAGCCTGAGCCCCGGCGGCAACCAGGATCTGTTCACGCAGCTACGCGCGGTCATCAGCTCCGTCAAGGCGCCGGTTTCCTCCGACGCCGAGCGCGCGCAGGCGCAGACACTACGCAGCAGTGCGCTTAGCGCGCTGGACGCCGGCATGAACCATCTCTCCGGCATCCGCAGCTCGGTGGGCACGCGGCTAGCCTCGCTCGATGAAGTGGAATCCCAGCTCGCGGCGCTGGACGAGCAGTTGCAGACCACCTTGTCCGATGTCCGCGACATCGACTACGCCGAAGCCATCAGCAAACTGCAGTTGCAGACCACCGGCCTGCAGGCGGCGCAGGCGGTGTTCGCCAAAGTTCAGGGGCTCACGCTGTTCAATTACATCCGCTGAGTTGTTGCCGGCGAGCACCTATAACTTCCAGATGACTGGCGAAGGCGCGAGCCAGCAGTGCCTCCCAACGTGCAGCTCTCAACCAAACAGCAAGGCAGAAGGCACTTCAAGCCAAGAAATTGCGCAGAAACAAAAACGCCGCGCTGATCAGCGCGGCGTCTCATCGCCAGTTCGTCGAAACCCGCTTCAACCACCCAGATAGGGGGGCGGCATCCAGGCTGACTGCTCGTTACCTTCGACCACCGCCTTGATGACGATGTCCACGCGCCGGTTGCGCGGCTCCGCGACATTGTCGCCCGTACGCACCAGCAGTTCTCGCTCGCCACGCCCTTCTTCGCGGATGCGCCCGGCGGGCAGCCCCTGACCGGCCAGATAGGTTCCGACGCTGGCGGCGCGCTGGTCCGACAGCGTCTGGTTGTAGGCACTGCTGCCGACAGTATCGGTGTGACCAACCACGTGCACCACCGTCTGGTCGAAACTCTTCAAGGTGCCAGCGATCTTGGCAAAGGTGGTCAGCGCCGCAGCAGACATCTGCGCGGAGCCGGTGTCGAAGGAGACATCGCTGGCGACGCCAATCTTCAG
Source organism: Nevskiaceae bacterium (assembly GCA_004297005.1). Classification (GTDB taxonomy): domain Bacteria; phylum Pseudomonadota; class Gammaproteobacteria; order Nevskiales; family Nevskiaceae; genus Stagnimonas. The sequence goes on from SCVA01000047.1 coordinate 8,358, forward strand.
CGTGTCCGGCGCGATCTGCGTAATGACCAGCTCCTTGCGGCGCGCCTCGTCGGCTAGCTTGGCTTCCAGTTCGCGGCGCTGGCGATCCATGTAGCCACCCACCGCGCCACCCGCCAGTGCGCCGACCACCGCGCCGACAATGGGCGCGCCGTCGGCGCCGCTCACCTGACGACCGATCACGCCACCGAGCACGGCACCAACACCGACGCCGATCTTCTTGTCGCGATTCGGATCACCGGCACAGCCAGCCAAAGTGGCCACGGCCAATACCAGCGCAAGAGGCTTGAGGGTTTGTTGCATCGGTCTATCTCCGCTTTTTACTGGAACGCCTGGAATTCGAAGGATTGCGCGAGGTTCCCTGCGGCTTCGGGGGATGCCCCTTGGCAGGAGTGCGATGCGCAGTGGAACCTGGCGAAGAGTGTGCGCGACCGCGCTGAACCGGCTCTGAACTGCGCGCCGAAGCCGGCGAGGCCGGTACCAGGTCGATCTTGCGTTCCTCGAGATTCACCCTCGCCACCTGCACCCGGATCGGCTGGCCCAGGCTGTAGGCATGGCCACTGCGACGACCGACCAGACGCTGGGCCTTGGGATCGAACTGATAGGCCTCCTCACCCAGCGTGGAGATGTGCACCAGGCCGTCGATGTAGAGCCCGCTGAGATCGACGAACAACCCGAACGCGGTCACCGCGCTGACCACGCCCTCGAAGGTGTCGCCGACGCGGTGGCTCATGAACTCGCACTTGAGCCAACTGCTGACATCGCGGGTGGCCTCGTCGGCGCGCCGCTCGGTCATCGAGCAGTGCAGGCCCAGGGCCTCCATCTGTTCGTGGCTGTAGGAGAAGCTCTTCGGCTTGCGGCGCTTGAGGATGTGCTTGACCGCGCGGTGCAGCAGCAGGTCCGGATAGCGACGGATCGGCGAGGTGAAGTGCGCGTAGTGCTCCAAGGCCAGGCCGTAATGCCCCAGCGGCTCCGGGCTGTAGCGCGCCTGCGCCATCGTGCGCAGGATCATCATGTGGATCAGGCCGGTGTCGGGGCGACCGCGCGCCGCCTCGGTGACCGCCGCGAAGTCCTTGGCCTGCGGTTCCTCGCCACCGCCCAGGGTGAGCGCGCGGCCGGCGAGGAAGTCCTTGAGCACCAGCACCCGCTGCGGGTCGGGTCGCTCGTGCACGCGGTGCAGGGCCGGCGTCTCGCGGCCGCTGACGAACTTCGCGGCCTCGATGTTGGCGGCGATCATGCATTCCTCGATCAGCCGGTGCGCGCGGGTGCGCTGTACCGGCACGATGCGCGCGATCTTGCGATCCTCAGTGAACTCGAACTTGGTCTCCTGCCCTTCAAAGTCGATAGCGCCGCGCCGCTGACGCGCCGCGAACAGCGCGGTAAACGCCGCGTCGAGGTCCTGCAGATGCGGCAGCAGCCTGGCGTTGGCGCGCGCCAACTCACCCTTGGGCTCGGCGAGCATGGTCGAGACATCCTCGTAGATCAGCCGCGCCTGCGAGCGCATCACGCCTTCGTAGAATTTGGCGGCACTCACCTCGCCGTCCTTGTCCAGCTTCATGTCGCAGACCAGGCAGAGCCGATCGACATTCGGGTTAAGCGAGCAGAGACCGTTGGACAGCGCCTCGGGCAGCATCGGAATCACCCGCCGCGGGAAGTACACCGAAGTGCCGCGCTTGGTCGCCTCCTCGTCCAGCGGACTACCCGGCTCGACGTAGGCGGAGACATCGGCGATCGCAACCACCAGGCGGTAGCCGCCCCGCACTTTCTCGGCATAGACGGCATCGTCGAAGTCGCGCGCGTCGATGCCGTCGATGGTCATCAGCGGCAGCTTGCGCAGATCGACACGGCCCTCGGTGTCGGCGGCGCGCACCTCGGGACCAAAGGCCTCGGCCTCGGCCTCCACTTCGGGCGGGAACTCGTGCGGCAGGTCGTGGCGGCGCAGCGCGATCTCGATCTCCAGACCCGGAGCCAGATGCTCGCCGACAATCTCGGTGATCCGTCCGGTCATCGGATTGCGGCTGCCCGGCAGGCTGAGCATCTCCGCGCGCACCACCTGACCGTCCTTCGCACCGCCGAGATCGGCGTTGGCGATACTCAGCTCAAAGGGCTGGGCCTTCTGGTTGTCCGGTGTCACCAGCCAGCGCCCAGCTTCGCGGCGCAGACGGCCGACCACGAAGCGCGGCGCGGTGCTGAGCATGGCGACGAACTCGCCGGACAGGCGGCCGCTGGCCTCGACATTGGTGATGCGCACCCGCACCCGGTCGCCGGTCATCAGGCCGCGCATCTCGCGGGCCGGTAGGAACACGTCCTCGCCCGGCCCCTCGACCACCACGAAGCCGAAGCCGTCGCGATGGGCCGATACCTTGCCGCTCAGTTCGTCGCCCACGGCGGGCGCCGGCGAAACCACCGGTGTGAGGCCGGCGGAGCGCTTGGCGGGCATCGGCTTGACGGCCGGCGGCAGCGAGGGCGTCGCAACCGCCGGCGGGCCACTGATGAGGCGCGAGAGCGACTGCGCGGCATTCTTCGCCGCCGCCAGCACACCACCCTGCGGCTTGGCAGGCGCGGTAGGCACATCGACCACCAAGGTCACCTTGGCCTCCACCGGCGGCGCCTTCGGCGTCGTGGCATGAGCTGGCTTGGCCGCCACCGTCTCGAGCGTGGCCGGCTTGGCCATTGGCGCGGGCTTGGCGGCCGGCACCGCGTCTAGCGGCGTGGTCTCCAGGCGGCCGCGACGATCCAGGCGTACCTGGCCGCTGCGACCCAGCTCCAGCAGCCGCTTTTCAAGGGCGGTCTGCTCCGGCAGCTTCTTTAGCTTGAAGTAGCCGATGAGGTCGTCCAACGAGCCCGGGGACTGTCGCAAACGCGCCAGCACTGCTTCGACGCTGGGCACGCCGGCCGAGGCCTGAGGCTTGGTGGCGGCCTTCGCCGGCACGACATCGGCGGTCTTCCAGGGCTCGTCGTAGGGCGTGCCGCCGCGATTCTGATGGGAGCTGGAACTTGTACGTTTTTTCATTGACAACGGGCGGCCTCGCCGCGATACTGCGCGCCCTTGGAATTCGGCGGCTGTGATGGATGCCGATTCTCAGGCCGAGATGGCGGAATTGGTAGACGCACCAGTTTCAGGTACTGGCGGGTAACACCGTGGAGGTTCGAGTCCTCTTCTCGGCACCAATAAAACAAGCCCAGCCTTTGGCTGGGCTTTTTTATTGGTGCCTGCGGCACGATTTCTTGTTGACTCCCCCAGCTTGCCGATGCAACCGGCAAGCTCGCCCCCTCACCGGGGGCGAAACGGAGCCGTGCGGGAGTGCCTTGAATGGCACTCCCGCCCGTTTCGCGGGCGGCCAAGGATGGCCGCCCAGGAGTTAGATACAGAGAGCTGCCGTCGCGCCAGGGACGGCAGAGATACGGCTCGGCAGAATCAATCAAACGGATGGTGCAGCACGATGGTGTGCTCACGATCCGGGCCAGTGGAGACGATGGCGATCTCGGTCTCCGTGACCTCTTCCATGCGCTTGAGGTAGCGACGCGCGTTTTCCGGCAGGTCTTCGTAGCGGCTGATGCCGAAGGTGCTGCTCTGCCAGCCGGGCAGCTCCTCGAACACCGGCTCGACCTTCTCGAAGCCCTCCGCTCCGATCGGCGGATTCTCGATTACCTGGCCGTCGAGCTTGTAGCCGGTGCAGATACGGATGGTCTCCAGCGCGTCGAGCACGTCGAGCTTGGTCACCACCAGGCCCGACACCGAATTGTTGAAGATCGAGCGGCGAGCCGCGACGGCGTCGAACCAGCCACAGCGGCGCGGCCGGCGCGTCACCGTTCCGAACTCGTCACCGACCTTGCGGATGTGGGCGCCGATACCTTCCGGACCGTCTTCCAGCTCGGTGGGGAACGGCCCCGACCCGACGCGGGTCGCGTAGGCCTTGACGATGCCCAGCACATAGTCGAGTTCGCGCGGGCCGACGCCGGTGCCCGTCGCCGCGCCGCCGGCGGTGGTGTTGCTGCTGGTGACGAAGGGATAGGTGCCGTGGTCGATGTCGAGCAGCGCGCCCTGCGCGCCCTCGAACAGCACGTTGTCGCCGCGCTTGAGATGCTGACGCAGGTGCTCGGTGACATCCGCCACCATCGGCTTGATGACTTCCGCATAAGCCAGCAGATCATCCAGAGTCTGCTGGAAGTCCTCCGGCGCTTCCTTGTAATAGTGGGTCAGCACGAAGTTGTGGTAAGCCATCAGCTCACCGAGCTTGGCGGCCAGCAGATCGCGTTGATAGAGGTCGCCGACCCGCACCGCGCGGCGGGCGACCTTGTCCTCGTAGGCCGGGCCGATGCCCTTGCCGGTGGTACCGATCTTGGCCTCGCCGCGCGCCTTCTCGCGCGCCTGGTCGAGACGGGCATGGATGGGCAGCACCAACGGCGCCGCCTCGCTGATCTTCAGGCGGGAGCGCACCTCCATGCCGGTCGCCTCGACGGTCTCCAGCTCGCTCTTGATGCCCAGCCGCGCATTGCCGCAGATGTGCGCCAAGGACAGCACCACGCCATTGCCGATATAGCAGGGCGCGCCCTCGCGCATGACGCCCGAGGGGATCAAATTGAGCGCGGTCTTCTTGCCCTTGATGACCAGGGTATGGCCGGCGTTGTGGCCGCCTTGGAAACGCACGACAGCCTGCGCGCGGTCGGTGAGCAGGTCCACGACCTTGCCCTTGCCTTCATCACCCCACTGAGCCCCGATGACGACGACGCTCTTACCCATGTGCTTCCCCTTACTAAAAACAGTTCATCAGGCCGCGCCGAGGCGCAGCAATTCGTTCACGTCGGCCGAGAAGCCGGTGGCCGGTCGGGCCATGCCGAATTCACCACCGACGCCATCGTAGCGACCACCGCGCGCCAGCTCGCGGCCATGACCGGGAGCGAAGGCGGCGAAGGTCAGACCGGTGTGGTAGCGGGCACCGCGCAGCTCGGCGAGATCGAGGTGGATCGGCAAGCCGGCGTGCTGGCGGCTGATCGCGGCGATCACCTGTTCCAGCGTATGCAGCGCCAATTTCACCCCATCGCCATAACCAGACAGCGTACGGGCGGCGCTTTGCAGGACGCTGACATCGCCGTGCAGTCCGGTGAGCGCCTGCAGCGCGGCGGCGGCCTCGGCAGCGATGCCGAGCGCGGCGGTGAACGCCGACAGCTCCGGCCGCGACTTGCGCTGCAGAATGTCGAACAGGGAGGTTTCGTCCTCGGCCGACAGCGCCAGACGATCAACCACCGCGCGGTAGACGCCAACGTGGCCGAGATCGAGATGCACGTCGGCGACTCCGGCCAGACGCAGGGTATCGAGCATCAGCGACAGCACTTCCAGATCGGCACCGGGGGCACCCTCGCCCGCTGGCGTACCAAACAGCTCGCAGCCGACCTGGCGTGGCGAGCGCGGGCCGCCGAGCGCGTCCGGCCGGGTGCGCAGCACCGTGCCCAGATAGCAGAGCCGCACCACCGGCGTGTCGGCGAAGTGCCGCGCGGCGATGCGCGCCGCCTGCGGCGTCATGTCGCTGCGCAGGCCGAGCAGGCGGCCGCTGGCCGGGTCGGTGAGCTTGAAGGTGAGGCTGTCGAGATCGGCACCGGCGCCGGTGAGCAGGGAGTCCAGATGCTCCAGGAACGGCGGCAGGATCAGCTCATAGCCCGCTGTGCGGTAATGGTCGAGCAGCGCACGGCGCAGCCCTTCGGCGCGCCAGGCCTGTTGCGGCAGCGCCTCTTCCATTCCGTCCGGCAGCATCCACAGCTTGGTCATGACTATCTAGGGTGTAGAAAGAAAATGCAGCAGCCCGGCGCCACTCAGCATGGCAACCAGGCCTAATAAGCGCAGCGGCCGGTCCTCGAGACTGGCCGCGCGCAGCAGCGATTCGCGGAACCGGCGCGGCGACAGGAAGGGCAGCATGCCCTCGATCACCATCACCAGAGCCAGCGCCCGCAAGAAATCATCACCCACGGAAAACTACTTGCCAGCCTTGAAGCTGCGGAAGAACTCGCCCTCGGGCTGCAGCACCATCACATCGTTGGGACCGCCGAAGGCATCACGGTAGGCGCCCAGCGAACGGTAGAAGCGATAGAACTCGGCGTCTGCGCCATACGCCTTGGCATAGATTTCCGAAGCCTTGGCGTCGCCCTCGCCGCGCAGCTTTTCGGCTTCGCGGTAGGCGTTGGCGACGGTGACCTGCGCCTCGCGGTCGGCTTCGGCACGGATCTTCTCCGCCTCTTCGGCTCCACGGGCACGGTAGTCGGCGGCGATCCGCGAACGCTCGGCGCGCATGCGCTCGTACACCGAGCCGCTGACGTTGTCGTTCTGCGGCAGATTGATCGACTTGATGCGCACGTCGATGATCTCGATGCCCAGTTCCTTGACCTTGTCGGCGGCGCTGGTCTCCAGCGCCTGCATCATCTGGTCACGCTGGCTGGTCACCGCCTGCTGAATGGTGCGCGAGCCGAACTGATCGCGCAGGCCACGGTTGACGATGGCCGAGAGACGATCCGCCGCCACCAGTTCCTGGCCGCCGGTGGATCGGTAGTACTGCAATGCGTCGGCGACCCGCCACTTCACGTAGAAATCGACTTCGACGTTCTTCTTCTCGACGGTCAGGAAGTTCTCGGTCTGGTTGTCGAGCGTGAGGACGCGGCCATCAAACTTCTTCACCGACTGGATGAAGGGCAGCTTGAAGTGCAGACCCGGCTGGAAGTCGGCGGTACGCACGGCCGACAACTGGAACAGCACCGCGCGCTCGCGCTGATCGACCACGAAAGTGGAATTGCTCACCACGAACAGCGCCAGGATGACGGCGCCGAACAGGAACAGGCTACGGTCCTGGGTCATTAGCGGCTCCGATCGCGGGAACGGGTGGCGTCGCCACCGCTGACGCGCGGCGTGGCAGCGGCCTCGGGGGCGGCTTCCAGCAGCGGCGGCTTGGGCTGGTTCTTCAGCAACTGATCGAGCGGCAGATAGATCATCGGAGAACCCTTGTCGACATCCACCAGCACCTTGCTGGTCTTGCCCATTACCTCGCTCATGGTGTCGAGGTACAGACGGTCACGGGTGACCTGCGGCGCCTTGCGATACTCGCCCACCAACTGGGTGAAGCGGGAAGCATCGCCCTGGGCCTTGGCGATCACCTGATCGCGATAACCGGTAGCCTCTTCCAGCGCCCGGGCGGCGGCGCCACGGGCGCGCGGAATGCGCTCGTTGGCATAGGCCTGCGCCTCGTTCTTCAGGCGCTCCAGGTCCTCACGCGCCTTGATGGCGTCGGCAAAGGCGGCCTGCACCGCTTCCGGCGGCTGCACCTGCTTGAGGTTGACCTCGTTCACCACCAGGCCGACCTTGTACTCGTCCAGGCGCTCCTGCAGCAGCAGCTTGGTGCGGTCGGCCACCGCCTCGCGGCCCTCGGTAAGGATGAAGTCCATCTTGTTCTGCCCCACCACCTCGCGCACCGCCGCCTTGGTGGCCTGGCGCAGGGTGAGGTCGGGGTCGTCGACGTTGACCACATAGTCCACTGCCGAGCTAACTCGGTACTGCACCGACAGTTCGACGTCGACGATGTTCTCGTCCTGGGTGAGCATGGTGGCGCGGTCGGTGACATTGCGCACGCCGGTGAGATTCACCTTTTCGTGGCTCTCGATCGGCCAGGGCAGGCGCCATTGCAGGCCCGGCTCGGTGGTGCCGACGTAGGCGCCAAAGCGGAACACCACGGCGCGCTGCTGCTCATCGACGGTATAGAAGCCGGACATCACCCAGAGCAGGCCAACCACGCCCAGCACCAGTCCGATGCCGCCAGCCAGGCGCGGGCCTGAGCCCGGCTTGCCGCCACCTGGCTTGCCAGACAGACGTGCCTTGAAGCGCTTGAACAGCTCTTCCAGATCGGGGGGCCCTTGGTTGCTGCCCTTCCCGCCCTGATTCCAGGGGTCGCGGTTACCCGACCCCGGTTCATTCCATGCCATTAGCAAATTTCTCGTCTGAGTGATCCAGATTCGGCTGCTGCCGTCAGGATGGGCCTGCTTCAGTTGCGGATGCCCTTGCTGGCGCGACCCGCGCGAGTGTGGCCACGCTCCCAAGATTCTAGGGGGCGGGCGGCGGCGGCGCCATTCAGCGGCACACCAGCCTCGCGGCAGATGCGTTCATAACGTGGGCGCGGCAGCCGCAGTTGCAAGTGCGCAATGCCCGCCTCGTCGATGCGCTCCGACTGCACGGCATGACTGGCGTAGAGCAGCGCGCGCAGCTTGCCCTGCGCAGGCGTCACTGCCATTTCCCCTTCGAACAGATCGGGAAAGATCAGCTCCGACAGCACCTCGCGCAGCGCGTCCAGGCCTTCACCGGTCTTGGCGGACAGGAACACCCGCTTCGGCCGGCCGCTCTCGTCACGCTCGACCCGCGCGGTTTCGTGTTCGCTCAGGTCGATCTTGTTGAATACCAGCAGGGTCGGCACCTCGTCGGCCTCGATCTCCTGCAACACCGCGTTCACCTGCTCGATGCGGGTCGTGCGCTCGGGGTCGGCGGCGTCGAGCACATGCAGCAGCAGGTCGGCCTCGCGCGCCTCTTCCAGCGTGGCGCGAAAGGCGGCCACCAGGTCATGCGGCAGATCGCGGATAAAGCCCACGGTGTCGGCGAGCAGGATCTCCTGATCGGCCGGCAGCTGCAGCTTGCGGATGGTGGTGTCGAGGGTGGCGAACAACTGGTCGGCGGCATAGGTGCCGGCGCCGGTCATGGCATTGAACAGGGTGCTTTTGCCGGCATTGGTGTAGCCGACGATCGACACCAGCGGCGTCTCGTTGCGCTTGCGCGCGCGCCGCGACAGCGCACGGTGGCGTTTCACGTCTTCGAGATCGCGCTTGACCTTGTCGATACGGCCGCGCACCAGGCGGCGATCGAGTTCCAGCTGGGTTTCGCCAGGGCCGCGCAGGCCGATACCGCCGCCCTGCCGCTCCAAGTGGCTCCAGCCGCGCACCAGGCGGGTAGACAGGTGGTGGAGCTGCGCCAGTTCCACCTGCAGCTTGCCCTCGTGGGTACGGGCGCGGCGGGCGAAGATGTCGAGGATCAGGCCGGCGCGCGAGAGCACCCGGCACTGGAGCAATTTTTCGAGATTGCGCTCCTGGCTGGGCGACAGCTCGTGGTTGAAGATCGCCACTTCCGCCTCGCCAGCGGCTACCGCGGCCGCCGCTTCCTCGGCCTTGCCGGAACCGACGAACAGTCCGGCATCCGGCTTGATCCGGGAACCACCCAACACCGCAACGATCTCGGCACCCGCGGAACGGGCCAGCTCCTCGAACTCGGCGCGGTCCGACAGGTAGTCGGAGCCCGGCAGCTCAAGGTGGACCAGTACGGCTTTCTGCCCGCCCTTGGGGCGTTCGATGAACTTCAGCGGAAGATTCTCAGGCGGCGGGGGCAGCCGGCGCGTCCTCGCCCTCGGCCTCGGCCAGGCGCACGGCGCGGGCGGGAACGATGGTGGAGATCGCGTGCTTGTAGACCATCTGGCTCACGGTGTTGCGCAGCAGCACCACGAACTGATCGAAGGATTCAACATGGCCCTGCAGCTTGATGCCGTTGACCAGGTAGATGGAGACCGGAATGCGTTCCTTGCGCAGGGCATTGAGGAACGGTTCCTGGAGGGTTTGGCCTTTGGACATGGCTGACTTCCTTTTGTTGTAGTTGCTGATTGTCATGGACCTGCGACACCACTCGTTTACCGCTCGCAGGCAAGTTTTGATTTTACCACGCTGCCGCTAGGCCGCCTTGACCGCCGAGCACAGTCTTTCGACCGCTCGCTCCAAAGCCATATTGCCCTGCTGTGGGTCTAGCCATTCGCTGTCCCGCTCGCTGCGCAACCAGGTGATCTGGCGCTTGGCGTACTGCCGGGTGGCAACGATCCCGCGCTCCACTGCGTCGCTCAGACTGCCGCGACCGTCCAAATGTTCCCAGAGCTGGCGATATCCCACGGAACGGATCGAAGGCAGGCCTGGATGCAGGTCGCCACGCGCCTTCAAGGCCCGCACCTCGTCCAAAAAGCCGCGCGCGATCATCTGCCGGAAACGCTCAGCGATCGCCGCGTGCAGGGTTTCGCGCTCGGGCGGCATCAGCGCCAGCTTCACCAGGGGGCCGGCCAGACCCGCCGATTTCGGCGCCGCCCAGTGCTCGCTACGTGAACGACCACTCAGCAGGAGTATCTCCAGCGCCCGCTGGATACGCTGCTGGTCGTTGGGCTTGATCTTGGCGGCGGCTTCCGGGTCCAGTACCGCCAGGCGTTCATGCAGGGCCGGCCAGCCTAGCGCTAGTGCCTCGGCTTCCAGTTGCGCGCGCACTACCGGATCGGCGGGCGGCAGTTCCGAGAGGCCGTATTCCAGGGCGCGGAAGTACAGGCTGGTGCCGCCGACCAGGATCGGCAGATGGCCGCGCGCACGGATCGCCGCCACCAGGGCCAGGGCGTCGTCGCGGAAACGGGCGGCGGAATAGCTCTCGGCCGGGTCGAGGATGTCGATCAGCGCATGCGGTACCGCCGCCAGCACCGCCGGTTCCGGCTTGGCGGTGCCAATGTCCATCCCCCGGTACACCTGGGCGGAATCGACGCTGATGATCTCCGCCGCCGGCCAGGGCAGCCGGCCGGCGGCCGCCTCGGCGTGCAGGGCCAGGGCCAGACCGGTCTTGCCGGAGGCGGTCGGCCCCATCAGGAACAGGGCCGGAATGGTCTTTGCGGGTGCGGTCACCGGCTCGCCCTCGCCCGGCACGGAGCTAGCGCCCACGCAGGAACAGCCGGTCCAGCTCGGCCAGCTCCACCTGCACCCAGGTCGGACGGCCGTGGTTGCACTGGCCGGCCAGCTCGGTCTGCTCCATGTCGCGCAGCAGGGCGTTCATCTCGCTGATGCTCATCACCCGGTTGGCCTTGATCGCCGCCTTGCAGGCCATCTCCGCCAGCACCCGGTGCTGGGCGTCTAGCACCTCGCCGAGATGGGCGTGCGAGCCGCTGTCGCTGCTGCGGCCCAGCACCTGGCGCAGCAGGTCCACCACCGCCTCGCTGGGCAGCAGCGCCGGAATCGCGCGCACCAGCAGCTGACCAGGGCCGCTGCGGTCCACCTGCAGGCCAGCGGCCAGCAGGGTCGCGGCCTGGGTTTCGGCGGCTTCGGCCTCGTCTTCCGGCAGGTTCACCAGCACCGGCGCCAGCAGCGCCTGCGAGGGCACGCCACCCTCGGCCAGCTCGCGCTTGTAGCGCTCGTAGAGCACCCGCTCGTGGGCGGCATGCATGTCGACGACGATCAGGCCGCGGGCGTTCTGGGCCAGGATGAAGATGCCGTGCAACTGCGCCACGGCGTAGCCCAGCGGATGTTCCGCCGGCGGCGCGGCACTGGCTTGCGACTCAGGTAGACGGCTGACGGCGGCCAAGCCGGCCCAGGTCGGCGCGCCGGCGGCGGCAGGCGCGGCGAAATAGCGGCTGGGCGGCTCACCCAAGCGTGGCGCGGTGCTCAGCGGCAAGGCATAGGCCTGCGGCTCGCGCGCCGGCTCGACGGCCACACCACCGAAACCGACGCCGTGATGGTGTTCCGGCTCCGGCCGCAGCTCGCGCAACCAGCGGTGCACCAGGCCGAACAGGAAGTCGTGCACCCGCGCCGCCTCGCGGAAACGCACCTCGGTCTTCTGCGGATGCACATTCACGTCGACCGCCGCCGGGTCCAGGGTCAGCGCCAGCACGAAGGCCGGATGCCGCGTGCTGTGCAGGGCGTCGGCATAGGCCCGGCGCAGCGCCGCGCCCAGCAGCCGGTCGCGCACGCCGCGACCGTTGACGGTGAGGAACTGCAAGTCCGGCTGCGCCCGCGAGAAGCTGGGCAGGGCGATCCAGCCGGCCAGCCGCAGGCCGCCGAGTTCGGCCTCACGGTAGATGGCATTGGACAGGAACTCCGCGCCGCAGACCGCCGCCACCCGCCGCTCGCTGGCAGCCGCATCCTCGGCCGGCTCCACATCCAGCAACCGCCGGCCGTCGTGACTGAGCGTGAAGGCGACGTCCGGGCGCGCCAGCGCCAGCCGCCGTAGCGCAGTCTCGACGTGGCGCGCCTCGGTGCCCGGGCTCTTCATGAACTTGCGGCGCGCCGGAGTGCTGAAGAACAGGTCCAGCACTTCCACCGCCGTGCCCTGCGCCTGCGCCGACGGCACCGGCTCGGCACTGGCGAGACCGCCCTCGCCGCCCAGCCGCCAGCCGTGCGGCTCGGTCGCCGTGCGCGAGCTCAAGCTCAGGCGCGACACCGCCAGGATGCTGGCCAGGGCCTCGCCACGGAAACCCAGACTGGCGACCCGCTCCAGATCGTCGAGGCTGGCGATCTTGCTGGTCGCGTGTCGCGCCAGCGCCAGCGGCAGTTCCTGGCGCGGAATACCGCGACCGTCATCGCGCACCAGGATGCGCCTTAGGCCACCCTGCTCCAGCTCCACGTTCACCCGCCGGGCGCCGGCATCGAGGGCGTTTTCGACCAGCTCCTTGACCACCGCCGCGGGGCGCTCAACGACTTCGCCCGCCTTGATCTGGTTGATCAGGACTTCCGGCAACTGTTTGATGCTGGTCATCTTTGCCCAATCCGCCACGGGGCGAAGTCGAAAAGCGCTTGATCATTGCCGTGCAGGCCAGCCTGC
>SCVA01000048.1 GCA_004297005.1 Nevskiaceae bacterium
GGATGCGGTGGATGCGCTCGTCCTGGTAGAGCCGGCAGATCGGGTATTCCTCCATGTAGCCGGCGCCGCCGTGCTGCTGCACGCCCTCGTCGACCATGCGGCCATTCAGCTCGCTGGTGAAAAGCTTGGCGCGCGCGGCGTCCACCGGATCGAGCTTGCCGAGGTTGTGCTGCTCGACGCAGCGGTCTACGTAGACCTGAGCCATGTCCAGCTCGGCATCCAGCGCGGCCAGCTTGAAGCGGGTGTTCTGCATCTTCGACAAGGGCTTACCGAACACCTTGCGCTGCTTGACGAACTCGCGGGTGAGATCGAGCGCGACGCGGGCAGCGGCGACATTGCCGCAGGCGGCGATCAGCCGCTCCTCGGCCAGGCCCTTCATCAACTGGTAGAAGCCGGCGTGCGCCTGACCGAGCACATTCGCCTTGGGTACTTTCACGTCGCGGAAGAACAGCTCGGCGGTGTCCTGTGACTTCATGCCCATCTTCTTGAGCAGGCGACCGCGCTCGAAGCCCTCCATGCCGCGCTCGATCAGGAACAGCGTCACGCCGTGCGGATTGTCCGGCTGGGTACGGGCGGCGACGATCACCAGATCGGCGAGGATGCCGTTGGAGATATAGGTCTTGGCCCCGTTGAGCAGCCAGTGGTCGCCCTTGTCCTCCGCGCGCGCCTTCATGCCGGCGAGATCGGAGCCGGCGTCGGGCTCGGTCATGGCGATGGCGAGAATCTTCTCGCCGGAGATCAGTCCCGGAAAGTAGCGCTGCTTCTGCTCCTCGCTACCGAAGTGCTGGAGATAGGGCGCGACCAGGCGGCTGTGCAGGGTGATGAAGTAGCCGCTGTCACCGTGCGCGGCGTTCTCCTCGATCAGGATCTGCTCGTAGCGGAAGTCCTTGAGCCCCAGGCCACCGTACTTCTCGTCGGCCCACATGCACAGAAAGCCCGCCTCGCCGGCCTTGAGGAAGGCCTCGCGGTCGACCATGCCAGCCTCGCGCCAGCGCTCGGAATGCGGCCGGATCTCGGTCTGGAAGAACTTGCGCGCCGAGTCGCGGAACAACTCCATCTCGGAATCTGAAGACTTGCGCTGCATGGCTTATCGGACCAAAGAAATGGGCAGGACGCGCGACACCGGAAACTGCATCTGGAAGCGGGACACCGCCACCGCCAGCACCGGCCTGGCACGCGCCAGATGCGGAAACTCGGCGGCATCGCTCCAGGCGCGGCGCAGGCTCGCCGGCCGCAGCACGCCGCTGGCGGAAGGCGCGTAGATAAAGCTCTGACCGTCGCGGTGCTGACCGAGCGTGCGCAGGCCAGCGGGCACCAGACCGCCCGGAAACGGCAAAGGCAGCGGATAGCTCTTGAAATCCAGCTCGGCAAACACCCGGCCGCCACGCGCGACCTTGACCCGGTCCAGCCCCTGCACGCCGTAGCGCACCTCGAACTCGGCCAGCTCCTTGGGGATGCCCCAGTTGCGCCGGCCGTTGTCCACGCTGGCCTGCGAGGAGACGAAGATGCGACTGATCGACAGGTGCTTGCGGCCGTCTTCGAAAGGAAAACTGCCGGGGATGAACAGCAGCTCGTGGTAAGGGCCGACATCGGAGTGCGCGTAGTCGACGAACATCAGCCAGGCATAGGGCGAGCGGCTGCGCCGCCCTTGCAGCGTCGGCGGCAGGAAACGGTCCTGCTGCTCGCCTTCGTCGTCGAAGCGCAGCATGGCGATGTAGCCACGCCCCTGGAGTTGCCAGGGTGCCGGCGCCAGGATGGCGGCGGAATCATCAAAGCTCTTGCCGTCGTCCATGCCGGTCACGCGCCTTCAGGCCGCCTGCGCCAACGGGTAGAAGCGCTCGCCGCTCGCCGCGCGCGCGACCAGCCAGGGCGGGGGCGTAAAGCGCTCGCCCCAGACCTGCGCCAGCCGCTGGCACTGCGCGACGAAAACCTTGGCGCCGAGGGTGTCGATGTAGGACAGCGTGCCGCCGGTCCAGGCCGGATAGCCGATGCCGAGGATGGAGCCGAGATCGGCGTCGATGGGATTCACCACCACGCCCTCCTCGAAGCAGCGCGCGGTCTCCAGCGCCATGATGGTCAGGAAGCGCTGCTTGAGCACTTCGACGTCCGGTTGCTCGGCCTTCACCGGGAAGGCCTGCGCCAGACCTGTCCAGAGCTGCTTGCCGCCGCCTTCCGGATAGTCGTAGAAGCCGGCGCCGAAGCGGCGGCCCGGGCGCTTGAGCTCGTCGACCATCTTGTCGATCACCGGCCGGCCGATGCGGCCACGATACTTCTCGGCCAGGCCATCGGCGTCCTGCTGCTTGAAGATGCTCTGCTGCAGGCTCAGCGTCACCTCGTCGGACACCGCCAGCGGCCCGACCGGAAAGCCAACAAGCTTGGCGGCGTTCTCGACCAAGGCCGGCGCGATACCGTCGAGCAGCATGCGCAGACCTTCCTGGGTGAAGGTGCCGAACACGCGGCTGGTAAAGAAGCCGGGGAAGTCACGGACGATGATCGGCGTCTTCTTGATCTGGACGACGTAGTCCAGGGCCTTGGCGATGGTTTCCTGGCTGGTCTCCTGGCCGACGATCAGCTCCACCAGCGGCATCTTCTCCACCGGCGAGAAGAAGTGGATGCCGATGAACTGCGCCGGCCGCTTCGAGGCCTGTGCGAGGCCGGTGATCGGCAGCGTCGAGGTGTTGGAGCCGAAGGTCGCGGTCTCCGGAATCACCGCCTCAGCCTTGGCGGTGACCTCGGCCTTCAGCTCGCGCTTCTCGAATACCGCCTCGACGATCAGATCGCAGCCAGCGAGATCGGCGTAGTCGGCGGTGGGCTTGATGCGCGCCAGGAGGGCGTCGATCCAGTCCTGCGAGGTACGGCCCTTGGCGAGATCCTTGGCCTCTAGCGCGGCGATGCCGGCCTTGCCCTTCTCGGCCTGCTCCAGGGTCGCGTCCAGCAGCACGACCTCGATGCCGGCCTTGGCGCTGACATGGGCGACACCGGCGCCCATCATGCCGGCGCCGAGCACGCCCAGCTTCGCCACCTTGGACTTGGCCACGCCCTGCGGCCGGCTGGCGAGCTTCTCCGCCGCGCCCTTGTTCACGAACAGGGTGCGGATCAGGTTGCGCGCCACCGCGCCGGACAGGAGCTTGCCGAAGTACTTGCTCTCGACGCGCAGGCCGGTGTCGATCGGCAGCTGGGTGCCCTCGTACACGCAGGACAGGATCGCCGGCGGCGCCGGGTAGTTGCCGTTGGTGTTGGCCGAGGTCAGGGCATTGCCGGCGATGAAGGTCTGGCTGGCATGTGCTGCCATCGGACCGGCGCCGCCGGGAATGCGGTAGTTCTTCTTGTCCCAGGGCTGCTCGGCGCTGGGCGTGGCGAGCAGCCATTCGCGCGCCTTGGCGACCACCTCGGCGGCCGGTGCCAGGGCCTGGACGATGCCCAGCTTGAGAGCCTCCGCCGGCTTTACCTGCTTGCCCTGCAAGAGCAGCGGCAGCGCGTTGGGGATGCCGATCAGGCGCGGCAGGCGCTGGGTGCCGCCGGCGCCCGGCAGCAGGCCCACCTGCACTTCCGGCAGGCCGATCACGGTCTTGGCGTCGTCGGCCAGCACCCGGTAGTGGCAGGCCAGGCACAGCTCCAGACCGCCGCCCAGGGCCAGGCCATTGATCGCCGCCGCATAGGGCTTGCCGCTGGTCTCCAGGCGCCGGAACAGGGCGGAGATTTCCGAGGAGGCCTTGGAGGCCTCGACCGCGTCGATGCCACGGTCGAAGGCGGTGACCAGGTCCTTGAGATCGGCGCCGGCGACGAAGGCGCCGGGCTTGCCGGAGGTGAGGATGGCGCCCTTGATCGCGGCATCGCCGGCGATGCGCTCCACCGCCTGCGCCAGCTCGGCCAGCAGTTCCGGGGTCAGCACGTTCATCGGCCGCCCGGGCACGTCGATGCTGAGCAGGGCGATGCCGTCGGCACCGAGTTCGAATTTCAAAGCAGTCATGTCGGAAGTCCTAGTGGAAGTCCTAAAGGGATTTCGTGGAGGCGCGCTCAGACGCGCTCGATGATCGCGGCGTTGCCCATGCCGGCGCCGACGCAGAGCGTGGCCAGCGCGGTGGCCTTGCCGGTCCGCTCCAGTTCGTCCAGGGCGGTGCCGAGGATCATCGCGCCGGTGGCGCCGAGCGGATGCCCCATGGCGATGGCGCCACCGTTGACGTTGACCTTCTCGTGCGGCACGTCCAAGGCGCGCATGAAGCGCATCACCACCGAGGCGAAGGCCTCGTTGACCTCGAACAGATCGATGTCGCCGACCTTCATGCCGGCCAGCTTCAGCGCCTTCTCCGACACCGCCGCCGGGCCGGTGAGCATGATGGAGGGCTCGGAGCCGATCGCCGCGAAGCTGCGGATGCGTGCGCGCGGCTTCAAACCCGCGCGCGCGCCGTAGGCCTTGCTGCCGATCAGCACGCCGCAAGCCCCATCCACTATTCCGCTGGAATTGCCGCCGGTGTGCACATGGCGGATCGCCTCCACCTGCGGATAGCGCTGCATCGCCACCGCGTCGAAGCCGCCCATCTGGCCCATCTGCTCGAAGGCCGGCTTGAGCTTGGCGAGGTCGGCCAGCGTGGTGCCGGCGCGGATGTGCTCGTCGCGCTCCAGCACGATCTGACCGATGACATCGCGCACCGGCAGGATCGACTTGGCAAAGCGGCCTTCCTGCCAGGCCTGCACGGCACGGCGCTGGCTCTCCACCGCGAATGCATCGACATCCTCGCGGCGGTAGCCGTCCATCGTCGCGATCAGGTCGGCGCCGATGCCCTGCGGGGTGAAGTACACCTTCGGCGCCAGGCTGGGATCGCTGGCCCAGGCGCCGCCATCGGAGCCCATCGCCACCCGCGACATCGACTCTACGCCGCCGCCGATGGCGGCCTCGGCCATGCCCGACATTACCCGCGCCGCCGCCAGGCTCACCGCCTCCAGGCCGGAGCCGCAGAAGCGGTTCACCTGCACGCCGGACACGGTCTCGGCATAGCCGGCGTTGAGCGCGATCAGGCGCGGCAGCACCGCGCCCTGCTCGCTCACCGGCGAGACGATGCCGAAGATCACATCGTCGATCAGCGCGGTGTCGAGCCGGTTGCGCTCGCGCAGGGCCGCCAGCACCTGGGTGCCCAGTTGCAGCGGCGTGATCTCGTGCAGGGCGCCGTCGGCGCGGCCCCTGCCGCGCGGAGTGCGTACGTGGTCGTAGATATAGGCTTCGGTCATCGCAGTGGGCCTGGTCAGGTAGGAGCGGAAAACTGGTCAAGGATGCTGCTCTCGGCGCCTCCTCCTGCCCATGCGGACGCAGGCCAGTCGGTTAATGTTTTAGGCCACGGCCTCGACAGCTTGGCCGCCGTCAGCCTCGCTCGCGGACGTTCCTTCCGGTGAATAATGGCCGCCTGTTGAGTCGCCCCCAAGGGGTAATCCCGATGTCCACCATGGAAGTGCGCCGCCCGGTGCTGAGCGTGCAGCTGCTGACGCGGCTGGCGGCGGAGCGTGGCCTGGGCCTGGAGCACTGCCTGCGCGATACCGGCATCGGTGCCGCGGCGCTATCCGATCCGGCCACCGAGATCACCGCCGGCCAGGAGCTGCAAGTGGTCCGCAACCTGTTGGCCGGGCTCGGCCAGGTGCCCGGCCTGGGGTTGGATGCCGGCCTGCGCTACCACCTGTCCAGCCATGGCATCTGGGGCTTCGCCCTGCTCAGCAGCCCGACCTTCCGCGGCGCGGCGGAACTCGCGGTGCGCTACCTGGACCTGAGCTACGCCCTGGTCCGCTACCGGCTGGAAAACCGCGGCGAGGATCTCTTGATCGTGCTCGACGACAGCCATCTGCCGGCCGACGTCCGGCAGTTCCTGGTCGAGCGCGATCTCGCCGCCTGGGCCAATGCCGCCTGGGAGATGCGCCCCGGCGGCTTTCCGGCCAAGAGCGCGCAGTTCCGCTTCGCCCGCCCCGACTACGGCTGGCGCTTCGAAAAGCTGATGGGCGTGCGCCCCAGCTATGGCGCCGCCAGCAACGCCGTGCTGCTGTCGGCGCGCGATCTCGACGCGCCGCTGCCCCAGGCCAATCCGCTGCTGGCGCGCATGTGCGAGGAGCAGTGCCGACAACTGCTGGCGCGCCGGCGGGTGCGTTCCGGCGTCGCCGGACAGGTCCGCGACCGCCTGCTGCGCAGCCCCTCGGAGATGCCCTCGCTGGATGCGGTGGCCAGCGAGTTGCTGCTGGCGCCGCGCAGCCTGCGTCGGCGCCTGGAGGAGGAAGGCACCAGCTTTCGCGCCCTGGTGGACGAGGTACGCCAGACCCTGGCCGAGGAGCTGCTGTTGTCGGCGCACATGAAGCTGGCCGAGATCGCCGAACGCCTGGGCTATACCGAGCCGGCGGCCTTCATCAGCGCCTTCAAGCGCTGGAAGGGTATGTCACCCACCGCCTACCGGCAGCAGCACCAGAAGCCGAGCGAAAACGGCTAGCCGTCATGTCGGACCGTCGCGCCACGTAGAGTACGCCCCGGCGGAATCACACTCGAACCTGGGTCGTTTGAAGATGAATCAGTGCAAGCTTGAACTGACGCTGTGCGCTGCACTGACAGCCCTGCTTCCCGGAGCGGCACAGGCCCATTCCTTTGGCCGGCTCTACAACCTGCCTGTGCCGTTCTGGATGTACATCTACGGCGCGACGGCGGCGTTGCTGCTGTCCTTCCTGCTGGTGGCCTGGTTCGCGACTGCGAAGGAGGAGAGCTTCGCCGCGCGCCCGCAGAGAACACTGCCACTCGCGCTACCGCGCCTGAAGCTCGCGCTGCGACTGCTCGCCCTGTTCGGCCTGCTGCTGACGATCACCACCGGCTTCTTCGGCAACGGCGACCCCTACCGCAATTTCAGCATGACCTTCTTCTGGATCGTCTTCGTGCTGGCCTACGCCTATGCCACCGCGCTGGTCGGCGACCTCTACGCGGCGATCAATCCCTGGCGGACGCTGGCGCAGGGGCTGGATCGCCTGTTCCCCGGCTACACGCGCGGGCGCTGGCACTATCCCGAGCGGCTGGCCTACTGGCCGGCGCTGGCTTTCTACATGGCCTTCATCTGGATCGAGCTGTTCGCCCATACCCGACCGTTCTCGCTGGCGGTGATGCTCTCGGTCTACAGCCTGCTGACGCTCGCTGGCGTCTGGGCCTTCGGCGCCAGGGACTGGTTCCGCTACGGCGAGTTCTTCGCGGTGTTCCTGCGCTTGATCGCGAAGATGGCGCCGTTCGCCTACGAACAGGGCCGACTGCGGCTGCGCAGGCCCTTCAGCGGGCTACTGGAACAGCCGGCGGAGCGCTGGAGCCTGCTGGTGTTCGTGCTGTTCATGCTGTCGTCCACCGCCTTCGACGGCCTGATGGCGACCCGTACCTGGCTGCAACTGTTCTGGAGCGATCCCTGGGGCATCCTCGAAGCCTGGGTCGGCACCAAGGCGATCTACGCCTTCCCCACCCTGCGGCCGGTGTACTTCGCCTTCCAGAGCTTCTGCCTGCTGATCTCGCCGTTCGTGTATCTGGCGGTGTATCTGCTGGCCATTGGCCTGATGAAACTGATCACCGGCAGCCGCCTGCCGCTGCGCGAACTGGCGCTGCGCTTCGCGCTGTCGCTGCTGCCGATCGTGCTGGTCTACAACATCACCCACTACTACACGCTGATCCTCACCCAGGGCGTGAAGATCTTAAGCCTGCTGTCCGACCCCTTCGGCTACGGCTGGAACCTGTTCGGCACCGCCGGCCTGTTCCGCGCGCCCTTCCTGCCCGACATCGGCCTGGTCTGGCATGTGCAGGTGGGGCTGATCCTGTTCGGCCACATCGTCAGCGTCTATCTCGCGCATCTGGAAGCGCTGCGGCTGTTCCCCAGCCGCGGCCGCGCCGCACTCAGTCAGCTGCCGATGCTGCTGCTGATGGTGCTGTTCACCGGTGTCGGCCTGTGGATCCTGGCGCAGCCGATCACCAGCCGCTGAGGCCGGGCGGCGTACCCGCAGCCCGACGCCGCGGGGCTTAGCGGTTGTAGACCTTTTCCCACATCCGGATATAGGCCTCGGCGGAGTTGTAGAAGGCGCTCACCGCCTCCTCGCCGCCTTCCAGGCGCAGCTCTTCGACGATGTCGGGCATCAGGCCGTAGTGCGGCGTGCCATCGACATCGGCGTTCCAGGACTTGCCGCTCTCGGGGATGGTCAGCATCTCCACCGTCACCGGCTTGATGCCGGCCGCCGCGAACTGCGGGCCCCAGCCCGGGCCTTCAAATAGCTTGAAGGGATAGCTGATCTGCGGCTGGCTGGCGCCACGCGGCTCCGGATAGCCGCCGAAGCCGTTGCCATCGAAGCCGTAACCCATGCCCAGCGGCCGGTCGGAAGGCCACAGGGTCTTGAGCTCGTCGAACACCGACTTGGCCATCACCCCGTTCGGGTTGTAGGGGAAGATGATGCCGCCCAGGTCGAGGATGTCCTTGGCCATTTCCTTGCTCAGCCCCCCGTGACCGCCATGCACCGAGATCAGCGGATACACCGGGGTCTGATGGCGGGCGACATCGATCATCTCGTTCTTTACCAGCATCGACGCATGGTCGGTGTCGAGCACCATCTTCTTCTTCATCGCCTCCTGCAGCGCGTAGCGGCCGAGGTCGGTGAGGCCCTTGGCGTTGCACTGCCGGCCCGAGGGATAGATCGGCAAGATGCCATTGGTGAGACCGAGCACCGAATTGAGCAGCGGATTGTCGATCGGCAGAGACAGCTCCTGCACGGCGCCCGCGATGTAGAAATCCGCGAAATGCGGCAGGCCACGGTCCTGCGCGAACCACTGGTGCTCTTCGGGTGGACAGGTATAGGTGTCGCGGAAAGAGCCGGTCTGCAGGAAGCCGAGCAGGTCCATCACCACGCCACTGAAGATGCCGGTGCCGGCCAGCGCGTTGTTGATGTCGTGATACAGGTAGAGTTGGCGGACACCAAGCTTGTAGACCTCCTCCAGGCCGGCGTCGATGTCTTCCTTGGTGCACTGAGCAACTTCGCCGATGCCGGCGATGGACTTGGTGCCGCAGCCAAAGATGTTGGAGAACTCCAGGCCCAGCACCACCGCCATCTTGCCCTCGTTGATGACCTGACGGGCTTCCGCCGGCGACTGCACGATGCGGTACCAGCCCTTGCCAGGACCGCCTTCCTGGGCGTCGATGTAGTCCTGCATCTCATAGGCGTACTTGAGCTGCTTGATGCCGATGCTCATGTCGTTGCAGTCGGCCAACTTGGTGCCCAGCGTCAGCGAGCCGAACTGGCAGAGCGCCTCGATATTGGTGCCGAGATTGACCATCAGGCGCTGGCCCGCGATATACGAGCGCTCGACCCATTTGTAGTACATCGCCTGATGGGTGATGTTGGGAATCTTCGGCCAGTCCACGAACGTCGGCCAACCCTGGGTATCGTGGGTGCCGGGTGCGGTACCGGCGACGATCCACTCGGCGTCGAGTACGCCATTCGGCCCGTGGAAGGCCTGGCAGTTGCCGAGCGCCTCGGTGACTCCGAAGCGATTGAACATCTGCCCATAGACGATGCCGGCCGCCGATGGGCCGACGTCGCCGCTGCCGTCCGACAACTCGCTACCCATCGCCATATGGGTGTGCGCGTCGGCGTAGCCGATCACCGGCTTGTCGATGCCCTGACCCATGTAGGTCCGCCCCTGGATACCCACTGGCATTTCCGGATACGGCGTGCAGCCGGTGCTGGCCTCGAAGTCGAAGGCGGTGGCTCCGTTGCCGGCGAGTACCAGCGCGCCCGAGCCGTCCACCGCCAGCGGCTGACCTTCCTGCTCGGAGACGATGCTGAAATGGCCGTCGGCGGTCTTGTCCACTGTCCACACCACCGCATCTTCCGGCGCGTCCACACTGCCGACCGCCTCGGCACTGGTGGCGGCGAGAAAGCTCTGATCCTTGGCGTAGAAGAGGTATTTGCCCAGGCCGGTGGGGCGTAGCAACAAGGACTCAGCTCCCGAAGCGGCGGCGGCGGTCGCGGCGTAGCTACCGTTGCCGTCCTTCACCGCATAGGCCTTGGACGATACCGACTTGAGCACGAAGCAGCCGTTGGCGAGCGAGTAGCGGTCCTTCGTCGAGGCGACGTGCGGGTTCGGCGCATTCGCGCAGCTTCCGCCACCGGCGGGAGTTGCGGCGGCGGCATCTGGCGGCAGGCTGCTCATATCCGGCTTGCTGCTGCTGCCGCAGGCGACGCAGGCCAAACAAAACACGACGCCGAAAAATCCCTTTAGCTTCATACCGCTGTCCTTGAGTGAACGACTGATCGCTGGGTTCAAGAAGCGTGCCAGAAAAAGAGCTGCAACACGGCTGTCATGCCCCGGTAAAAAAAGCTCTAATCAAAGATTCAGGACGACATCGGACGACTGCGCCGCCGAGCGGCAAAGCGATCAGATACCGGTGGCTGTGACGGCTAACGAGTGCGAGGGCTGTTGCATATGCTCTACGCCACCGAAGTGCATGAAAGCACCTCGTTCGCGCCGGCCGCTTAGTCAGTTGGCCGACGGGCTGCCGGCAACATGTCCCTAGGCCAATGGCAACCTCACCCGCACCCTCAGCCCACCACCGGGACGTTCCTGCAACTGCAGCTCTCCCTGATGCCGCCGCAGGATGTCGGCGACGATGGTCAGCCCCAGACCGGAGCCGCCATCGTCGAGGTTGCGAGCCTGGTCACCACGAAAGAATGGGTCCAGCACTGCCGCGCGCTGTTCCGGAGCGATGCCGGGGCCCCGGTCATCAACCCGCAGTTCAATCTTGTCTTGCTGCTGTTCGAGTGCGAGTTCGACGCTGCCGGCGTACTTGATGGCATTGCTGATCAGGTTGCTCACCGCCCGCGCCAGCGACAGCCGGTCACCGCGCACCCACATCGGTGCGCCAGGATCCAGCCGCAGGCGGCCCAGCGACTCCTGGCGTGCATCCACTTCCGCCTGCACGATCTGCCGGAGATCGAGCCGCTGCTGCTGGCCGGCCAGATGATCCAGGCGCGCCAGCGCCAGCATGTCGCGTACCAGTTGGCTCATGTCGCTCAGGTCGCGCTCGGCGCGCTTGCGTTGGTCTTCGTCGGTGATCAGGTCGACCCGCAGGTGCAGACGTGTCAGGTAGGTGCCCAGGTCGTGGCTGATCGCCGCTAGCATTCGGGTGCGCGCTTCCAGCAGGTCGCGGATTCGACCACGCAAGCGGTTGAAGGCGGCCACCAACTGGCGCACTTCGCGAGCGCCGGTCTCGATCAGAGCCGGACCTTCGTTGTCGGTACCCAAGAGCTCGACCTGGGTCACCAGCCGCTGCAGGGGACGAATCTGTCGCTGCAGACCCCACAAGGAGCAGATGCCGATCAGAAGTACTGCGAGCATGGTCGCCGCCAGAATCTGGCGCCAGGCCGCCTGCCTCACCAGATAGTCACCAATCTCGATGTCGGCGACCTGGCCATTTCGCAACTGCACCAGAATCCGCAAGGGATGTCCGTCCAGTAAACCGTCTTCGCCGAGCAACTTGGAAAACCAGCCGCGCTGGCTCGAACCTGGCGCGTCCAGGCCGATCCAGATTGCCCGTTCGCCGAGCGCTTCCAGGTATTTCTCAGTGAAATGGGAAATGATCGGAAAATCCGAGAACGAGTCCGGCGGCAAGGGTCCTGGCCGCAACCGCACCCGCAGATCACGCGAAGGAATGGCGCGCAGCAACAAGGCCGCCTCACTTCCTTCGGACTCGTCGAGCAGCGTCACGATGGCCGCGATCTGCTGCGGGATCGGCGGACGAAATGGATGTTCGTCGCCAGTTTCGCGCGACAGCCGGAAGGCGGTGATCAGGGTCATCGTCACCAGCAGCAGCGCGGCAACCATCAGGGCCGCGACCCGAAGACCCAAGCCGATCACGTCGCGCGCTCGACTTCCACCGCGAACAGATACCCCCCGTTGCGAACCGTCTTGATCAGTTGCGGGTGCCCGGGTTCGGGCTCGATTTTGCGGCGTAGTCTGGAGGCGGCGACATCAATGGAGCGATCGAATACCTCCCAGCTACGGCCCTTCGTGAGATCCATTAGCCGGTCGCGCGACAGCACCCGGTTGGGATAACGGGTAAACACGGCGAGCAGATCATAATCACCGGCCGACAGTTCGATCTCGCGGCCGTCGGGGCCCAGCAGGCGACGCGCTAACAGGTCGAAGCGGAAACCGGCGAAGCACAGACATTCATGGCCCTGCCCGGCCACGGCGCCCTGGGCGACCGGCGCGGTACGACGCAACACAGCGCGCACCCGCGCCAGCAGTTCACGCGGATTGAATGGCTTGGGCAGGTAGTCATCGGCGCCCATCTCCAGACCGAGAATGCGGTCCAGATCGTCACCTTTGGCGGTGACCATGATGATTGGCAACTGGCTCTTGGCGCGTACCCGCCGGCACAGCGTCAGCCCGTCCTCGCCCGGCAGCATGAGATCGAGCAGCAACAGGTCGGTGGCTTCGCGCGCCAGGGCATGGTCCAGGTCCTCACCGGAGCGCAGCCATTCGGTGATGAAACCCTCGCGGCTCAGCAGGCCGGCCACCAGGGCGCCGATCTCGCGGTCGTCCTCGACGATTACTACACGCAGGGGTTTGTTCATGCTGGAGCCGGGCATCGCCGCCGGAAGGTTCGCTGCTGTTATAGCCGAGCCCGGGGCGTCTGCGCCGCAGGCTTACACGCTGTTACACGGCGAGGCTGGCGCGCAATCGGCCGGCAACCGGAGGCACCCATGCTGCGTCCATCGGCCCCCAAGGCCCCTGCCCCGGAGTCACACCATGTCATTCGCCACCCGCCTTGTTGTCCCGGCTGCGGCGCTCCTGGCTACTTGGCTGACGTTGCCAGTCCAGGCACAGGAATTCGCCCCGCTGAAGAAACTGGATACCGACGGCGACGGCGCGGTCAGCCTGGTCGAGGCCGAGACCGCCGCCAGGAGCCAGTTCGCCAGCCTGGACCAAAACCACGACGGCAGCGTCAGTGAGACCGAATTCCTGGCCGCTCGCCAACAGTTGTTCAAGCTCGCCGACAGCGATGGCGACGGCCAGTTGGAGCGTGCCGAGTTGAGAAGTCGGTTGATGGCCGCCCGTCAGTAGCAGTACCCGCACCCTCGTCGAACCCACCCAGGAGTCAACCATGCAAAGCTCATCCCAATCCTACCGCCGGCGCAGCCTCGCTTCCGCCACCGTCCTCACTCTACTCTGCCTGAGCCTGCCGCTACAGGCGGACGCCCGTAGCCGCAGTCGCTCGGTCGAGCGCACCAACGCCCAGGGCCAGCAGGCCAGTCGCGAAATGGCGGTCGAAGCCGAGGCCGGCAGCCGCAGCGCCAGCCGCAGCCGCAACGGCGCCTACGGCGGTTCCAGCAGCACCAGCAGCGAGGTCGATCTCGCCACCGGCAGCGCGTCGCGCGAGTCCAGCAGCGTCGGTCCGCTCGGCCGCAGCCGCTCGCGCAGCAGCGCAACCAGCTTCGGCGACGGCAGCTACACGCGCAGCAGCAGCGCCACGGGCACCAACGGCGGCACCGCCAGCCGCGAAGTCAGCGGCAGCTATGACCCGGAAACCGGCACCGCAACCCGCACGTCGACCGCCACGGGGCCGAACGGGCAGAGCTATAGCACCACGACCAGCAGCAGTCACGGCAACGGCAGCTATGAGCGCAGCTCGACCACCACCGGTCCCGATGGCGGCAGCGTCGAAACCAGCGCGTCGGTCAGCGTCCAGCCCTGAGAGCCGTCCAGCCGTGCCGACCGGAGGGGAGCCCTCATGATCGAAACCCTGAACGGTGGCGGGCCGGCACGGCCCCTGGCCCTGCTGGCGGTAATCGGTCTGGTGGCGGCGGAATGGCTGTGGCTGGCGTGGCGCCGGTCGGCGCCCAGTGGCTACGACCTGCGCGAGACTGCCGCTTCGACACTGATCGCCGTCGGCAACCGCCTGCTCCGCCCCTTGAGCGCGGCACTACTGGCGCCGCTGTTCCTCTGGGTCCATCAGCACCGCCTGTTGGACCTGCAGCCCAGTGGGGCGCCGGGCTATCTCGGCGCCTTCCTGCTGGTCGACTTCGTCTACTACTGGCTACATCGGAGCAGCCATCGGATCCGCTGGCTGTGGGCCACCCATGGCGTGCACCACTCATCCACCCGCTTCAACCTGTCCGCGGCCTATCGCCTGGGCTGGACCGACCTGTTCTCCGGCACCTGGCTGTTCGCCCTCGGCCTGGTCTGGCTGGGCCTGCCGCCGCTGGTGGTAGTCGGGGCGCTGGGACTCAATCTGCTGTTCCAGTTCCTACTGCACACCGAACTGGTGGGACGGCTGGGCTGGCTGGAATGGCTACTGAACACGCCCGACCACCACCGGGTGCACCATGCGCTCAACGCCTCGGTCCGTGATCGCAATTTCGGCGGTGTGCTAATCGTCTGGGACCGCTTGTTCGGTACCTACGCCCAGGCCCCCGCCCACGAAACCCTGCGCTACGGCGTAGCCGGGCGCGAGCCCAGCCACCACCCGCTGCACATCGTCTTCGGCGAATGGCTGGCGCTGTATCGCGATCTGCGCAAGGTGAGAGGCCTGCGCCAGGCGCTGTCGCTGCTGTTCATGCCGCGATAAAGGCGGGCAGCTGACGCCATACCGGCGACGGAGCGCAGTTCAGTTGCCGCCGTTCCGCACCCGCAGGCCATTGAGCAGGATGTCGACCACGATCTCCGCGTGCTCGGCCGCAGACTCCTCGGTAAGCGGGTTGATGCCGTAGGTTTCCGACAGCATGCTGGAAAAGGCGAAGAAGCCGTTGATCGCGCCCTGAACTAGCGACAGTAGATGCGCCGGGTGGATGTTGCGCAGCTGGCCGGTAGCTTCCGCAGCGGCCAAGAAAGACTCCGCCAGCAGGAACATCGGCTTCAGGAAAGTCTCCGTCAGCCAGCGCGAGCGCTCGGTACCCCGCACCACTTCCTGGATGACGATGTTGGTGACCGCATGGTTGCGGGCACAAAAAAAGGTGAAACGCCGGATCACCACGCCCAGTGCTGCCGCTGGCTCCAGATCCTTCAGTTCGAAGTTCAGATTTCGAAACTCGGCAGCCAATTTTTCCATGGCATGGCTCACCGCCGCCTGCCAGAGTTTTTCCTTGGTCTCGAAGTGGTAATGGATCAATGGCTTGGCGACCCCAGCCTTGATGGCTATCTCATTGATATTGGTGCCTTCGAAGCCATGCTGACCGAACTCCTCCAGGGCCAGCTCCAGGATGACTTCGGTCGCAGGTACACCCTGGTCGCGCAGTCGGGGCCGACCTGGCCGGCGGGCGGAGGGAGTCTTGTTACCTGGGCGCGCGCTGTCGCTCATCACACTGTCCTTGTCCCGGGGCCCTGGTCACGACGGCAAGGCCACCCGATGCGCCTCAAAAAAAGTTATTGAGCCGACTTATAGCATCGTCCGTAACAGATGTAACGCCATTTGTAACTCTCTGTTACGACAAATTCAGAACCCCAGACCTCAGTTGACATACTTTAATGACTCAATAATTATACTCAACAGTCAGCACACGAGGAGAACAAGGTGAAATACACCGGCGCATGGCTCACGCGTTTCGCGTTAGAACAACTCGACGTCGCCTGGGTCTTCGGCATCCCCGGAGTCCACACCACCGAGCTGTTTGACGAGCTGGCCTCCAGCCCCAAGCTGAAACCGGTGTTGGTAACCCATGAGGGTGGCGCCTCCTTCATGGCAGATGCCGTCAGCCGCACCAGTTCGCACATCGGCACGCTACTGGTGGTCCCGGGCGCCGGCCTTACCCACGCCATGAGCGGCATCGCCGAGGCTTTTCTAGACGGTGTACCGATGCTGGTACTGAGTGGCGGCGTACGCCGCAACAAGGGCCGCGCTTATCAGTTGCACGACATTGACCAGCAGGCGCTGATGCGGCCGGTGACCAAGGCGCAGTTCCTTGCAAGCCGGCATCACGACATCATCCCGATGCTGTACATGGCCTACCGGGAGGCGATGCGCGGTCGCCCAGGGCCGGTCTACGTCGAACTGCCAGTTGACGTCCTGTTGTTCCAGGGAGAGTCGCCGGCGCTTCCGGCCTTCCCCGGATTCAGCCAGGAACTGATCCTGCGTGACGAGGACCTGGACGCCGCCTGCGCCGAACTGGAGGCCGCCAAGCATCCGGGCCTCTTTGTCGGATGGGGTGCTCGTGGCGCCCGTGCCGAGTTGCTGGCACTGGCGGATCTGCTGGGCGCCCCGGTGGCGACCACCCTGCAGGGGCTCAGCAGCTTCCCTGCCGAACATGCCTGGCATGCCGGCATGAGTTTTGGGATGGCGGCCGCGCCGGCAGCCCGCAAGGTCTTCGAAGGCTGCGACTGCCTGCTGGCGGTCGGCACCTGCTTCAGCGAGATCGGCACCGGCAGCTACAGTGTCGAGGTGCCGGCATCGCTGGTCCACGTCGACATCGATCCCGCGGTGTTTTCACGAAACTATCCCGCCGCCGTCAGTCTCTGCGGCGACGCCCAGCCGGTACTCGCCGCCCTGCTGGCTCGGCTACGCAGCCGTGGCCGACTTAGCCCTGGCCGGGAGCGTCAGAGACGGATGGCCGGCATAGCGCGCGACAAGGCCGACACCCTTCGCGACTGGCGCAAGGGCGGCGATCCGACACGGGTCAATCCGGCCAAACTATTCCAGTCGCTCGACCGGGTGCTGAGCACCGACGCCGTGGTGGTCGCCGACGATGGCAACCACACATTTCTCACCGCCGAGTTGCTGCCGATGTCGGGCCGGCGGCAGTTCATCTCGCCCACCGATTTCAACTGCATGGGGTACGCGGTACCAGCCGCCATTGGCGCTCGGCTGGCCAACCCCAATCGCGAGGTAGTGGCGGTGGTCGGCGATGGCGCCTACCTGATGACCGGTACCGAGCTGTTGACCGCCGCCGCTCAGAAGCTGGGGCTGGTGGTGCTGGTGTTCAGCGATGGCGAGCTGTCGCAGATCGCCCAGGCCCAGCAGGTGCCCTACAACCGCAAGACCTGCACGGTGTTGAAGCCGCTGGATCTGGCCGCCTCGGCGGCCACCACCGGTGCCGCCTTCCTGGCGATCAACACCGACGCCGAGATCGAGCCGAGGCTGGCCGAGGCCCGCGAACTGGCGGCCCAGGGCCGGCCGGTGTTGGTGGATGTGCGCATCGACTACAGCCGCAAGAGCGCCTTCACCGCCGGCATCGTCAAGGCCAATCTCAAGCGCATGCCCGGCGGCGAGAAGCTGCGCATTGTCAGCCGTGCCCTGGTGCGGCACCTCGGCAGCCCGGCCACGGCGGAATCGGAGAGTTCCTCATGACGCAGCAGCAAGACCATCGCGACCACCGCGCCGCCGGCCGGAGCCACTGATATGGGCGCCCCCAACATGCAGGCCATCGACATCGACCGCCTGGGCAAGGTGGCCAGCAAAACCGGGCCGAGCTATCTGGCGCACTGGGTGCTGAAGTCGGCCCAGCGCGACAAGCTGGTGCCCTGGTACCGCAAGGTGCTGGGCATGGAACTGGTGTTCCAGAACCACATGGTGACCTTCCTCACCTACGATCACGAGCACCACCGGCTGGCCATCATCAAGCTGCCGGCGGCGGCCAAGCCGATGATCCTGCTGGCCAAGGTCTACCGGAAGTTCTATGGCCTGGATCACATCGCCTTCAACTTCGGCAGCCTGCGGCAGTTGCTGGAAAAGCACCGCGAGCTGAAGGCGGCCGGCATCGAGCCGGTCTGGTGCATCAACCACGGCCCGACCACCTCGATCTACTACGAGGATCCGGACGGCAACCGCCTAGAGTTCCAGTCCGACAATTTCGACACCGCAGAAGACTTCCAGCAGTTCGCCATTGGCCTCGACTTTCACAAGAATCCGATCGGCGTGAACTTCGATCCCGAGCTTCTCTGGCAGAAACTCGAGGCCGGCGTGCCTCTGGTGGAACTACGCAAGCGCGGCTCCGCCACCCCAGCCGGCAAGAAGCCGGTCGCCGGTCTGCGCGCTATCAACTGGCGCACCCTTTAACACAAAACACCAGCCATGAAACTTGCCAGCTACCACCAGTCGGGCGGCATTCGCCTGGGCGCTCTCTGCAGCGACCAGCAGCGCGTGCTCGATCTTGCCGCCGCCAGCCTGGCCTTGCGCGACCAGATCGAACCGGCCTTCGCCAGCATGCTGGCGCTGATCGAGGCCGGCCCGGCCGGGCTTGACCGCGCCCGCGCCATCCTCGAACAGGCCGAGGACCAGAACCCCGGGCACTGCTTCCAGCCGCTTTCAGGTCTCCGCTTCGCACCCCCGCTGCTGCCGCCGCGCATGCTCTGTTTCAGCGTCTACGAAGGCCACATGAAACAGGCCTTCGCCTCGGTGCTGGAGATGAAGGCCGGCAAGGGCGTGGCCGCCACGGTCAAGGCCCTGGGCCTGATGAAGAAGATGCCCAAGCGCTTCTACCAGCGACCGCTCTACTACAAGGGCAACAACCTCTCGGTCAGCGCTCACGAGCAGGACGTGATCTGGCCGCGCTGGACCAAGATGCTCGACTACGAGATGGAGCTCGGCGTGGTGCTGGGCAAGCGCGGCAAGAACATCAGCGCCAACGACGCCATGTCCTATGTGTTCGGCTACACCTGCTTCAACGATTTCTCAGCCCGCGACAAGATGATGGAGGAGATTCCCTGGGGCGGCGTCGGCCCGATCAAGGGCAAGGATTTCGACACCGGCAATGCCATGGGTCCCTGGCTGGTAACCGCTGATGAGATCCCCGATCCCTACGATCTGAAGATCCAGGTGCGGGTCAATGGCGAGCTGCGCGGCGCCTCCTCGACCTCCGGCATGAGCCACCCGATTTCGCGGATGATCGAGGTCGCCAGTGACGAGGAGCTGGTGGTGCCCGGCGAGTTCTTCGGCACTGGTGCCGCCACCAATGGCTGCGGCATTGAGTTCCTGCGCTTTCTCGAACCCGGCGACGTGGTGGAGGTCGAGATCGAACGCATCGGCGTGCTGCGCAACCGGGTGGTGAAACCGGCATGAAGGCCATCGTCCGGACTTCCGCCGGTACCGCCGGTGGTCGCCTCCAGCTACAGGAACTGGCGGAGCCAAGGCCGGCGGCCAAGGAGATCGTGATCCGACTCGCCGCCGCCTCGATCAATCCCATCGACGCCCTGATCCGCGAGGGCTACGGCGACAGCCTGTTCAAGTGGCTGCGTGCCAAAGGGCCGATGGTGATGGGGCTGGACGGCGCCGGCGTGGTCAGCGCAGTAGGCAGCGAGGTACGTGATTTCAAGCCGGGCGACCGGGTGATGGCGGCGACCATGCCCTTCGCCTCCGGCTTCTACGCCGAGGCGGTGGCGGTGAAGGCCGCCTGGGCCTGCAAGATTCCGGCCGGCCTGGGCATGGCCGAGGCCGCCGCCCTGCCCTATGCCGGGCTAACCGCCGCCCAGGTGTTGAGCGCGGCGGGGCTCGACGCCCCCAGCACTGCCGGCAAGAAGGTGCTGGTGCACGGCGGCTCCGGTGGCATCGGCTCTCTGCTGGTGCAGCACCTGCATCGCGCCGGCGCCTGGGTCGCCAGCACCTGCGGCGGCAGCAATCTGGAGTTCGTGCGCGGCCTCGGCGCCGACCAGGTCATCGACTATCGCAAGCAGGATTTCACCCGCCTGCTGAGCGGCATGGACGTGGTCATCAACACGGTGGCACCGGACCCCCGCGCGCGCAGCCTGAACGAAGCCCCGCACCTGTCGGTGCTGAAGGCCGGTGGCACCTACGCCAGCCTGATCTCGCCCACGCTCACCCTCAGCGATGTGCTCGGCGCCCCCCTGGGCGTAGCCGCCTCTGGCGCCTGGATGGGCCTAGCCAAGCTGCGCTGGGCGCTGGCCGGCAAGATGCACCACTGGGTGTACTTCCGACCTTCCGGCGCGCGGCTGGCCGAGCTGGCGCGCTGGGCGGTTGAGGGCAGCTACCGGCCGGTAATCGGCAGGCGCTACCCGCTGGCGGACGCCGCTGCCGCTCTGGCGACGGTCGAACGAGGCCCGGCGCGCGGCAAGGTATTGCTGTGCATCGACCAGCAATTGCTGGAGACAACATGAGCAGCCAGACACCCTATGACCTGATGGTGATCGGCGCCGGCCCGGTAGGCTTGAGCGCCGCCCTGCTAGCCGCCAAGGCCGGCCTGCGCTGTGCCCTGGTCGAGCAGCGGGCCGGCCCAACGGGCCATCCGGCCGGCCACGTGCTGAATGCCCGCAGCCTGGAAATCTGGCGCGAGATCGACCCGTCCCTGGAATCAGCGATCCGCAATGACAGCGCGCCGCTCGAAGACCTGCGCCACATCGTCTGGTGCACCAGCCTGACCGGCCCTGAGCTGTGCCGCATCGACATCCTGCCGGGCACGGCCGAGGAGACCGTCGAACGCCTGTCGCAGAGCCCCTCGCGGCCCCTGCACTACCCCCAGCACCGACTCGAAGCGCTGCTGTGGAAGTGGGCGCGGGCCAATACCGGCATTGATTTCCTCAGCGGTCACAAGCTGCAATCGCTGGAGCAGGACGCCGACGGGGTGCAGGCTCAGCTGCGTGTCGGCGACGGGACCGAGCGCCGCCTGAGCGCCCGCTACTGCCTGGCCGCCGACGGCGCCCGCAGCCGCATCCGCGAGCAGTTGGGCATCGCCATGCCGGGGCCGATGATCGCCCGCATCGCCAGCGTCAATTTCAGGGCCAAGCTCGACCGCCTGATCCGCGGCCGGCCGGCGGTGATCTACTGGATCTACAACCAGCACCTGGTCGGCCCCCTGGTGCGGCACATGGGCGACGACTGGATCCTGATGGCGATGCTGCATCCGCCGCAGCAGATCGAGCAGTTCGACGAGACCTACTGGCGCCAACTGATCGGCCAGGCCCTGGGCACCCAGGCGGTCGATGTCGAAGTCAAGGCCATCGGCAACTGGGCGATGACCGCACAGATCGCAGAGCGTTTCCGCGCCGGCCGGGTGTTCCTGGCCGGCGACGCCGCCCACCGCTTTCCGCCAACCGGCGGCTACGGCATCAACACTGGCGTCGGCGACGTCCACAACCTGGTCTGGAAGCTCCAGGCCGTACTCGCCGGCCAGGCCGGCGAGAGCCTGCTCGACAGCTACGAGAGCGAGCGCAAGCCCGTCGCCGAAAAGAACTGCCGGCGCAGCATCGAAAACCAAGACGAGATGGACCACATCAACGAGGCCGTGGCCCTGCAGATGGACGATCTGCGCAAGCTGCACGCCTTCATGGAGGGCAAGACCTTCCGCGCCCTGCCCAAGGGTCTGCGGACCTGGATCACTGAAGTCCTGCCGCGCCTGGGCTTGAAGAAGATCGCGGTGCTGGAACGGCCTGAGTCCTGGCGGGCGAAGAAACTGCGAGCCCGGCTGAGCAAAGCCGCCGAGCAGCAGAAGGCCCATTTCGGCGGCGCCCACGCGGTCGATCTCGGCTATCGCTATAACGGCGCGCTGAGCCTGCCGGTACCGGTCGATCCCGCCGAACTCTCCCCCAACGATCTCGAATACCGCCCTGGCACCGCGCCCGGCCTGCGACTGCCGCACGCCTGGCTGGAAAAGGGCGGCCAGAGGGTGTCCACCGTCGATTGCCTGGACTATGGCGCCCTCCGGCTGCTGGTCGATTCCAGCTGGCGCGCCGACTGGGCGGAGGCACTGTCGGCGGCCCTGGCGGCCAGCCGGTTCGCTTACCCGGTGCGGCTTCTGGCGTTGGGCGCCGACGAGACCGCGGACGCCCAGGCCGACGGCCAGTGGCAGGCCCTGCGCGGCGTCGGCGCCTCGGGCGCCATCCTGATCCGGCCCGACGGCCACGTCGCCTGGCGCAGCCGCGCCCTGCCGGCCGACCCCGGCGCCGAGCTCACCGCCGTCCTGCGCCAACTGGGCGCCGCCTTCGGCCCTGCCAACCCTGCCTCGGTATCGCCAGCATGAACAACACCCTGCCTAGCCTGTCCCTGAGCGGACTGGAACTGCACTGCCAGCGCTTTCCCGCGATGATCGGCTGGTACCGCGCCCTCCTCGAGGCCGAGATCGAGTACCGCGATCCGGTGCAGTGCTGGCTGCGGCTCACTGACGGCAGCCGCCTGCTGTTGCTCGATACCCAGTTGGCCAACCGGCCGCGCGAGGCCGCCGGCATTCCGGGCCTGGCCTTCATCGCAGCTCGCTTCGAGGACCTGGCGGCCTGTTACCGGACACTGAAGCAGCGCAACCTTTACCCCGAGCGGGCCAACAAGAACGGGCTGGTCACCAACCTGATCTACCGTGACCCCGACGGCAATCCGGTGAGCCTGCGCTACCTGCTGCCGGCGACCGAGCGGCCGCAGGGCGAGTACCGGCCGATGGGCGAGGAATTCGATCCGGCACTTCTGTTCGACGCCGAGCCGGCACCCGTCTGAGCGGTGGACCACATGCCATCGCAGTCATTGACGACGGCCCTGGCGACGCTGGCGCTGGAATCGGCGGCACGCACGCGGCTGCAGCAACTGATTGAGGCACGGCTTGAGCGCCAGGATGCGGAGCTGAGGCAGGCGGTGGAACAGGCTCTGGAACTGCTACCCGGCCTGCTGCGCGGTGCGGTGCGCCGGGTCCTGGGTCTGTGAGCCCCGCAGCCGAAGTCGAAGCGCGACGGATCGCTGCACTGCTCGGCGTGCCAGCGGCGGAGCTCAGCTACCTGCGCAGCCGTAGTGCTTCGGCGCTGACCCGACTGCGGCTGGCCATTGCCTGCGCCGGCATGGAGCGCCATCAGCGCAGCTTCGAGCGACTGGCGCGGGCCTCAACCCTGCTGCCAACGACGCTCGCCGCCCGGATCGCGCAGGAACATCTCGGCCCGGCGCTGATCGCCGCACTGGCACCCTTCCTGCCGCCAGCCCGTGCCGCCTTGCTGGGGCAGCGGCTGGAGCCGGCGTTTCTGGCCGAGGTGGCTGTGCACCTGGTACCGAACCGCGCCGGACCGCTGCTGGCAGCGCTGCCACTGACGTTGCTATCGACCACGCTCCAGCAACTACTCGCGCGTGGCGAATACGCAGCAATGGGCGCTGTGGTGGAACAGTTGCCCACGGAGACTGTTACCCGACTCGCGGCCGAGATCGCCGATCCGGCCGAACTGCTGTTGATCGCCGCGTACGTCGGCGACAAGCGTTGCTTGCGACCGGTGGTCGACAGCTTCGACGACAATGCCATCCTGCAGCTACTACGCTGCGCCACCGAAGGGGCCGCGATGTCCGCGTTGATTGAATTGACCGCCGTACTCGAAGCGCCTCAACAGCAGCGACTGCGCAACCTGCTGGCCACGCTGCCGGAGCCCTCGCGGCGAGCCTGGGTCGAGGCCGCCTCGCCGGCCACTGCATCGGCATGAATGCCTGGCTGTGGATTCCGCTGCTGAACGCGGCGGTGGGCGGCAGCACCAACTGCTTGGCGATCTTCCTGACCCTGCACCCGCAGCGGCCGATCCAGCTGGGTTCGCTGCGCTTGCAGGGCATCCTGCCACGCAAGGCGGCGGTGTTGGCGAGCGATTTTTCCCGCCGGGTGTTGGCCGACATCGCCAGTCCGCGGGCCCTGCTGGCGCCAGTCGACCCAGCACGCATGGCCGCCGAGGCCGAGCGCCAACTCGGATCGGGGGTCGACACCCTGCTCAACGCCATGCTGTCCAGCGTCAATCCGAGCCACTGGGCGCGGTTGCGGCCGGCAGTACAGGAGGAATGGCGGCGCCAGCTAAGGCCGGCCAGCACGCGGATCACCGAACAGATACTGCGTGCCCTGCAGCAGGAGCCGGAGCGCTATTTGGACCTGGCCACGCTGATCGGCGAGCGCCTAGCCGCCCGGCCAGAACTGCTGACCCAGGCCTTTCGCAGCACCGGCCGTCGCGAGTTCCGCTTCCTGGTCTGGAGCGGAGCGCTGCTGGGCGCGCTGCTGGGCCTGACGGTATCCGCACTCTGGATCTGGTGGCCCGGCATCACTTTGGCCGCGGTCGGTGGCGCCCTGGTCGGCGGCCTGACCAACTGGCTGGCGATCCTGATGGTGTTCGAGCCACGCCAACCTCGCCGGCTAGGGCCCTTCGTCCTGCAAGGCCTGATTCATCGCCGGCAAGGTGATACCGCGCGCCTGCTCGCCGAGCTGGCGCTGGGCGAGCTAATAACCTTCGGAGCTCTGACCCTGCATCTGGCTACGCGCGGCCAGGTATTCGAGCAGCTCTGCGCGCGTGTGCTGCGCGAAGAACTGACACGTACCACCGGCGGCTCGACCGCGCTTCTGGCCATGGCCATGGGAGCGCGTAGCACCGATCAGGCGATTGCGGCGATGACGACAGCAATGACCAGCCAGGCCCCGCCCCTGCTGGCGCAGGTCACGCTACCCGAAGACATCCGCAAGGAGGTGGCGCGCCGTTTGGTCGACCGCCTCGCCACGCTGCCGCCAGTGGCCTACGGCGAACTATTGCGCTCTGCGGTGCGTGACGAAGAGCCGCTGTTGGTCTGGTCCGGCGTGATCTGCGGCGCTCTGGCAGGGCTGATCGGCGCCTGTCTGTTCTGAGTCCGCTTAGGGGCATAGCGTGCGGTGGCGCCTGCCAGTTTCGACGTGCCCTTTCGCGTCGTGCTAATGACGACGGGTGCCGGATTTTGCCTGCATTGAACCGTAGACCGACAAGCGGTCGTTGACAACCAATATCAAGTTATTGACTATACAGACCAATTATTAATACCTGCATTCCATTCAACTTGGATGACAGGTGCGAACACTGGCTTTCTGGAGAGAGAAGATGCTGAGGCATGCCGCCCGTATTGGCCGGGCTTTGACGGTCACTCTAATTCTCTGTCGGCTGGCTCCGGCCCAGGCCCTTCAAAACTTCGAATCCGCCCATGTCCGGCCTCTGGCCCTGTCCGCCGACGGTAGCCGGCTGTATGCCGTCAACACCCCAGACAATCGGCTCACCGTCTACCGCACCACCGATGCGGGCCTGAGCCTGGAGGCCGAGATTCCCGTCGGCCTGGAACCGGTGGCCGTCGCCTTGCGCGAGCACGAAGGTCGCACCGAGGCCTGGGTGGTCAACCACCTCTCCGACAGCATCAGCATCGTCGAGATCAACCCGAATCAGCCCGCCCTCTCGCAAGTCACCCGCACCTTGCTGGTCGGTGACGAGCCGCGCGACATCGTGTTCGCCGGCACGCAGCGCGACCGCGCCTTCATTACCGCCGCCCACCGTGGCCAGAACCGGCCCGGCGATCCGCAACTGACCACCGAAGGCATCGGCCGGGCCGATGTCTGGGTGTTCGACGCCAACAACCAGGGCGCTGCGCTGGGCGGCACCCCGCTGACGATCTTGCAGCTGTTCGGCGATACGCCGCGCGCACTGGCCGCGACCCCGGACGGCAGCACCGTGTACGCAGCGGTCTTCGCGTCCGGCAGCAAGACCACGGCGATTCCCTCGCCGGCCGTTTCCAGCTTCGGCGGCCTGCCGCCGGCGCCCGAGGGCGCGACGGCGGACGCGCCCGCGACCGGGCTGATCGTGAAGAACGTGGACGGTAGCTGGGTCGACGAGACCGGCAAGGACTGGAGCCCGCTGGTGCCGTTCTCGCTGCCGGACTACGACGTGTTCCAGATCGACGCCACCGCGAATCCGCCGAGCGAGACGGCGAAGATCGCCGGCGTCGGCACCATGCTGTTCAACATGGCCGTGCGTCCGGACAATGGCGCGGTCTACGTGAGCAACACCGAGGCGTTCAACGAAGTGCGCTTCGAACCGATGATGACCGGCAAGTTCGCGCAGAACCGCGTGTCGGTGATCAAGGGCGGGGCAGTAGCGCCGGTGCATCTCAATCCGCACATCGACTACTCCGTGCCGACCGGCACCCTGGTCGAGATCGACCAGTCGCTGGCAAGCCCGGCGGACCTGGTGTTTTCCGCCGATGGCGCGCGGGTCTTTGTCGCCGGCTTCAGTTCCGACGCGGTCGGCCTGTTCGGCACCGATGCGCTCGAATCGGGGCAGGTCGACAAGCAGATGATCCGCGTCGGCCAGGGTCCGAGCGGGCTTGCGCTCGACGATGCGCGGGATCGCCTCTACGTGATGAACCGGCTGGAGGGTAGCATCTCCGTCATCGCCAACGCCTCCAAGGCCGAACAGCGCAAGGAGTTGGCGCGCGTCGCGCTGCCCTACGACCCAACGCCGCAGGCGGTCAAAGCCGGTCGCCAGTTCCTCTACGACGCCCGCATCAGCTCAGGTCATGGCGACCTCTCCTGCCACACCTGCCATGTGTTCGCGGACGCCGACCACCTGGCCTGGGACCTGGGCAACCCCTACGGCACGGTCACCGAGAATCCGAACGAGAAGGCCAACGTCACCGGTGCCGGCAACCAGGCCCTGGACCAGACCTTCCACCCGATGAAGGGGCCGATGACGACCCAGAGCCTGCGCGGCATGGCCGACGCCGGACCGATGCACTGGCGTGGCGACAAGACCGGCGGCCTGAGCCTGGACGGCGTGATCGACCCCAACGGCGATTTCCTGGACGAGCACGCGGCCTTCCTGCGCTTCAACGGCGCCTTCGTCGGTCTGCAGGGACGCGCCGAGGAACTCACCACCGAGCAGATGGACGCCTACGCGAACTTCGCCCTCAGCGTGCGCTACCCGCCCAATCCGATCAAGGCGCTGGATGACGCCGACAGCGGGCTGGAGGCGGAGGGTCGCGAAATCTACATGGACGACCCCACCTCGTTCGCCGGCGCCTTCGCCTGCAACGAATGCCACCAGTTGCCGATCACCACCACCGGGCTCGCCGCCTCCGCCGGCTTCGAGACCACGCGCCTGTTCAAGATCCCGCACTTCCGCAACATGTACACCAAGGTCGGCAAGTTCGGCGTGCCGCTGGGCATGACGCTGTCGCTGCAGAGCCAGCTCACGCTCGCGCTGCCCAACTACCTGGGCGATCAGGTGCGCGGCTTCGGCTTCACGCACGACGGCAGTATCGACACCATCGACACCTTCCTGCACAACTTCACCTTCCTGCCGTTTCCGACCGCAGGCAATCTGATCCCCGACCTCACCGCACCGGCCATCTCGCCGGGCCGCAGAGCAGCGCTGGAGGCCTTCATCCTGGCCACCGACACTGGCCTCAAGCCCATCGTCGGCCAGCAGTTGACGCTGTCGCCAGAGACGGTCGGGGACGCCGCCGTGCAGGAACGCCTGGCTTTGCTGCTGGCGCGCGCCGAGGCTGGCGATGCCGAACTGGTGGTCAAGGGCTGGTGGGACAGCGCCGCGCGTGGCGCCTTGTATCAGACCGGTGGGCAATTCCGTACCGACCGCGCCGCCGAGCCGGCACTGACCAGTACGCAATTGCTGGAACTGGCGGCGGTCGAGGGTCAGGCACTGACCCTGACCGCGGTCCCTCCCGGCGATGGCCAGCGCATCGGCATCGACCGTGATCTCGACGGCGTACTGGACGGCGACGCCAAGGCCACCAGCCCGGCACCCGGCGGTTCCGATGCCGAGGAAGGCGGCGATCGCGGCGGCGCCCTGGACCCGCCGCTGCTGTTGTCCTTGCTGGCGCTCCTGCTGCTGAACCGGCAGCGACGCCGACCCCGGCCACACCACCACCTCCCACCGCAGTAAGCCCCCGGGGGCCAGCCACATGCGCATCCACCTGCCCAGCCCGTTGGGCGCCGCCCTGCTGTGCCTGGCGACCG
Source organism: Nevskiaceae bacterium (assembly GCA_004297005.1). Classification (GTDB taxonomy): domain Bacteria; phylum Pseudomonadota; class Gammaproteobacteria; order Nevskiales; family Nevskiaceae; genus Stagnimonas. The sequence continues at coordinate 27,685 of SCVA01000048.1, forward strand.
CCAGCGCCGGCGCCGCCGAGCCGTTCACAGCCTTCGAGTCCGCCCATGTCCGGCCTCTGGCCCTGTCCGCCGACGGCAGCCGGTTGTACGCGGTCAACACCCCAGACAATCGGCTCACTGTCTACCGCACCACCGATGCGGGCCTGAGCCTGGAGGCCGAGATTCCGGTCGGCCTGGAACCGGTGGCCGTCGCCTTGCGCGAGCACGAAGGCAGAACCGAGGCCTGGGTGGTCAACCACCTCTCCGACAGCATCAGCATCGTCGAGATCAACCCGGATCAGCCCGCCCTCTCGCAAGTCACCCGCACCCTGCTGGTCGGTGACGAGCCGCGCGACATCGTGTTTGCCGGCGCACGGCACGACCGCGCCTTCATCACCGCCGCCCACCGTGGCCAGAACCGGCCCGGCGATCCGCAGCTGACCACCGAAGGCATCGGCCGGGCCGATGTCTGGGTGTTCGAGGCCGAGAACCTCGGCGCGCCGCTGGGCGGTACCCCGCTGACCATCCTCGAACTGTTCGGCGACACCCCACGGGCGCTCGCCGCCAGTCCCGACGGCAGCACGGTCTACGCGGCGGTGTTCGCCTCCGGAAACCAGACAACCGCCATTCCCCAACCTTTGGTGAGCAACAACGGCGGCCTGCCGCCGCCGCCGGAGGGCTCGACACCCGATTGGCCCGAAGTCGGCCTGATCGTCCGGCTCCGGGACGGCAAATGGCTGGACGAGATCGACCGCGACTGGTCGGCGCAGGTGCCGTTCCATCTGCCCGACTACGACGTCTTCCGCATCGACGCGAACGCCGAGGTGCCGGTCGAGGTCGGCGCGATTGCGGGCGTCGGCACCGTGATCTACAACCTGGAAGTCCGGCCCGACAATGGCAAGCTCTACGCCAGCAACACCGAAGCGCTCAATGAGCAGCGCTTCGAGCCGCTACTGACCGGCCGCTTCGCGCCCAACCGCATCAGCGTCATCGACGGCGACGGCGTCAAGGCGGTGCACCTCAACCCGCACATCGACTATTCGGTGCCGACCGGCCTGCAAGTCGAGGTCGATCAGAGCCTGGCCACGCCGATGCAGATGCAGTTTTCGGCCGATGGCAAAACGCTGTACGTGGCCGGCTTCGGCTCGGGCAAGATCGGCGTGTTCGACAGCACGGCCATGGAGAATGGCCAAGCGGTCAAGAGCCTGATCCAGGTCGGCATGGGGCCTAGCGGCCTGGCGCTCGACAGTGCCCATGACCGCCTCTACGTGATGAACCGTCTCGACCAGAGCATCTCCTGGATTGAGCACCTCAGTGATCCCAGTGCTCGCCGGGTCTCCAGCCTCGCCCTGCCCTACAACCCGGAACCGGTCTCGATCACCCTGGGTCGCCGCTTCCTCTACGACGCCAGCACCACCTCCGGACACGGCGACGTCTCCTGCCACTCCTGCCATCTGTTCGGCGACATGGACCAGCTGGCCTGGGATCTCGGCAACCCCTACGGCGCGGTGCTGCCGAATCCCAATCAGCGCAATCCCGCGGCCACCGGCATCAACGCCGGTGGCGTCGGCCCCGCGGGCCGGCCGCCAACACCCTTCCACCCGATGAAGGGGCCGATGACCACCCAGACCCTGCGCGGCCTGGCCGAAGCCGGGCCCATGCACTGGCGTGGCGACAAGACCGGGGGACTGACTCTCGAAGGCGAGATCGACCCTGACGGCGATTACCTGAACGAGAACGCGGCTTTCATCCGTTTCAACCACGCCTTTGTCGGTCTGCAGGGTAGGGCCGAGGAGCTGAGCGCCGAGGACATGCAGAGCTTTGCCGATTTCATGCTGCAGGTCCGCTATCCCCCCAACCCGATCAAGAGTCTCGACAACACCGATAGCGCCGCCGAGGCCGCCGGCCGCGATCTCTGGGGCGACAACGAACTATTCCCGGTGCCCAACGACAACCAGGCCTGTGGCTCCTGCCATGTGTTGCCGCTGAGCACCAACGGCGCCATCGCCCAGACCGTGCAGATCGACTCCACGCAGGAAGACTTCAAGATCGCCAACCTGCGCAACAGCTACCAGAAGGTGGGCATGTTCGGCGTCATGGCCAATGCCATGGCGACCATCGCCGGCCCTGGCACGCCGATGACCTCCGAGATGGTCGGCGATCAGATTCGCGGCTTCGGCGTGACCCACGATGGCAGCATCGCCAACATCGGCGTCTTCATTCAGCACCCACAGAACGTGTTCTCGCCGATCCCGAGCGCGAACGGACTGACCATCGCCCAGAAGCAGCAGAACGTCGAAGCCTTCCTGCTCGCCTTCGACACCGGTCTGCGACCCATCGTCGGCCAGCAGCTCACGATCACCGCCGGCAGCCTGGCCGAGCCGGCGGTGCAGGACCGCCTGGACCTGCTGCTCGCCCGCGCCGAGGCCGGCGACGCCGAGCTGGTGGTCA
>SCVA01000049.1 GCA_004297005.1 Nevskiaceae bacterium
GTACTTGTCAGCAGACACCTTGGTCAGCGCCGCCGTCGTCGTGGTCTTGCCATGGTCAACGTGACCAATCGTGCCCACGTTCACATGCGGCTTGTTACGGGAAAACTTTTCCTTGGCCATCGCTAAGACTCCGCGTCGAAAATATCTAAAGAGCTGTCAAATTGAGAGTTGGTGCCATCAGCCAAGTGGTGCTCACAATCGGAATCGAACCGATGACCTCTTCCTTACCAAGAAAGTGCTCTACCGACTGAGCTATGTGAGCCTGCTACTTGACCCTTACAACTTTGCTGGAGCGGGTGATGGGAATCGAACCCACGCTATCAGCTTGGAAGGCTGAAGTTCTACCATTGAACTACACCCGCCGGAACCGCAAAAAACCAACAAGATACTGGTGAAAATGGTGGAGGGAGTAGGATTCGAACCTACGTAGGCATAAGCCAGCAGATTTACAGTCTGCCCTCGTTGGCCGCTTGAGTATCCCTCCAGCAAACGAGCCCGGGATTCTCCGGGGAGACCCCCCATTTTGTCAAGATCGAGAATCGGAATTTACAGACTCTTGTGGGCCTCCAGCCGCTCCCAGCGCTGATAGGCAGCGCCCAATTCCTCGTTGAGTGCCGAGACCCGCTTCTGAACTTCGACCGCCCGGGCCGGCTCGCTGCTGTAAAGCGCCGTCAGCGACTCGCCCAGACTGGCGATCTCGGCCTCCAGCTTTTCGATACGCGACGGCAGCTCCTGCAATTCGCGCTTCTCCTTGGGACTCAGCGTCGGCCCCGCCTGAGGAGCCGGAACGGCCATCACCGGCGCCTCGACCTTCGCCGCCGGCTTGGTGGCCGCCGTTACCACTGGCGCCGGCCGCTGGCGCAGCCAGTCGCTATAGCCACCGACGTACTCCGCCACCCGCCCGCCGCCCTCGAAGGCCAAGGTGCGGGTGACGACGTTGTCGAGAAAGGCGCGGTCGTGACTGACCACCAGCACGGTGCCGGCGAAGTCCAGCAGCAGGTCTTCGAGCAGGTCCAGGGTCTCGACGTCGAGATCATTGGTCGGCTCGTCGAGCACCAGCAGGTTGGCCGGCTGGCTGAACAACTGTGCCAGTAGCAAGCGCGCCCGCTCACCGCCGGACAGCACCCGCGTCGGACTGCGGGCGCGGTCAGGGGTGAACAGGAATTCCTGCAAATAGCCCATCACGTGCTTGCGCTTGGCGTTGTCGCCCTCGCCGATGGTGACGAACTCCTTGCCACCGGCGATGTTTTCCCAGACCGGCTTGTTCTCGTCGAGCGTGGCGCGCATCTGGTCGAACCAGGCGACCTCGATGTTGGTGCCGGTCTTCAGCTCACCACTGGTGGGCTGCAAGCGCCCCAGCAGCAGGTTGAGCAGGGTGGTCTTGCCGGCGCCGTTGGGGCCGATGATGCCGATCTTGTCGCCGCGGATGACGTTGAGCGAGACGTTGCGCAGGATGGTGCGCCCGCCCACCGAGTAACCCACGTTCTTGGCCTCGGCCACCAGCTTGCCGGAGGCGGCGGCTTCCTGGACGATGAACTCCGCCTTGCCCTGCAGATTGCGCCGCTCGGCGTACTGCCGGCGCATCTCCAGCAGACGGCCGACGCGGCCCATGTCGCGGGTGCGCCGGGCCTGGATGCCCTTGCGAATCCAGACTTCCTCCTGCGCCAGCTTCTTGTCGAACTCGAACTGGGTCTTGGCCTCGGAGGCCAGACGCTCCTCGCGACGACGCAGGTAGTTTTCGTAGTCGCCCGGCCAACTGGTCAACTGGCCGCGATCCAGCTCGACGATGCGGGTCGCCAGCCGGCGCAAGAAGGCGCGGTCGTGGGTGATGAACAGCAGCGCACCCGGCCAGGACAGCAGGAAGTTTTCGATCCAGGCGATGCTGTCGAGATCGAGGTGGTTGGTGGGCTCGTCGAGCAGCAAAAGGTCCGGCTCCAGCGCCAGCGCGCGGCCCAGCAGGGCGCGGCGCTTGTAGCCACCGGAAAGATCGTTGAACAAGGTGTCGCCGGGCAGCTCCAGGCGGGTGACGATGGACTCCACCCGCGCGTCCAGCGTCCAGCCGTCGCCGGCATCCAGACGCCCCTGCAGCTTGCCCATGCGATCCAGGATCTGGTCCAGGCGCTTGGGCTCGGCATGCTCGGACTCGGTGAGCAGATGGTGGTACTCGGCCAACACCTGACCAATCTCGCCGAGACCGCTGGCGACCACATCACGCACCGTGCCCGGCAGGCTGGCCGGGATGTCCTGCGGCATCTCGGCGATGCGCATGCCCGGCGCCTTGATCACCTCGCCGTCGTCCGCCACCTGGGTGCCGGCGATGATCCGCAGCAGGGTGGACTTGCCCTCGCCGTTGCGGCCAAGCACGCAGACGCGCTCGCCGCGCTCCACCACCAGGCTGACGCGGTCGAGCAGCGGCGGGCCGCCGAAGCGGAGGGTGAGATTCTTGATGGTCAGCACTTGAAAGGAACTCGCTAAAGAGGAGCCAGGAGCAGCGCCTGCTGCTCGGCCGAGGACAGCGCGGCGAAAGCGCGCGGCTCCGCGGGAGGATCGAAATGGGACTGCAAGGCCAGCTGCCACCAGCCGACGTCATGCCAGGCGGCGCACTTGTACCCGACCCGGCGGTAAATGCCCACCAGCGAGAAGCCGCAGGCCTCGTGCAGGCCGACGCTGCCGGCGTTCGGCAAGGTGATGCCGGCATAGGCGTTATACAAGCCCAGCGCGCGCAGGATGTGAAACAAACGGGCGTAGAGCGCTCGCCCCAAACCCTGCCTGTGCGCCTCCGGCGCCAGATAAATGCCGACGTCCACGCCCCAGCGATAGGCTGCGCGGCTGCGGTGCTCGCTGGCGTAGGCATAGCCCAGCACCCGCCCCTCGCGCTCGACCACCAGCCAGGGATAGCGCGCCAGCACCGCCTCCAGGCGCTTGCTCATTTCCGCCGCATCCGGCGGCGGGTCGATCTCGAAAGTGATGACGGTGTCGCTGACATAGGGCGCGTAGATCGCCGCGATGGCGGCGGCATCGGCGGGGGTGGCGTAGCGGATGAGGGTGGTCATGGCTGGAACTCGCAAACCGGCTCGTTAGTAGTGTTTACGGCAAGGAGTGCCGATCAGGTGCCACGCGGCTTTGCCCGCGCGGTGGCCTGTGCCGCCAGCGGATCGTCCGGCCAGGGATGGCGCGGATAGCGGCCACGCAGATCCTTCTTCACCTCAAAGTAGCTGCGCGCCCAGAAGCCGGCCAGATCGGCGGTAATGGCGATGGGCTTGCGCCCCGGAGAGAGCATGTGCAGCACCACCTTCACCCGGCCGTCGCAGACCGTCGGGGTGTCGCTGGCGCCGAACATCTCCTGCAACTTCACTTCCAGCGCCGGTGCCTGGCCCGGCGTGTAGCTGAGCGCGTGGCGGTTGCCGCTGGGCACGCTCAGATGGGTCGGCGCCAGCCGCGACAGCGCCTGCTGCTGCGGATAGTCGAGCAGGGCGTTGAGCGCGCCCATCAGGTCCAGCTTGTCGAGATGGCTCAGCCGGCTCATGCCGTCCAGATAGGGCGAGAGCCAGTCTTCCAGGCTCGCCAGCAGGGCCTGGTCGCTCACCTCCGGCCAGCCGGCTTCGGGCTGCCAGTGACGCAGCGACTCCACCCGCGTCTGCCAGCCGCGCGCACTCTCGCTCCAGGGCAGCGCATGGATGCCGGTGGCGCGGATGCCGGCGATCAGCGCGGCGCGGATCTGCTCGCGCGCGGCGGCGTCCGGCTCGCGCAGAGGCCGCGCCGACAGCACGATGGCGCCCAGGCGCTCCTGCTGCTCGGCCTGCACCGCGCCGAGGCTGGCGTCCCAGCGCACCAGCGCTTCGCGGCGCAGGCGGCCGCCGTGTTCGGCGCGCAGCTGCGCCTCGTCCAGTGGCGCCGCGAGGCGGATGCGGCGCTGGTTGTTCTCGACACTCCAGTGGGCGATGGCCAACCAGTCGGCGCGCGCCAGCGGATCAGTCTCCGGCAGCCGCGCCTCGCCGCCATCAGCACACAGGAAGGCCACCTCGCGCTGCTGGCGACCGCTGTCGCGGCTGCCCTCGCGGCGGCGCGCCAGGCGCTCGGGATAGGCCTGGCTGAGCAGGCCGGCCAGGGCAACGGACTGGTCGGCCACGGGCGTCGCGCCGGTCGGCGCCTCGGGCAGCAGCCGCAGGAACTGCCGCACCGCGTCCTGCACCCGCCGCAGCTGTCCCGGGTCGCCGCGACCGGCGCGCAGGCGGGCGACGCGCTCGCCGGCATCGCTGCCGCCATCGGCCTCGCGCTCCTCCAGCGCCGCCGCCAGCCAGGCCGCCAGCTCGCCCTGCCCGCGCGCCTGTCCCTGCAACAGCAGATGCGCCAGGCGCGGCGCGGTGGGCAGGCGCGCCAGCTGACGGCCATGCGCGGTGATCCGGCCCTGGGCGTCGATGGCGCCCATCGCCAGCAGCAGCTCGCGGGCATAGCTCCAGTTGGCGGCGGTTGGCGCGTCCAGCAGCCGCAGTTGGGCCGGATCGCTGATGCCCCAGCCGGCCAGTTCCAGCGCGAAGCGGCTGAGGTCGGCGGCGAGGATTTCCGGTGTGTCGTGCGCCACCAGGCGGCCGTGCTGCTCCTGCGACCACAGCCGGTAGGCGGTGCCCGGCCCCAGGCGGCCGGCGCGGCCGGCGCGCTGATCTGCCGAGGCGCGCGACACCCGCCGCGTCTCCAGCACATTGGCACCGGCGCCGAGGTCGAAACGGGCGATCCGCAGCAGGCCGCCATCGGCCACCGTGGTCACGCCCTCGACGGTCAGCGAGGTCTGGGCGATGTTGGTGGCGAGAATCAGCTTGCGCCGGCCCTCGGCGTCCGGGCGCAGGGCCAGATCCTGCAAGTCGCTGGACAGCTCGCCGTACAGCGGCCGGATCGCCAGCTCGCGGTAGCGCTCGGCAACCCGGCGTTCGACGCCACGGATCTCACGGGCGCCGGGCAGAAAGCAGAGGATGTCGCCCTCGGTTTCGGCCAGCGCGCTGCTCACCAGCGCCGCCACCGCCTCGTCGTGCGCGGCCTCCGGGCGCCCGGGCCGGTAGCGGATGTCCACCGGGTAGAGGCTGCCGCCGGCGCTGACGATGGGCGCGCCATCCAGCAGAGCCGCGACCCGCTCGGTATCCAGCGTCGCCGACATCACCAGCAGGCGCAGCTCGGGATTGAGGTTGTCGCGGGCGTCGAGGGCGAGCGCCAGTGCCAGGTCGGCATCGAGGCTGCGCTCGTGGAACTCGTCGAAGATCACCAGACCCACGCCCGGCAGCTCCGGATCGGCCTGCAGGCGGCGGGTGAGCAGGCCTTCGGTGACCACCTCGATGCGCGTCTCGGGGCCGATGCGGCGTTCGAAGCGGATCTGGTAGCCCACCCGGCCACCGACCTTCTCGCCCAGCAGTGCCGCCATGCGCGCGGCGGCGGCGCGCGCGGCCACCCGGCGCGGCTCCAGCAGCACGATCTTCTTGCCGGCCAGCCAGGGCTCGTCGAGCAGGGCCAGCGGGATGGTGGTGGTCTTGCCCGAGCCCGGCGGCGCCGCCAGCACCGCCCGCCCACCGGTGCGCAGCGCCGCCCGCAAGGCGGGCAGGGCTTCGAGCGCGGGATAGTCGGGCAGCTTCATGGGGCGCGCATTGTCCCCGATGCGCGACAATTCGCCCATGAGTGAAATCGAATTGCACCGCAAGCTGCTGGGCGACGAGGCCCGCAACGCCGCCTTCCATGCCGCCCTGAAGTCGGTGATCGTGCCGGGCAAGAGCACGGTCGCCGACCTGGGCGCCGGCACCGGCTTTCTGTCCTTCCTGGCACGGCAACTGGGCGCCACGCACTGCACCCTGATCGAGTACACCGATACCCTGAATCTGGCCCAGGAGCTGGCGCGACAGAACCGCATCGACGGCCTGAGCTTCATCCAGGGCCACTCGGCCGAGCTCAAGCGGCCGCCCAAGGTCGATATCGTGGTCTCGGAAACCCTGGGCAACTACGCGCTGGAAGAGGGCCTGCTGGAAACCCTGGCCGACGCCCGTCGCTACCTGAAGAAGAACGGCGTGCTGATCCCCTGCGGCCTGCGGCAGTTCGTCGCGCCGGTGCTGAGCCCGCGCCTGCAGGACGAGATCGACATCTGGCCCCGGGTCGGTTACGGCATCCGTCTCGACGAGGCCCGGCGGGTGAGCCTCAACAACATGTACGTGCGCCGTATCGAGACCGCCGATCTCGGCGGCGACGAGACGCTGGCCAAGGTCTGGGACCGTCTGGAGTTCCGCGCCGATGCCGAGCCGGCACCCTCGCTGCGGCGGCAGAGCCTGCACTGGTCGGCGAAGCTGCTCGGCGAGGCCAGCGTCCACGGCTGGGCGCTGTGGTGGGAGGCCGATCTGGTGCCCGGTATCAGCCTGTCCACCGCGCCGAGCGCACCCGCCACCCATTGGGATCAGGTCTATCTGCCGCTGCTGGAGCCGGTGCGCCTGGCGGCCGGCGAGACTCTGGAGCTGACCCTGACCAGCGACACCCGCGCGGAAGTGGGCGTGCGCGTCGGCTGGCGCAGCCGCCGGCTCGCCGAAGGCAAGGCCCTGCACACGCAGGACCAGGACATCATGCAAGGGAGGCTCTGAAACCGTGCTCAAGAAGCTGCTGTGGCTGGCGCTGGCGGTGCTGCTGCTGGTGTTCGGCGGCATCGCCGGCCTGGCCTGGCTGGCGCCGGACACCGCCACCGGCCTCGCGGTCGCGGCCGAGCGCCGCGCCTCCGGCCTGCACGAGCGGCGGGTGACGGTCGATGGTCTCACCTGGGTACTGCTGGAGGGTGGGCCGGAAGGCGACAGCGCGCCGCCTCTGGTGCTGATCCACGGCTTCGGCGGCGACAAGGACAACTGGACCCGCGTTGTCCGCACGCTGACCCAGACCCAGCGGGTGATCATCCCCGACCTGATCGGCTTCGGCGACAGCGACAAGCCGCCGATCACTGCCGGCTACACCGTGCCGCAGCAGACCGAGCGGCTGCACCGTCTGCTGCAGCAACTGGGCGTGAACAAGCTGCACCTGGGCGGCAACAGCATGGGTGGCTGGATCGCCAGCACCTACGCCGCCGCCCATCCCGACGCGGTGCTGAGCCTCTGGCTGCTGGCTCCGGCGGGCGTCGCCAATGCCGACAAGAGCGAGATGACGCGTTTCATGGAAACCGGCGGCGCCCTGCCCCTGGTGGTGCACGACCGCGCCGAATTCGACGCCCGCCTGGACTGGGTGTTCGGCAGCGCACCACCCCTGCCCGGCTTCGTGCGCAAGACCATGACCGCCCGCGCCGTCGCCAATGCCGCCTTGCATGAAGAAATTCGCCAGCAGCTCTACGGCGTCTCGCCGCCGCAGGAGACCGTGCTCAGCGACAGCTTGGCGGCGCAGTTGCCGGCGCTGATCGTCTGGGGCGGCAAGGACCGCATACTGCATAGCTCCGGCGCCGGCGTGCTGCGCGGCTTGATGCCGAACTCGACCTCCATCCTGCTGCCCGGCGTCGGCCATCTGCCGATGGTCGAGCAGCCCCGGCAATGCGCCGCCGACTATCTGAAGTGGCGCGCCGGGCTGCTGCCCTGAGCCTTTTCAGCGCGGCGGCGGCGGCCGGGTCTGGCGCTCCAGCTCGGCGATCCACACCAGCGCGTGTTCGCGGCTGTCGCCGCACATCTCCGGCTCGGGTCTTAAGCTGGCGCAGACGCGCGGCCGGGTCGGCTCGTGGAAGATCGCGCAGCGCAGATCCTCGGTGAGATGCCCGCAGCGCACACCCGCCGGCTTGCCCTGCGGGTGCAGGGGCATGGGCGAGGAGATCGACAGCGCGATGCAGCAGGCACCGCAACCCGGCCGGCAATTCATCGGCAGGAACGGCGGGCAGCCGCGATAATGGGGGCATTCATTTCCGCCATTTCAGCACACGATGAGCGACGACAGCCCCAAGACCACGTCCGAAACCTTCCTGCGCGAGCTGGTTGCCCAGCTTGATCTGGAGACTCTGGAACTCAATCTGTTCCGCGGCAGCTCCCGCGATCTCGGCGGCCGCAGCGTGTTCGGCGGCCAGGTGATCGGCCAGGCCATCGTCGCCGCGACCCGCACCATCGAAGGCCGCATGCCGCATTCGCTGCATGCCTACTTCCTGCTGCCCGGCGACATGAACGCGCCCATCGTCTACGAGGTGGACCGCATCCGCGACGGCGGCAGCTTTAGCGCCCGCCGCGTGCAGGCGATCCAGCACGGCCGGCCGATCCTGTCGATGATCGCCTCCTTCCAGGTGCCGGAAGACGGCCTGGAGCACCAGGTGGCGATGCCGGAGGTGCCGACGCCGGAGTCGCTGAAGTCGACCGCCGAGCTGATCCCGCAATGGATCGCCGAGGCCGGCGAGGTGCATCCGCGCATCCTCGCCTCGCTCAAGCGCGCCGAAGTGCTGGAATTCCGCCCGGTGTATCCCTGGAGCCCGCTCAAGCCGAACATCACCGAGCCGCGCCAGGCGATCTGGTTCCGCATCGGCCAGAACCTGCCGGACGACCCCATCCTGCACCGCTGCCTGTTGGCCTACGCCAGCGACTTCAACCTGATCGGCACCGCGCTGCGCCCGCACGGCAAGAGCTGGTATTCGCCGGACATGGTGGTGGCCTCGTTGGACCACGCACTGTGGTTCCACCGCGATCTGCGCGTCGACGACTGGCTGCTGTACTCGATGGACTCGCCCACCTCCCAGAGCGCGCGCGGCATGACTCGTGGTCAGGTGTTCGATCGGCAGGGGCGTCTGGTGGCGAGCGTGGCGCAGGAAGGCTTGTTGCGGCTCACCGACAAGAAGGCCTGAGGCCCTCTCCCTCTGAATTGCCTCCTGGCATTTTTCCTTCTCCTTGCGGGGGAGGTGGAAAGCGGTTCGCGCGTTCGCGCTCTTTTAGCTGCGCTGTAGCTGATAGCTTTATTTCGCCTCTTGGCGACTCACTTTTCTTTGCTTGTGCAAAGAAAAGTAAGCAAAAGAAAGCACACCCCTGCGTCGCGCCCCTACGGGGTGCCCTGCGATGCTCGTGGCCGGGGGGACGCGCCCGAACTCGGCGCCCTATAGGCGCCTCGGACATGCGGGCGCTTCCATACCCCCCGACCACTGCGCTTCTCGGCGCTTACGAAGGGGACCGGAACGTCCACCGCACGACGGTCTTCGCCCGCCGCCAACACAACATCAAAAGCAACCGCAGGCGCGCGCTTCGCTCGCGCGAGGTTGGCGAAGCCAACGAGCCTGAGTGCTGTTGATGTGGCTTTTGATGTTCCTTCCCCCTTCGTAGCGCCGAGAAGCGCAGGGCCAAAGGGGGATAACAGCGAGCGCATGTTTGAGGCGCCTATAGGGCGCCGAGTTCGCGAGCGGCCCCTTTGGACCGAGCATCGCAGGGCAGTCCGCATAGCGGACCGCTACGCAGGGGCCTGCTTTCTTTTGCTTACTTTTCTTTGCAGGAGCAAAGAAAAGTGAGTCGCCAAGAGGCGAAAAAAAGCTATCAAGCCCTGCGATGTCAGCAGAGCGCGAACGCGCGAACCACAGCGAGCCCCACCCAAACGCGCCGATCCGCTCCTCGCGCACTTGCCACGACCACAACATCTGCGCAAATGCCGCACTGCAACCCGCCATCCAGCCAGCACACTCAGTTGTACAAGTGCTCCGCCGCCATCTTCTCCAGCCCGCCGCGGTAGTAGTCGAAGCGCTGCGCCAGCTCGCGGTAGGTCGCGGTCAGGCCGAACTCGTCGGCCAGCGGATGCCGTGAGGCCATGTGGAAGCGCGAAGCGCCCATGTCGCGGTAATAGCCCAGGGTCACCGGCCGGCGCTTGTAGCGGTGGCGGTGTTCCACCCACTCGGCGCAGACGCCGCCGAGAAACAGCGAGTAGTTGGCGATGTGCGCCTGCACCACGAAGCGGCGCGAGGCATCGGCGGCCTGCTCTTCCATCACCAGATCGACCAGATAGTCGTAGGCGGTTTCGTCGCCGTCCTGCACCCGGCGCAGACGCTCGGCGCGGCTGAACAGGGCCAGCAGATGGGCGATGTAGTGCAGGGCCTGCTGCTCCTGGCGATTGCGCCGGCCCGGCAGGGCGTTGCGCAGCATCACCTCGAACCAGAGCTGCGGCGAGACCGGCAGATCGAGGGTGTCGGCGTCGCGCAGGGCGGCGTACACGTAGTCGGCGTCGAGCATGGAGTCGAGGGTGTTGAAGAACTGGCCGACCTCGGTGATGGCGCGGGCGACGTCGATCTTTCCCGGGAAGCGCTCGAACAGGAAGTTGAGATCGCGGGCAGGCAATGGCGGATGGCCAAGCTGGGCGAAATCGGGCGTCTGCATGCGATCTACCTCCGGTGCTGAACTGCCTTCCCTTGCCTTGGGGTTCTGCAAAGTCCAGGCCAGTTCACCAGCCAGGAAGCCGACGCTCCCTGCCCGCCAGCGCGCCGGAAAGACAAAGCCCCAGCTAGCCGGACTGCTGCTCGCGCCAGGCCGAGGGGCTGAGGCCGGTCCAGCGCCGGAAGGCGCGGCTGAAACTGCTGGCGTCGGAGAAACCCAGCAGGAAGGCGATCTCGTTGAGCGAGATCCGCGCCTCGCGCAGCTGCGCCAGTGCCAGTTCGCGGCGGGTGTCGTCGAGCAGGTTCTCGTAGCGCAGGCCGCGTTCGGCGAGTTTGCGTTGCAGGCTGCGCAGGCTCAGGTGCAGGGCCGCGGCCAGCTCGGCGGCTGTGGGTTCGCCGTCCGGCAGGCGCTCGATCAGCAGGGCGCGCAGCCGCGCCGGCAGGTCGGCCTGGTCCAGCCGCGCCAGTTGCTGCGCGGCCAGGCCTTCGTTGATGCGCGCCAGCTCGGCGTTGGCGCCTTCCAGCGGCCGATCGAAGTCGGCGGCGGCGAACACCAGGCGGTTGTCGGCGGCCCCGAAGGACACCGGCGCGTGAAAGGCGCGCCGATAGGGCTCGACCTGCTCCGGCGGCGCCCGCCGCAACTGCACCCGCAGCGGCAGCACGCTGCGGCCGGAGAGGCCGCGCACGGTGCGCACCTGCAGGGCGGCGAAGGCATCGGTGGCCTCCTCGGCCGGCGCCGCCTCGCCGCGGACGGTGTGCAGCAGCAGATGGCACTCCTCGCCCTGGCGCTCCAGTTTCAGCTCGCCGGCGTCGGTGACGATGCGGCAGTAGCGCTCGGCGCGGGCATAGGCCTCGGCCAGGGTGGCGCTGGCGGCCAGCGCATAGCCCAGAGCCTGGAAGGTGGTGGGCTGCACCTGACGCGCCACCCGCAGGCCAAAGGCGGGGTCGCCGCTGGCGGCGACTGCGAGCTGCCAGAGCCGGCGGGTCTTCGCCACCGGCAGGCGCGCGTCGGGATCGGCCAGGCGCTCGGCCGCGATGCCGGCCTCGGCCAGCAGGGCCTCGGCGTCGAGTCCGGCGGCCAGCAGGGCCTTGCGGATCGCGCGGGTCCAGCTGGCGAGGGCGGTGAAGGCGTCGGGCTTGGCGTCTGCGGTCAAGCGATTGGCGCGCCGGGCTGGGCGCGGGTAAGGGGTTGGCTCCTAGAGTCTGCGACACAAACCCTCAACCCGTCACCGACCTCCATGAGCACTGCCGCCTACAGCGACGCCGAGAAGACCTCCCGCATCAAGACCGTGGTCTACGCCGCCGGCGAGAGCCTGCGCAAGCGCCACCCCTGGCTGCGCCGGCAAGACGCCATCGGCGCCGGGATCATGGCCTTTGCGCTCGCCGGCATGGGCCTATCCGGCTGGCTCTACTACCGCGGCGATCTTGCCTGGTGGCTGTGCCTGCCGCTGTCGGCCTTCTTCGCCTCGCTGATCCACGAGCTGGAGCACGACCTCATCCACCTGATGTACTTCCGCAAGCGGCCCCTGCCCCACCATCTGATGATGGCGCTGTGCTGGCTCTCGCGCCCCGGCACCATCAATCCCTGGATCCGCCGCAAGCTGCACTTCCAGCACCACAAGTATTCCGGCAGCCACCGCGATCTCGAAGAACGCGGCATCACCAACGGCCAGCCCTGGGGACTCAAGCGCTTCCTGATGCTCGGCGACTGGCTGCTGGCCCTGTGGCTGCGGGTGCCGCAGATGCCCAATACCAAGCGCAAGCTGCTGCTGGCCTTCGCCGCCCCGCTGGGCTATTTCCCGCTGGGCTGGATCCACCTCGCGATCTGGTACTGCTTCCTGGGCTTTCACGGCGCCAACCTCTACGCCGCGCTGAGCGGCAGCGAGATCGCCTGGAGCGCGGCGACGCTGGCGCGCATGCCCTGGATCGACCTCGCGACGGTGGTCTGGGTCGGCCCCAACCAGTTGCGCATGTTCTGCCTGCATTTGGTCAGCTCCAACATGCACTACTACGGCGATGTCGAAGCGGACAACGTGATCCAGCAGACCCAGGTGCTGAACCCCTGGTGGCTGCTGCCGTTCCAGCTGTTCTGCTTCAACTTCGGCAGCACCCATGCCATCCATCACTTCGTGGTGAAGGAGCCCTTCTACATCCGCCAGTGGACGGCGAAGCAGGCGCATGCGGTGATGCGCGAGATGGGCGTGCGCTTCAACGACACCGGCAGCTTTGCGCGCGCCAACCGCTGGCAGCGCAGCACCGTGGTCACGCCGGCTCAGGCCGAAGGCTTGGCACTGCGATAGCGCTGCGGGCTGCGGCCCGCCCAGCGCTGGAAGGCATGGATGAAGGCCGCCGGCTCGGCATAGCCGAGCTGGTCGGAGATCGCCTCGATGCTCAGGCGGCTGTGCTCCAGCAGTTCGCGCGCCTTACGGTAGCGCGCCTCGGCGGCCAAGGCGCGGAAGCTCAGCCCCTCCTCGGCCAGCCGCCGGCGCAGCGTGCGCTCGGCGAGGCCGAAGTAGCGCGCCACCCGGGCGGCGCTGGGCGCGCGGTCGTCGAACAGTTGCAGGCAGTTGCGCACCTGCTCGGCCAGCCGATCCGGGCTCTGCAGCTGCTCGACCAGTTGCTCGTCGCAGAGCCGGCGGTACAGCGCATGGGTGGCCGGGTCGTGCGCCGGAAAGCGCAGTTGCAGCAGCTCGCGACGGAACCAGAACCGCGCCTGCGTCTCGCCCCACTGCACCGGGCAGCCGAAATGGCTCTCGTAGGCCGCCGCCTCCAGCGGCCGCGGATACGGCAGATCGACCCGCTGTGGGCGCAGATCAACGCCGATGCTGGCCTGGATGTCGCGGATCAGCTTGTAGGTGCCGGACATCTCGCCATCGACGCGAAAGCGGAAGGCACGGCCCGGCAGCGGCGGCGGCTCCAGGCACAGCGCGCTCAAGGGATCGCCGGGCAGGAAGCTCAGGCTGCTGTAGAGATAGGTCAGCCGCTGGTAGCGCACCCCGCAGGCGAAGGCCTCGCCGGCATTGGCGCAGGTGATCAGCAGCATCGACAGCGGGCCGTAGCCGGCGAAGCTGAAGTGACGGCCGCTCTTCAGGCCGGCGAGAGGGTCGCGCAGCACCTCCGCCACCTCGCAATGGATGCGCAGCTCCAGCGTGCGGTCGATGCGCGCCGAAGGGTCGATGCGGTCGAGATCGAGGCCGTGCCGGGCCAGCACCGGCGCCACGTCCTCGCCCAGGCTGCGCAGGCCTTGCAGGCTGTACATCAACCCCAGGATCGAACGCTTGGTCATGCCTGGACACTCCAAACCGGCAATTGCCGGCGGCCGAATTTATCAATTTACAGCCGCTGACAGCATGGTGGCGCCCCAGTCGCGGCCCTAGATTGGGGAGGCACCCGAGGAGGTGCTTACTACTAGTAGAGGTCGAAATGAATGCCAGCACCCGCCAGTCCAGTCTTCCCCCGATCGAAACCGAGGTGGCCATCGTCGGCGCCGGCTTTGGCGGCCTGTGCATGGCCATCAAGCTACTGGAGGCCGGCCGCAAGGACTTCCTGATCCTGGAGAAGGCCGACGAGGTCGGTGGCACCTGGCGTGACAACGGCTACCCGGGCGCGGCCTGCGATGTGCAGTCGCACCTCTACTCCTTCTCCTTCGCGCCGAAGACCGACTGGAGCCAGCGCTACGCCGGCTGGCGCGAGATCCAGGACTACATCCTCGACGTCACCGAGCGCTACCAGTTGCGCCCCTACCTGCGCTTCGGCCAGGAGGTGATCGGCGCCCGCTTTCGCGAGGACGAGGGCCGCTGGGAGATCCAGACCCGCGGCGGCGCCACCATCCTCGCCCGCCACTGGGTGCTGGCCTCGGGGCCGCTGCATGTGCCGGCGATTCCGGAGATTCCCGGCCTAGCCAAGTTCAAGGGCAAGCTCTTCCACTCCGCGCAGTGGGACCACAGTTACGACCTCAACGGCAAGACCGTGGCCTCGATCGGCACCGGCGGCAGCGCCATCCAGTACCTGCCGGAGATCGCGCCCAAGGTGAAGCAGCTGCACGTCTTCCAGCGCACCGCCGCCTGGGTGATTCCGCGCGACGTGCGCAAGTACTCGGAGTTCCGCAAGAAGCTGTTCGCCCAGTCCACGCTGCTGCGCAAGCTGCACCGCGCGCGGCTGTACTGGACCAACGAGTCGCGGGTCTGGCCGATCTTCCACCCGGCGCTGGCGCGCGGCCTGCAGAAGCTCGCCGAGATGTTCCTGCGCTCGCAGGTCAAGGACCCGGAGCTGCGCCGCAAGCTGACGCCGGACTACACCATCGGCTGCAAGCGGGTGCTGATCTCCAACGTCTACTACCCCACCTTCAACCGTCCGAACGTGGCGCTGATCACCGAGGGCATCAAGGAGATTCGCGAGCACAGCATCGTCACCCGCGACGGCGTCGAGCGGCCGGTGGACTGCATCGTGCTCGGCACCGGCTTCGTGGTCGATCCGCGCGTGTACATGAAGGGCTTCACGCTCAGTGGCCGCGATGGCCACGAGCTGGGTCGGGACTGGCAGCGGGCGCCGGAGGCTTATCTGGGCACCACGGTCAGCGGCTATCCCAACATGTTCCAGTTGGTCGGCCCCGGCACCGCGCTCGGCCACAACTCGATCATCTTCATGATCGAGGCCCAGGTTCGCTACATCCTGGACTGCCTGAAGCAGCTCGATGCGCAGGGCGCCGACTACCTCGACCTCAAACCCCAGGTGCAGCGCGAGTTCAACACCGAGTTGCAGTCCAAGCTCAAGGGCTCGGTGTGGTCCACCGGCTGCAGGAGCTGGTACCAGACCGCCGAGGGCGTCAACTTCACCATGTGGCCCTGGTCGACCTGGCGCTTCTGGCTGCGCACCCAGCGGGTGCAGCCCGAGGACTACCACTGGCTGCGGCTGCCGAGCACGGCGAAGAAGGCCAGCGGCAAGGCAAAAGCCACCGCCTAACCGCTCACCCTTTGCGGTGAGGCCGGCCGCAGGCGCGAGGGCGTAGAGTCTCCTTCAGAGCCGCGATTCCACGGCCTGGAGGAGAACCATGAAAACCCACCCCCTGGGCGGCCTGCGCGGCTCGGTGCGGCTGGCCGGCGTCGGCTTCGAGCAGATCACTACCCGCGTGCAGGAATTCCACCGGGCGATCGCCGACATGCCGTTCAACACCGCCGCGGCGGTGCCGGGCATCGAGCCCGGCGCACGCTCGGCCAAGCAGTTGCACGACAGCATCACCGATGGCGTCTACGCCGCAGTACGCGGCATCGGCGGCGGTCTGTTCAAGCTCGCCGAGGGCAGCCTGAAGGCGGCCGAGCGCAACTTCCAGCCGGCCAGTCGCCAGGCCCTGGCGCTGACGCCGGCGGCGCTGGCGCGCGACAACCTGGTGAGCGCGGTCAGCGGTCTGGTCGGCGACTTCATGGCGCAGGAGCGCAATCCGCTGGCGGTGCGCATGGGCTTCTATCGCGAGGGCCACCGCCGCGCGCTGACCCCGGCGGCCCTGGCCGCCGCCTATCCCGAGGCCAGTGGCCGGCTGGTGGTGTTCATCCACGGCCTCTGCTGCAACGAGCACACCTGGCGCTTCTACCAGAACCCCGACGACCCCGAGACCCGCCCCTACGGCGATCGCCTGGACGAGGCCGGCTGGACCTCGCTGTACCTGCGCTACAACAGCGGCCTGCGCATCTCCATGAACGGCCGCCAGTTGGCACGGCAGCTCCAGAAGCTGGTCGAAGCCTGGCCGGTGCCGGTGCAGGAGATCGCCCTGATCGGCCACAGCATGGGCGGCCTGGTGGCGCGCTCGGCCTGCTATGCCGGCGGCAAGTCGCAACTGGGCTGGACCAAGAAGCTCAGCCAGGTGATCTGCCTGGGCTCGCCGCACACCGGCGCGCCGCTGGCGCGTGGTGCGCATCTCGCCGCCAACGCCCTGGATGTGTTCCCGCTGTCGCGGCCGGTCGCCAAGGTACTCAATGTGCGCAGCGTCGGCATCCGCGACCTGCGCCACGGCTACATCGCCGACGAAGACTGGCGCCGGCGCCCGGAGAACGCGCTCAATGCCGATGCGCTGACCCCGATCCCGCGCCTGCCCGGGGCGCGCTACCACTTCATCGGCAGCAGCTTCGGCGCCGACGAGCACGATCTGGTCGGCAAGGTGCTCGGCGATGGTCTGGTGCTGCTGCCCAGCGCCACCGCGCGGCACCTCGCCGATGCCGACACCGCCGTGCTCTACCGCGCCCATCACATGAGCCTGCTCAACCACCCGGTGATCTACGCGCAGATCGCGGCGCGGCTGGGCCTGCGCAAGCCGCCAACACGGCGGCGGCTCGCCCCCTCCTGAAGGAGGATTCGAGACGGGCGGGCAGCGCATACAATTCCGTCCCGATTTTTACCCTCAACTACAACGCAGATCAGGAGAACAAGATGCGTATCGAAGGTTCCAGCTTCATCGTCACCGGCGGGGCTTCCGGCCTGGGCGGCGCCACCGCCCGCCGTCTGGTCGCCCTGGGCGGCAAGGTGGTGATCGCCGACCTCAACGAGGCTCTCGGCCAGCAGCTCGCCGCCGAGCTGGGCGCCAATGCCCGCTTCTGCAAGGTCAACGTGACCTCCGAGGCCGACGCCCAGGCGGCGGTGGAGCTGGCGCACAGCGCCTTCGGTGGCCTGCAGGGCTTGGTCAACTGCGCCGGCATCGCCACCGGCGACCGCGTGGTCGGCAAGACCGGCCCGCACAGCCTGGAAGGCTTCGCCCGCACCATCCAGATCAACCTGATCGGCAGCTTCAACATGCTGCGCCTGGCCGCCGACGCCATGGCCAAGCAGGAGCCGAACGAGGGTGGCGAGCGCGGCGTGATCATCAACACCGCCAGCGTCGCCGCCTACGACGGCCAGATCGGCCAGGCCGCCTACAGCGCCAGCAAGGCCGGCGTGGTCGGCATGACCCTGCCGATCGCCCGCGAGCTGGCCCGTTTCGGCATTCGCGTGATGACCATCGCCCCCGGCATCTTCGAGACCGCAATGATGGCCGGCATGGCGCCCAATGTGCGCGCCTCGCTGGAGGCCACCGTGCCCTTCCCGGCCCGCCTCGGCCGCCCCGAGGAATACGCGCAGCTGGTGCAGCAGATCGTCGAGAACGCGATGCTCAACGGCGAAACCATCCGCCTCGATGGCGCCATCCGGATGGCGCCCAAGTAAGCACGGAGTCCGTCGCCTGAACCAGGCGCGCCGCGGTGAAACCTCACCCGGCGCGCCTTCTTTTTTATTTGCCGCCCCGCAGGCCTTGGCCCTGAACTCCCTGCTGCTCCTGAAGCTGCTGCTGGTCCCCAGCCTGATCGCCGGCATCACCGCCGCCGGCCGGCGCTGGGGTCCGGCGGTGGCCGGCTGGCTGTCGGCCTTCCCGGTGGTTTCGGCACCCATCCTCTGGCTGCTGGCGCTGGAGCGTGGGGCGGGCTTCGCGGCACAGGCCGCCGCGGCCACTCTGTCGGCGGTGCTGGCGATCCTGGTGTTCGGCATCGCCTACTGCCGCGCGGCGCGGCGCCACGGCTGGCCGCTCAGCTTGCTGTTCAGCCTCGTCGCCTATGCACTGGCGGTGGCGCTGCTGAATCTCTGGACACCGCCACTGTGGCTGGCCGCCGCTGGCGTGCTGCTGGCGCTGTGGCTGGCGCCGGGCGCCTATCCCGCGCCACCGCCCTACACCGCCCCCGCTCGGGCAGCCCGGGGCGATCTGTTCTGGCGGATGCTCGCGGCGGCGGCACTGGTGCTGGGCGTCACCGGCGGCGCAGAAACCCTGGGGCCGCGGCTGAGCGGCTTGCTGGCAATGTTCCCGGTGATGGCCAGCGTGCTGGCGGTGTTCTCGCACCATCAGGCCGGCGCCGGTTTCAGCATCCGCCTGCTCAGGGCGATGGTCTACGGCTACTACGCCTTCGCCGGCTTCTGCCTGGTGCTGGCGCTGGCCCTGCCGGCGATGAGCCAGGGCCTGGCCTTCACGCTGGCGCTGGGGGTGGCGGTCGTGATCCAGGCGCTGGCGCGGTCGCGCATGCAGCGCGCCGCGCTCTGAGTACCGCTCAGCGCTTGCCTTCGGCCACCGCCGAGGGGCGCGGCGCCGGCAACATGGGGATGTCGAAACGCCGGTAGAGGTCGGCCAGCAGCCACAGCGGGCCGATCAGCAGGAACTGCAGATCCTTGAAGAACGAGGGCTTGGCGCCCTCGATGTGGTGGCCGATGAACTGCAAAACCCAACCCACCACGAAGATCGCCGCCGCCAGCCAGATCAGCTTGGCTCCCGCGTAGTCCTCCAAGGCCAGCACGCCGGCGTAGAAGACGCTGGACAGCAGCGCCATGCCCAGCGCCAGACGCCAGGACAGCAGCAGGTAGTAGCCGACGAAGACCGCGATGGCAGCGGTAGCGAGATTGAGACTGTCGCCGCCGACAGGGACCGCCTTGAGCGCGCACCAGATCGCGAACACGATCAGCGGGATGCCGATCCAGTGGGTGAGCTTGTTGCGGGGATTGCGGTGGCTGGCACTGTACTCGTCCAGCCATTGCTGCAGTGTCTTCATGGCTCGGGTCTCCTCGACGAAAACTTTACTTATCGCTTTTTTCCAGTATCCGCTTGCCCCCCGGAGCTCACGATAGTAAAAGCGGCTCTGGCTTTGGACCGCGTCGGTTCGCAGTTTAAGGAGATGGCTCGCGCATGGTGGACGTTCCGCGCACGGACAGCGCCGACCCGGTGGATCGGGTTATCGCCCTGTTGTACCGTTCGGTGCTGGCGGTGCCGCCACCGGAATTCCGCGCCTGGGCGCTGGACCGCATCAACACCGTGATCCCACACGATGCCGCGCTCTGGGGCACCGGTTTCTGGGAGGGCCGCCGCTTCCACAACGTCACCCTACGGGATGTTCCGGAGGACTATCCGCTGCGGCTGGAGCGCACCGCCGACGAGAATCCGCTGATCCGGCGCATGCTGGAGGAGCCGGAAGTGCCGACCACCATGGACAGCGTCTTTCCAGACGAGCAGTTCTTCCAGTCCCGGCTGTACCACGAGGCCTTCGAGCCGGTGGGGATCCAGCGCATCCTCGCCACCGTGCATGTCGATCCGCGCTCCGGGCTGTATTCGCTGGTCTCGCTGTACCGGCGGGACCGCGCCGCCCGGTTCACGGACGCCGAAAAAGCGATCCAGCGACGGCTCAACTACCACCTGTTCAACGCCGTCTCGCATTCCTTCTTCATCCATCTCGCGCGCACGCATCGCGACCGCCCGGCGCAGGCGATGGCGGCGGTGGTGGATCAGCGTGGGCAGTTCCACGAAGCGCAGCCGCGCTTCCTCGACGCGATGGATCAGCACTTCCCCGGTCATCGCCAGAGCACCCTGCCGTTCCCGCTGCCCAGCCCAGGCGAGACCCGCAACGTCGGCAGCCTGTGCGTGCGCTGCGAGGCGATGGGCGATCTCTACATCGTCCATATCTGGCCCTCGGGGCCCCTGGACAAGCTCACCCAGCGCGAACGCGAGATCGTCATCGCCGTGGCGCACGGCCTGTCGTTCAAGCAGGCGGCGCGCAAGATCGGCGTGGCGCCCTCGACAGTTGCCAACCACCTGTACCGCATCTACCGCAAGCTGGGCGTCGCCAGCCGCACCGAGCTGGCCGACCTGATCCACGCCGAGGTGCCGGCCGAGGATTGAGTGCTTCCGCGCGGCTGACAAAGGCCAGCGGGAAATCAGTCGGCGCGGTCTATAAACTTTCTGTCCGGTTCGCGCATCCGAACCGCCAAGGTCATACCACCCGCCATGCAAATCATCAGCCCGCAAGACTTGAAGCCCCTGCTCGCCCAGGGCGCCGTCACCCTGCTCGACGTGCGTCTGCCCGACGAGGTGGCGACCGCCAGCCTGCCTGGCGCGGTGCTGATCCCTCTGCACGAGCTGCCGGCGCGGTTCGCCGAGTTGCCCAGGGACAAGCCGCTGGTGGCCATGTGCCACCATGGAGTACGCAGTCAGACCGCCGCGCGGTTTCTGGAACGCAATGGCTACCCCGAGGTCTTGAGCCTCGACGGTGGCATCGACGCCTGGTCGTGCAGCATCGACGCGACCATCCCCCGCTACTGAGCATCCCCATCACCACACTCTTCGGATCCACCATGCGCCTGAACCGCTACGCCGTTGCCCTCGCCGCCGGCTGCTGCGCCACCGCCGCCCAGGCCAATGCCCTGCTCGACGTCTACCAGCAGGCGCTCGCCAACGACAAGACCTTCCAGGCCGCGCAGTTCCAGCGCGACGCCGCTCTACAGGCCAAGCCGCTGGCGATTGCCAACCTGCTGCCGCAGATCGGCGCGCAGGGCTCCTACACCGAGGAAGAGAGCAACAGCTCCTACTCCTCGGCGCGCTTCGGTTCCACCACCTCCGGCACGGTGGATCAGGACAGCGACGGCAATACCACCGCTTATTCGGTGTCGCTGACCCAGGCGATCTTTGACTGGTCGTCGATCCAGAAGCTGCGCCAGTCCACCGATCAGGTGGCCCTGGCCGAAACCAGCTACCGCGCCTCGCAGCAGGACCTGATCCTGCGGGTCGCCACCGCCTACTTCAACGTGCTGGCCGCCGCCGACACCCTGCGCTTCTCGCAGGCCGAGAATCAGGCCGTCGGGCGCCAGTTGGAGCAGTCCAAGCAGCGCTTCGAGGTCGGCCTGTCCGCGATCACCGACGTGCAGGAGGCGCAGGCCCGCTATGACCTCACGGTGGCCTCGCTGATCACCGCCGAAACCGCGCTGTCCAGCGCCCGGCGGGTACTGGCCGAAACTACCGGCGGCACCGACAGCGCCGGTGCTGCCGTGCCCGAGGACATGCCGCTCGCCGGCCCCGACCCGCAGACGCCAGCGACCTGGATCGAGGCCGCCCGCAAGGACAACCTCAGTGTGCTCGCCGCCCGCCTGCAGACCGAGATCGCCAAGAAGGACATCCAGATCGCCCGTGCCGGTCACCTGCCGACGCTGAGCCTGCAAGCCGGCTACAACAACTCCTCCGGCGACTCCACCATCACCACGACGGCAGGCGGCGCCACCAGCACCAGCGACTCGCCACAGGACAGCGACGGCACCTCGATTGGCCTGGTCGCCAAGCTGCCGCTGTTCGCCGGCGGCGCGGTGCGCGCCAACGTCAAGGCGGCGAGCAGCACCTCCAGTCAGCGCCAGGCGCTGCTGGAAAGCGCCACCCGCACCGCCGAGCGCCAGACCGGCGACGCCTACCAGGGCGTGCTCTCCGGCATCGCCCGGGTGAAGGCTTTCAAACAGGCGGTGATCTCCTCCAAGACCGCGCTGGAAGCCAGCGAAGTGGGCCTACAGGTCGGCGCCCGCACCTCCATCGACGTGCTCAACGCCCAGCAGCAGCTCTACTCCGCCGAGCGCGACTACGCCCGCGCCCGCTACGACTACCTGCTGTCGGTGCTGCAACTGAAGGCCAATGCCGGCCGCCTCGCCGAGGCCGATCTGGCCGAGATCGACCGTCTGCTGGTCGGCGGCTAGTCTCTAAAACTAATCCGCTTGCGACCCCAGTGCCGCCTGCCGCATCCCCTGCGGCAGGCGGCACTTTTCGTTTGTGCGGCGGAGCTGCCGCTACCCCCCCGGCGATCCCGCTGGCTGGCGCAGGGCCGGGGGAAGGCGCTAGCTTCGCGCACCTGTTCAGGAGAATCCGATGCGCCCGTCCCTGTCTGCCGGTCTCGCGCTATTGCTCAGCGCCACCCTCTATCCGGCGGCGGCCGGCGCCAAGGCACTGGCGCTCGCGACGGTGCCGCGGACCCTGCTGGCGCCAGCCGAGGTACAGGCCGAGATCGGCCGGGTGCAGGGCAACCCGCTGCGGTACGCCGTGGCGGAGACCCTGAATCTCGACCAGCGCAGCGGCGCCTGGGACGAGACCGAGACCGGCCCGGCGCGCTGGCGCCTGCGCATCGCCTCCGAAGGCGCACGTTCCCTGAGCCTGCACCTGCGCGAGCTGAACCTGCCGCAAGGCGCCCAGCTCTGGCTGTACGACGCCAGCGGCAACGGTGATCGCCAGGGCCCCTATGACCGGGACAGCGCCGCGATCTATCAGGGCGAGCTCTGGCTGCCGGTAGTGCGCGCCAGCGAGGCGGTGCTGGAGGTACAGCTCCCGTCGGCCGCCGCCGGCGAACTGCGGCTGGGCATCGCCGAGGCCTTCCACGGCTTCCGCAGCCTGAGCACGGCGGGTGACGCCGAACCCAAGGCCTCGATCGGCAGCGACTCCGGCAGTTGCAATATCGACGTAGTGTGCAGCGCCGGCAACGACTGGCGCAGCGAGATCAGATCTACCGTGCTGCTGTCCACCGACAACGTGAGCCTCTGCAGCGGCTCGCTGGTCAGCAACACCGCGCAGGACGACCGGCCGCTGATCCTCACCGCCAATCACTGCGGCATCCGCAGTACCAATGTCCGCACGGTGACCGCCTACTTCAATCTGCAGTCCAGCACTTGCAGCGGCAACCAGAACGGCCGCACCGACCAAAACCTCGCCGGCGCGACCTTCCTAGCCCGTGACGACAACTCGGACTTCACCCTGTTCACCCTCGGCAGCACGCCGCCCAGCGCCTACAACGCCTACTACGCCGGCTGGGATGCCCGCAGCGGCGTCGCGCCGCAGTCCGGGGTCGCCATCCACCACCCCAGCGGCGACGAGAAGAAGATCAGCGTCTACAGCAGCCCCGCCAGCGCCAGCGACGACGTGAGCATCGGCGAGGGCAGCAGCAGTTTCACGGTCGATGCCTGGCGGGTGGTCTGGTCACAGGGCACGACCGAGGCGGGCTCCTCCGGCGCGGCGCTATGGAACCAGGACCATCGCGTGGTCGGCGTGCTCTCGGGTGGCAGCGCTTCCTGCAGCGCCCGCTCGGAACCCGACTTCTTCGCCCGTCTGGAACGCGGCTGGACCGCCAACAGCGCCAGCAGCGGGCAGCTCAAGGCGCATCTCGACCCGAACAGCAGCGGCTGCCTGACGCTGAGCGGCAAGAATCCCGGCAGCGCCTCGCCGGTGACCAGTTGCAGCAGCGGCTCGTCTTCGGGCGGAACCAGCAGCGGCGGCGGTGGCGACTCTGGCGGCGGTGGCGGCGGCAGCCCCGGCCCGGCGCTGCTGGCCGGGCTGGCGCTGCTGGCTATTTCACGCCGTGCATGCCGCGCCGCAGCAGCGGCGTAGCCAGGGCATAGAGCAGGCCAGCGCCGATGCCAGCCGCTGCCATCAGCTCGAACAACTGCACATAGCCGGCCGAAGCCTGGGCGAAGTCGAGCGTGCTGCCTTCGGGGATCTCGATGGAGGCCAGCTTGCCGAACTGCGCGGCCAGCACTTCCGAATAGGCGGTGGCGAGCCAGAAGGCGCCCATCATCAGGCCCACCACCTTGGCCACCGACAACTGGGTGACGGCGGAGAGGCCGATCGGCGAGAGGCACATCTCGCCGATCTCCAGGATGAAATAGGCCAGCACTAGCCACCAGACGCTGGCCAGTTCGCCGCCGGCGGCGACCTTGGCGGCGGCGACCATCGGCAGGAAGGAAAGGCCGGCCGCCACCAGACCGATCGCCATCTTCGCCGGCTTGCTGGGGTTGAGACCGCGCCGCTCCAGCCAGGGCCAGAGCCAGGAGAACACCGGCGCCAGCGCGACGATGAAGAAGGCGCCGAGGAAAGTCAGCGAGCCGGCGGTCTGCGGCACCAGCACGATGTCATGGACGATGGCGACGACCAGGCCCAGCACCAGCAGGCCAACCATCGCCAGGGCCAGAGCCTTGCGGCCGCGGTCGCTGGCGGCGAGCGCCGCGATCATCAGCGGCGGCGAGGCCACCAGCGAGTACAGCGCCCAGGGCAGATGACCGACGGCGCCGGCATCCAGGCCGAACAGCTCCTTGGTCAGCAGACGGTCGGTGAAGGTGATCCAGGAGCCGTAGGTCTGCTCGTAGAGGGTGAAGAAGATCAGTACGCCGACGATCAGTACCACCAGGGTCAGCATCTGCGCACGCTCGACCTGGGAGCAGTGGCGCACCAGATACCAGACAAACCAGACCAGGAAGCCGAGGGCGATCAGGTGCATGGCGCCGTGCACGGTCCAGGTACGCTGGATCAACTGCCAGACCAGGGCGACGCCACCAGCGCCGGCCAGGTAGATCAGCCATTCGCGACTCAGCGGGCCGACCCGTTCCTTCAGCTTGGCCGGATCGTTCGGCTCGGCATGGCCCTGCAGGTACTTCTGTCCCCAGAGGAACATGGCGAGGCCGGCGAGCATGCCGATGCCCGCGGCACCGAAGCCGTACTTCCAGCCGTAGGTCTCGCCGAGAAAGGCGCAGATCAGGCTGGCGAACAGCGCGCCAACATTGATGCCGGCATAGAACAGGGTGAACCCGCCATCGCGGCGCGGATCGCTCTCGGCGTAGAGCTTGCCGACGATGGTGGAGATATTCGGCTTCAGAAAGCCCACGCCCATGATGATGAGCGCCAGCGACAGGTAGAACACCTGCAACGCGAAACCATCGCGCACCACCACGCCATCCACCAGCTTCGCGGCGTGGCCCTCGTAGGCCATGCCCAGGTGCCCCAGCACCAGCAGCACGCCGCCATAGATCACCGCCTTGCGCATGCCCAGATAGCGGTCGGCGACCAGGCCGCCGATCACCGGCACCGCGTAGACCAGGCCGCCGTAGGCGCCGAGCAGGTCGTAGCCGGCGTCGTCGCTGAACAGGTGGTACTTGAGCACGTAGAGCAGCAGCAGCGCCTTCATGCCGTAGAAGCTGAAGCGCTCCCACATCTCGGTGAAGAAACAGACGTAGACACCCTTGGGGTGGCCGAGGAAATCCGTGTGCGCTGGCGCGGTGGCGGTCATGGGGGGGAGACAAAAGGGGTATGCCCGGAGTGTAGCCATGCCGCGACGCGAAAACGTAACATCGGCCTATTCGTGCCCCGCACGCCTTGCCTTTCTCCCTTCGATGAAACGCCTACTCCTCGCCGCCACCCTCGCGGCCACCGCCACTGTTGCCATGAGCGCCCCTCAGCCCTTCACCTACAACGAGCTGGTCCGCTTCGAGCGGGTCAGCGATCCCGTCGCCTCGCCGGATGGCCAGCGCATCGCCTACACGCTGCGCAAGACCGACTACGAGGGCAACAAGGGCGTGCGTTCGATCTGGCTGCTCGATCTCGCCAGCGGCAAGACCCGCCAGCTCACCGGCGGCAAGGGCAGCAGTGACAGCGCCCAGTGGTCGGCCAAT
This sequence comes from Nevskiaceae bacterium, assembly GCA_004297005.1. Lineage (GTDB taxonomy): Bacteria > Pseudomonadota > Gammaproteobacteria > Nevskiales > Nevskiaceae > Stagnimonas. The sequence continues at coordinate 25,550 of SCVA01000049.1, forward strand.
GGCGATCTCTACTTCCTCTCCAGCCGCTCCGGCTCCTCGCAGGTCTGGAAGCTGAGCCTCGCCGGTGGCGAAGCCCAGCAGGTCAGCGACCTGCCGCTGGACGTGGTGGCCTACACGCTGTCGCCGACCGGTGACCGGCTGGCGGTGGCGCTGGAAGTGTTCCCCGACGCCAAGACCCTGGCGGAGACCAAGGCGCGCCTGGAGAAGGCCGAGAAGAGCCCCAGCGCCGGCACCGTCTACGACCGGCTGTTCGTGCGTCACTGGGATACCTGGGCCAACGGTGCCCGCAACCAGTTGTTCGCGCTCGCGCTCAAGGACGGCATCGCCGTCGGTGAACCGGTGCCGCTGAGCCAGAACCTCGATGGCGACGCGCCTTCCAAGCCCTTCGGCGGCGCCGAGGAGTTCAGCTTTTCGCCGGACGGCAAGACCCTGTACTTCTCGCTGCGTCTGGCCGGCAAGACCGAGGCCTGGAGCACCAACCTCGATGTCTGGAGCGTGCCCGCCGACGGCTCCAAGAAGCCGAGCAACCTCACCGCCGGCAACCCGGCAACCGACGTCGGCCCGGTGGTCTCGCCGGATGGCAAGACGCTCGCCTACCGCGCCATGAAGCGCGCCGGCTTCGAGGCCGACCGCTACGCCATCATCCTGCGCGACCTGGCGACCGGCAGCAGCCGCGAGCTTGCGGCGGACTGGGACCGCTCGGCCGACAGCCTGGTCTGGTCCGCCGACGGCAAGACGCTCTACACCAAGGCCGACGAGCTGGGGCAGAACAAGCTGTTCGCCATCGACGTCGCCAGCGGCAAGCTGAGCACGCTCACCGGCCCCGGCACGGTGGAAGGCTTCACCCTCAGCGCGCGTGGCCCGGTGGTCGCCCACAACACCCTGGACCGCCCGACCGACCTCAAGCTGGTCGACGCCAGCGGCCTGAAGCCGCTCACCGCCCACAACGCCGCCACACTGTCGAACCTCAAGTTCGGCGAGTACGAGCAGTTCAGCTTCAAGGGCTACAACGACGAAACCGTCCACGGCTATGTGGTGAAGCCGGCCGGCTACAAGAAGGGCAAGAAGTACCCGGTGGCCTTCATCGTCCATGGCGGCCCGCAGGGCAGCATGGGCAACCACTTCCACTACCGCTGGAATCCGCAGACCTATGCCGGCGCCGGCTACGCGGTGGTGTTCATCGACTTCCACGGCTCCACCGGCTACGGCCAGGCGTTCACCGACTCGATCAGCGGCGACTGGGGCGGCAAGCCGCTGGAAGATCTGCAGAAGGGCTGGGCGCACGCGCTCAAGACCTACGACTTTCTCGACGGCACCAAGGCCGCGGCGCTGGGCGCCAGCTACGGCGGCTACATGATGAACTGGATCGCCGGCAACTGGCCGGATACCTTCAAGGCCATCGTCAACCACGACGGCGTGTTCGACAACCGCAGCATGGGCTACTCCACCGAGGAGCTGTGGTTCGACGAGTGGGAACACAAGGGCACGCCCTACGAGGCCCCGGCCGCCTACGAGAAGCACAACCCGGTCAATTTTGTGAACAACTGGAAGACGCCGATGCTGGTGATCCACGGCGCCAAGGACTACCGCATTCCAGTCGAGCAGGGCCTGGCCGCCTTCAGTGCCCTGCAGCGGCGCGGCGTGCCCAGCCAGTTGCTGGTCTTCCCCGACGAGAATCACTGGGTGCTGAAGCCGCAGAACAGCGTGCAATGGCACCAGACCGTCGAGGCCTGGCTGGCACAGTGGCTGAAGTAAGCCATCCAAGACTTTAAGGATCACTCCATGCTCAAGAAGCTCAGTCTCGCCGCGCTCGTCGCCGGCCTCGTGGCCTGCGCCGCGCCGGCCCCCTACCCGCTGCCGGAACCGGAAACACCGGTGGAGCAGATCGCCGCCAAGGCGATCAGCGCCGCCGGCCTGGCCACCACGATCGGCGCGCTCGCCTCCGACGCCTACGAAGGCCGCCTGCCCGGCACGCCCGGCGAGGACAAGACCGTCGCCTACCTGAGCGAGCAGTTCAAGGCGCTGGGCTTGAAGCCCGGCAACCCGGACGGCCGCTACGTGCAGGACGTGCCCCTGGTCGGCATCGACGGCACGCCCTCGCTGAGCTTCCAGGCCGGCAAGACCACGCTGGCGATGACCGCCGGCAAGGACTTCGTCGCCGCCACGCCCCGCTTCGTGCCGGAGGTGACGGTCAGCAACTCCAACCTGGTGTTCGTCGGCTACGGCGTGCAGGCGCCGGAGTACGACTGGGACGACTACAAGGGACTGAACGTCAAGGGCAAGACCCTGGTGATGCTGATCAACGACCCGCCGGTGCGCGGCGCCGACGGCCAGCTCGACCCGAGCAAGTTCGCCGGCAAGGGCATGACCTACTACGGCCGCTGGACCTACAAGTTCGAGATCGGCAGCGCGCTCGGCGCCGCCGCCGTCATCATCGTCCACGAGACCGAACCGGCCGCCTATCCCTGGAGCGTGGTCGAGCACTCCTGGACCGGCGAGCAGTTCGAGCTGGCCGCACCCGACAAGAACATGAACCGGGTGCCGGTGCAGGCCTGGATCACGGTGGACAAGGCGCGCGAGCTGTTCGCCGCCGGTGGCCGCGACTACGACGAGCTGAAGCAGGACGCGGTGCATCCCAACTTCCAGCCGGTGTCGATCAAGGCCAAGGCCAATTTCCACATCAGCAACCAGGTGCGCACGGTGGAGTCGCACAACCTCGTCGCGCGCCTGCCGGGCGGCGATCCGCGGCTGGCGGCGGAGACGGTGATCTACACCGCGCACTGGGACCACCTGGGCCGCGACAACCAGTTGCAGGGCGACCAGATCTTCAACGGCGCGGTGGACAACGCCTCCGGCGTCGCCGGCCTGCTGGAGATCGCCAAGGCCTACAAGGCCCTGCCCTCGCCGCCCAAGCGCTCGGTGCTGTTCCTGGCGGTGACCGCCGAGGAGCAGGGCCTGCTCGGCTCGCGCCACTACGCGCGCAATCCGCTCTATCCGCTGCCGCTGACCAGCGCGGTGATCAACATGGACGCGCTCAACCCCTGGGGTCCGACCAAGGACTTGCAGGTGGTCGGCTCCGGCCAGACGACGATGGAGGACAGCCTGGCGGCGGTGCTCGCCGACCGTGGCCGCATCACCGTGCCGGACGCCCAGCCGGAGAAGGGCAGCTATTACCGCTCCGATCAGTTCGAGTTCGCCAAGGTCGGCGTGCCCGGCCTCTACGCCTGCCGTGGCAGCCAGGCCATCGGCCAGCCGGAAGGCTGGCTGGCGGAGAAGAACAAGGCCTTTACCGCCAGCAGCTACCACAATGTCAGCGACGAGTTGCGGGAGGACTGGAATCTCGCTGGCGCCGCGCAGGACATGCAGGCCCTGTTCGAGGTCGGCTACCGACTGGCCCAGGGCACGGCGACCGCCGAGTGGAAGAGCGGCTCGGAGTTCAAGGCCATCCGCGAGGCCTCGCTGGCCTCCTGGGCGCCCTGACTCGCTCGCTGCGCGTAGCAAATACGGGCCGCATCCTGCGGCCCGCTTTTTCGAGGGCGGCCGGGCTCAGGCTTCGATGACGGCGGTGAGGCCCAGACCGCCGGCGGCGCAGATCGAGATCAGGGTGCGGCCGGACCTGCCGGTCCTGGCCCGGTGCTCGGCCAACTGCTTGGCGGCGCTGGCCAGTATGCGGGCGCCGGTCGCGGCAAACGGGTGGCCGAGACCAACCGAGCCGCCATTGACGTTGAGCTTGCTGCGGTCGATCGATCCCAGCGCGCCGGCAATGCCCAGCACGGTTTTGCAGTAGTCCTCGTCCTCCCAGGCCTTGAGCGTGCACAACACCTGGCCGGCGAAGGCCTCGTGAATCTCGTAGTAGTCGAAGTCCTGCAAACGCAATCCGTTACGGGCGAGTAGGCGCGGCACCGCATGGGTCGGCGCCATCAGCAGGCCCTCGGCCTGCGGGCCAAAGAAATCGACCGCCGCCGCCTCGCCGTCGACCAGCCAGGCCAGCGGCTCCAGACCGCGTGCCCTGGCCCAGTCCTCGGAGGCGAGCAGCACCGCGGCGGCGCCGTCGGTGAGCGGTGTCGAGTTGCCGGCGGTCAGCCTGCCCTGCCCCGAGCTCTTGTCGAAGGCCGGTCTGAGTCGGGAGAGCTTCTCCAGCGAGGTATCCGCGCGCAGGTTGTTGTCGCGCGACAAGCCGGCGAACGGCGTCATCAGATCGTCGAAGAAGCCGCGCGCATAGGCCTTGGCGCCGTTGAGGTGGCTGGCCAACGCCAACTGGTCCTGGGCCTCGCGGCTGATCTGCCACTGCTTGACCATCCGCTCGGTGTGCTCGCCCATGCTCATACCCGTGCGTCGCTCGTTGACGTTGGGGATGGCCAGCCTGAACAGCGAGGGCCGCAGTTCGGTGAGCAGCTTGAAGCGCTCGCCGCCAGTCCTGGCGCGCTTGTAGCGCAGGATCAGCTTGCGCAGCCTGTCGCTCAGCGCGATCGGCGCGTCCGAGGCGGAATCGACGCCCCCGGCAACGCCGGACTCGATCTGCCCCAGGGCGATCTTGTTGGCGACCAGCAGCGCGCTCTCCAGCGAAGTGGCGCAAGCCTGCTGCACGTCGTAGGCCGGCGTACGCGGCGACAGGCCGCTGGAGAGCGTGGCTTCGCGGGCGATATTGGCGTCGCGCGCATGCTTGAGCACCGCGCCGCCGGCGACCTCGCCCAGCCGCTCGCCCTGCAGACCAAAGCGCTCGACCAGGCCCTGGAGGGCGGCGGTGAACATCTCGAGGTTGCCAAGCTCGGCGTAGGCCGTGTTCTGGCGCGCAAAGGGAATGCGGTTGCCTCCGAGGATGGCGACGCGGCGGACGGTCTTCATGGCGATCTCCTGGGCTTGAAAGAAGCTTGTCAATTGAATTTCGTTCATAATATTATGAACATCATTCAAATCCAAGGACCACCGCTGCCAGGCGTTTCAATGAGCGCGATAGCCAATCCCGAAGACGCGCCGCCACCGGCCGGCCTCCCGCTCGCCGGCGTGGCGATCAGCGAGCGCCGCAAGCTGCTGGTGTTCGCCGTGATGGCGCTGGGCATGTTCATGGCCCTGCTCGACATCCAGATCGTCGCCGCCTCGCTGCCCGAAGTGGTCGCCGGCCTCTCCGCCGGCACCAGCGAGGGCTCCTGGGTGCAGACCGCCTATCTGATCGCCGAGATCGTGATGATTCCGCTCTCCGGCTTCCTCAGCCGGGCGCTTTCCACCCGCTGGCTGTTCACCGCCTCGGCCGCCGCCTTCACGGTTTCCAGCATCGCCTGCGGCCTGGCCTGGAACCTGGAGGCGATGGTGCTGTTCCGCGCCATCCAGGGCTTCGTCGGCGGCGCCATGATCCCGACCGCCTTCGCCAGCGGCTTCCTGCTGTTCCAGGGCCCGAAGCAGGCGCTGATCCCGGCCATCCTCGGCATCACCGGCACCCTCGCGCCGACACTGGGCCCGACACTGGGCGGCTGGATCACCCAGGCCCTGTCCTGGCACTGGCTGTTCTTCCTCAACGTCGTGCCGGGCGTGCTGATCTGCGTGGTGATCCCGCTCTATGGCCGCATCGACGCGCCCGATCCCTCGGTGCTGAAAGGCTTCGATCCCTGGGGAATTCCGCTGCTGGCGCTGTTCCTCGGCACCCTGCAATACCTGCTGGAAGAGGGGCCGCGCTGGGACTGGCTGGCAGACCCGGCCAACCGTTTCGCCGCCCTGGTTTCGACGGTCGCCGGCACGCTGTTCTTCTGGCGCAGCTTCAGCCATCCGCGGCCGGTGGTGGACCTGCGCATCTTCAGCCGCGCCCGCTTCGCCATCGCCTGCCTGTTCCAGTTCGTGCTCGGCGTCGGCCTGTTCACCTCGATCTATCTGGTGCCGCAGTTCCTTGCCCAGGTGCGTGGCTACCGCAGCCTGGAGATCGGCGAGGCGGTGTTCGTCACCGGCCTGTTCCAGCTGATCGCGACACCGCTGGCGGCGGCGGCCTCGCGCCGCTTCGATCCACGCCACATGATCGCTTTCGGCTTCCTGCTGTTCGCGGCCTCGATGCATCTCACCGCCCGGCTCAGCAGCGACTGGGGTCGGGCCGAACTGTTCTGGCCGCAGGGCCTGCGCGGCTTCGCGATGATGTTCTGTATCGTGCCCGCCACCAACATGGCCTTGGGCGGCCTGCCGCCCGCCCTGATCAAGACCGCCAGCGGTCTCTCCAACCTGATGCGCAGCCTGGGCGGAGCGGTCGGCATCGCCCTCGCGAATACCGCGCTCAACGACCGCTTTCAGCTGCATTACGCACGGCTGGGCGAATTGCTGAACGACCGCAACCATCGGGTCAGCGAGGCGCTGGCCCGGCTCGGCCAGATCGCGGCCGGCCTCGACGCGGACCCCGGCACCCAGCAGCGGCTGGGCCTCGCCGCGCTGCACCGGCTGCTCAGCCGCGAGGCACTGACGCTCAGCTTCGCCGACTGCTTCCTGCTGCTCTCCGGGCTCTGTCTGGCGGTGCTGCTGGTGCTGCCACTGAGCCGACCGATTCCCCCCGCCGCGACGGCCCCGGCCGACGCCCACTGAAACATCCGCCTCAAGGAGTCCTGCCATGCAGATTCGCAATGCCGCCGCCTTCGTCACCGGCGCCAATCGCGGCCTGGGCCGCGCCTTCGCCCGCGCCCTGCTGGCGCGTGGCGCGCGCAAGGTCTATGCCGCCGCCCGCGACCCCGCGACCATCGACGAAGCCGGCGTGGTCCCGGTACGGCTGGATGTCACCGACGCCGCCCAGGTCACCGCCGCCGCCGCGGCCTGCGGCGACGTCAGTCTGCTGATCAACAACGCCGGCATCTTCGAGCCCGGCCCGCTGCTCGCCGAGGATGGCGAGGCGCAGTTGCAGCGGCAACTGGCGGTGAACCTGTTCGGTCCACTGCGAATCACCCGCGGCTTCGCTCCGGTGCTGGCCGCCAACGGCGGCGGCGCGGTGATCAACGTGCTCTCGGCACTGAGCTGGATCGCCCTGCCGGGGACCGGCAGCTACGGCGCCAGCAAGTCGGCCGCCTGGGGACTGGGCAATGCGCTACGCCAGGAACTGCGCGCCCAGGGCAGCCAGTTGCTCGCCCTGCATCCCGCGTACATCGACACCGGCATGACGGCCGGCGTCAGTGCGCCCAAATCGAGCCCGGAAGCCGTGGTCGCCCGCGCGCTCGATGGCTTGGAGCAGAATCTCGACGAGGTGCTGGCCGATGCCGTCACCGAGCAGGTCAAGGCCGGCCTGGTGGCCCTGCCGCCGGCCTACACCCGTCCCTGAGTCCGCTTCCGATCTCCCATGCGCTACCCCGACAGCCACAAGGCCGAAACCCACCGCCGCATCGTCGAGCAAGCGGCGGCCGCCTTCCGCAAACACGGCCTGGAAGGCATCGGCGTCGCCGACCTGATGAAACAGGCCGGCCTCACTCACGGCGGCTTCTACGCGCACTTCAAGTCGCGCGATGCCCTGGTGGCCGAGGCGCTGGGCGCCGCCTGCGCGCAGACACTGGAAGCCTTGAGCAGGGCGGTGGAGACCCTGCCGCCGGAGCGGCGGCGCGCGGCGGCGGTCCGCCAGTACATGAGCGAGGCGCACCGCGACAATCCGGGCGCCGGCTGCGCACTGGCGGCACTGGGTACCGAAGCGGCGCGGCTGAAGCCGGCACAGCGGGAACGCCTGGACGAGCACCTGGAAGCGGTGGTTTCCCTACTGCAACGCGGAGAGGACCGGCCCGAGGCCCTGCGCCGCTTCTCGGAGATGGTCGGCGCCATGGTGCTGGCGCGCGCGGTGCGCTCGAAGGCCCTCTCCGACGAGATTCTCGCGGCGACGCGCGAGGGCGATCAAGCAACCTAGAGTCGCGTCAGTCCGCTGCCGCGCTCCCGGTCCAGCCCGGGTAGCTCGCCTTCGCGCCGTGCCTGCCGCGACTCCGACCCGCGACGCGGCAAGCTCGTCGAGATGAACCGCCCCTAGTCCTCCTCCGGCAGCCGCTGCACATAGTCCTCGATGGCCTGCAACACCTGCCGCGGGTCGGATTCCTCCAGCAGTTGCTGCTTGCGCTCCGGCGCCACCGGCAGCAGCTCGCAGAGGCGGTAGGCCACCCAGGCGGCTTCGTCGAGGCGGGCGGGCTGCGGGAAGTTCTCGGCGCCCAGTTCGCGGATCAGACGCTCCAGCAACTGGCCGAGCAGGCGGTAGCGTTCCGGCAAGTCCAAGGGGTCGGGCGGCTCGACCAGTTCGACCTCTGCGCGGATCAGGCCATCGCTCTCGGTCCAGCGGCGCCGGATGCGGAAGCGGCTTTCGCCGCGCGCCAGCAGGTGGAACTGGCTGGGTACCGGCATGTCCCATTCGGCGATGCGCGCGGTGCAGCCCCAGTCGCAGGGGATCGCCGGCTGGCCCACCTCGTAGCCGGCGCGGATCAGCGCCACGCCGAACGGGCTCTGGTCGCGCAGGCAGGCCTTGGTCATCTCCAGGTAGCGCGGCTCGAAGATGCGCAGCGGCAGCCGCCCGGCCGGATACAGCACCGTGGTCAGCGGGAAGATCGGAATCTCCAGCAGTGTCTGCGGCTGCATGCGCCCCCCGGTCTAGCTTCCATATTTAGCCTACGCCATTGAATCGCCGCCGCGCCGCTCCAATAGTCGCTGACATGCCCCGTAAAGCTCTCCTGGTTCTCGGCCTGATCAGCGCCCTGCTGCACGCCTATGTCGGCTGGCGTCTGCTGCCGGATCTGCCCTGGGGCCAGACGGGCTTGGTGCTCGGCCTGCTCTGGCTGGCGGTCTCCACCCTCGCCACGCCGGCGCCGCTGCTGCTGTTGCGCGGCCTCAGGCCGCACTGGCTGGCCGATGCCCTGGCCTGGCTGGGCTATCTGGCGATGGGCGTGTTCTCCTCGCTGCTGGTCCTCACTTTCCTGCGCGACCTGCTGCTACTCGCCGCGCCGCTGCTGCCGGCGACCTGGGCCGGCGACTCGCTGCGCTCGGTCTCGGCGCAGGCGGTGGTACTCCTCAGCGCGCTGATCAGCCTGGTCGGTTATTTCAACGCGCGCCGGCTGGCGCGGGTGGTGACTGTCGAGGTGCCGATCACCGGACTGCCGGCGGCGCTGGCCGGCTTCCACATCGCGCAGATCAGCGACATCCATGTCGGCCACACCATCCGCCGCGGCTATCTCGACGCCATCGTCCAGCGGGTCAACGGCCTGAAGGCCGATCTGGTGGCGATCACCGGCGATGTGGTCGATGGCAGCGTCGCCCGGCTGCGCCCGCATGTCGCGCCGCTCGCCGAGCTACAGGCACGCCACGGCGTCTATGCGGTGACCGGCAACCACGAGTACTACTCCGGCGCCGAGGCCTGGGTGGCGGAATGGCGGCGCCTGGGCCTGCGGGTGCTGATGAACGAACACCAGGTGCTCGACCACGATGGCGCGCAGCTCCTGATCGCCGGCGTCACCGACTACTCGGGCGGCCACTTCCACCCGGACCATCACAGCGATCCCGCCGGCGCCCTCGCCGACGCGCCCGCGCTGGTGGACCTGCGCCTGCTGCTGGCGCACCAGCCGCGCTCGGCGTCGCAGGCCGCCGCCGCCGGCTATCACCTGCAGCTCTCCGGCCACACCCATGGCGGCCAGTTCCTGCCCTGGAATTTCTTCGTGCCGCTGCAACAGCCCTACACCGCCGGCCTGCGCCGGCTGCGGCAGCTCTGGGTCTATACCAGCCGCGGCACCGGCTACTGGGGACCGCCGCTGCGCTTCGGCGCGCCTTCCGAGATCACCCTGCTGAGGCTGGTCGCGGCCTGAGGGCCGCCCGCACCGCAGCTTCCGATCCTGGGCGCGAATTGTCGCCCGGCTACTGCATTCGGCCGATGGGGGCCGACGCCGGCTTGCGCACACTCGCGGACGACCCGGCACGGTGCCACTGCATCGGCCATTTCCTGGAGGGGAAATCATGCTTCTTGCCCATCACGCGGCCCGCTGGAGCCGCGCCCTGGCGCTGGCCCTGTTCGCACTCGGCACCGGCCTGGGTCAGCCGGCCAGCGCCGAGATCGACAATGCCGCGCTCGCCAACCAGGCCGACAGCCGCAACTGGGCGGCCTGGGGCAAGAACTTCGACGAGCAGCGTTTCAGCACGCTGGACCAGATCAACAAGCAGAACGTCTCGCGCCTGGGCCTGGCCTGGTCGCTGGAACTCCCCGATGTCTGGAACGTCTCCAGCCAGCCGCTGGCCATCGACGGCGTTCTCTATTTCGCGGTCGGCTACAGCGTGGTCCACGCCGTCGACGCCAAGACCGGCACGCTGCTGTGGAAGTACGACCCCAAGGTCGACAGCAAGAAGATGCGCATGGCCTGGGGCAGCCGAGGGCTGGCCTACTGGCAGGGCAAGGTCTACACCGGCGTGCAGGACGGCCGGCTGTTCGCGCTCGACGCCAAGACCGGCCAACTGGTCTGGGAGACGCTCACCACCGAGCCGGGCGACAACCGCTACATCACCGGCGCGCCACGCGTCTTCAATGGGAAAGTGATCATCGGCCACGGCGGCGCCGACTTCGGCCATGTCCGCGGCTATGTCACCGCCTATGACGCCGAGACCGGCAAAGAGGCCTGGCGTTGGTGGGTGGTGCCGGGCAATCCCGCCGACGGCTTCGAGAACAAGGCGATGGAAGAAGCCGCCAAGACCTGGAGCGGCGAGTGGTGGAAGTTCGGCGGCGGCGGCACGGTCTGGAACGCCATGACCTACGACCCCGAGTACAACCGCATCTACCTCGGCACCGGCAACGGCTCGCCCTGGAACGCCAAGCTGCGCAACCCCAAGGGCGGCGACAACCTCTACCTGTGCTCGGTGGTCGCGCTCGACGCCGACACCGGCGAATACCTCTGGCACTACCAGACCACGCCGAACGAGACCTGGGACTTCAACTCGACGATGGACATGGTGCTGGCCACCGTCGAGATCGACGGCAAGCCGCGCAAGGTGCTGATGCACGCGCCCAAGAACGGCTTCTTCTACCTGATCGACCGCGAGACCGGGAAGCTGATCTCGGCCGAGAAGCTGGGCAAGGTCACCTGGGCCGAGAAGGTGGACATGACTACCGGCCGGCCGGTGGAGAACAAGGGCGTGCGCTACGAAGGTGGCGAGGCGCTGACCTGGCCCGGCTCCGGCGGCCTGCACAACTGGCAGCCGATGGCCTACAGCCCGAAGACCGGGCTGGTCTACATCCCGGCGCGCGAGATGGCCGGCTACTACAACGACAAGGAGATCGACCCGCGCACCTGGCAGATGGACAAGGACGGTCCGCTGGGCATCGCCGGCTTCTTCGACGACGTACCCAAGAACGCCGGCAAGAGCTCGCTCCTGGCCTGGAATCCGCTGACCCAGACCAAGGCCTGGGAGCTGCCCACACCCGGCGCCACCGCCGGTGGCGTGATCGTCACCCAGGGCGGCCTGGTGTTCCAGGGCCAGGCCGACGGCAAGTTCGTCGCCCACGATGCCGACACCGGCGCCGAACTGTGGAGCGCGCCGATGGGCGTCGGCACCCAGGCGCCGCCGCTCACCTACGAGGTGGACGGCAAGCAGTACGTCAGCGTGCTCGCTGGCTGGGCCGGTGGCCAGATGCTGCTCGGCTCGCTCTCCGCCCAGCACGGCTGGGTCGGCCGCGAGCATCCCCGCCGTCTGCTCACCTATGTGCTCGACGGTAAGGCGCCAATGCCGGCCTCGGCGGCGCCCAGCGAGGTGAAACCGCTGCACGACCCCAGCTTCGTGATCGATCAGGCGCTTGCCGCCAAGGGCAAGCCGCTCTACGGCAAGAACTGCACGATCTGCCACGGCACCGGCGTGGTCGCCGGCGGCTATGCGCCGGACCTGCGCGCTTCGCCGCTGCCGCTCGCCGCGCCGGCCTTCAAGGCCATCGTCCAGGGCGGCGCGCTGGAGGCGCGTGGCATGCCCAAGTTCGACGAGCTGAGCGACGAGCAACTCGATTCCATCCGCCATTACATCCGCCTGCGCGCCGAGGAGAAGCCGACGCTGTGGTCGCAGGTCAAAGCGATCTGGGGCTTCATCGTGCTGATGGTGAAGATGGAGCTACTCAAGCGCGGCTGGATCGACGGCTGAACTAGGGCTGGTCCTGGCGGCGGGGCGGACGCACAATGGGCTCCGCCAGCGCCACCGGAGGGTCGTCATGCTCCAGCTCCGTCCCAGTTGCGAATGCTGCGACAAGGATCTGCCTCCGGACTCCGAAGAGGCTCGCATCTGCTCCTTCGAGTGCACCTACTGCGCGGCCTGCGCCGAGGGTTCGCTGGCCGGTATCTGCCCCAACTGCGGTGGCGGCCTGGTGCCCCGGCCGCGACGGCCGGCCCATCTGCTCGCCAAGTATCCGGCCTCGACCCAGCGGGTCCACAAGCCGGGCGGCTGTCCGACGGCGGCCGCGGCCTGAATCATCGGCGACGCCGCTGCTGACCACGATCATCGGCGGTACCGTCATTTCCGGGTAGGCTCAGACCGCCCCGTCTTCTGGAGTCCACCATGAGCAGCTATCGCCACATCCTGGTTGCCGTCGAAGCCGATGAGGAGGCCGACCGCCTGCTCGCCCGCGCCCACGACCTCGGACGCCTGTTCGGTGCCGAGCTGAGTGTCCTCAATGTCGTCGAGCCCATGCCCATGGATCTCAATGGCGACCTCGGGGTAATCCCGATGAACCTCAGCGGCGAGATGCGCGAGCAGGCCCGCAACACCCTGCAACCGCTATGCGCCACCCATGGCCTGGAGCCGGCGCGCCTGCGCATCGAAGTCGGCCAGATCACCGCCACCATCCTGGCGGTAGCTGAGGAGCTGGGCGCCGACCTGATCGTCCTCGGTCACCATCGCCAGCGTGGCCTGGCGGCGCTGTTCTCGCACACCGACAAAGGCGTGGTCAGCAAGGCGCACTGCGACGTGCTGGCGGTGGCCTTGAGCCCGGCGCCGACCAGCGCGCGGGCCTGATTCCGGTGGGTTGACCCAGGTCAACGGCAGGGCCCGGGGAGGGGTCCAGACTCTGGCCACCTTCCAAAGACCGGAGTCTGCCGTGAGCATTTATCAACACATCCTGGTGGCGGTCGAGGCCGATGACGAGGCCCCTGCGCTGCTGGCCCGCGCCAATCAACTGGCCAAGCAGTTCGGCGCCAGCCTCACCGTGCTCAACGTCGTCGAGCCGGTGCTCACCGATTTTTCCGGCGATGTCGGCGTGGTGCCCACCAGCATCACTACCGATCTGGTCGAGGCGGCCCAGAAGCGGCTGCGCCCGCTGTGCGCTGCCGAAGGCCTGGACGCGGGGCGTCTGCGCATCGAAGTCGGCCAGATCACCAGCACCATCCTGGAGGTCGCTCGACACACCACCGCCGATCTGATCATCCTGGGCCACCATCGGGTGCGTGGCCTGGCGGCGCTGTTCTCGCACACCGACAAGGGCGTGGTCAGCCGCGCACCTTGTGACGTGCTGGCGGTAACGCTGAAGTCGGTCTAGCAATTCCTGGTCGGCCCAGCGCCGACGCTGGCCAGGGCCTGTTCGCAGGCCCTAGCCGAGCATGGCCTTGAGGAAGCGTCCGGTGTGCGAGCGACTGGTCGCCGCCACCTGTTCCGGCGTGCCGCAGGCCACCAGCTCGCCGCCGCCGCTGCCGCCCTCGGGGCCAAGGTCGATCAGCCAGTCGGCCCGCTTGATGACGTCGAGGTTGTGCTCGATCACCACCACGGTGTTGCCGGCATCGCGCAGGCGCTCCAGCACCTTCAGCAACTGGGCGACGTCGTGGAAGTGCAGGCCGGTGGTCGGCTCGTCGAGGATGTAGAGCGTGCGGCCGGTGTCGCGCTTGGAGAGCTCCTTGGCCAGCTTGATGCGCTGCGCCTCGCCGCCGGAGAGCGTGGTCGCGTTCTGGCCCAGGGTGATGTAGGAAAGGCCCACGTCCATCAGGGTCTGCAGCTTGTTCTTCAGCGCCGGCACCGCCTTGAAGAACTCCAGGCCGGCCTCGACGGTCATGCCCAGCACCTCGTCGATACCCTTGCCCTTGTACTTGATCTCCAGCGTCTCGCGGTTGTAGCGGCGGCCCTTGCAGGTGTCGCAGACCACGTAGACATCGGGCAAAAAGTGCATCTCGACCTTGATCAGGCCATCGCCCTCGCAGGTCTCGCAGCGCCCGCCCTTCACGTTGAAGCTGAAACGCCCGGCCTCGTAGCCGCGCGCACGCGCCTCCGGCACCTCGCAGAACAGCTCGCGGATCGGCGTGAACAGGCCGGTGTAGGTGGCCGGATTGCTGCGCGGCGTGCGGCCGATGGGCGACTGGTCGATGTCGACCAGCTTGTCGAGGTGCTCGAAGCCGCCGATGGCGTCGCACTCGGCCCAGCGGCTGGCGGCGCCGTTGAGGTGGCGCGCCGCGTAGTTCATCAGGGTGTCGTTGATCAGCGTGGACTTGCCGGAGCCGGAAACGCCGGTGACGCAGGTCATCAGCCCGGTGGGAATCTCCACCGTGACGTTTTTCAGGTTGTTGCCGCGCGCGCCCTGGATCACCAGCATCTTCTTCGGATCGGGCGGGTGGCGCTGCTTGGGGATCGCGATCTTCTCGACGCCGGAGAGGTACTTGCCGGTCAGCGAGTCGGGGTGCTTCTCGATGTCCTCCGGCTTGCCCTGGGCGATGATGCGGCCGCCGTGCACGCCGGCGCCGGGGCCGATGTCCACCACATGGTCGGCGTGGCGTATGGCGTCTTCGTCGTGCTCGACCACGATCACGGTGTTGCCGAGATCGCGCAGATGGAAGAGGGTCTTCAGCAGCCGCTCGTTGTCGCGCTGGTGCAGGCCGATGGACGGCTCGTCGAGCACGTACATGACGCCAACCAGGCCGGCGCCGATCTGCGAGGCCAGGCGGATGCGCTGCGCCTCGCCGCCGGAGAGCGTCTCGGCGCTGCGCGCCAGGCTCAGGTAGTCGAGGCCGACGTTGTTGAGAAAACCCAGGCGGGCGACGATTTCCTTCAGGATCTTCTCGGCGATCTCGCCCTTGTGGCCGGGCAGGCGCAGGTTGGCAAACCAGTGCTCGGCCTCGCGGATCGACAGCGCGCTGAGCGCGTGCATGGGCTCATCGGCGACGAAGACATTGCGCGCCATGCGGTTGAGCCGCGCGCCGCCGCAGTCCGGGCAGGGCTTGTCGGAGAGGTACTTGGCCAGCTCCTCCTTCACCGCCAGCGACTCGGTTTCCTTGTAGCGGCGTTCGAGGTTGGGGATGATGCCCTCGAAGCGATGCACCCGGCTGACCCGCTTGCCGCTCATGTCCGGATAGTGGAACTCGATCTTCTCCTCGCCGCTGCCGTAGAGGATCAGGCTGCGGATCTTCTCGGCGAGTTTCTGGAACGGCTTGCCGGCGTCGAACTTGTAGTGCTTGGCCAGGCTTTCGATCAGCGCCCAGTAATAGGCGTTCTTGCGATCCCAGCCCTTGATCGCGCCGTCGGCGAGCGAGAGGTCGGGGGCGGCCACCACCCGCTGCGGGTCGAACACCTGCAGGCTGCCCAGGCCGTCGCAGGTCTGGCAGGCGCCGTGCGGGGCGTTGAAGGAGAACAGCCGCGGCTCCAGCTCCGGCACCGAGTAACCGCAGTGCGGGCAGGCCATGCGGTTGCTGAAGGTGATCTCGGCATGGCTGTTGGCTTCGCCGTGCGGCGCCACCAGCACCAGGCCGTCGGCCAGGCGCAGCGCGGTTTCGAAGGACTCGGTGATGCGCTGCTTCAGGTCGGCGCGCACCTTGAAGCGGTCCACGACGATCTCGATGTCGTGCTTGAGCTTGCGGTTGAGCACCGGCGTCTCATCCAGCTCCAGCACCTTGCCATCCACCCGCGCGCGCACGAAGCCCTGGGCGCGCATCTGCTCGAACCACTCCGCGTGCTCGCCCTTGCGGCCACGCACCACTGGCGCCAGCAGCATCCAGGCGGAACCCTCGGGCAGGGCCAGCACGTGATCGACCATCTGCGCGACGCTCTGCGCCTCCAGCGCTACTCCGTGGTCGGGGCAGCGGGCGGTGCCGACGCGGGCGAACAGCAGACGCAGGTAGTCCTGGATCTCGGTGACCGTGCCCACCGTCGAGCGCGGGTTGTGGCTGGTCGACTTCTGTTCGATGGAGATCGCCGGCGACAGACCCTCGATGGCATCGACATCGGGCTTGTCCATCATCGACAGAAACTGCCGGGCATAAGCCGACAGCGACTCGACATAGCGCCGCTGCCCTTCCGCGTACAGGGTATCGAAGGCCAGCGAGGACTTGCCGGAACCGGACAGCCCGGTAATCACCGTCAACTGGTCGCGCGGCAGGCTCAGCGAAACATTCTTGAGGTTGTGGGTGCGGGCGCCACGGATCGTGATCTGGTTGCTGCTCGCGCTCATGGACAGGGGGTGCTCAAAAGTTGATCGGCTATTATGCGCGGCCTTCGTCGTCAGGATCGTCTAGCAACATGAATGCCCTGGAAGTCCGCGCCACCATCGGCCTCGCGCTGATCTACGCGCTGCGGATGATCGGTATGTTCATGATCCTGCCGGTGTTCGCGCTTTACGCCCACGCCCTGCCGTTGCCGGCCAGCGATCTGCAGATCGGGCTCGCCATCGGCATCTACGGCCTGGCCCAGGCCGGCCTGCAGATTCCGCTGGGCATCGCCTCCGACCGCTGGGGCCGCAAGCCGGTGATCGTGCTGGGCCTGGCGGTATTCGCCGCCGGCAGCTTCCTGGCCGGCGCCACCCAGGACATCCATTGGATCATCGCCGGCCGCATCCTGCAGGGCCTGGGCGCGGTGTCCTCGGCGGTGTCGGCCCTGCTCGCCGACCTCACCCGTGACCAGGTACGCACCACCGCCATGGCCATCCTCGGCGCCGGCATGGGCCTGGCGTTTCTCGGCGCCCTGGTCGCCGGGCCGGTGGTGGCCGGGCATATCGGCGTCGACGGCATCTTCCGGCTCACCGGCCTGCTCGCTCTGGGCGGCATCCCGGTGGTGCTCTGGCTGGTGCCGACCGCGACCCTGCCCAAGGTCAGCAATGCCGGCGTCTGGTCGGTGCTGCACGACACTCAACTGCTGCGCCTGGACGGCGGCATCCTGCTGCTGCACGCCCTGCTCACCGGCCTGTTCGTCGCCGCGCCCTTCGCCATCGTCGAAACCCTGGGCCTGCCTTCGGAAGCGCACTGGAAGCTCTACCTGCCGGTGCTGCTGCTGTCGCTGCTGCCGGTATTCCCGCTGGTGCGCCGCGCCGAGCGCAGCCACGCCACCCGCGGCCTGTTCCTCACCGCCATCATCGGTCTGGCCCTGGCACTACCGCTGCTGGCGCTGGGCTACCGCCAGCCGGCGGTGCTGGTCGGCGCGCTGACGCTGTTCTTCGTCGCCTTCAACACCCTGGAAGGTCTGCTGCCCTCGCTGATCAGCCGGCGCGCGCCCGCCAACCAGCGCGGCGCGGCGCTGGGCGTCTACGGCAGCGCCCAGTTTTTGGGGCCGATGCTTGGTGGCGCCCTGCTGGGTGGGGTGAAGGGCCATTGGGGCCTGTCAGCCGCCTTCGCGGCGGCGGCCGTGCTGCCGCTGATCTGGCTATCATTCGCCACTGGCCTGCGCGCACCGCCTGCGGCAGCGGCGGCGGCCCCCACTCACGATTAATCAAGGACAGGCTCATGGCCCGTGGCGTAAACAAAGTCATCCTCATCGGCAACCTCGGCAAAGACCCCGAGGTGCGCTACCTGCCTTCCGGCGGCGCGGTCACCAATGTCACCATCGCCACTTCCGAAAGTTGGACCGACAAGGCCACCAACGAGAAGAAGGAAAAGACCGAGTGGCACAACGTGGTGTTCTTCAACAAGCTGGCGGAAATCGCCGGCCAGTACCTGAAGAAGGGCGCCAAGGTCTACGTCGAAGGCAGCCTGCGCACCCGCAAGTGGGAAAAGGACGGCATCGACCGCTACACCACCGAGATCGTGGTCAGCGACATGCAGATGCTCGACGGCCGTGGCGGTGAGGGCGGTGGCGCCGGAGCCGGTGGTGGCGGCGGCGGCTACGCCCGCAGCTCCGGTTACGACCAGCCGCCGGCGCGCAGCAGCGCCCCGGCCCGTCCGGCGGCACCCGCCCCGGCGCCGATGCCGGAGCACGGCGGCTTCGACGACGACGACATTCCGTTCTGAGTCCCGTGGAGGCGAGAGCCTGTCACCCCAATCAGCCCCGGTCTCCGGGGCTGATTTCGTTGAGCCCGGCGACGCGGCGATCTCAGGAACTGGCGCGACCTTGATCGGCGCTGCGACGTCTGGGAGGAGGCTGAATCCCGCTCACCGGACGACCGCCCCGCAGCCGCCGCCGGGCGCGCTCCAGGGTGCGCTGAACCAGCAGCCTTTCCACCAGCCCATCCAGCCCGCCGAGAGCCCTGCCCATCAGCTCGGCGCCGACGCTGCTGACTTCCAGTTCCGAATCCAGACCCAGCGGCTGGCCGCTGAGCACGCCGGCATCGAGCATCTCCCGCAGGGCCAGCGCCAGATCGACCTCGCGCAGGCCGGTGGACTTCCAGGCCTCGGCGAAGTCGCGAATCCGCAGACGCGCTCCCGGCCAGTCGATACGGTAGTCCCGGCAAATCTGCATGACCGCATACTCGCGGACGGTGGTCGAGATGTTCATGGCGAGCCTCCTGCCCGCGGTCCAGTCGTGCTTATAGCCTCCCTTTGCAGCCAGGAGGCGATGCGGGCAGTGGACAAGACTGCTCAGTCCCGACCGGCGGTGGTCTCCGACCGGCTCACCGGAGCCGGCCATTGGGTTTTGGCCGGCAATCGGCGAGCATGGCGGCCCGCCGTCGCCACAGCCCTCCCATGAAAGCCATCGTCTGCACGCAACTCGGCGGCCCCGAGCTGCTGGAACTGCAAGAGCGCCCCTCGCCCGCCCTGCGCCCGCGCGAGCTGCGCGTGGCGGTGAAGAGCGCGGGCGTGAACTTTCCCGACTCGCTGCAGATCGCCGGCAAGTACCAGATGAAGCTGGAGCCGCCGTTCACGCCCGGCGCGGAAGTCGCTGGCGTGGTCACCGAGGTGGGCAGCGCAGTGAGTCAGTACAGAGTCGGCGACGCCGTCGCCGCCTTCGTGCCCAGCGGCGGCTATGCCGAGGAGTGCGTGCTCAGCGCCGATGCCGCCCTGCCGCTACCGGCGCAGCTCAACCCGGCCGAGGCGGGCGGTTTTCCGCTGGTCTACGGCACCACCCTGCACGCCCTGAAGCAGCGCGGCCAGCTCAAGCCCGGCGAGACCCTGCTGGTGCTGGGCGCGGCCGGCGGCGTCGGTCTGGCGGCGGTGCAGCTGGGCAAGCTGATGGGGGCCAAGGTGATCGCCGCCGCCTCCAGCGCCGAGAAGCTGGCACTGTGCAAGGCGCAGGGCGCCGACGCGCTGATCGACTACTCGAAGGAATCGCTGAAAGACGCGATCAAGACCCTGACCAAGGGTCAGGGCGCGGACGTCATCTACGACCCGGTGGGCGGTGCGCTGGGTGAGGAATGCCTCTCCTGCATCGCCTGGAACGGCCGCTATCTGGTGATCGGCTTTGCCTCCGGCCCCATCCCCAACCTCGCCGCCAACCGCCTGCTGCTCAAGGGCGCTTCGGCGGTGGGCGTGTTCTGGGGCGCCTTCGCGGTACGCGAGCCGGCGGTCAACCTCGCCAACTTCCAGCAGCTGTTCGCCTGGATCGAGGCGGGCCAGCTCCAGCCCTATATCTCCGCCCGCTACCCCCTGGCCGAAGCCGGCCGCGCGCTCCGTGACATGATGGACCGCAAAGTGACCGGCAAGATTGTCCTCATCCCCTAGTCAATGAAGATTCGAAGCACGGATGTTTGATCGCATACTCGTCATCTGTACCGGCAATATCTGCCGCAGCCCCATCGCCGAAGGCCTGCTCAAGGCCCGCTTACCTGGCAAGCAGATCTGGTCGGCCGGCACCATGGCCATGATCGGCCACGGCGCCGACCCCTACTCGGTGGAGGTCAGCGCCGAACACGGTCTGGACATCGCCGCCCACCGCGCCCAGCAGCTCACCCTGCCCATGCTCCAGAACGCCGACCTCGTGCTCACGCTCGACGGCTCGCACAGCGCCTGGATCAACGGCCGCTACCCGCAGTTTCGCGGCAAGGTCCACAAGCTCGGCAAGTGGCGCAAGGACGAAGACGTGCCCGACCCCTACCGGCAGCCGCGCGAGGACTTCATAGCCGCCTACCAGCAGATGGAAGCGCACGTCGGCGACTGGCTTTCCAAGCTCAAATAATCGCCAGGCCAGGCCGCGCGCGGCCTATAATCGCGCCCCATTTCACAGCCCCGGCTTATCCGCCGCCCCGCTGCCATGAGCAATAACGAAACTCCCGCCACGCCCGCGGAGAGCCCGGCGTCGCCGAAGCTCTACCTGATTTCCTGGGGCTGCCAGATGAACGAGTACGACTCGTCCAAGATGGCCGACGTGCTGGCGCAGTCGCACGGCTACAGCCGCACCCAGAACCCCGAGGAAGCCGACCTCCTGCTGCTCAACACCTGTTCGGTGCGCGAGAAGGCGCAGGAGAAGGTATTCAGCGAGCTGGGCCGCTGGAAGGAATGGAAGGCCGCCAACCCCAAGCGCGTGATCGGCGTCGGCGGCTGCGTGGCCTCGCAGGAAGGCGAGGCCTTGAGCGCCCGCGCCGGCGTGGTCGACATGGTGTTCGGCCCGCAGACCCTGCACCGCCTGCCGGAGCTGCTGGAACAGACCCGCCGCACGCAGAAGCCGGCGGTGGACGTGCGCTTTCCCGAGATCGAGAAGTTCGACCACCTGCCGGCGCCGCGCGCCGAGGGCCCGACCGCCTTCGTCTCGATCATGGAAGGCTGCTCGAAGTACTGCAGCTTCTGCATCGTGCCCTACACCCGCGGACCGGAAGTCAGCCGGCCGCTGGACGACGTGCTGGTGGAATGCGCGCGGCTGGCCGAGCAGGGCGTGCGCGAGATCAACCTCCTGGGCCAGAACGTCAACGCCTACCAGGGCCGCATGGGCGAGTCCGGCGAGTTCTGCGACCTGGCGCTGCTGATCCACTACGTCGCCCGCATCCCCGGCATAGCCCGCATCCACTACACCACCAGCCACCCGGCGGAGTTCAGCGAGGCGCTGATCGCCGCCTATGCCGAAGAGCCCAAGCTGGCCAGCTACCTGCACCTGCCGGTGCAGAGCGGCAGCGACCGCATCCTCGCCGCCATGAAGCGCGGCTACACGCGCCATCAGTACCTCGACAAGATCGCCCGGGTGCGCCAGGCGCGGCCGGGGCTGTCGATCTCCACCGACATCATCGTCGGCTTTCCCAGCGAGTCCGAGGACGACTTCGCGGCGACGCTGGACGCGGTGGAACAGGCCGGCTTCGATGCCGCGTATTCCTTTCTCTACTCGCCGCGCCCGGGCACGCCCGCCGCGAATCTGCGCGACAACGTGCCGGTGGAGCTGAAGGAGCGGCGCCTGGCCCTGTTGCAGGCGCGCATCAAGCAGCGCAGCGACGCCTTCCAGCAGGCCCTGGTCGGCAGCACCCAGCCGGTGCTGGTGGAGCGCGTCTCGCGCAAGAACACCAGCCAGATGGCCGGACGTACGCCGCAGAACCGCACGGTGAACTTCGACGCGCCGGCGGAGCTGGTCGGCCAGTTCGTCGAAGTGGAGATCACCGAGGCGATGCCCAACTCCCTGCGCGGCCGTCTGCTCCAGACCACCGCCTAGCTCCAAGCCACTGATGGCCCGACTGGCGTTCGTCTAGGTTGGGCTTGGTACTACTGGTAGCGGGGACCGGTTCGACTGGCAGGGGCGCCCCCTCTGTTTTGTCCACTCGACGCCGCGGTCCCCGCCCTGTACCAAGTCGAAAGCCTTGGCGGCGTTGCCAGACACTCAGGTCTGTGAGGGCGTATGGCTGTCTCGAGATTTCGCGAAAAGTTGGCCGCGGCAGGCTGCGCGCTGAGTCTGGCCTCGACTGCGGTGGCCGCGCCTGAGGATCTGACCGAACTCAGCCTGGCCGCCCTGATGAACATCGAGGTCACCTCGGTTTCCAAGCGGGTCGAGCCGCTGTCCGACGCCGCCGCCGCGATCTATGTACTGACCAGCGAGCAGTTGTCCCAGAGTGGCGCCCGCAACATCGCGGAGGCCCTGCGTCAGGTGCCCGGCGTACAGGTGGCCCGCAGCGACGGCCGTGGCTATGCCGTGAGTGTGCGCGGCTTCAACAGCACCTCGTCCGACAAGCTGGAAGTCCTGCTCGACGGCCGCAGCGTCTACACCCCCCTGTTTTCCGGCGTGTTCTGGGATGTGCTGGAAACCGATCTGGCCGATGTCGAGCGGATCGAAGTGATCCGCGGCCCCGGCGCCACGCTCTGGGGCGCCAACGCGGTGAACGGCGTCATCAACATCACCACCAAGTCGGCACTCGCTACTCCCGGCGGACGCGTGCAGCTTTCGGCCGGCAACGAAGAGACCGCCGCCCTCGCCCTGCGCCAGACCTTCCGGGTCGCCGACGGCGCGGTGCGCCTGAGCGCCCTCAATCGCTGGCGCGACGATTCCGTCCTGGCCGACGGCGGCGACGCCCAGGACGGCTCGCGCTTCAGCCAGGCCACCGCGCGCGGCGACTGGGAGAAGTTCCTGGGCGGCAGGCTCAGCGCCGGCGCCAATATCTACGACGCCCGCTTCCAGGCGCTGGCCGGCGACACCACGGCGCGCGGCGAGTCGGCGCAGGCGCGCTGGGCACAACCGACCCAGGCCGGTGAGCACAGTCTGTCGATCTGGTACGAGCACTACGACCGTTTCATTCCCGGCACCTACCAGGAGTACCGCCACACCGCGTCCCTGGAATACGAGGTCCAGCACGCCCTCGGCGCCCGGCATGAACTGGGGTTCGGCGTCGGCTGGCGCTACACGCAGGACCACACCGGTGGCCCGCCGCTGGCGATCCTGTTTGATCCCGCCGACCGCACGCTCAACACCTACAGCGCCTTCCTGCAGGACCGCTGGTCTCTGAACCCGGCGCTGACCCTGACCCTGGGCAGCAAGTTCGAGCACAACGACCTGACCGGAATCGAAGTCCAGCCCTCGGCGCGGCTGGGCTGGCGTGCCCGGCCCGACGTCTTCGTCTGGGGCGCGATCTCGCGCGCGGTGCGCACCCCCAATCGGCTGGACCAGGACATCGCCATCTTCTGCCCGCCGCCGGCCGGCTATCCCGGAGTCTGCGGCCCGGGCACCTTCCGCGTCGGCAATCCCGAGCTGGATTCGGAAGTGGTACTGGCCTACGAGACCGGCCTGCGTCTGGCCCTGGCGCGCGGCCTGAGCGCCGATCTGGCCCTGTTCCACAACGATTACAGCCACCTGAAGAGCACCGAGCCGACCACGGTCGTGGGAGCCTTCGACAACAGCCTTCAAGGCGTAAGCGACGGTGCCGAACTGTCCCTGGACTGGCAGGCAAGGGAGCAGTTGAACTTCAGCGGCAGCTATTCGCTGCTCAGCCTGCGGACAGAACCCACCGCCGCCAGCGGCGACGTCAAGACCGCGCCGGCCATCAACGGCAGTTCGCCGCGGCATCAGTTGCGGCTGGGCAGCGACTACCGGTTTCTCGGCGACTGGGAATTCCACGGCGAGGCTCGCTACCTGACCCGACTGCCGGCGCAGAAAATCCCCGACCGCGCCGAACTGGGCCTGCGTCTGGCCTACACCCCGCGTCCGCATCTGAAGCTGTCGCTGAGCGCCGAGAACCTGCTGCACGACCAGGCTCCGGAGTTCGGCAACAAGCCGGCGACCCGCTCGGAACTGCAACGCAGCGCCTGGCTGAGCCTGAGTTGGACCTGGCCCTGATGCGCGCTCCCGGTCATTGCGGCGCTCGTCTCCTGCTTGCCGCGCTGGTACTGAGCCTGGCGCTGGCGCCGGGACCGGTGCGGGCCGAGGACCTGGAGGCCAAGCTGAAGTCGGCCTTCCTGCTCAACTTCGTCCGCTTCATCCGCTTCCCCGCCGAGCGTTACAGCAGTCCCGATGCTCCGGTGGACATCTGCGTGCTCACCCCCGACCCGCTCGCCGAGGCGCTGGAACAGAGCCTGGCTGGCAAGGTGGTCGGCGGACATCCGGTGCGGCTGCGTCGAGGCGATCGGCCCGAGGCCCTGCGTGACTGCCATCTGGTCTTTGTCGGCAGCCGCAGTTCCGATCTGCTCGACAGCCAGTTGGCCCGACTCGCGGGCTTTGGCGTGCTCAGCGTGCACGAGTCCGGCGCACCCAAGTCCACCGGCGTGATCCGCCTGTACAGCAGCGACAACTACCTGCGCTTCGAGATCAACCAGGCCGCCGCCGAGCGCGAGCGCCTGGAACCCTCGGCGGGCCTGCTGGAAATCGCCACCCGGATCCGCCTGTGACCGCCCGCCCGGGAGCCCTGCGCAGGAAACTGGCCCGCCTGATGGCGCTGGCCTCGGTGATCGCACTGCTGCTCTCGGCGTTGGCGCTGCTGTTGGTGGCCGGTTATCGCAGCCGCCAGCAGAGCGAGCACGATCTGCAAACCCTGGCCTCGGTGATCGCCGACAACAGCGCCGCGGCCCTCGGCTTTGGCGACGTGCATACCGCTAGGCGCATCCTCGCGGCGGTCCAGGCCAATGCCGACATCACCCTGGTCTGCCTGTTCTCGGCCGATACCGCTGGCAGACCCGGCCCGGTCTTCTCGGCCTGGCCCAGCAACCGCGCCGAGGATTGTCCGGATACGCTGCTCCCCGACCGTGGCGGCATCGCCGCCGACCACATGCGCGTGCAAGAGTCGGTGACGGTGGATGGCGTGGCTCTGGGAAGCCTGACCATGACCATGGATCTGCGCTCGCAACGCTGGGCGCTGCTCCAGCAGGCGGGACTGACCTCGGCCGTAGTCGGCCTGGCGCTGCTGCTGACCTTCTCGTTCGCGCTTCGCTCACAGACCGCGATGGTGGCACCGATCATGGCGCTGGCGGCGCTGGCACGCCGGGTCAGCCTGACCGCCGACTACAGCCTGCGCACCGAGATCAAGGTCGACGACGAAACCGGGCAACTGGCGGAGGACTTCAACCATATGCTGGCCAAGATCGAGGCCAGCGACCAGGAAGCGCGCGCGGCGCGCGATGCGCTCGGCGCCGAAGTGCTGCAGAAGAGTGCGGCCAATCGCGAACTGCAACTGACGCTGGAACGTCTGACCGCGGCCCAGGAGCAACTGGTACAGGCGGAAAAGCTGGCCTCGCTGGGCGCCCTGGTCGCCGGGGTGGCGCACGAGATCAATACTCCGGTAGGCGTCGCGGTGACCGCGGCTTCCACCTTGCGCGCGCGGGCAACGACGCTGCGCGGGCAGTACAGCGACGGCAGCATGCGTCGCTCCGATCTGGAGACCTTCATTGGCGTCGCCGAAGACAGCACCCGGATGCTGCTCAACAATCTTCAGCGGGCCGCCGACCTGATCCAGAGCTTCAAGCGCGTGGCGGTGGACCAGTCCAGCGACGAGCGTCGTCGCTTCCAGTTGTCGTCCTATATCCGCGAAGTCCTGCTGAGCCTGGGGCCCAAGCTGAAGAACATCGAGGTCGTGGTGGACTGTCCGGACGACATCTGGGTGGACAGCTTTCCCGGCGCCATCGCCCAGGTGCTCACCAACTTCGTCACCAACTCGGTGCTGCATGGCTTTGACGACGGCCGCAAGGGCCGTGTCCAGCTGCAGGCGACCTTGCTCGACGGCCAGGTGGAACTGCGCTACCAGGACAATGGCCGCGGCGTGAAGGCCGAACACCTGGGCCGCATCTTCGACCCCTTCTTCACCACCAAGCGCGGCGCCGGCGGCAGCGGCTTGGGGATGCACATTGTCTACAACCTGGTCACCCAGAGGCTGGGTGGACGCATCCGCGCCTTTTCGCCGGAAGGTCAGGGCCTGCTGCTGGTTCTGCATCTGCCGCTGACGGCGCCAGCCGTCGCGGGCGGCCGCCACCTGGACACAACAACATGAACGACGAACTGAGTTTTGCCGCCGAATCCACCGACCCCAGTCGCAGTCAGCGCACGCGCTGGAAGCTGCTGATCGTCGATGACGAGGTGGAGGTACACCAGGTCACCGAGCTGGCTCTCGCCGACTTCCGGTTCGCCGGCCGCGCCCTGCAATTCCTGCACGCCTATTCCGCCGACCAAGCCCGCGGAATCCTGGGGAGCACGCCGGACATCGCGGTGGTGCTGCTCGACGTGGTGATGGAGTCCGAGCACGCCGGTCTGGAGGTGGTCGAGTACATCCGCAACACCCTGGGCAATCGCTTTTTGCGCCTGGTGCTGCGCACCGGCCAGCCGGGCCAGGCGCCCGAGCTGGAAATGATCACCAACTACGACATCAACGACTACAAGTACAAGACCGAGCTCACCCGGGAACGGCTGTTCAGCACCGTCTATACCAGCCTGTCGGTCTACCGCGATCTGATGGCGCTCGAAGCCAGCCGCAAGGGTCTGGAGAAAGTCATCGAGGCCTCGGCCCACATCTTCGAGCTGCGTTCAGTGGAGGCTTTCACTCAAGGCGTGCTGGAGCAACTGACCGCCCTGCTGTTCCTGGACCGCGATGCGGTGATCGCGCACGCCGATGGCCTGGCCGCTGCCAGCGACCACGAGCGCTACACCATCGTCGCCGCCACTGGGAGCTTCTACGGCCTGGTCGGCGAGCGGGCGGCCATCAGCCTGCCCAGTCTGGTGGTGGAGCGCATCCGCGCGGCGCTGGAAAGCACCGAGGACCTGATCGGCGAGGACTACTACGTCGGCGTGCAGGCCTACCCGCAGCCGCTGGTGTTCTACGTGACCGCCGATGTGCCGATCTCGCTGACCGACCGCCGGGCGATTGCCCTGTTCCACCGGAATGTCGCACTGGCTCACCAGAATCTGAAGCTGATCGCCGCCGCCTCGCATGATTCGGATCCGCCATGAGCGAGCAGTTGCACTATGCGGAAGAGGCGCTGGCCGAAAGCGGGGGACCGCCGTGGCCGGTTCTGGTCGTCGATGACGACGCCGAAGTGGTGGCGGTCACCCGGCTGGCCCTGCGGGACTGCATCGTCGACGGTCGCCCCCTGGAGCTACTCGCAACCGAATCCGCCAGCGAAGCACGCCGCATACTCCAGACCCGACCCGACATCGGCCTGATCCTCCTCGACGTGGTGATGGAATCCGAGCACGCCGGTCTGGAACTGGTGCAGTACATCCGCGAGGAACTCGGGAACCGCCTGGTACGCATTGTCCTGCGCACCGGTCAGCCGGGCGAGGCGCCGGCGCGGGACCTGTTACGGCGCTATCAGATCGACGACTACCGCACCAAGACCGAGCTCAACTTCGAGCGCCTGCAGGTGCTGGTCACGGCGGCGCTACGTACCTACGGCGCCTTTACCGCGCTGGCGGCGCGGAATCTGGAACTGCAGCGTTCCAATCAGGAACTCGAGCGCTTCGCCTATGTCGCCTCCCACGATCTGCAAACGCCGCTGCGTGGCATCGTTTCGTTCACCGCCTTGCTGTCACGCCGCTACCAGTCGCTATTCGACGAGGAAGGCAAGGAGTATCTGAATTTCATCGTCCGCGGCGGCCATGATCTGCAGCGATTGATTGACGATCTACTGGCATTTTCACGCCTGGGTCGCGACGGCAGCGAGCAGGCGCCGGTGGATCTCAACTGCGTTCTTGGCCACGCGATGGACACCCTGAGCACGGCCATCGCCGCGCGCGAGGCGCGGATCACGGCTCCCCACTTGCCAACCGTGCTGGGCAATGCCGGCCAACTGGCGCAGTTGTTCCGCAATCTGATCGACAACGGCCTGAAGTTCCAGCCGGGCGCCCATCCTTGGCTACGCATCGGCAGCCGTTGCGACGATGGTCGCTGCGAGCTGTGGTTTGAAGACGGCGGCATCGGCATTGCGCCAGAGCATCAGGAGCAGATTTTTGAAGCCTTCACCCGCCTGCATACCCAGGACGCCTATCCGGGAACCGGGATCGGGCTGGCGATCTGCCGCAAGATCGCGCAACAGCACGGTGCCGAGCTGCGCGTGGAATCGGAGACCGGGCGCGGCACCCGCATGATCCTTCGCGGGCTGACGCTGACGGCCGGGGGCCGGGGCACGGCGTGATGGCGTGGCCTCATATAATCATCGGCCGCGCCAGGGTCGCGCGCTGATCGGACTGCGGCCTCGACGGCTTCACCCAAAGGCCGTGGCTGTCGAGTCACCCTCCGGAATAACACCCTCTGCATGAGCCAAACCCCCGCCCATCTCGACCTGGTTCTGGAGCCCGACGAGGCCGGACGCATCGCCAGCCTCAACGGCCCTTTTGACGCCCATCTGCGGCAGATCGAACTGCGCCTGGGCATCGAGATCCGCAACCGCGGCAACTTCTACCGCCTGCTCGGCCCCGAGGACGAGATCGCGCGCGGCCAGACGCTGCTGGAGCACCTGTTCGCGCAGACCGAGACCAGCTCGCTGGCCGCCGAGCAGATTCATCTGGCGCTGCTGGAGCTGAGCGGCCCGCGTCCGGCCGCCGAGGAACTGGCGCCGGTCGAGGGCGACGA
This sequence comes from Nevskiaceae bacterium, assembly GCA_004297005.1. Taxonomy (GTDB): domain Bacteria; phylum Pseudomonadota; class Gammaproteobacteria; order Nevskiales; family Nevskiaceae; genus Stagnimonas. Next base: position 54,060 of record SCVA01000049.1, read on the forward strand.
GGTGGTGGTGCGCACCAAGCGCGGCGTGGTGCGCGGCCGCACGCCGCTACAGAAGGCCTATCTCAAGGCCATCGCCGCCCACGACGTGAGCTTCGGCGTGGGCCCGGCCGGCACCGGCAAGACCTATCTCGCGGTCGCCTCGGCGGTCGCCGCCCTGGAGAAGGACCGCGTGCGCCGCATCGTGCTGGTGCGTCCCGCCGTTGAAGCCGGCGAGAAGCTGGGCTTTTTGCCCGGCGACATGGCGCAGAAGGTCGACCCCTACCTGCGCCCGCTCTACGACGGCCTCTACGAGATGCTCGGCTTCGAGCGGGTGGCGAAGCTGATCGAGAAGAACGTGATCGAGGTGGCGCCGCTCGCCTACATGCGCGGCCGCACGCTCAACGAGAGCTTCATCATCCTCGACGAGGCGCAGAACACCACCACCGAGCAGATGAAGATGTTCCTCACCCGCATCGGCTTCGGCAGTTGCGCGGTGATCACCGGCGACCTCACCCAGACCGACCTGCCCAACAAGGAGCGCTCGGGCCTGAAGCACGCGATCGCCGTACTCGACGGGGTCGCCGGCATCAGCTTCACCTACTTCCGCAAGCAGGACGTGGTGCGGCATCCGCTGGTGCAGGCGATTGTCGGCGCCTACGAGCGCCACGAAGCGGAGCAGGCATGAGCGAAATCCACGTCCAGCGCGCCGTGCCCGCCACCGGCATCCCCACCGCCGCCAGTCTGCGCGGATGGGCCGAGGCGGCGCGCGGCAGGAAGAAGGGCGAGATCACCCTGCGCATCGTCGATGCCGCCGAAAGCCAGGCGCTCAACCGCGACTTCCGCGGCAAGGACAAGCCCACCAATGTGCTGTCCTTCCCCATGGGCGAGCCCGACTACCTGGGCGACATCGTGATCTGCGCGCCGGTGGTGGCGGCCGAGGCGGTCGAGCAGGGCAAGACCGCCCGCGCGCACTGGGCGCACATGGTGGTGCATGGCGTGCTGCACCTCCTGGGCCACGACCATATCGAGAAAGACGAGGCCGAAAAGATGGAGGCCCTGGAGCGCAAGCTCCTGGCGCGCCTGGGTTTTCCCGACCCGTACTGAGCCCTTTTGGCGCCGCCCCGGGGCCTGAAAACGCCCCGTCATGGCCCAGCCTGTAAACTACCGGTCCAGCAAGAACTCCACACTGCCCGAAACCCAGCCCGCGAGGCCTGGCTTTTGCGAGTGTGCTGACACGATGAACGACGGCCCTAGTAGCAACCACGAAGACACTCACGAGACGACGCCTTCCCATTGGTGGAAGCGTCTGACCCTCCGCCTGGTGGGCGGCCCACGCACGCAGGAAGACCTCAAGGACCTGCTCGAGGGCGCCCGCGAAGACGGCCTGATGGACGCCGACGCCGCCGACATGATCGACGGCGTGCTGGAAACCCGGGAGCTGCAGGCGCGCGACATCATGGTGCCGCGCGCGCAGATGGTGTGCATCGAGTCCGACTGGGGGCCGGAGCAGGTGCTCGCCGCCGTGGTCGAGTCCGGCCACTCCCGCTACCCGGTGATCGGCGACAACAAGGACGAGGTGGTCGGCGTGCTGCTGGCCAAGGATCTGCTCAAGTTCACCACCGCGACTGCCACCTTCGACCTGGCGCAGGTGATGCGGCCGACCAGCTTCGTGCCCGAGTCCAAGCGGGTCAACGTGCTGCTCAAGGACTTCAAGCGCAAGCACCAGCACATGGCCATCGTGGTCGACGAGTACGGCGGCGTCGCCGGCCTGGTAACCATCGAGGACATCCTGGAAACCATCGTCGGCGAGATCGACGACGAGCACGACGAGGCCGAGGGCGCCTGGATCATCAAGCAGGACGAGCGCCGCTACATGGTCAACGCCCTGACGCCCATCGAGGAGTTCAACGAACACTTCAACGCCGAATTCAGCGACGAGGAATTCGACACCGTCGGCGGCCTGGTGGTGCACCACTTCGGTCATCTGCCGCGCCGCGGCGAGAGCGTGAAGATCGGCCGCTTCCAGTTCAGCGTGCAGCGCGCCGACTCGCGGCGCGTGCAGCAGTTGCAAGTGCTGCTCTCCCAGGACTGATGTCCGCCCTGAGCCACTGGCTGGCCGCGAGCCTGCTGGCCCTGCTCGCCTGGCTGCCCGCCGCGCAGGCCGAGCCTCTCCCAGCTCCGGCACCGCGCATCAGCCTGCTCAGCTTCGCGCCCGGCCCGGTGTACTGGCAGCGCTTCGGCCACAACGCGCTGATGGTCGAGCCCGGCGACGGTGGTGCGACCGCCGTCTACAACTACGGCATCTTCGACTTCTTCCAGAAAAACTTCTTCCTCAACTTCGCGCGCGGCCACATGCTTTACCGGCTGGCGGCGATCCCGGTGCCGAACACCCTCGCCGAATACGCCGCCGAGGGCCGCTGGGTGTATGTGCAGGAGCTGGCCCTGAGCGAGGCGCAGGCGCGCGCCCTGGCCGCCTTCCTGGCCGACAACGCCCTGCCGCAGAACGCCGAGTACCGCTACGACTACTTCCGCGCCAACTGCTCGACGCGGGTGCGCGATGCCCTCGACCAGACCCTCGGCGGCGCCCTCAAGCAGGCCTGGAGTCAGCAGCCCAGCGACACCAGTTTCCGCCGCGAGGCCACCCGCCTGATGTCACCGGTGCCACCGCTGATGCTGGGCATGGACTACATCCTCGGCCCGGCCGCCGACCAGCCGATCAGCCTGTGGGAACAGGCCTTCGTGCCCGAGGTGCTGATGCGCGCAGTGCGCGAGGCGCGCGTCGATGGCCGGCCGTTAGTGGCGCGCGAGGGCTACTGGCTGCCGCCCGCCGGCGGCCCGGAGGCGCCGGAGCAAGCCTTCAACTTCACCCTGCCCGCCCTGCTGCTGGGTCTGGGACTAGCGGCGGCCTTGTTGCTGCTGCACCGTCAGCGCCGGCACCCCGCCGCGCGCGGCGCCTATCTGGTGCTGGCGCTGCTGCCCAGCCTGCTCTCCGGCCTGGGCGGCCTGGTGCTACTGGCCGCCTGGACGCTCAGCGACCACTGGGCGATGTGGGCCAACCACAATCTTTTGCTGTTCAGCCCGCTGAGCTTGTTGCTGCTGCCCAGCCTCGTCGCCAGCGCCCGCGCGCAATGGCGGCCGGGGCGAATACCGCGCCTGCTGGCGGCGCTGATCGTCTTCGGCGCCCTGTTGAGCCTGCTACTGCAACTGCTGCCCGGCGCCCAGCAGCAACTGCCCTGGATCGCCTTCTGGTTGCCGGTGCATGCCGTGCTGGCCTGGAACCTGCGCCTGAGCGGCCGGGCGCCGCCGGCACCGACGCGCTAACACCGCGCAATTCAAATGCGCGCCGAGATTCCCTCCCCTGCGTAGCGGGGGAGGGTTAGGGAGGGAGGGTTGGCTCCCTGCGAATCCCTCAACGCAAAAGCGCCCCCATCCCGGCCTTCCCCCGCTACGCAGGGGAAGGAGACCAGCGGCTCACACCCAGCCGCCGCAGCCCTCAAACCTCCCAACCCGGATTCGCCCGCGCCAGCCGCCGCAGCAAACCCGGCCAGACCAGCGCCCCACCCAGGCCCTTGGTGACCGCCGTCGCCTGCGCCTGGATGCCGGCCAGGATGGGCCCCGGAATCTGCAACAGCTCGCCGCCGCCCGACTGCGCCCGTACCTGGATCATGCAAGCCGCCTCGAACAGGTACATGGCAAGGAAGGCGTCCGCCACCGTCGGCGCCGCCGTCAGCAGGCCGTGGTTGCGCAGCATGAGAAAGGCCTTGTCGCGGAGATCGCGCACCAGCCGCGGCTTTTCCTCGGCGTTGAGCGCCACGCCCTCGTAGTCGTGGTAGCCCAGGCTGGCGAGCACGAACAGACTCTGCTGGCTGATCGGCAGCAAGCCGCCCTTCTGCGCCGATACCGCGATACCGTTGAGCGAGTGCACATGCATCACGCAGTGCGCATCCTCGCGCGCCGCATGCACGGCACTGTGGATAGTGAAACCGGCCGGGTTGATGAAGTGCGGCGTCTTCATCACCGGCTTGCCGTCGAGATCGACCTTTACCAGCGAGCTGGCGGTGATTTCCTCGAACAGGAAACCATACGGGTTGATGAGAAAGTGATGCTCCGGCCCCGGCACCCGCGCCGAGATGTGGGTGAACACCAGATCGTCCCAGCCGAACAGCCGCATCAGGCGGTAGGCGGCGGCGAGATCGCAGCGACGCCGCCATTCCTCGGGGCTGACCTGATCCTTCACCGATGGGGTTTCAATGAGGTTCATCGCGCTCTCCTCGTGGCCTCGTTAGTCGTGCTGGCATTTTGCGCTAGATTGCCAAGGCCGCAGCGGAGAAATGAATGCCTACCACCACTGACGCCCACTTCAGCCCGGCCACCTTCAAGTTTCTGCTCCAGTTGGCGACCCACAACAGCAAGGACTGGTTCGCCGCCCACAAGGCCGAGTACGAGGCGGCCGTGAAGGCGCCCTGCCTCGCCTTCATCACCGATCTCGCCGCGCCCCTGGCCAAGATCAGCCCGCAGATGGTGGCCAGCCCCAAGCCGGTGGGCGGCTCGTTGTTCCGCATCTACCGCGACACCCGCTTCAGCAGCGACAAGACCCCGTACAAGACCCACGCCGGCATGAGCTTTTTCCACGCCGCCACCAAGCAGGTGGCGCGCGCCGCCGGCGCCAACGCGATGATGGGCCGGCTCGACGCGCCGGTGTTTTATCTGCACCTGGAGCCCGGCGCGAGCTTTCTCGGCGGCGGCCTCTGGCACCCGCAGCCCGACACTTTGAAACGCATCCGCGCCAACATCGTCAGCAACCCCGCAAGCTGGAAGAAGGCCACACGCGATCCGAAGTTTTTGAAGCAGTTCGCGCTGGGCGGCGACAGCCTGCTACGCCCACCCGCCGGCTACCCGGCCGACCACGAGCTGATCGAGGACTTGAAGCGCAAGGATTTTGTGGCGAGCTGCGCGCTCAGCGACGAGGAAGTCTGCGCGCCGAGCTTTCTGAAAGAGACGGTGCGCCGCTACGCGCTGATGGCGCCGATGATCGACTGGCTGTGCGCTTCGCTGGACTTGGAGTTCTAGCGCCGCCGGAGCCCCCGCCACCCGCCACCACTTGGCGTAACGGCTGCCAAAGCGTACTTTCGGCCTTGGGAAACGCACCGTCGAACATCGGCGGGCAACTAGACATTCAAGGGAGCGCCAGCGTGTCCACCCTCTGTTCCGTGTTTCGCTTCCGGTTGTCGGCGAATCCTCAATGGATTCAGCGCGTTGTATTTTCTCGCTCCAGATTAGACGGACGTACCGCCAGATTAGGCGGCGATCCGTGTTCCATCTAATTGGCGTTAGGCAATACGGCAGCGGCCAATGAAATACGCGCTCACCGCCTTGGCCTTCGTCGTATCCCTGCTAGCCGTGAGCGTGGTGGCATTCTTTGCCGTCATCTTCCTTGCTGGGCCAC
>SCVA01000050.1 GCA_004297005.1 Nevskiaceae bacterium
GGTGCCGACCGCGTGCGCATCGTCTACCGCACTTCGCCCGAGGCCAGCGGCCTGCAATGGCTGGCGCCGGTGCAGACCGCCGGCAAGAAGCAGCCCTTCCTGTTCAGCCAGTCGCAGACCATCCACGCCCGCAGCTGGGTGCCGCTGCAGGACACGCCGGGCGTGCGCTTCACCTACGAGGCACGCATCCGCACGCCCAAGAACCTGCTGGCGGTGATGGGTGCCGAGAACGAGCCGAACGCGGTGCTGGACGGCGACTACAGCTTCCGCATGCCGCAGCCCATCCCCTCGTATCTGCTGGCGCTGGCAGTGGGCGAGCTGGGCTTTGCCAGCACCGGGCCGCGCAGCGGCATCTATGCCGAGCCCTCGATGCTGGAGATGGCGGCGCGCGAGTTTTCCGACACCGAGAAGATGATCGAGGTGGCCGAGAAGCTCTACGGCCCCTACCGCTGGGGCCGCTACGATCTGTTGATCCTGCCGCCCAGCTTCCCCTTTGGCGGCATGGAGAATCCGCGCCTCACCTTCGCCTCGCCGACCGTGATCGTCGGCGACAAGTCGCTGGTCTCGCTGGTGGCGCACGAGCTGGCGCACAGCTGGTCCGGCAACCTGGTGACCAATGCCAGCTGGCGCGACTTCTGGCTCAACGAGGGCTTTACCAGCTATGTCACCAACCGCCTGATGGAGGCGGTGTACGGCCGCGAGCGCGGTGACATCGAGCGGGTGCTGGAGGCCGAGGAACTCAAGCGCGATCTGCCCGAGGTGCCGGAGGCGCAGCGCGCGCTGGCCGGGCCGCCGCAGCAGGGCGACCCCGACAACTTCGCCGGCGTGGTCGCCTACAACCGCGGCTCGCTGTTTCTCTACAACCTGGAACTGGCGTTTGGTCGCGAGCGCTTCGACGCCTTTCTGCGCGAGTGGTTTGACCGCAACGCCTTCGGCAGCCGCATCACCGAGGACTTTCTCGCCTTTCTCGACGAGCGCCTGCTCAAGCCGCACCCGGAACTATTCGCCCCGGAACTGGCACGTGACTGGATCTACCAGCCGGCGCTGCCGGCAACGACGCAGTTCCCGGCTTCCGACGCCTTCGACAAGGTGGCGCAGGCGCGCAACGACTGGCTGGATGGCCGCATCGCCGCCAAGCAACTGCCGATGGCGGGTTGGAGCGTGCTGCACTGGAGTTATTTCCTCGACGGCCTGCCGGAGCGGGTGAGCACGGCCCAGCTCGCCGAGCTGGACGCCGCCGCCCACCTCACGCCCAGCCAGAACCGCTTCCTGCTGCGCAGCTGGCTGCCGCTGGCGATCAATCACGGCTATGGCGCCGCCGACGAGGCAGTGCGCGCGCACCTGCTGACGGTGGGGCGCATGTACTACATCAACCCGGTCTACCGCGCCCTGCTCAAGACCGAGGCCGGCCGCGCCCGCGCCAAGGCGATCTATGCCGAAGCGCGCCCCGGCTATCACCCCATCGCCCAGGCCAGCATCGACAAGCTGATCGCCGAGGCGGACGCCAGTGCCGATGCCGAGGCCAAGGCGGCGACCAAGCCCTGATGCGCATCGGCGTCATCTCCGATACCCACGGTCTGCTGCGGCCGCAGGCGCTGGCGGCGTTGGCGGGCAGCGAGTTGATCCTGCACGCCGGCGACATCGGTGCGCCCGAGGTGCTGGCGGCGCTGGAGGCCATCGCGCCGGTCGCGGCGGTGCGCGGCAACAACGACACCGAGCCCTGGGCCGAGGCGCTGCCGGAAACCCGCGTGGTCGAGGCCGGCGGGCTGCGCTTCTACCTGCTGCACGACTTGAAGACGCTGGCGCTGGATCCGCTGGCGGCGGGCTTCGACGCGGTGCTCAGCGGCCACTCGCACAAACCCTTGGCGGAAACCCGCGCGGGGGTGCTCTATCTCAACCCCGGCAGCGCTGGCCCGCGCCGCTTCCGACTGCCGATCACGTTGGCGCGACTGCGATTGCAGGACGGGCGCATCGACAGCGAGTTGCTGCACCTTGATTGAGCGGCGGCCGTCTCCAACCTGAGAGGGGCGGGGTGCCTCCTCGCCGAGGAGTCGCCATGCCGCTGTCCTTTCCGCTGTCCGTACTCGATCTGGTGCCGGTGCCGGAGGGCGGCAGCGCCGCCGAGGCCCTGCGCCGCACGGTGGAGCTGGCCGGCCTCGCCGAGCGCCTGGGCTATGCGCGCTACTGGTTTGCCGAGCACCACGGCATGCCCAGCGTCGCCAGCGCCGCGCCGGAAATCCTCATCGGCCACGTTGCCAGCGCCACCACGCGCATCCATGTTGGCGCCGGCGGCATCATGCTGCCCAACCACGCGCCGCTGAAGGTGGCGGAACTGTTCCGCACCCTGGCGGCCCTGCATCCCGGCCGCATCGACCTGGGCCTGGGCCGCGCGCCCGGTTCCGACGGCATGGCCAGCCGCGCGCTGCACGCCAGCGACGGTCACGAATTCCCGGTGCAGCTCACCGAGTTGCAGGCCTTTGGCGGCACTCGCGCCTTCCCCGCCAGCCATCCCTATCGCGCCATCCAGCCCATGCCCGGCGATGCGCCGCTGCCGCCGATCTGGCTCTTGGGCTCCAGCGGCGCCAGCGCGCAGTGGGCTGGCTCGCTGGGCCTGGGCTACAGCTTTGCCAGCCACTTCAGCCCGACCCCGGCGGGGCCGGCGTTCCGCGCCTATCGCGACAGCTTCCAGCCCTCCGCCGCTTTCCCGCGGCCGCATGCGGTGCTGGGGCTGGCGGCGGTCTGCGCCGAGACCGAGGCGGAGGCCGACCGGCTGGCTGCGACCATGGACCTCGCCTGGCTGCGCATCCGCCGTGGCGAGTTCCTGCCGCTGCCCAGCCCGGAGACGGCGCTGGCCTACCCCTACAGCGCACAGGAGCGCGAGGTGCTGCGCGAATACCGCAGCCGCACCCTGGTCGGCACGCCGGCGCAGTTGCGCGCCGGCATCGAGCAGCGAGTGCGCGACAGCGGCGCCGACGAGGTGATGATCACCAGCAATCTCTACGATCACGCCGCGCGGCTGCGTAGCTACGAACTGCTGGCGCAGGTGTTTGCGGCTTAGCGGGGCTGCTATCCCCTCCCCTGCGTAGCGGGGGAGGGCCAGGGAGGGGGCGGTTCGTCGCAGGTGTAGAGGCAGGCGTCGAAGCACGCCCCCACCCCGACCCTCCCCGCAGGCGGGGGAGGGAGTAGATGCATGAGGCTAGTCGGGTGCGCGCTCGGCGGCTGAGGTTACTGGCCTGTGGCGCACCCCTCCGTCGCCTTCGGCGCCACCTCCCCTACCAGGGTAGGGGAGGCAAAAGGCGGGCTCGACGCTTTAGCGGAACTCCTAATTCCCTCCCCTGCGTAGCGGGGGAGGGCCAGGGAGGGGGCGGTTCGTCGCAGCTGCCGAGGTCGGCGTCGAAGCACGCCCCCACCCCAACCCTCCCCTGCGTAGCGGGGGAGGGAGTGAAGACGCTAATCGGGTGCGCGTTCGGAGGTCTTCTCACCTGGCTGAGGCTGTGGCTCGGCGACGAAGCCCAGCACCTGCGGCGCCTCGGCCCGCGACAGCCGTTGCAGGGGCAGCGCCTGCGTGCTCCATTCCAGCCGCAGGTCGGTGCGCGCGCCGGCTGGCAAGGCCAGGGCGGTCGCCAGCTCGGCTTCGTCGACCAGGCCTTGCGCGCCTTGCAGATGCGCCAGCAGCCACTCGGCTTCCTGATCGCTGAGCGCCGCCGGGCCGTGCTCGGTGGCGAGCCACAGCCCGCCGTCCTCGTCCAGCCAGCCAGCGCTGGGCGATTCCACGGCGAGGCCGTTGTGCGTGCGCAGTGCCTCGCCCTCGGCGTGCAGCACTAGCGGCGCGGTTTCCAGCTGCACATAGCCGCGCTGCGGACCGTTCTGGAAATACCAGCGGCTGTGTTCGTCAGCAGCGTAGTTGCGGTCGAAGGTGTCGATGATCTGCGGCCGGCTGATCAGCTCGCCACGGATGCGCCAGCGGCCGCGCCGGTCCAGCGACAGCCAGCCGAACAGCGCCGGCACGTTCGGCCAGCGCGCCATCGCGCGTAATGCCCAGTCTTCCATCGCGGCTCGTCCTTAGGGCTTTGCGCGGGCATGGTGCAGAGCCGCGCGCGGGCCGGCAAGCCGGCGCGTCCCCCGCGTCAGCTAGGCGCGCCTGCGACCGCGCCAGATCGCCGCCAGCGCCAGACCGGCCAGCAGCAGGGGCGGCAGGCCGCCGCCGAAGCTGCCTTCGGAGCCGGGCGTGACGCCGCCGGAACTGCCACCGCTGGAGCCGCCGCCAGAGCTGGAACCGCTGACGGCTTTCAGCTGCACGCCGCGGGTGCCGGTCGGCTCCCAGACATCGCCGGGGCCGAGATTGCTGGTGACGCGGCCGGCGATGCCGGGGCAGCCGTGCTCGAAGCTCGCGGGGTTGCCGCGCTCCTCCGGCGTGGTGCCGTTGCCGCGCGCGTCGATGGCGGCGCGCAGCAGGTCGGTGTTGTTGGTGAAGATGCCGTCCACGCCCAGCGCCAGCATCAGGTTCATCTGCGCGCTGTCGTTGACCGTCCAGGTCTGCACGTCGTGGCCGTTGGTGTGGAAGGCGGTGACCGCCAGCGGGTAGAGCAGCAGCAGCGCGGAATTGGGGATGTAGAAGTCGATGTAGTCCGGGCCGCTGCCGGTGAGCAGCCAGGGCAGGGTGGTCTGGTCCGGCACCGAGAACAGGAAGCCGGTGGGGATGCTCGGCGCCAGGCCGCGCATGCGTTCCAGGCTGCCGGCATTGAAGCTCTGCAGCACGATGGTCGAGGACTGCACATTGCCATTGGCGAGATCGCCGGTGGCGATCAGGCCCTTGCGGGTGAGCAGGTCCACCATCACCTGCTCGGCGCGTCCGCCGGCGGAGTCCTTGGTCTCGACGTGGAAGCGCATCTTCGGGTTGATGCGCAGATAGCAGTCGAGCTGCTCCTCGAAGGGCACGATGCGGGCGCCGACGTATTCCGGCTTGGCCAGCGTCGGATTGGCCTCGTTGAACCAACTGCCGAAGTCGAACTGCCGCAGCTCCGCCAGCGTGAAACTATCGACCCGGCCGCTGCCGTCGCTGGTGCGGTCGATGGTCTCGTCGTGGATGCACACCGGCACCTCGTCCTTGGTCAGGATCAGGTCGCACTCGAGCATGTCGGTGTCCTGCTCGATGGCGAGGTCGTAGGCGTTGAAGGTGTGCTCGGGCGCGTAGGCCGAGGCGCCGCGGTGGGAGATGGCGATCTGCGCGGCCTGCGCCGGCAGGGCAAGCGCCAGCAGCGCCGGCAGGAGGTAACGCGGCATGGGGAAAGTCCGAAAAGAAACTGTCACGAGCTTAGGCGGTCGATGTGAAACGCCCGTGACCTTTAAGCTAGCCGGATGCTCAGCAAATTTATCGACTATCTCCGGCTCTGCCGCCTGCACAAGCCGGTCGGCATCTGGCTCCTGCTCTGGCCCACGCTCTGGGGGCTGTGGTTCGCGGCGGAAGGGCCGCCGCCGGTCAAGGTGCTGTGGATCTTCGTAGTCGGTACGGTGCTGATGCGCTCGGCCGGCTGCGTCATCAACGACGTGCTCGACGCCGATTTCGATCCCGGCGTGGAGCGCACCAAGGACCGCCCGATCGCCGCCGGCCGGGTGAGCCGCCAGGAGGGCGTGCGGGTGTTCGTGGCGCTGGCGCTGATCGCCTACGGGCTGGCCACCAAGCTCAACACCCTCACCGTGCTGCTGGCGATCCCGGCGGCGCTCTTGGCCGCCAGCTATCCGCTGATGAAGCGCTGGATCGCCCTGCCGCAGGCCTATCTGGGTCTGGCCTTCTCCTGGGGCATCCCGATGGCCTACGCGGCGGTGCGCGACGAAGTGGACTGGGGCCCGGCGCTGCTGCTGATGGCCGCCAATGTCTGCTGGGTGATCGCCTACGACAGCTACTACGCCATGGTCGATCGCGACGACGACCTGAAGCTCGGGGTGAAGTCCTCGGCGGTGTTCTTCGGCCGTCACGATCTGCTCGCCACCGGCCTGCTGCAGGCGCTCGCCCTGGCGCTGCTGGCGCTGGCCGGCGCCGAGCGTGGCGCCTGGTACTTTGCCGGCCTGGGCCTGGCGGCGCTGATCGCGGCCGGCCTGCAATGGCTGGCGCGCAGCCGCAGCCGCGCCGACTGCTTCCGCGCCTTCCAGCTCAGCCACTGGCTGGGGCTGGCCGTATTTCTGGGCCTAGTGCTCGACTACCGCTACGGCTGATCCCATGCGCCTGCTGCCCATCTCGCTCCTGCTCACCTGCCTTTTGGCACTGCCCGGCTGCGCCAGCCATCTCGGCCGGCCGGAGGCGCCGGCCAAGCCGGAGGTGCATACCCGCTACCAGATCGCGCGCGACGTCATCTACTCGCCGCCCGGCTGGCCCGAGGTCCTGAAGGCCGACATCTACACGCCCGACCCCGGTCCGCGCTCGATCATGTTCCCGCCGCTGCACTGGCCGGCGGTGCTGCTGATCCACGGCGGCGGCTGGGAAGGCCCGGACCGTCGCGAGCTGATGGCCTCCATCGCCGAGCGTCTGGCCAAGCGCGGCTATGTGGTGATGAACGTCAACTACCGCTACGCCCCGCAGTACCACTGGCCGGCGCCGTTCGAGGACTTGCAGGAGGCCCTGAAGTGGCTGCGCGCCCACGCCGAGCAGTACGGCGTGCGCAGCGACCGTATCGCGAGCTTCGGCTATTCCGCCGGCGGTCATCTGGCGGCCATGCTGGGCGCGCTGGGAAACACCCCGGAAACCCGGGTGCAGGCGGTGGTGGCGGGCGGCACCGCCAGCGATCTGCGCAAGGTCGCCGAGCATCCCCTGGTGCTGCAGTTCCTGAACGGCAACCAGCAGACCTTTCCGGAGCGCTACCACGCCGCCTCCCCGATTCTCCAGATCAAGCCCGGCGATCCGCCGGTGTTTCTCTACCACGGCGGCATGGACGGCCTGGTGAAGCTGGATCAGGCCGAGGACTACCACCGCGCGCTGGATGCCGCCGGGGTGCCCAACGAGCTCTACGTCCTGCGGGGTCGCGGCCACATCGGCGCCATCTTCACCGACGGCGGTGCGGTGGACGCGGCGCTGGAATTCCTCGATCGGTGGCTGCGCTGAAGCCAGCACTCTGGTTGTTGCTGCTGGCGGCGCTGGCCGCGCCGGCCTGGGCGCAGGTCGAGGCGCCGGAAGCGAGAGCGCCCTCGGAAGGCAAGGCGACCTATCGCGTCCTGCGCGATCTCAGCTACACCCCGCGCGGCTGGCCGCAGACCTTGAAGGCTGATGTCTACCTGCCGGATACGCCCGGCCTGCGGCCGGCGCTGCTGCTGATCCACGGCGGCGGCTGGGCGCAGGCCGAGGGCAGAAAGAGCATGGCCGGCATCGCCCGCGGCTTCGCCGAGCGTGGCTACGTGGTGGTCAACCTCAACTACCGGGTGCTGCCGGACTGGCACTTTCCGGCGCCGCTGGAAGACCTGCGCATCGCACTCAAGGCCTTGCGCGCGCAGGCTGACGAGTACCGCGTCGATCCCGAACGCATCGGCGCCTTCGGCTATTCCGCCGGCGGCCATCTGGCGGCCTTGCTGGGCGCGGTCGGCGAGAGCCCGGAAACCCGGTTGCGCGCGGTGGTGGCCGGTGGCGCGCCGGCCGATCTGCGCCGCTATCCGGAGCAGCCGGCGGTGCTGAATTTTCTTGGCGGCCAACTGAGCCTGCTGCCGGAGCGGGTGGCCGCCGCCTCGCCGGCGCTCAACATCGACGCCGGCGATCCGCCGGTGTTCCTCTACCACGGCGCGCGCGACGAGCTGGTGCCGCTGGCCGACGCCCAGGCCTATCACCGTGCCCTGCTGGCGGCCGGCGTGCGCAGCGAGCTCTACGTGGTGCCCGGCGGCGATCACGCGCGCAGCGCCACCGAGCTGGGGGCGATGCTGGCGGCGGTGGAGTTCCTGCGCCGCGAGTTGCAGCCCTAGGAGCGTTTCGGCCCTAGCGCCGCGCGCAGCGACCCACGGGTGGTGGCGCCAGGGCTTCCAGTGGCACCGCCTGGGCCATCACGTAGAAGCCCGCCGAGGTCGGGTGCAGCAGGTCGGGCGAGTACAGCAGCGGATGCGGCCGGGTCGCGTCCAGCGGACTGCCCATCACCGCGTCGAAGTCGGCGATGCCCTCGACGCCGCCGTCGCTGCGGATGCGCGCATTCACCCACTGCCGCTGCTCTTCCATGCTCGCGCGGTCCCAGCCGAACAGCAGGTCGTCGCGCGGCATCAGGGTGCCCAGCACCACGCAGAGGCCGGCGGCATGGGCGCGGTCCACCAGTCTGCGCAGGCCGGCGTAGAGCGCCTCGCCGGAAACGCCGGAGGTGAGGTCGTTGGTGCCTTCGAACAGCAGCAGGCCGCGCACGCCGGAGCGGTCCAGCACATCGCGCTGGAAGCGGTCCTCGGCGGCCGGACCCTTGAACAGCTCGCCTTCGAGGATGCCTGCGCGGGTGACGGTATTGCTGTTGATGCCCTGGTTGAGCACGCCCATGTCGGCGCTCAGCGCGTCCAGCCGCGCGGCGAGGAAGTCGGGCCAGCGGGTATTGGTTTCCGGCACCTCGTAGGCGCCGTCGGTGATCGAGTCGCCGAGCATCACCAGGCTGCCCGGCGAGTCCGGCGCGGAGACATCGACGCCGCTCAAAAAGAACCAGCCCAGGCTGGTCTGGCCGAACAGCAGGCCCGTGGCGTCGGCGGTGCGGTCGCCGCTGCCCGGCAGGCTCACGTAGTTGAAGCCGAAGGACACCGCATGCCAGGTCATCGGCCCGCTCTCGCCGACCACGTGGAAGGACACCGCGAGGTCTTGCCCGTAGTCGTAGGCGAAGTCGAGGGGATCGCTGATCGCCTCCGCGCCCGGCGCGATCAGCACGCGCGGTTGGCCGGCGAACAGCACCGGCTTGGCGCTGCCCGGCAGCAGTGCCGGGCCGGCGGCGCGCAGCGCCACACTGACTGGTTCCAGGTGCAGCGGCCGGTCGCCCAGCAGGTTGGAGAAGCGCAGCCGCAGGCGCTGCCCACCGAGCGTGGGGTGCACCACCATGCGGAAGCTCTGCTCGCGCGCCTGCTGGTTCTCGAACAGGGTGATGGCGCCCAGCGGATCGACCGGCAGCGTGCCGGTCAGCGGACCTTGCGGATAGGGGCCGTAGGGCGCGGCCGACCAGGCGCCGACCCAGCCGGCTTCGTGCAGGCTGGCCTGGTAGCGGGCTTGATCGGCGGCGCCGTCCTCGCCGCCGGCGCAGGCGGCCAGCAGCAGGCTCAGCAGTCCGGTGGCGACGGCGCGCCGGGCGAGACGAAACTTCATGGACTCCTCCACGGCTTCTAAGGAGCCGTTGTTCAGTCGCGAGCTTAGCGGCGAGGTCCGCCGCGGCAAGTGGCAGAGCTAATTTTTCCCTAGTACGGCAGTTGCCCTGGGTGCTCTCCGGCGAGGATATTGCGAGCCGCATTCGGCCCTATCGCCAGCAGGCAGTCGGCGGCGCTGGGCCTTTCTCACACACAAGCAGTTGCGAACAGGGCGAAGACATGAAGCGGCGCACGGTGCTGTTGGGTTTGGGTGGTCTGGCCCTGGCGGGCGGATACGCGGCGCGGCCGAAGGACCAGGGCGCGCCCTATGACGACTACTTCCGTGCCCTCAATGCCGAGCTGAAGGCCAATGGCCCGATGCGCCCCAGCCTGGTCATCGACCTCGACCGTCTCGATCACAACATCGACCTGGTCGCCGCCTCGGTGAAGAAGCAGCCGGGCCGGCGCTACCGCATCGTCGAAAAATCGCTGCCCTCGCCGAAGCTGCTGGAATACATCGGCAAGCGCGCCGGCACCAACCGGCTGATGTCCTTCCACCAGCCCTTTCTCAACCACGACGCCGAGATGTTTCCCGGCGCCGACCTGCTGCTCGGCAAGCCCTTGCCGGTGCGCTCGGCGGAGCTGTTCTACAAGACGCTCAAGGGCCCCTTCGACCCGGCCCGCCAGTTGCAGTGGCTGATCGACACGCCGGAGCGCGCCGCGCAGTACCTCGACCTCGCCAAGGGTCTGGGCACCCGGCTCAAGCTGAATCTGGAACTGGATGTCGGCCTGCACCGCGGTGGCCTGTCGGCCGGCCTGCCGCTGGCGCATGTCCTCAAGCTGATCGCCGAGCATCCGGAGCAACTGGAGTTCACGGGCTTCATGGGCTACGACCCCTTCGTCGCCCTGGTGCCGGGCGCGCTGGGTACGCCCGAGGAGCTGCTGGCCAAGGTGATGGCGCGCTACCAGGCGGCGGTGGACCAGACCCGGCAGGACTATCCCGGCCTCTGGAAGGAGGGGCTCACCCTCAATACCGCCGGCAGCCCCACCTACAAGCTGCACGAGACCGAGACCCTGAGTAACGACATCTCGGTGGGCACCGGCCTGCTCAAGCCCAGTCACTACGACCTCGCCACCCTGGCCGACCACCAACCGGCGGTCTACATCGCCACCCCGGTGCTCAAGGCCACCGGGCCGGTGCAGATTCCGGCGCTGGATGAGAAGTCGCGCATCTTCTCCTGGTGGGACGTCAACCAGCGCCAGACCTATTTCATCTATGGCGGCTACTGGATGGCGGACTACGAATCGCCCAAGGGCCTGCAGTTCAATTCCATCTACGGCCACAGCTCCAATCAGGAGATCGTCAACGCCTCCGCCTCGGTGGGCTTGCAGGTGGACGATCAGGTGTTCTTCCGGCCGACCCAGGTCGAGGGCGTGCTGCTGCAGTTCGGCGATCTGCTGGCGGTGCGCGGCGGCAAGATCGTGGATCGCTGGCCGGTGTTCAGCTAACAGGCCAGTGTTCAGCTGACTGCGGGCTGCTTGCTTGTTCCCCTCTCCCCTGGTGGGAGAGGGGTAGGGGGGGGGCTGCACGGTTAGCCTGAGCGCGACTCTTCCCGGTGGGCGGGTTCCCCCTCTCCCCCAGCCCCTCCCCCACGAGGGGGGAGGGGAGCCTTTAGGTGGTGACTTTTCCCAGTGGCTGCCTGGCCAGCGCCCAGGCCTCCACCCGGATGGCACCGGCGGCCTTGCAGGTGCGCGCCAGTTCCTCCAGCGTCGCACCGGTGGTCATCACATCGTCGAGCAGGGCCACATGCAGGCCGGCGACCTCTTTGCCGACCGCGAAGGCGCCACGCAGATTGAGCCGGCGCTGGGGCGCGCTCAGGCCGATCTGGTCGGGTGTCGCCCGTAGCCGCCGCGCCAGCTTGGGCGCCACCGGGATGTCCAGCGTCTTGCCGAGATGGCGGGCGAGTTCCTGCGCCTGGTTGTAGCCGCGCCGCCACAGCCGGCCGCGGTGCAGCGGCACCGGAATCAACCGCTGCGGCAGCGCGTCCTCGCGTAGGCGCAAGGCGGTTGCCAGGCTGGCAGCCAGCCAGCGGGCTTCGTGGAAGCGGGCGCCGTACTTCAGTCCGAGCAGTGCCTGGCTGCCCGGCGCCGCGTAACGGAAAGCGGCGAAGGCGGCGTCGAAGGCGCGAGGCTTCCGCTGACAGGCCGGGCAGAGTAGGTCCGGCAGTGGTGCGGGCAGTGCGCAGCCGGGGCAGGCGGGTTGGTTCCAGGGCAGGTCGGCTTGGCAGGCGGCGCAGACCGGACCCACGCCGGCCGCGCCGCAGAACTGGCAGTGCGCGGGCAGTAGACCGTCAACCAAAGAAGTCCAGTTCAAGTTGACAGCCTCCCATTCCGCTGCCGACACTGCCGGTCACTGTAGGCCAAGGAGCGGGCTCCTTCCCACAGTCAGGCTGCGGGGTGCCACAGGCGCGCCCGCAATCCGCAATCCGCAATCCGCAATCCGCTACCGACCATGGCCGCCGACGCTTCCTCCGTTCCCGCCTCCCAGCCCACCCTCCGCCACGACTGGACCCGCGCCGAGGTCGAGGCCTTGTTCGCGCTGCCGTTCAACGACCTGCTGTTCCAGGCGCAGAGCCTGCACCGGCAGTACCACAAGCCGAACAGCGTGCAGCTCTCGACCCTCTTGTCGATCAAGACCGGCGCTTGTCCCGAGGACTGCGCCTACTGCCCGCAGTCGGTGCGCTTCGAGACCGGCCTGAAGAAGGAGCCGCTACTCGACGTCGAGGTGGTGCTGGAAGCCGCCCGCGAAGCCAAGGACAACGGCGCCACCCGCTTCTGCATGGGCGCCGCCTGGCGCAGCCCCAAGGACCGCGACCTGGAGCGCGTCGAGGCGATGGTGCGTGGCGTCAAGGCCCTGGGCCTGGAGACCTGCGTGACCCTGGGCATGTTGAAGCCGGCGCAGGCCGAGCGCCTTGCCGGCGCCGGGCTCGACTACTACAACCACAACCTCGATACCTCGCCGGAGTACTACGGCAAGATCATCTCCACCCGTACCTATGAGGACCGCCTCGACACGCTGGCCAATGTCCGCGCGGCGGGGGTGAAGGTCTGCTGCGGCGGCATCGTCGGCATGGGCGAGGAGCTCTCCGACCGCGCCGGCCTCTTGCAGCAGCTCGCCAACTTGAGCCCGCACCCGGAAAGCGTGCCGATCAACGATCTGGTGCAGGTCGCCGGCACGCCGCTGAAGGGCGCCGATGCGCTGGGCGGCATCGAGTTCGTGCGGGTGATCGCGGTGGCGCGCATCCTGATGCCGGCCTCCTACGTGCGGCTGTCCGCCGGCCGTACCGCGATGAGCGACGAGACCCAGGCCCTGGCCTTCTTCGCCGGCGCCAACTCGATCTTCTACGGCGAAAAGCTGCTCACTACCGAGAACCCGCAGAACGGCCGCGACCGCGCGCTGCTGGTGCAACTGGGCATCCAGACCGAGGGCGCGGTGGCGCCTACGGCTTCTGCCGAAGCAGGCGCCAGTTGCGGAGCCGGTGCGGCGGCGGCATCGACGACCTCCTGCTGCGGCTGAAGACGAATCGCGCCCGCGCCACGGCGCCGGGGGCAGCAAGGAGAGCGTGAAAGTGGACGGAGCCTCTGCGGTGGACACGCCTCTGGACCGGCGCCTGGCGGCGGAGCTGGAGCAGATCCGCGCCGCCGACCTGTACCGGCTGCGGCGCATCGTCGATGGCGGCCACGGCGCGCGCATCGTTGTCGACGGCCGCGCCTGCCTGAATTTCTGCGCCAACGACTACCTGGGCCTGGCCGGCGATCCGCGCCTGGCGGCGGCCGCGCGCAAGGCCCTGGAGCAGGGCACCGGCAGTGGTGCGGCGGCGCTGGTGTCCGGCTACAACCGCGAGCACGCGGCCCTGGAAGAGGAGCTGGCGGATTTCCTGCGCCGGCCGCGCGCCCTGCTGTTCTCCTCCGGCTGGGCCGCCAATCTCGGCGTGCTGCGCGCCCTGCTGGGGCGCGAGGACGTGCTGATCGCCGACGAGCTCAACCACGCCTCGCTGATCGACGGCGGACGGCTGTCGGGCGCGCGCTATGTCCGCGTCGCTCATGCCCAGGTTGCCGCCTACGCGCGAGCCTTGGAGGCGCCGCTGCCCGAGCCCGGCTCGCTGAGGCTGGTGGCCACCGACAGCGTCTTCAGCATGGATGGCGATCTGGCGCCCTTGCCCGAGTTGTCGCGGCTAGCGACAGGCCACGGCGCGGCGCTGATGGTCGATGACGCCCACGGCTTCGGCGTGCTCGGCGCCAGCGGGCGCGGGGCGCTGGAAGCCAGTGACGCCGAGGCCGACATCGTCATGACCGGCTTTGGCAAGGCGCTGGGAACGGCCGGTGCGGCCATTGTCGGCAGTGAAACCCTGATCGAATACCTGATCCAGCGCGCCCGTACCTGGGTGTTCTCCACCGCGCCGCCACCGGCCCTGGCCGCCGCCACCCGCGCCTCGCTGGCCCTGGTGCGTGGCGAGGACGGTGCGGAGCGACGACAGCGGCTGCGGGCGCTGATCGCCCGCTTCCGCGCCGGTGCTGCCCAGTTGGGCCTGCCGCTGTCGGACTCGGAGACCGCGATCCAGCCGCTGGTGCTGGGCGAGGCGGCGCGGGCACTGGCGGTGTCGCGCGCGCTCTACGAGCGCGGCTACTGGGTGGCGGCGATCCGGCCGCCGACGGTGCCAGCCGGCACCTCGCGGCTGCGTATCACCCTGTCCTCCGCCCACGCCGAGGCCGAGGTCGATGGCCTGCTGGCGGCGCTCGCCGAGGCGCTGGCGGCGGCGTGAGCGCGGCGGCCAAGTCCCAGACCCTGTTCGTCACCGGCACCGACACCGATGCCGGCAAGACCTATGTCGCCAGCGCCCTGCTGCGCCGCCTGCGCAGCGAGGGGCTGAAGGTCTGCGGCTACAAGCCGCTGGCCTCCGGCTGCATCGAGACGCCGGAGGGCCTGCGCAGCGAGGACGCGCTGGCACTGATCGCCGCCAGCGGCAGCACCGCCGCGTACCAGGACGTCAATCCCTATGCCTATGGCCCGGCCATCGCCCCGCATCTGGCGGCGGCGGAGCTTGGCGAGCGCATCGAGCCCGAACGCCTGCGGGTCGCCCATGCCCGGCTGACGGCGACCCACCAGGGCGTGGTCGCCGAAGGGGCGGGGGGCTGGCTGACGCCGCTGGGTCCGGATCTGCTGCTGGGGGAGTGGGTGGCCGCGCAGGCCTGGCCGGTGTTGCTGGTGGTGGAACTGAAGCTGGGCTGCCTCAATCACGCCCTGCTGACGGCCGAGGCGATCCGTCGCCGGACCCGGCTGGCCGGCTGGGTCGCCAACCTGCGGGACCCCGCTATGCCCTGGCTACAGGGCAATCTCGATAGCCTGGAATCGCACCTGGGAGCCCCGCTCTGGGTGCAGCGTCGGGAAGGGGAGGCGCCTGGCGGTCTGTGGCCGCGGCTGTTTCCGGCCTTGGAAGCCGAGCCCTCGCTGCTCTAAAATGCGGCGGCTTTGTGGCTGCGGTATTTTCCGCGGGTACTGCAAGGCGAATCCCATGCCCGTCTCGGACACCCGTCTGGTCATTGGCCCCAATGCCTCGCTGAATCCGCGTCAGGCCCTGGTGTTCATGGCCCTGGTCAGTTCGGCGGCGCTGCCGGTGGCCATCGGATTCGCGTTGCAGGGCTTGTGGCCTATCCTGCCGTTCGCGGGCTTGGAACTGGGGGCGCTGGGCTTGGCCCTTTGGGTGAGTCTGCGGCGCAACCGCTATCGCGAGGTCATCGACTTCGAAGCGGATCGGGTCCGGGTGGGGTATGGCTGGATGCAGGCGGGGGCGGAGGCACAGATCGACTGGCCGCGCGTCTGGACCCGTGTGGAGTTGCTGCCGGGGAATAATCGGCACCAACCCAGCCAATTGTGGTTGCGACAGGCAGGGCAGATTTTGCGGCTGGGGCGCTGCCTCACCGATGAAGAACGCGAGCGGCTGTATCGCCGCCTGAAAGAATTGCTGCCGCCGGTGTGGAGCTACACGCCAGCGGGGGAGTCGGAGCAAAGCCCGACGCAAGAGGTCTTAACTGGAGGTTAGTGGGATGTCGATGACGAAGTGGATGCGGTCCCTGGTCGGTCTTCTGGCCGGCACGTTCGCCAGCGCGGTCGCGCACGCGGAGACGGCCCGGTCGCAGTACAACCTGCCGGTCGGCGCGACCGACATCAGCGCCCAGGTGCACTGGCTGCACATGCTGATTCTCGGCGTGGTGACGGTGATCGGCGTCGGCGTCTTCGGCACCATGATCTATTCGATCATCAACCACCGCCGCAGCAAGCATCCCAAGCCAGCGGACTTCCACGAATCGACCACGGTCGAGATCGTCTGGACCATCATCCCCTTCTTCATCCTGATCGCCATGGCCGTGCCCGCCGCAGGCACCCTGATCAAGATGGAAGACACCCGCAACGCCGACCTGACCATCAAGATCACCGGCTTCCAGTGGGGTTGGAAATACGAGTACGTGGGCCAGGACTACGAGTTCGTGTCCATGCTGTCGCCGGAATCCAACCAGGCCCGCCAGTTGGGCGCCAACAAGACTCCGGCCGAACTGGCCCAGGTCGATGGCGGCAACTACCTGTGGGAGGTCACCAACCCGCTGGTGCTGCCGACCGGCAAAAAGGTGCGCTTCCTGATCACCGCCCAGGACGTGATCCACGCCTGGTGGGTGCACGACTTGGCGGTGAAGAAGGACGCCATCCCGGGCTACATCAACGAGGCCTGGACCAAGATCAACGAGCCGGGCACCTTCCGCGGCGTCTGCGCCGAGCTCTGCGGCCGTGACCACGGCTTTATGCCGATCGTGGTCAAGGCCCTGCCGGAAACCGAGTTCAACACCTGGCTTGCCCAGAAGAAGGGCGTGGAAGTTGCTGCGGCCGCGCCCGCGGCTCTGACCGAGGCCGCGCCGGCCCCGGCCGCCGCCGAGCCCGCTGCCGCCGCCGCTCCGGTGGAAGTGGCTGCCGCGACGCCGGCCGCCGCTCCGGCCGCCAAGGCATTGTCCAAGGACGAGCTGATGGCGCAGGGCAAGAAGGTCTACGAGGCCAACTGCCAGGCCTGCCACCAGGCCAACGGTGCCGGTCTGCCGCCGAATTTCCCCACCCTGGTCGGCTCCAAGGTCGCCAATGGTGATGCCAAGGCGCATGTGTCGCAGGTGCTCAACGGCAAGCCCGGTGGTGGCGGCATGATGCCTCCGTTCAAGCAGCTCTCCGACGCCGATGTGGCGGCGGTTGTCACCTACGAACGTCAGTCCTGGGGTAACAAGGGCTCGGTTGTGCAGGCTTCCGACGTGGCGGCGCTCCGCTAATTAAGCCCGCTGGTCCCCCCGTTTCGAGAATTGCAGGAGTTTCGCCATGGCCCACGCCCACGCTCACGAAGGTCACGATCACGACCACCACGGTCCCGACAAGGGGATCATGCGCTGGATCAAGACCACCAATCACAAGGACCTGGGCACGCTGTATCTGTGCTTCGCCTTCATCATGTTCTTCATCGGCGGCCTGATGTCGCTGGTGATCCGCGCCGAGCTGTTTCAGCCCGGCCTGCAGTTCGTGGATCCGGAGTTCTTCAACTCCATGACCACCATGCACGCGCTGGTGATGATCTTCGGCGGCGTGATGCCGGCCTTCACCGGCCTCGCCAACTGGATGGTGCCGATGATGATCGGTGCCGGTGACCTGGCCCTGCCGCGCGTCAACAACTGGGGCTTCTGGATTCTGCCCTTCGGCTTCGCGATGCTGCTGTCCACCCTGTTCATGCCGGGCGGCGCCCCCGCCGGTGGCTGGACCATGTACCCGCCGCTGGTGCTGCAGACCGGCAACGCCTTCCCGATGCTGATCTTCGCCGTGCACTTGCTCGGCATCAGCTCCATCACCGGCGCCATCAACGTCGTGGTCACCATCTTGAACATGCGCGCGCCGGGCATGACCCTGCTGAAGATGCCGCTGTTCGTCTGGACCTGGCTGATCACCGCCTACCTCTTGATCGCCACCATGCCGGTGCTCGCCGGCGCGGTCACCATGCTGCTGACCGACAAGTACTTCGGCACCAGCTTCTTCACTGCCTCTGGCGGTGGTGATCCGGTCCTGTTCCAGCACATCTTCTGGTTCTTCGGCCATCCCGAGGTCTACATCCTGATCCTGCCGGCCTTCGGCATCGTCTCGACCATCATCCCGACCTTCGCCCGCAAACCGCTGTTCGGCTACGCCTCGATGGTCTACGCCACCGCCTCGATCGGCTTTTTGAGCTTCATCGTCTGGGCGCACCACATGTTCACCGTCGGCATGCCGCTGGCGGCGGAACTGTTCTTCATGTTCTCCACCATGCTGATCGCCGTGCCCACCGGCGTGAAGGTGTTCAACTGGGTGGCGACCATGTGGCGTGGCTCGATGACCTTCGAGACCCCGATGCTGTTCGCGCTGGGCTTCGTGTTCCTGTTCACCCTCGGTGGCTTCTCCGGCCTGATGCTGGCGGTGACACCGGTCGACTTCCAGTACCACGACACCTACTTCGTGGTCGCGCACTTCCACTACGTGCTGGTGCCGGGCGCGGTGTTCTCGATCATCGCCGCCATCTACTACTGGATCCCGAAGTGGACCGGCCGCATGTACAACGAGAAGCTCGGCAAGCTGCACTTCTGGCTGTCGGCGATCTTCATCAACCTCACCTTCTTCCCGCAGCACTTCCTGGGTTTGGCCGGCATGCAGCGCCGCGTTCCCGACTACAACGTGATGTTCACCGACTTCAACGTGGTGTCGTCGATCGGTGCCTTCGCCTTCTTCATCAGTCAGTTCATCTTCATCGGCAACATGCTGTCCTGCATGTTCGGCAAGCGTGACGGCAAGGTGCCGGAGCGGGTCTGGGAAGGTGCGCACGGCCTGGAGTGGACTGTGGCCTCGCCGGCGCCGTACCACACCTTCGAGGATCCGCCGCTGGTCGGTGACAACGGCGAGCCGGTGGCCGCCGGTCAGACCGCGAAGGCCCACTGAACCCTATGAGCCAGCCCGCCACCCAGCAGGATCGTGAGCAAGCCCGGCGCAATCTGCGCCTGGCCTTGGTCCACGTCGTGCTGGCCTTGGGATTCCTTGCCGGCTTCGTCTGGATCACGGTTGCGCAGGGTCGATGAGCGCCGCCATCGGCCCTGCTGAAACCGGCCGCCGCAAGCGGCGCAGTGTCTGGGAACTGGCGCTGCTGACCGTGGCGATGTTCGGTTTCGGCTTCGCCATGGTGCCGCTGTACAACGCGCTCTGTGAGCTGACCGGCCTCAACGGTCGCGACAAGGGCATGCAGATCGTCGCCAGCGTGCAGGAACAGCCCGACCTGAGTCGCGAGGTCACCGTGCAGTTCCTCACCGTGGTGAACGGCGGGCGGGAATGGCTGTTCAAGCCCGCTGTTTCGGAAATGAAGGTGCACCCCGGCCAGCTCTACACGGTCAGCTTCACCGCCGAAAATCAGTTGGATCAGGATGTGGTGGGGCAGGCGGTGCCGGCGGTGACGCCGGGCAAGGCCGCCAAACACCTGAAGAAGACCGAATGCTTCTGCTTCAACCAGCAGCCGTTCAAGGCCCGCGAGGCCAAGAACATGCCGGTGCGCTTCATGCTCGACCCGGAGCTGCCGGCCGATGTCCACACCGTCACGCTGTCGTACACGTTTTTCGATGTCACCGAACTGGCGCAGCGCAGCGCCAAGCCGAATGGCTGAGCCGCGCAGACTCAGACGCTAGAATTCGCCGCACAACTTTTCATCAGGTCTCAAACAGGGAATCGCCATGTCCAGCCCCGCTCCGGCCAACGGCCAACAACGCTACTTCGTCCCCGACCCGAGCGCCTGGCCGTTCATGCTCACCGCCGGTCTGGTGACGCTGATCATCGGCGTCTGGTCCTCGCTGGAAGACAAGAACCTCGGCCCCTTGCCCTACTACCTGGGCGGCGGCTTCGCGGCCTTCGTGATCTTCCGCTGGTTCCGCGGCATCGCGCTGGAGAGCGAGGGCGGCAAGTATTCCAAGCAGGTGGACATGACCTATCGCATGGGCATGGCCTGGTTCATCTTCTCCGAGGTGATGTTCTTCGGCGCCTTCTTCGGCGCCCTGTACTACGCCCGCGAAGTGGCTCTGCCCTGGCTCGGTGGTGAAGGTGCCAAGGGTGTCGCCAATCTGCTGTGGACCGGCTTTGAAGCCTCCTGGCCGTCCAACGGCCCGGCCAATCTGGGTGGCTACTACGAGACGGTGTCGGCCTGGGGCCTGCCCTTCATCAACACCTGCCTGCTGCTGTCTTCCGGCGTGACCATCACCTTTGCCCACCATGCGCTCAAGGACAACAAGCGTCTGGCTTGCATCCTCTGGATGTGGGCGACGGTGGCCTTCGGCGTGGTGTTCCTGTACTGCCAGGCGGTGGAATACATCCACGCCTACCACGCCCTGAACCTGACGCTGCACAGCGGTGTCTACGGCTCCACCTTCTTCATGCTCACCGGCTTCCACGGCATGCATGTGACGCTGGGCACGCTGATGCTCACCGTCATCACCATTCGCCTGATGCTCGGCCACTTCAAGCCGGACTCGCACTTCGGCTTCGAGGGCGTGGCCTGGTACTGGCACTTCGTGGACGTGGTCTGGATCGGCCTGTTCGTGTTCGTCTACGTGCTCTGATCGAACGCCTGGACGCGAGAAAGCCCGGCACTGCCGGGCTTTCTTGTTGGCGCAGTTTCCAAGTCTGGAATGGCGTCTTCCAAACTTGGCGCGACGGCGCAAGGCCTGATGCGGCTCCCGGTGCCGGAAACCGTTCGCGGCGGAATTCCGTTAGGGCTTCAGGCCGTGCGGGTGGATCCAGCCGAGGAAGTAGGCCAGGGCCAGGAAAGCGATCAGACCGACCTGCAGCCCGACACGCCAGGTCAGTGCCTTGAGCGTGCGGCGCTGGCTGCTGGGATCGCGGATCAGGTAGGACATGCCGATGAACAGCGCGACGACGATGGCGATCAGGAAAGCGACGATGGCGAGCTTGGGGATCATGCGAAAACCGGAACCGGCTAAAGGCTGTTGCGGTCATGGTATCCGCATCGCCACGCTGAACTCATGAACCCGTCTCAGCTCCCGTCCTCTGCGCCGAAGCTGCGCCTCCGCTTCCGCCCCGCCTGGTGGGCGCTGCTGGGCACCCTGCTGCTCGGAGGCGCGATGCTCGCCCTGGGCTACTGGCAATACGGCCGCGGCCAGACCAAGCAGCAGCTGTTGGACCGCCATGCCGCCGCCGCCGCGTTAGTACCGGTGCCGCTCCTGGCCGACAGCGGCAAGCCGGCGGTCGGCGAGGTGCGCCGGGTCTATATCGACGGCGTCTATCGCTCGGACCTCTCGGTGCTGCTCGACAACCAGAGCCACCACCGCCGCCCTGGCGCGCATGCCTGGACGCCCCTGCAGCTCGCCGACGGCAGCCTGGTGGTGGTTGATCGCGGCTGGCTGCCGCTGGATGTTGCCAGCGTGCCGCCAGCGCCGACCGGCCCGCAGCGGCTGGAGGGCTACTGGCGGACGCTGCCGCAGCCGGGCCTGCGCCTGGGCCAGGCCGGTGCCGCCTGCGCGCCGGGTGCCGCACTGGCCCCAAGAGTCAACTATCCCGACCTCGCCGAGCTGCGCTGCCGGTTTGGCGCCACCACCCGCGACGGCCTGCTGGAACTGGCGCCGGAACTGCCCGGCGGCTTCGTCCGCGAATGGAGCCCGGCCGGCGTCGATGCCATTCCCCCCCAGCGCCACTACGGCTATGCCGCACAATGGTGGGCTTTCGCCGCCACCCTGGTGGGGCTGTTCATCAAACTCAATCTCAAGAAAGTGCCCGTCTGACCATGACCACCTCCGCGCCACCCGGCCACTCGCAGCTCCGCTCCCGCGCCCAGTTGATCCTGCTGGCCGTGCTGTTTTTCGCGCCCTTCGTCAGCGCCTATGTCGCGGTGTTCGTGTTCGACTGGCGGCCCGGCGGCGCGCGCACCAACTACGGCCAGCTGGTGACGCCGGCGCGGCCGATGCCGGCCATCGCGCTGCGCGATGCCGACGGCCAGCCCCTGGCCAGCGATCCGCTGCGCGAGAAATGGAGTCTGGTGCAGTTGCTGCGCGGCCCCTGCGACGAGGTCTGTCACCGTGAGCTGGTGCTGAGCCGCCAGACCCGTCTGGCGCTGGGTCGCCAGCGCGAGCGGGTGCAGCGCCTGCTGATCGCCGACGACGCTGCGGTGCTGGCCGAGCTGCGCGGCCGCCTGCAGGCCGAGCAGCCGGGACTGCTCTGGCTGCTGGACGCCGAGACCGGTCCGAAAGCCTTAGCGCAGTTCGCCGATCTTCCCGCCAACGCCCTGCTGATCCTCGACCCGCATGGCAACTGGCTGATGTGGTATCCGCCGGTAGGCGAGGGCGAGGCCGCCGTGCAGCAGGACTTCAAGGGCCTGCAGAAGGACATCAACAAGCTGCTCAAGCTCTCCCATATCGGCTGAGCGGCCAAGGCCCGTCCGCCAGTCAGGCCTTACAATCGCGCGCCCGCAGGCGCCCCCAACGGATTTGCCCATGTTGTCCGGTATGTCGACCTTCCGCCGTCTCAACCTGCTGACCATCGCCCTGTGCTTCGTGGTGATCGTGTTCGGCGCCTACGTCCGCCTGTCCGACGCCGGCCTCGGCTGCCCCGACTGGCCGGGCTGCTACGGCCATCTGGGCGTGCCCAGCAGCGAGCAGCACGTCGCCGAAGCCAATGCCGCCTTCCCGGAACGCCCGGTGGAGGCACACAAGGGTTGGAAGGAGATGATCCACCGCTACCTCGCCTCCACCCTGGGCCTGTTGATCGTGGTGCTCGCCCTGCTGTCGCTGCGCCTGCGCGGGCAGGGTGCGCCCAAGGTCCTGCCCTGGCTGCTGGTGGGCCTGGTGATATTCCAGGGCGTGCTGGGCATGTGGACGGTGACCTGGCAGCTCAAGCCGCTGGTGGTGACCGGGCATCTGCTCGGTGGTCTTACCACACTGTCGCTGCTAGCCTGGATGTGGCTCGCGACCCGCCCTTCGCGCAGCCCGGCCGGCCCTGCCCTGCCCGGCTGGCTGCGCAAGCTGGCCCTGCTCGGTCTGGTGCTGGTGGTGGTGCAGATCTTCCTCGGTGGCTGGACCTCGACCAATTACGCGGCGCTGGCCTGCCCGGATCTGCCGACCTGTCACGGCCGCTGGCTGCCGGAGACCGACTACCAGGAGGCCTACACGCTCTGGCGGGGCCTGGGCATCAATTACGAATACGGCGTGCTCGACAACCGCGCGCGCGTCACCATCCATTTCACCCACCGCCTGGGGGCGATCCTGCTCAGCCTGGTGCTGGTGACCTTGGCCCTGGCCCTGATACGCCGTGGTGGCCACTGGTACCGCTACGGCCATGCGGTGATCGGCGCGCTGACGCTACAGGTGCTGATCGGCCTGAGCGTGGTGCACTTCCAACTGCCGCTGCTGCTGGCGGATGCCCACAACGCCGGCGCCGCGGTACTGCTGCTGATGCTGGTCGCGCTCAATCACGCCGTGTTCGGGCGCCGTCATGACTGAGGCCGCGGTGACGCCGATCGCTCCCGGCTCGCTGCTGCGCGAGTACTACGAGCTGACCAAGCCGCGGGTGGTCATGCTGCTCAGCCTGACCGCCGTGATCGGCATGTTTCTGGCCGTGCCCGGCCTGCCGCCGCTGGCGCTGCTGTTCTGGGCGACGCTGGGCATCACCCTGCAGCAGTCGGCCGCCGCCGCGATCAACCAGATCATCGACCGCGAGGTCGATGCCCGCATGGCCCGCACCTGCGGCCGGCCGCTGGTCACCGGCCGCATCGGTCTCACCGCCGGCATCGCCTTCGCCACCGCGCTGGGTCTGGCCGGCTTCGTGATCCTCTGGTTTCTGGTCAATCCGCTGACCGCCCTGCTGACCCAGTTGGGCTTGGTTGGCTATGCCGGCATCTACACCCTGTATCTGAAGCGGGCGACACCGCAGAACATCGTCATCGGCGGTGCCGCCGGCGCCATCCCGCCGGTGATCGGTTGGGCGGCGATGACCGGCGAGGTGCATCCGTACAGCCTGATCCTGTTCGCGATCATCTTCGCCTGGACGCCGCCGCACTACTGGCCGCTGGCCATCGCCCGCAAGGACGAGTACGCCGAGGCCGGTATCCCGATGCTGCCCGTCACTCACGGCGTCGAGTACACCCGCACCCAGGTGCTGCTCTACACGCTGATCCTGTTCGCCATCACCCTGCTGCCCTTCGCCAGCGGCATGAGCGGCTTCCTGTATCTGTTTGGCGCGGTGGCGCTGGGGCTGGTCTTCATCGGCTACGCTTGGCGGCTGAAGTTCCGGCCGGTGCCGGGGCTGGAGATGCGCACCTTCGGCTATTCCATCGTCTATCTGATGGGCCTGTTCATGCTGCTGCTGGCCGACCACTACCTGCGCTAGGCAGAAGCCTTCAGGGGAAGTAGGCCTTCACATTGGCATGCACGGCGGGGCTGGCCATCAGCTCCGCCAGCGGCCACCAGCGCAGTTCGCGGTGCTGACGGTCGGCGGGAGCGTATTCCCCGTCCAGTTCCAGGCTGTGCCCGAGCACCACGTAGTGGGTGCTGACGCCCGGTTCCAGCGCGAAATTGGTCGTGTAGTGGTGCTCGTAGACGCCCAGTAGACGCGCCTGATTGCGCTCCAAGGCCACGCCCAGTTCGTTGCGGGCGATGCGGGTGAAGGCGGCGTCCAGGGTTTCATCCTTGCGGATCACGCCGCCCGGCACGAACCAGGTACCGCGCGCCGGCTCGTTCTCGCGTAGCCCCAGCAGCACGCGGCCTTGGGCATCGCGCAGGATCAGATCGATGGACACCAGCGGCGCGTGACGGACGATACGCAACCAAGCGGCCTTGGAAAGTAGTCGGTTGGTTCTGATGTGCCGGTCTCAGCTAGTGCGCTGCCGGCATAACGTAGCCGTTGTAACGCTCAGGGATCCAGGCCTGAGCATTTACCGGCAAGGAGCCGAACTTTTCCCGTAGCTTCGGCATGTCGCGCTCTGCTCGAAGGTAGTGGGTGAACGATGGGGCACCCGGTACCGTTCGTAGCGGGTAGCCCGGCGGCCACTCATTGCTTGCAATGAACGAGCCCATGTAAAGCGTTATTCCAGGGCGAACTTCAAATATCAGCACATCCGCGTAGCTTTGGTAGACCTCTGAGGTTCCGGCGGTCCCCTTGTTTTGCCAGAAGTAACTGGCTACGAAGGCGTATTTGCCCGAAGGAAGGCGAACGGCAAAAAGGTCGGAGCCTTCCGTCCGGTCGTTGAAGTCCTTGTCGGCCCCAAGCAACTCACCTGGGGAGTAAGTCAGCGTACCGCCGCTTCCGGGATCGTTGATCTTCACGAAGATCAGCTTGTGATCGTTGTAGATGCTACCAACGCGACTGAAGTAGCCCTTGGAGGCGCCGATCGAGCCGACAATCCATCCGTCAGTGTCGGACGTGGACCGCAATTTCTCGCTGACCTTTGCCCCCGAACTAATGCAGCTCGTGCAGAAGCTAACGAGACAAATTGTTAGCAGGAGCCGCAAGCCTGAAGTCGCTCTTTCCATCAAGCGGCAACCAAGCCGTGCGCCTGCTGGTCGGCGTGATAGCTGCTGCGCACCATCGGCCCGCTGGCGACATGGGCAAAGCCCATCTCTTCTCCGAGCACCCGCAGGCGCTCGAACTCGTCGGGGTGCACGAAGCGGGCGACCGGCAGGTGGTGCCTGCTCGGTTGCAGGTACTGGCCCAGGGTGAGCATGTTGACGCCGTGGGCGCGCAGGTCGCGCATCACCTGCTCGATCTCCTCGATCTCCTCGCCCAGGCCCAGCATCAAGCCGGACTTGGTCGGCACCTCCGGGTGCAGCGCCTTGAAGCGCTCCAGCAGATCCAGCGACCACTCGTAGTCCGAGCCCGGACGCGCCTGCTTGTAGAGGCGCGGCACGGTCTCCAGGTTGTGGTTGAAGACATCCGGCGGCGCGTCCTTGAAGATCGCCAGCGCCGGGTCCATGCGGCCACGGAAGTCCGGCACCAGCACCTCGATCTGCAACTTCGGCGAAGCCGCGCGGGCCTCGCGGATGCAGGCGGCGAAATGCGCCGCGCCGCCGTCGAGCAGGTCGTCGCGGTCGACGCTGGTGATCACCACATAGCGCAGCCGCATCTGGGCGATGGTGCGCGCCAGCTTCGCCGGCTCTTCGGTGTCGAGCGGCTTCGGGCGGCCGTGGGCGACGTCGCAGAAGGGGCAGCGACGGGTGCAGATGTCGCCCATGATCATGAAGGTGGCGGTGCCCTTGCCGAAGCACTCGCCGAGATTCGGGCAGCTCGCCTCCTCGCAGACCGTGTGCAGATCGTTGCCGCGCAGGATCTCCTTGATGCGTTCCACTTCCGGGCTGGTGCCGAGCTTGGCGCGAATCCATTGCGGCTTGCGCAGCGGCGCGGTGGTGGCCTCGATCTTCACCGGAATGCGCGCCATCTTGTCGGCGGCGCGCAGCTTCACGCCCGGGACCAGGGGGGCGGGCTTGGGCGGCAGGGTGGGAGTGGACACGAAGGGCTTTCCAGACGCGAGCAGGCGGGCATTTTACGGCCAACGGCCGGGGCATACCTGTTCCTTTTTTTCCTGCGGGCTTGAGGTGGGATTAGGCGAAGCATGACTTCGCCCCGCCGAACGCCATCGGCCATGCATGGGCCGATGGCCGGCCAGGTTAGGGGAGGGGGAAAGCCGTGGCGGAGTGCGGTGCTTTCGCTTGGGCATTCTGGTGTGCGGCGGTTTGCGTTCGCGCGTTCGCGCTCTTTTGGCTGCGTGCGTGCTGCGAGCTTTTTTTCGCCTTTTGGCGACTCACTTTTCTTTGCTCCTGCAAAGAAAAGTAAGCAAAAGAAAGCAGTCCCCTGCGTCGCGCCCCTACGGGGTACCCTGCGATGCTCGCGGCCGGGGGGACGCGCCCGAACTC
>SCVA01000051.1 GCA_004297005.1 Nevskiaceae bacterium
CCAACCCCAACGACGAACCCTTCCCGGCCCTGCCGGAGATCAGCAAGGCCGAGGCCGACGCCCTGCGCGCCGCGCAGGAGCAGCTCGCCCAGCTCAGCAACGAGGCCACCAGCCTGCCGGTGCAGGAGCCGGGTGCGCGGCCTTCGCGTGCCCTGCCCTATGAGCTGTTCGTCAGCGCGAGCGTCGGCACCGGCACCGTCGAACTGCGCTTCGACAACACCGGCGCGCAGGGCGCGGTGTTCCACGTCTACGACAAGACCAATCTGCTGGCGACCCCGCGCCGCTACGCGGTGGAGGCCGGCAAGTCGCTGACCGGCACCTGGGTGGCGCTCGGCAGCTACGACCTCTGGGTGCTGGGGCCGAACGGCTTCCACCGCCACTTCCAGGGCAGCGCGCTGAATCTGCCCACCGGCGGCGCGCCGGAGATCGACGTCTGCTACGACAGCGCCAACGGCGATGTCTACGTGAAGCTGCACAACTCGGGCTCGGCGACGCTGAGCTACCAGTTGGTGGCCAATGCCTACTTCAGCTCCCAGCCGGAAACCGTCGAGGTGCCTGCCGGCGCCAGCGCCGAGCGGCATTGGGTGCTGAAGGCGGTGGGCGGCTGGTACGACTTCACGGTCAGCGCCGACAACGGCTTTCTGCGCCGTTTCGCGGGCCGGGTGGAAACCGGCCGGCACACGATCAGCGATCCGGCGCTGGGGCTCATCTAGCAGCACGAGCTGGCGCGGAGTAGGGTCCGCGCATGTCCGACGCCGCGCTGCTGCGCCTGCTTGCCGCCCTGCTGAGCCTGGCCCTGTTGCTGCTGGCCGAGCGGCGCTGGCCATTCCAGGTTCTGCCGGCTGGCCGCTGGTGGCCCAATCTGGGACTCGCCGCCCTGAGCGCCGGCCTGGTGGCGCTGCTGCCTCTGCTGTCGGCACTGGTCGCCGCCGAATGGGCGGCCGATCAGCACTTCGGCCTGCTGCACTGGTTGCGGCTGCCGGACTGGCTGGCGTTGCCGCTCGCCTTCCTGGCCCTGGACGCCGCCGTCTACGCCCAGCACCGCGCCATGCACCACTGGCCGCTGCTCTGGCGCCTGCACCAGGTCCACCACGCCGACCCGGCGCTGGACGTGACCAGTGGCCTGCGCTTCCACCCCGCCGAAGCCCTGGTCTCGGCCGCCTACAAGGCGGCGGTGACGGCGCTGCTGGGCGCTTCGCCGGCGGCGGTACTGGCCTTCACCCTGGCGCTCAATCTCGGCGCCCTGTTCAGCCACGCCAACCTGCGACTGCCGGCCGGCGCCGAGCGGCGCCTGCGCTGGCTGCTGGTGACGCCGGGCATGCACCGCATCCACCATTCCCAGCGGATGGACGAACAGCAGCGCAACTACGGCTTCTTCTCACCCTGGTGGGATCGCGCCTTCGGCAGCTATCAGGCGGAGCCGGAGGGCGGCGAGGCGGCGCTGCGCATCGGTCTCGCCAGCGAACCGCCGGGGGCCTCCGGCCTGCTGCGGCTGTTGCGGCTGCCGTTCCGGGCTGACGACGGCGCCCCGGCTTCCGATACCATGCCGGCCACATGCAAGACGCCGCCCGACTCGAAGCCCTGATCCTGGCCACCGCCGGCGGCGACGCGCGGGCGTTCCGCGAACTCTATGAGGCCAGCAGCTCGCATCTGTTCGCACTGCTGCTGCGTATGCTCAAGCGTCGGGACTGGGCTGAAGAGGCGTTGCAGGACAGTCTGCTGAAAGTCTGGCGCAAGTCGGAATCCTATTCCCCCGACAAGGGTTCGCCTGCCACCTGGCTGTACACCATCGCCCGTCACCGCGCGCTCGATCTGCTGCGCGCGCAGCGGCCGGAGGACAGTCTGGAGATGGGCGAAGACGAGGACGGCGCGACCATCACCATGGATGTCGCCGACGAAGGCGAGAACCCGGAGGCCCGCGCGGTGGAAAGCGAGGGCGTCGGGCAGTTGGAGCGCTGCATGAAGGGCCTGCTGGAGCCGGAGCGCAAGAGCGTGATGCTGGCCTACTACGAGGGCTATACGCATCCCGAGTTGGCGAGCACGCTGGGCGCCCCCCTGGGCACGGTGAAGAGCTGGGTGCGACGCGGCCTGGCCAAGCTGCGCAGCTGCCTGGAGGGCTAAGGGCCATGCGCTACCGCACCCCCGAACTCCGCTCCCAGCTCGCCGCCGAGTACGCGCTCGGCCTGCTGGTGGGGCGAGCGCGCCGCCGTTTCGAGCGCCAGCTCGCCCGCGAACCAGAGTTGCGCGAGGAACTGCGGTTCTGGAACGAGCGCTTCGCCGAGATCCCCGCCAGCCTCAAGCCGGTGCCACCGCGCGAACTGGTCTGGACGGCGCTCGCGCAGGAAATCCTCAAGGACCAGAACAAGATTCAGCCCCTGGTGGCGCCAACGAGAGCCGCCCCACCGGCGGCCCGCGAACCCATCGGCCTGTACCGCAGCTGGGCGCTGGTGGCGACGCTGGTGACCGTGCTGATGGGCGTGGCGCTCTGGCGCGAGCAGGCTCGCAACAGCAGTCTGCTGGCGCTGCTGGAAGTCGCCCAGAACCAGCCCATGCCCTACGTCGCCGCCATCCACTTCGACGGCAGCGAGGCGCGCTGGGCGGTGTCGCTGCACCCAGACAAGAAACTGATGCGCATCACCATCGCTCCCGGCAGCCTGCCGGTAGATGTTGCCCAGCGCGATCTGGAACTCTGGATGCTCGACAGCCAGGGCCAGCCGCACGCCCTGGGCCTGCTGCCCACCGCTGCCGGTGTGCCGCTGGAGCTGCCGATGCCGGACATGCCGCGCTCCGAGCTGAGCGCCATGACCATCACCCTGGCGGTCAGCGAAGAGCCCAAGGGCGGCTCGCCCACTGGTCTGCCCACCGGCAAGGTGCTGGGCGCGATGCCGGCGGCCCGGGCGCTCTGAGCTGGTGAGGTCGGCCCACTGCGTGGGCCTGTGAGGGCGCGGGGCTGGCTGCGCCGCCCGCTGTGAGGGCACTCGCTACGCTCGTTGTGACGGGCGACAGCCGCAAAGCGCAGACTCGGTGGCTGTTTTCTTTGCGACGCTTTTCCCTCACAGGCGGCGTAGCCGCCGACCTCACAGCGAGCCGCGCAGCGGCAGCGCCCTCACAGCCCCACGCAGTGGGGCGACCTCACGGCAGGGGCGCAGGCAAAGCCCCGAGGATGGTCGCCGCCAGCTTGTCGTAGTCGCCATCGAAGTGATGCCCGCCCGGCAGCTTGGCGACCAGCGCGTTGGAGCCCTGCAACTGCGGACAGATGCTGTCGTCCTCTTCGGCGCCGTAGATGCACAGGAAGCGCACGCCGCGCATGCGCCGCACCTCCGGCAGGGTCTCAGGACCGTTGTTGTTGTCGGCCACCCAGTTGCTGAGCTGGAACTCGAACACCGCGTGGTCGGACAGGCCCATGCCGGCCGCCAGCAGCACCTTGGCGCGGGTCTCGGCCGGCAGGCCGTTGACCGCGAAGGGCAGCACGTCGGCGCCCTGCGAGTAGCCGATCAGGATCACCTCGCGTTTGTTCCAGGCCGAGAGGTAGTGACGGATGATCTTGTCGACATCGGCGGCGATGCCGGCCGGCGTGCGCGAAGTCCAGAAATAGCGCAGCGAATCGACGCCGACCACCGAGATGCCCTGCGCCTGCAGGGCCGCCGAGACCTCCTTGTCGAGCCCGGCCCAGCCGCCGTCGCCGCTCCAGAGCACCGCGAAGCGCGGGTTGTCCTTGCCGCTGGCGGCGGGCTCCTCGATCACCGGCAAGTCGCCGAGATCGGTAGGCGCGGCGGCGACGCTGCCCTGGCGCGTCGCCAAGCGGTGGTAGGCGGCGACGAAGGCGGCGCGCGCGCGGGGACTGGCGGCGTAGTCGTGGCCGACGCCAGCCAGCAGCACCTGACGGGCGGCGGGAATCTGGGCGAGGAACCGACCGGTGGCCGGCGCGTCGCAGACCGGATCGGCGCTGCCGAGCAGGTTCAGCAGCGGCACCGCCAGCTTCGGCGCGGGCAGGAAGTCCACACCCTTGCCGTCCTTGCGGCGCTCGAAGCGCAGGCCCTCGCCGGGACAGACCGCCTTCTTCAGTTCGAGGTCGGGGCAGAAGCCCAGCAGCAGGCCGGCGGCGAAGGTCTCGGCCGGCGCCTGCGCCAGGGTGGCATAGCCCAGGGTGGCGCCGGCCGAGTAGCCGACCAGTACCGGCGGCCGGTAACCCGGCGCCTTGGCATAGGCCTGGACGAAGTGCGAGAGGTTTTCCAGATCACCATCGGGGAATACGCAGTCACCACCATCGGCTTCGAGGTCGGCCATGAATTGCGCACTGTCGATGCCCGCCACCAGCGCGCCCTCGGCGACCAGGGTCTGCGCCAGCTGGCTCATCGCCGGCTGCCAGCCGCCGTCGCCGGACAGCAGCAAGGCAAAGCTCTTCGGATTCCCCGAAGGGCTGAACACATGCACCTGCCGGAAGCGGCCGTGGTCGAGCACTTGCTCGTTCGCGGCGAGCACCGGCTTGGCAACAGCCGGCTTGGCCGGAGCCGCAGCCAGCAGGCCCGGCGCGAGCAGGGCCAGCACGACAGTCAGCAGGGCGCCACACAAGACGTGGCGGCGATCCAGGCTCATTTCGTCAGCACTCCCTTGAGGCCGCCGCTGACCAGGGCGGCGATGTCGGTAAAGGCCAGGATCGGCTTCAGGCCGCCCTCGGCGCAGAGATAGCGCGCCTCCCAGGTCGGGTCGAATTTTTCCTTGAAGCTGCGCAGGCCCTGGAAGTTGTAGAAGTTCTCGCCGTGGAGGTAGATCAGTCGCGCCAGGCGCTGCCAGCGCGGTGCGTTGTAGTGCTCCGACATGCCCGACATCGGCGCCATGCCCAGACCAAACTGCGCATAGCCCTCGGCCTGGCAGTGCAGCATCAGCTGCACGAACAGATAGTCCATCACCCCGCGCGGCGCCTCCGGGGTGTAGCGCATCAGGTCGATGGTGGCCTCGGTCCTGAGCTCGGTGGTCATCACGTTGGCGAAGGCCACCGGCTTGCCGTTTTTGCTGGCGATCGCCACCGGCGTGCGGCTCAGGTAGGCGGGCTCGAAGGAGCCCAGCGAGAACGCCTTCTCGCGGGTCGCATGCTGAGCCAGCCAGGCGTCGGAGATCGCCCGCAGCTCGGGCAGCAGCGGCTCCACCTCGGCGGCGGGAATCACTTGGAAGCTCAGGCCTTCGCGCTCGCCCTTGCTGATCGCCTGACGCAGATGGGCGCGCTTGGAGCCCTTGAGGCTGAAGTCCTTGAGCGGCACGAAAGCGTATTCGCCCAGCTTGTAGGCCGACATTCCGACGTCGACATACAGCGCCAGGTTGCGGCCACTGGCCTGGTAGAAGCAGGCGCGGCCACCGTGGGCGTGGGCCAGCTCGACGAAGCGCCAGATCAGCTCCACCGCCTCGCTCTCGAGACCCACCGGGTCGTACAACGCCGCCCATGTGCGGGCGCGCTTGCCGTACATCAGGAAGCTCTTGCCGGACTCGGAGAACAGCAGGCTCTTGTCGCCCATCAGCGCCAGCATGGCGTCGGCCCGGCCCTGGCCGCGGATGATGGCAGCGGCGCTCTCCAGCTCCTCCGGTCCGGCGTCTTCGACTTCGCCGCTGGCCGGGCGGAATGCCTGCCAGAGCGCGAAGGCAAAGCCCAGCAGCACCACACTCAGGATCGCGCGCAGGCTGCGCGGCGCATGGGCATCGAAGGCAAACTGCCACCACAGGTCATTGGTGTAGTCGACATCGCGGTAGGCGAAGAACATCAGCCAGACGATGGCGCCGAGCACCGCGCCCACCATCAGCAGCCAGTTGAGCGAGAACGGCTGCGCGAAAAGCGAGGCGCGACGGTCGAACTCCTGGCGGCCGGCGACCAGCAGCAATACCAGCACCGACAGCGCGCTGAGCTCACCCAGCGCCACGCCCTTGGGCAGGGCGAACACGGCGCTGATCAGCGCCAGCGCCACCGCCGCCCACCAGGCGGCGTCCAGGCGCAGCAGCAGGCCACGGGCGACGAACAGCAGGCCCAGTCCGGCGATGCTGCCGAGAAAGTGCGCGCCTTCGACGAATACCAGCGGGATACGCAGCGCCAGGAGCTCGGTGGCTTCGTCGGTAGACGGCGTCACTCCCGACACCAGCAGCATCACGCCGACCGTGAAGGTGGCCACCGATAGGAACAGCGGCGACAGCTCCGCCGCCTGCTGGCGCACCCGGCTCTGGCTGATCGCGCGCCATTCGCGCACCACCAGCAGCAGCACCGCCAGCGCCAGCGGCGCGCCGTAGTAGATGGCGCGATACAGCACCAGGGCACCGGCGATCTGCTCGGCCGGCAGGGCACCGCGGAAGGCGAGCAGCATCACCGCCTCGAACACGCCGATGCCGCCCGGCACATGCGAGATCACGCCCAGAGCGATGGCCAGGGCGAAGAAGGCCAGGAACACGCCGAAGCTGACGCTGGAGGCCGGCAGCAGCAGCCAGAGCACGGCGGCGGTGCAGAGGATGTCCAGCGCCGAGACCAGCAACTGGGCGGCGGCCAGGCGCCAGGACGGCAGCACCAGACTGCGGCCGGCAACCCGTAGCGGCTCTCCGCGCGCGCAGAGCAGCAGCAGTGCGCCGATGCCGATCAGCACCAGCAGGGCCAGCGCCCGCAGCAGCCCGGCCGGCAGTGGCAGCAGGCTGTAAGCGGCCTCCGCGCCCCAGAGCAGACCCAGGGCGCCGATCGCGGTGATACCCAGGCCGAAGCCCCCCGCGACGAAGGCCATCAGCCGCGCCACCTGCCCGGGCTCCATGCCGGCGGCACCGTAGACCCGCAGGCGCACCGCGCCGCCGGTGAGCACGCCCAGGCCGACGGTATTGCCCAGGGCATAGCCGGCGAACGAACCCAGCGCCAGGGTGCGCAGCGGCAGGCGCACACCCAGATAGGCCAGGCCCGAGGCGTCGTAGCCCGCCAGCGCGACGAAGGACAACAGCGTGAACAGGCCAGCGGCCCAGAGCGCGCTGGCCGGCGTCCGATGAATCTCCGCCAGCACGTCGGCATAGCGGATTTCCTGGGTCAGCCGCTGCAGGGCGAAGAACGCCAGGGCCAGAAGACCGAGCACCAACAGCGTCGAAAGCCAGGGGCGCAGGGTGGTCAGAAGAGCCTTGAGGCGAGTCAGCATGTAGGGCGGCGGCGGCAGCGGGGGCGAGATTCTACGTCGCCGGCCGTCCCTGCCAGCGGCGGATTTCCTCCACCGCCAGCCAGATCAGCGCCAGGACCAGAGGCAGGAGGTAGTACAGCGCACGAAAGACCAGGGCCGCGCCCAGCAGTTCCGACTTCGGGGCTGACGGCAGGGCGAGCAACAGCACCGATTCGAACACTCCCAGGCCGCCGGGCACGCTGCTGGCGATCGCCGCCGCCATCGCCAGGGCGTACAGGCCGAGAAAGGCGATATAGCCCACCTCCGGCAAGGCCGGCATCAGCAGGTAGAGCGCCGCCGCCGAGCAGGCGAGGTCGGCGACGCTGACCATCATTTGTCCGAGGGCCTGCTTCCAGCCCGGCGAGGCTAGGTCGCCACCGGCGATCCGGAACGGGCGGCCGGCTCGACCGGCGGTCAGCCAGAAATAGGCGAGAAGGAAGCCGATGTTGACCAGGGCGAGGGCACGCACCCAGGGCTCGGCGAGGTGCAGGATCCGCGCCGCCTGGGCGGTCTGCAGCAGCAGCGCGGCATCCAGCACCAGATTCACTCCCAGGGCGAAGGTGATGGCGCACCAGGCGGCGATCCCGGCGATCTGGGCCGCCGAGAGGCCCAGCCGCGAGTACGCACGGAGCCTCAAGGCACCACCCGAAAGCGCCGAAAAGCCCAGGTTGTGGCCCACCGCATAGGCGCTGACCGAAATCGGCCCGACTTGGGCATAGGGCAGCCGGCTGCCGACCAGGCGCACCGCCAGGAGGTCGTAATAGCTGAGCATCCAGTAGCTGCCGGCGACACAGGCCAGGGCGGCGGCCAGTCGCCAGCCGGGCAGGCCCAACAGATGAGCCCGCACCTCGGGCCAGCGCACCTGACCCAGGCTGTCGCTCAGCACCCAGAGGGCGAAGCCGAAGACCGCCAGACTCAGGGCGGCAAGCAGGCGGGATTTCAAGCGTGGGGACATAGGCCGTTGGTCTTAGTGACTCTAGGGAATGCCCGGTTTTCGTGTAGTCTGCGGGCTGTGAATCAAATGCTCGTTCAAGTTACTCGGCCCGGACGCAATGCCCGCGAGCGGCCGCCAGCATAAGCCAGAGCCCGCGAACGGCATGTCAAAAAAACTCCTCGCCAGCCGCCTGAAGGAACTCGACCGGGCCGAAAGCTACGGGCAATGGCGCGAGATCGCGCTGGAGCTGGACGGTCTGGAAGGCGCCGACGCCTGGAAGCAGGACGAAACCAGCGACGACTACGACTACCTGCTGATCCGCGAACGCCTGCGGCTGATGCGCGAACTGCGCCGGCGCGGCGACGTCCGCGAACTGACTTTCCATCTCGCCGAGGGCCTGCACGGCAACCTCGGCAACACTTCCAACCCGCTGCTCTACGGCTATGCGCGCATCGGCAGCAAGCGGCTGATCGAGGAGTACGTCGAGGAGGCCGCGCGCTGCCTGGACTACATCTGCGTCGGCGACTTCCCCAACTTCAGCGACGACGAAAAGGTGCTGTTCTTCAAGCGCACCGGCGCCTCCTTCGGGCGCTCGGCGCTGCTCTTGTCGGGTGGCGCCACTCTGGGCATGTTCCACCTGGGCGTGATCAAGGCGCTGTGGGAAAACGGCCTGTTGCCCAGGGTGCTGTCCGGCTCCTCGGCCGGCTCGATCATCGCCGCCATGGTCGCCACCCGCAGCGACGCCCAGCTGCCGGCGATCTTCGACCCGCACGGCCTCAATCTCGCCGCCTTCCAGCGGGTCAGCTTCGTGAAGATGTTCCGCCACGGCTCGACGCTGATGGACTCGGAGCGGCTGGAAGACTGCCTCACCGCCAACATCGGCGAGGAGAGCTTCGTGCAGGCCTTCGAGCGCACCCGCCGCATCCTCGGGGTGACCGTCTCGCCGGCCGAGCTGCACCAGCAGCCGCGCCTGCTCAACTACCTGACCGCGCCCAATGTGCTGGTGCGCAAGGCGGTGCAGGCCAGTTGCGCGATCCCCGGCGTGTTCGACCCGGTGACCCTGCTGGCGCGCGACTTCAACGGCGAGGCGGTGCCCTATATGCGCTCCAAGCTGTGGATCGACGGCAGCCTCGCCAACGACCTGCCGCTGCTGCGCCTGGCCCGCCTGCACAACGTCAACCACTACATCGTCAGCCAGACCAACCCACATGTGGTGCCCTTCCTGCGCGACAACATCGGGCGCCGGCGCGGTCTCACCAACCTCACCAGCGAGTTGGTGAAGGTGGCCGGCCGCGACGTGGTGAAGGTGGCGCGGGAACATCTCAACTCCTATGCCGCTGGACGGGTGGTGGACAAGCTCAATGACATCCTTCAGCAGCGCTATTCGGGGGACGTGACCATCTTCCCTGCACATACGCCGCGGCAACTGATGCGGATGCTCTCCAACCCCAGCGCCGAGGACATCCGCCAGTACATCCGCGCCGGCGAGCGGGCTACCTGGCCGAAGATCGAGCGGGTACGGATGCAAACCCGCATCTCGCGCGCCTTCGAGGACTGCCTGCAATGGCTCAAGGACCGGGCCGAGGAGCGCCAGTTGTCCAAATTGCGCCCCCGCATCAAGTCCGTTCGACCTGCCAGAACTACCGCCGAACTGGAAATCAGTGCGCGGACGCATGACTAGCGAAGAAAATCAGATGGCTGATTTACCTATCAGGGCGGCATGGACGCCCCTCTCTCCTCACACTCAAAAAGAAGCGCAATGGACAAAGACGCACTCCGCAAGGAACCCCTCAAGGAACTGATCCCCGCCACCGCCCGCGGCGAAGCCACTCGCCGCAAGCTGCTCGACTCCGCCGAGGCGGAATTCGGCGGCAAGGGTTTCCACACCGCCTCGGTCAGCTCGATCACCCAACGTGCCGGGGTCGGTCAGGGCACCTTTTATCTGTACTTCCGCACCAAGGAAGAGATCTTCTCCACCCTGGTGAAAGAGATCGGCCGCAACCTCCGCAAGGAGATGGGCGTGGCGGTGGCCGCCGGCAGCAATCGGCTGGATGCCGAGCGTCGTGGCCTGGAAGCCTTCTTCTCCTTCGCCCAGGCCCACCCCGGCTTGTACCGCATCGTGCAGGAAGCCCAGTTCGTCGACGAACCGGTGTTCCGCGATTACTACGAGCGTCTGGCCAAGGGCTATAGCTCAGGACTGACCGCCGCCTCGGCTCAAGGCGAGCTCTCGCCGGGCGATGCCGAGGTTCGCGCCTGGGCAATCATGGGCGTCGGCCACATGCTCGGCCTCAAGCACTGCCTCTGGCAGGGCAAGGCGCCGGACAAGGCCCTGCTCGACGAGATCATGCACTTCGTCGCCGACGGTATCGCGCCGCATCCCAAGTCCGGCAAATAGGGAGCCCCCATGGCTGTGCTCCGAGCGCTGGGGCTGTATGTCCCCGCGCCGCGCCAGACGGCCGCGGACATTGCCACGGCCTCGGGCATCCCCGAGGCCGTGGTCCGCGACAAGATGGGCATCGTCGAAAAGCCGGTACCCGGACCCGACGACCACCCCAACGAAATGGCCATGCGCGCTGCGCGCATGGCATTCGCGCGCTCCGAACTGAGCCCTGAGTCGGTCGATGTGGTCATCAGCATCACCGAGGAATACCAGGACTACCTGCTGCAATCGGCCGGCATCGCCGCCGCCCACGCCCTCGGCTGCCACCGCGCCTGGGCCTACGACCTCGGCCAGCGCTGCGGCGCCGCGGTGCTGGCGCTCAAGCAGGCGCGCGACCTGCTGATCACCGATCCCGACATACAGACCGTGCTGATCCTGGGCGGCTATCGCAACGGCGATCTGGTCGACTACCAGGATCATTCCACCCGGTTCCTGTTCAATCTCTCCGCCGGCGGCGCGGCAGCCCTGGTGACTCGCGATGGCCCCGGCTTCGAGTTGCTGGGCTCGGCGATCGAGGTGGACGGCTCCTTCGCTGGCGACGTTCT
Source organism: Nevskiaceae bacterium (assembly GCA_004297005.1). Lineage (GTDB taxonomy): Bacteria > Pseudomonadota > Gammaproteobacteria > Nevskiales > Nevskiaceae > Stagnimonas. The sequence continues at coordinate 11,083 of SCVA01000051.1, forward strand.
GATCCCGGTCGGTGGCACCCGCGAGCCGGTGACGCCAGAGAACGTCCACAACGTACGCTTCCGGGTACCCGACTATGAGGGCCTCAAAAAGCGGCTGGAAGCGCGCTCGATGGACCACTTCGAGCGAGTCATCCGCCAGGCTTGCGAGCGCTCCGGTTTTGCGCTGGGCGGAGTCGCGCATCTGGCGCTGCCACACTTCAAACCCGCTGCGCATCTGGCCGTGCTGGATCGCCTGGGTCTCGACCCCGGGCGCTCATTGCACCTTTCCCACTACGGTCACATGGGCCAGCTCGATCCCTTGCTGTCGCTGCAACTGGCCTGCGACCGGCGGCCATTCGCCGAAGGCGAAACGGTGGTGCTGGCGGGTGCGGGAATCGGCTATGTCTGGAATGCTATCGGCTGCCGCAAGACCGCCGACTTCCAGTCCCTTGATCCTTGATCTGATTCGCTGGCGCAGCCAACAAACCCCGGACGCCCCCGCGCTGTTCTTCGCCGGCCGCTGGTACAGCTACCGAGCCCTGGAACAGCGCGCCAACCGGCTGGCGCGGCGCCTATACGCGCTCGGGGTGCGCCAGGGCGACCGTGTGGGCATCCTCGCCCACAACCATCTCGCCCATTTCGATCTGCTGCTGGCGGCTCCCAAGCTGGGCTATCTCCACACCGCCTTCAACTACCGGCTCTCGGCCACGGAGCTGGCGCCGCTGCTGGAGCAGGTCCAGGCCCGTTGCCTGTTCGTCGACCAGGCCTGCCATCCGCTGCTGGATTCCCCGGCGACTCCGCTGCTATCGCTGGACGGCTACGAAGACTGGCTGTCCGCCACATCTTGCGAATCGCTGCCGCCCCCCGCGCTGACGACGGACGACGGCCATCTGCTGCTGTTCACCGGTGGCAGCACCGGCCTGCCGAAGGCGGCAGTCCTGCCGTACCGGCAAACCCTGGGCAACGCCTGGCGCACGGTTGAGGCCTGGGGACTGGACGCAGGCGACTGCGCATTGCAGTGCACCCCTTGCTTTCACGCTGCGGTAAACGTGCTGTCGTTGCCGCTGCTGGCCTGTGGGGGCCGGGTGGTGCTGTTGCCCGAGTTCGACGCCGCCGACTACCTCGCGCAGGTCGGCCGCCACCGTCCCAGCCTGCTGTTCATGGTGCCGACCATGTACCAAATGCTGATCGATCAGCCAGCCTTCACCGGTACCGATTTCTCCGGCGTGCGCTGGGCGATCAGCGGCGGCGCGCCCTGCCCGCCCACCGTACGCGCGGCCTTCAGCGCAAGCAGGGTACGGTTCAAGCAGGGCTATGGCCTCACCGAGGCCGGGGTCAACTGCTTCGGCATGGATCTCGATGAAGCCGACCACAAGCCCGAGTTTGTTGGCCGGCCGCTGCCGGGGCTGGAAGCGGTCGTGCGCGGAGCCGACGGGCGACCGCTGGCGCCGGGCGAGGTGGGCGAGCTCACATTGCGCGGGGAGCAGGTGTTCAGCGGCTACTGGCAGCAGCCCGAGGAAACCGCCCAAGCGCTGCGCGAAGGCTGGCTGTGGACCGGCGATCTGGCGCAGGTGGATGCCAGCGGCTGCTTCCGCATCGTCGGCCGCCGCAAGGAGATGTACCTGAGCGGCGGCGAGAACGTCTACCCGAGCGAAGTGGAGGCGGCGCTCTATCGCTGCCCGGGTGTGCTGGACTGCGCGGTGCTCGGCCTTCCCGATCCACTCTGGGGCGAGTCCGGGCTCGCCGCCGTGGTGCTGCAAGCCGGCCAGGAAGCGGACGCTACCGCCCTGCGGCAGACACTGCGCACGCAACTGGCCGCCTACAAGCTGCCGCGCTGGTTCCAGTTCCTGCCCGCGCTGCCCAAGACTGGCGCCGGCAAGATCGACAAGAACGAGATCCGCCGCCGCTACCTCCAGGCCCAGGAAGCGCTGCCGCGCTGAGCCAACCAGGACTCCGGTGACGGAGGCCGGCCTAAGACATTTCTTCAAACGGGCCGCGACGCTTTTTGCCAGCCCTGCATCCGGGTAAGACCTCCACCACGGCAAGGCTTGCTCATGCGCGCGTCCCTGACTTCACTAGCGATCCCTCTAGGCCTGCTGGCCACCTCGGTGCTTTCCGCCTGCGGCGGCGGCAGCGGCGACGACAGCAGCAGTGACTACAGTGCTTACAGCGCCTTCGGCGTGATCGGCCAGGCCGACTACGCCAGCGGCAGCGCCAATCGCGGCGGCACGGCCAGCGCCAAGTCGCTGGCGCAGCCGCTCGGCGGCGTCGCCAGCAACGGCACGCTGCTCTACATCGCCGACTACGGCAACAGCCGCGTGCTGGGCTATGGCTCGGTGCCGACCAGTCCCGCCACCGATGCCAGCTTCGTGCTCGGCCAGCCCGACGCCCTCACCTCGCTGCCCTCGCCGGCAGCGGCCGACCGCCTGGCGCTGCCCTCCAAGGCGGCGGTCGGCGACGGCAAGCTGGCCGTCGCCGATTCCGGCAACAACCGTGTGCTGATCTGGAATAGCCTGCCCACCGCCGGCACCCCCGCCGACGTCGTGATTGGCCAGACCGACTTCACCACCGACGATCCCGGCCTGAGCGCCAGCGCGCTCAACAACCCGACCAGCGTGGCATTGGCCAACGGCAAGCTGATCGTGGTCGACCAGGGCAACAACCGGGTACTGATCTGGAACAGCCTACCCACCGCCAGCAACACCGCGGCAGACGTGGTGATCGGCCAGAGCAGCTTCGACACCAACGCCAGCGACGACGAGGACACCGGGCTCAACAAACCCACCGATGTCTGGACCGACGGGTATCGCTTGCTGATCGCCGACACCAGCAACAACCGCGTGCTCTATTACTCGCAGTTGCCGCGCAGCAGCGGCGCGGCGGCGACCTATGTGATCGGCCAAACCGATTTCTCGCGCACCGTCGCCGGCATCAGCCAGTCCTCGCTCAACTCGCCCACCGGCGTCGCCTCGGACAGCACCCGCATCTACATCGCCGATGCCAGCAACAACCGGGTGGTGAAACTGGACAGCTTCCCGATCGCCAACGGCGCCGCGTTCAGCGCGGTCTACGGCCAGGACAGCGACACCTACACCACCCGCCTGGCCAACGACACCGATCACGACGGTGATACCGATAGCGCGCCCAGCAAGGAGACCCTGTCCACACCCACGGGCGTCGCCGTGGTGAGCGGCACGCTCTACATCACCGACCGCAACAACCATCGCGTGCTGGAGTTCCAACCGTGAAACGGGTTCTCGCGGCGCTCGGCGCCGCCCTGCTGCTGGCGGCCTGTGACGGCGCCAGCATCAGCGAGGGCACCAAGCCGGTGAAGCTGACCGTGAACCTGGCCGGGGCCACCGGCACGGTCGCGGTCAGCGAGTGCATCCTCAGCCAGGCGACGGCGACGCTGTACTTCGACGGCAACCTGGGACTGAGCAGCGGCGATTTCAGCGCGCGGGCGCAATGGACCTCCAGTGACCCCGGCGTGGTGGCAGTCAGCAACGGCGAGTTGCCGGCCGTCTCGGGTAGCGGCTACTACGCAGCGGGCGTGCTGGTTCCCCACCGTACCGGCATCGCCCAGATCACCGCCAGCTATCTGGATTTCACCTCGACCATGACCGTCGAGGTACAGCCGGTGCTGATGACTCTGGAGCCGGCGCTGAGCGAGATCGCCGAACGCAGCAGCCAGAGCTTCGAACTGAAGCTCAGCTCCAGCAGCGGCCTGGTGGTCAGTGCACCCGAGGGGATCACCTGGTCCATCGACCAGGCGGTGACCAACGCCAACGTCAGCAGCAGTGGCAAGCTCACCGCCAACGCCGCCGGCGACGGGCGGTTCACCCTGCGCGCGCAACCGGTCGGCTGTGACCGCAGCGCCAGCATGAGCCTGAAGGTCAGCGTCATCGACCATCTCGGCTACAGCCGTGAACAGCCGGAGGCGCCCTTGCCGGTCGGGTACAGCGATCTGCTCAAGGTCTACGCCTACTTCGCCGACGCCAACAGCCCGCCGCAGAACCTCAGCGACCAGTTGAGCTATGAGGCGGACGACGACGAGGTCATCGCCTTGTCCCGAGGCAGCGACTACCTGCTGGTGACGGCGCTGGATACCGGCAGCAGCGGCGGCAGCGCGCGCTTCGAACCAGAGAACGGCACCGCGCTGAGCTTGGCACTACCGAGCTATGTCACCGCCGAATTGGATCCGACCGGCCTGCGGCTGACGCCGGACTCGCAGCGTCTGGTCTACCCGGCGACCGGCCTGGTCAGCGCCTTGGCCAGCTTCGAGGACGGCATCGAGCGGCCGGTATCACGCCACGTCGCCTGGAGCAGCTCCGACAACAGCCTGTTGGTGGTCAACGGCGCCGGCGACTCCGCCGGCGAGATCAGCACCGAAAACGTCGACTACAGCGGCCAGGTGTACGCCGCGTTGGGCAGCTATACCGCCTCCAGCGATGTGTTGGTCTACAGGAATGACGGCTTCTGAGGGTGCAGCCAGTTCAGCAGTGTCCGCGCGGCCATTGCGGCAAAGCTGATTCGTGAATATGGTGTCATTATTGCTACTTCAGACGCAGTCCATTGCCGGAGTCGGTCATGTACATCTCACGCAAATTGCCGGTACTGCTTGCGCTCAGCCTGGCATCCAGCGCCTATGCGCAGACCACGGTGGCGCTGCCGTCCGCCCTGCAGCCCCTGCTGCCGCTACCTTCCATCGTGATTGCTCCGCTACCGCCGATTCCGCCGCCCTGGCTGACTCTGCCCTCGGTGCCACCGCTACCGGTGATCCCCGTCGGACCACGACTGAAGGGCGATATCCCGATCCAGTACAAGCAAACCACGCTCACCATCCACTACGACACCCAGTCACCCTATCCCGTCAGCTATACCCTGACTGGCATCGTCGGCGCCCCCTGAAGTCGGCCGTGTACCGGCAACCGCCCCGCATCCCCGGCAGGGCGGTTTTTTTATGTCCGGCGCCAGAAGAAACATGACGATAAATTCACATGAAACTGTGGTAACTGTCAGATTCAGAAGGTGTTTTTTCCGACAAACGGTCGATTTCCGGATTGCCTGCGGTGCAGGCGCCGCTTACGGTATGCATCAACAGCCCTCGCGCTGAATTTCGTGCACAACCCTCCCTGCCCGGGAGGGCTGACTCAGGGACGAGTCACCCGGCCCGCCGCAAGGTGGGCCGTTTTTATTGGAGAGCCTCCCGAGCAAGGTCCAGCGCCGCGCAGAGCTGCTCGGCGCCGTCGATCAGCCGCGGCCCGGCGCGAGTCAGCAGGTCGGCGTCGACCGCGTAGATGCGCCCCTGTGTCTGCACCGGAGCCTGTGGGAAGCGCGCCCAGTAGGCCCGCACCTCGTTGCCGTCGCGTTCGCCGTGGATCACCACCTCCGGACGCGCCGCCAGCACCGCCTCGTTGCTGACCGGCGCCGCCAGCGTCGGCAGACCGGCGAAGATATTGATGCCACCGCAGAGCGTGATCGCCTGGCTGATCGGACTGGCGCTGTTGACCGTGTAGGGCGGCGCGGTTTCGATCTGATAGAACACCCGCAGTGGTAGAGCGTCCGCATAGCGCTGCCGCAAACGTTGCAGCCTTTGCCGGTACTTGCCAGCGGCAGCGACGGCTTCGGTGGCATGCCCAGTCCAGGCGCCGATGCGCTCCAGGGCCGCCGCCACTTCCTCGAGGCTCTCTACTCTGACTGGCTCGACCCGGAGACCCAAACGCCGCAGCCGGGCAATGGTGGTCGGCGAGGTGCCGCCGTCCCAGGCCAGCACCAGGCTGGGGCGCAGGCTCAAGAGCACCTCCAGATTGACCTGGCTGGCATCACCCACCACCGGCAGTCGTCGGACTGCCGGTGGGAAATCGCTGTAGGCGATCACTCCCACCAACTGTTCGCAGCCACCCGCCGCGCAGACCAGTTCAGTGAGGTGCGGTCCCAGGGCCACAACCCGCTCGCTGGCCCTGGCGCCGCTGGCGAGCAGCCACAACCCCAGCGCCAGTAGGGCGCGGGCCGGCACCGCCCTCACATCAGGGTCCCGGTGGTGAACACCGCGAAGCCGGCAAGTAGGATGAGCAGGGCGCGGGTCTGCATGCGCAGCACTTCTCGCAGCGCCGATTCCAGATTGGGGGGTGGCGCTTGCTTGCCGTCGGCCTCCTCGGTGGCCAGGGCGCAGGACGCCACCTCGGCCAGCACCGCCCAACTGTGGCTGCGCCAGCCGTGTTGGTACTCCAGTTCGCCGACCCGCCGCCACGCCGCCAGGGCGTCATCCATGCTGCCGGCCAAGGCGAACAGGGCGGCGCAGAAACGCACCGGCAGCCAGGCGGCGAGGCCATGCAGTTGCGCCGCCGCGCTGGCGGCGGCGGTGTGGGGTTCCAGTGCCTCGACCTGGGCCGGCAGACGGCTGGCAACCCGGTAGAACACGGCGCCGGCCGGCCCCATCGCGACAAACCAGAGCAGCACACCGAACAGCCTCTCGTGACTCTGGATGAACAGCGCACCCAGCAGACTGCGGTGGCTGGCTTCCGGCTCCGGTCCGTGCTGGAGCCGCCGCGCGAGCCGCGCCACCTCGGGCAGGTCGCCAGCGGCGCGCGCCGCCAGCAAGGCCTGCACGTCGTCGGTGAGATCGCGCGGCCCCAGGCAAAAGAACAGCACCAGACCGCCGAACACGCCCTGCAGGAACAAGCCCGGCAACAGGCTTTGCAGAAAGGCGGCAGCCGCCACCGCCAGCGCCGTCAGCAGCCAGGGCAGCACGGCGCTGCGTGCCAGCAGGGCACCAAGGCGGACCTTATCCAGCGCGCGCAGGATCGCCCGCAGCAGCACCGGCTGGCCAAAACCCAGGCCGTGCGGCACCAGCCGCTCGGCGGCGAGCGCCAGCAGCACCGCGAGGAAATTCATCGCGGGAACTCCACCAGCGCCAGCAGGCGCGGCCAGTCGAACCAGGGGCCGGGGTCGGTCTTGCGCCCCGGCGCGATGTCGCTGTGGCCGACGATGCGTTCGGGCTTCAGCGCCGGATAGGCGCGCATCGCCGCCACCACCAGCCGTGCCAGCGCCACGTACTGGGCATCGGTGAACGGCCCCTGCTCGTCGCCTTCCAGCTCGATGCCGATGGAAAAATCATTGCAGCGCTCGCGGCCGTCGAAGCAGCTCTCGCCGGCATGCCAGGCGCGCTGCGTGGTCGGCACGTACTGATGCACCCGGCCGTCGCGGAATACGCAGGCGTGGGCGGAAACCCTGAGCCCGGCGATGCTGGCGAAATAGGGATGCGCCGTCGGCTCCAGGGTGCCGGCGAAGAACTGGTCGATGTAGGCGCCGCCGTATTCGCCCGGCGGCAGCGAGATGTGGTGCACCACCAACAGGCTCACCACCTCGCCCTCAGGCCGGGCATCACAGTGCGGCGAAGGCCATTGCAGGGTGTGCGACCAGCGGCCGGTGGCCGGATCGAGCGCCGGCAGCGGCAGCAGCATCTCCGGCGGCGGACCGGAACTTGCCGGGCGGGCGATGTTCATAGCGGAGCAGTGCGGCCGGCGACGCGCCGGGCATCCCACGTATGCTGCGCACCTTTCACGACACTCTCTTCGACGGCAGTCATGCCCTATCCGATTCCTGTGTTTCCGCGCCTGAAGCAATGGTCCTTCCGTGGCGCCGTCGGCGCCACGCTGCTCGCCCTCAGCGGTTGTGCCGCACTGGCCCAGCCGCAAACGCCTACGCCATCTCCACCGGCGCCAATCGGCGCTCCGGTTGCCGCCCCGCTGCCGGATGCGCCGCTGAGCTACCGCAAGCATATCTTGGCGAACGGCCTGACGCTGCTGGTGCATGAGGACCACAAGGCGCCGCTGGTGTCGGTGCAGGTCTGGTATCACGTCGGCAGCAAGGACGAGAAGCCCGGCAAGACCGGCTTCGCGCACCTGTTCGAGCACCTGATGTTCAACGGCTCGGCGCACCACGACGACGAGTTCTTCCGGCCGCTGGAATCGGCCGGCGCCAGCCTGATCAACGGCACCACCAATAGCGATCGCACCAACTTCTACGAGACCGTGCCAACCGAGGCGCTAGACCTGGCGCTGTGGCTGGAGTCCGACCGCATGGGCCAGCTGCTGCCGGCGGTCACCCAGGCCAAGCTCGACGAGCAACGCGGCGTGGTGAAAAACGAAAAGCGCCAGCGCGAGAACCAGCCCTACGGCAAGGTCGACGAGCTGCTGACCCAGGCGCTCTATCCGGTCGGCCATCCCTATTCCTGGACCACCATCGGTTCGATGGAGGATCTCGACCGCGCCTCGCTGGCAGACGTCCACGACTGGTTCCGCCGCTACTACGGCCCCAACAACGCGACGCTGGTGCTGGCCGGCGACATCGGCTTCGAGGACGCGGTGGCGCGGGTGGAGCAGGCCTTCGGCAGCATCCCGCCCGGCCCGGCGGTGACCCGCCAGGACGAATGGGTGGCACCACTGACCGAGGAGCGCCGGCTGACCCTGCCCGACCAGGTCACCCAGCCACGCCTGTACCGTGCCTGGAACGTCGCCCGTCGCGGCAGCGCCGACAGCCTGATGCTCGGCTTTGCCGGCGACCTGCTGGCCGGCGACAAGGCCAGTCGCCTGTACCGGCGCCTGGTCACCCGCGACGGCCTGGCCACCGCGGTGTCGGCCGACATCGACCCCGGCGAGCTGAGCTCGCAGTTCGTCATCACCGTCAGCCTCAAGCCGGACGCCGACCGCGCCGCCGCCGAGGCGGCGCTGGACGAGGAGCTGGCGAAGTTCGCGCAGCAGGCCTTCCCCGCCAGCGAGCTGGAGCGCATCAAGACCCGGCTCTACGTGATGCGCCTGGCCGGCCGCGAGAGTGTCGCTTCCAAGGCCTCCGAGCTGGCCTCCTGCCAGGTATTCCTGGGCTCGCCGGAAGCCTGCGAGCGGCAGTGGCAGACCCAGCGCGAAGCCACGCCCGAAGCGGTGCGCGCCGCCGTGCAGCGCTGGCTGACCCCGGGGCAGATCCGCCTCACGGTGTTGCCGTCACCGGCCCTTGCGGCCGGTAGCGGCGGCGACCTCGACCGTCGGCAGCTACCGGCGGTGGGCGAGCCGGCCGGCATCCAGCTGCCGCCCTTGTCGCGCTTTCGCCTGAGCAATGGCATCGAGGTGCTGCTCGCCGAGCGCCACGAGGTGCCGCTGGTGCGGCTGGCGCTGCTGTTCCCCTGGGGCACGGCGGCGCAGCCGGAGGCCGGCAACGTCGAGATGCTGCTGGGCATGCTCAGCGAGGGCGCGGCCGGCCTGAGCGCCGAGCGGCTCACCGAAGCCTATGGCGACCTCGGCGCCAGCTTCGGCGTCGATACCGATGCCGACTCGGTGGCGATCACGCTCGGCGCCACCCGCGCGCGCCTGCCGGAGTCGCTGCAACTGTTCCTGCGCAATCTGCGCGAGCCGAGCTTCCCGGCCGACGCCTTGGCGCGCCGCCAGCAGCGCAAGCTGGCCGGGCTGCGCGCCAATACCGCCAGCCCCGGCGGCATCCTCGGCCTCAACCAGTACCGGCTGATGTACGGCGAGCATCCCTACGGCCGCTTCAACAGCCTACCGCGCCTGGAAGCGGCGACCCTGGCGCTGAACACCGACAGCCTGCGCGCGCTCGCGGCGCGTTTCCTGCGTCCGGAGGGCGCGCGTCTGCTGGTGGTCGGCGATGTCGATGTCGCCAGCCTGCAGCCACTGCTGGAAGCGCAGTTCGGCAGCTGGCAGGGCGACTCCACAGTGGTGGCGGCGACCAGCGCCCTGCCGCCGGTGAGCGCGCCGGCGCCCAGGATCTATCTGTTCGACAAGCCGGGCGCCGAGCAGACGCTGATCGCCGCCGCCGACCTGGCGCCGACCCTGAACGATCCCCAGCGCGAGGCGATGGAACTGGCCAATGCGGTGCTCGGCGGCCTGTTCACCTCGCGACTGAACATGAACCTGCGCGAGGACAAGCACTGGAGCTATGGCGCCTCCAGCGGACTCGGCGAGGCGGTGGGGCCGGCACTGTTCTACGTGCAGGCGGCGGTGGAGCGCGACCACAGCGCCGACGCCCTGCGCGAGGCGCGCGCGGAAATCGCCGCGCTCGGCGGACCGCGCCCGCCCACGGCTGCGGAGCTGGACGCGGCGCGCAAATCCCTGGTGCGCACCCTGCCCGGCGCGGCGGAGACCGCCGATGGCGTGCTTGATCTGTACCGGCGCTTGCTGGTCTACGGACTGCCGGAAGATCACTACAGCGGCTTCGCGGCGCGGCTGTCGGCGCTGGACGCCAAGGCGGTGACCGCGGCGGCGCGGCGGCTGGCGCGGCCGGAGGCGCTGAGCTGGTTCGTAGTCGGCGACCTCGCCAGGATCGAGGCCTCGGTGCGGGCGCTGAAGCTGGCGCCGGTGACGGTGCTGGCGGCGGACGGGACGGTGTTGCGCTAAGGCGAGGGCTCGCGTCCACTCGGTGCGCGAGTGCCCGGCAACTTTCGGAGGGGCCGCGGGGGGGCGCTGCTACGCGGCGCGGCCTTCGGCCCCGGACCGAATCTGGCGGCCTTACTCGGTGCTGCCCAGCTCGCGCACGAAGGTATAGCGGGCCGGCTCGGCGACTAGGGTGTCGAAGGCCTTGCCCTTGCTGTTCTCGCTACCGAAGTCGAACGGAAGCTGCAGGATGAAGATGCCGGTGCCCAACACCGTGGTGACCAGGCCCAGTGGTCGCACCAACAGCAGATCGAAAGCCATGGCGCCAGCCGAGGGCGCTTCGTCGACCTGGCTCAAGCTGCTGTCGGAGGCCTGGGCAGCGCCACCGGCCAGCAAGGCGGCGAGCAGCATCGGGGCGAGCTTGTTCATGGGCACTCCACACGGGTTAACTGATGCCGGCAGGCTAGTAACGGCCTATGGCGCTGTCAATCCAGCAGCGACAATGGCGGCATGATCCATCTCGCCCTGCACCAGCCGGAAATCCCGCCCAACACCGGCAATCTCATCCGCCTCGCAGCCAACACCGGCGTGGCGCTGCACCTGATCCATCCGCTCGGCTTCTACCTGCGCGACAAGGATCTGCAACGCGCCGGCCTCGATTACCACGAGTGGGCGCGGGTGCAGGAGCACGCCGACTTCGCCGCCTTCCGCGCCGCATTGCCGCAGGCGCGCATCTGGGCCTTCAGCACCCGCGCCGAACGCCTCTACAGTGAGGCCAGCTTCTCCGACGGCGACGCCCTGCTGTTCGGCAGCGAGACTCGCGGCCTGCCGCAGGCGCTGCTCGACAGCCTGCCCGCCGAGCAATGCCTGCGCCTGCCCATGCTGCCCGGCTCGCGCTCGCTCAACCTCGCCAATGCGGCGGCGGTGGCGGTCTACGAGGCCTGGCGGCAGCAGGGCTTCGCGGGCGGGGCCTGAGCGCCCGCCCTACTGGCAGAAATTCGCCAGTTGGCTGGCGGTGTAGGTGGTCAACTGGCCCTTGTAATTGACCGAGATCGAACCGGCGCTGAGGAACTCCACCTCGTAGCGGGCATTGCCGCCATCGGTGATGGCGAGGCGGCCACTGGTGCTGGTTCCGTTGCCGTCAAGAGTGACCGGCGTCAGGGTTTCCAGATGCAGCTTGCCGCTGAAGCAGCGGCGGGTATTGCTGGCGAAGCCCAGGCCGCCATCCAGGCGCAGGCTCTCGACTCCAGAGTTAAAGCTGCTCCGCTGGCGCAACTGATCGAACAACATCGTGGCAGTCTGCTGCGCGCGGTGGTCGCTGACCGACAGCGTGCCCTGCAGGGTTTCGCTGTCGCCGTTGGCGTCGTTGACGCTGGAATAGCTGAACAGGCCGCTGCTGCTGCTGTCTTCGCCGCCCTGCGCCGCCTCTTTATAGGTCAGGCTGAACGGCGTCGAGCCCTGGCCGACGCTGCCCTGGTAGCTGGCGCAATTGCTGGCGGTCTGGGCGCTATCAACGCACTTCTCGGCCAGGCGCCCGTTGGCGGTGCTGCGGGCCACCTCTTGATTGGCGTTGTTGCGCAGGATGTCCACGCACTGGCTGGCGACCGTGCTGCCGTCCTCGGCGTAGAGCGTGCCGTCGTCGGTGGTGAAGCTGGCGCTACCGCCACCATTGCAGGCTCGGGTGCTGGTGCCCTTGGGCTGCGCCGCCTTTGCCTGGAGAGTGCTCCGCTGTCGCACGTTCAGAGCCTTGGCGCTCGCCATCAGGGTGGGGCTGGCACTTGCGGCGCTGCTGTCCGCGCTAGCCGCCAGCCCGGGCAGGCTGCCGGCGATCACCACCACTGCCGCCACTTCGTCGGCGGACTTCAGGTCAGCGGGCGCGGAGGCATCCGGCGCCCCCTGCAAATCACCGCCGCCACCGCAGGCCAGAAGCTGCGCGCCAAGAACGCCCGCGACGGGCAGACGGAGCCAGTGTTTCATCGGGTTCTCCCTCGAATCGATTGGAATGCTGTTGCTACGGCGGCCACTTGCCCGTGTCCGCGCCGGCGCAGCTTAGCGGCAGCGGATGCGGCGGTCGATCAGTGCTGCTCGGAACGCAGCGGCCGCTGCGCCAGGGTGGAAACCGCTTCCACCGGCTTGATCTCGCCGGCGATCACCTTGGCGATCTCGCGGGTGATCGGGGTATCGACGCCCAGGCGGTCGGCCAGCCGCAGAACCTCGGCGGCGGCCTTGGCGCCCTCGACCACCTGGCCGATGGTGGCGGCGGCCTCGGCCGGCGTCTTGCCCTCGGCCAGCAGCAGGCCGAAGCGGCGGTTGCGCGACTGGTTGTCGGTGCAGGTAAGCACCAGATCGCCGAGCCCGGCGAGGCCCATGAAAGTCTCCGGCTTGGCGCCCGCCGCGACGCCGAGGCGCATCAGCTCGCTCAGACTGCGGGCGATGAAGCCGGCGCGGGTGTTGGCGCCCAGCCCTAGACCATCGGCGATCCCGACGCCGATCGCCATGACGTTCTTGGCGGCACCGCCGATCTCGACGCCGATCACGTCGTCTGAAGGGTAGGCGCGGAAGCCGTCGCCGTGGAACTCGTGCGCGATCTTCTCGGCGAAGGCCTTGTCGCCAGAGGCGATCACCACCGCCGTCGGCAGGCCCATGGCCAGTTCCTTGGCGAAGGTCGGGCCGGAGAGGATGGCCACCGGATGGCTGGCCTCGGCCAGACCGGCGGCGATCACCTCATGGGCCATGCGCGCGCTACCCGGCTCCAGGCCCTTGCAGGCGCAGACGATGCCCTGCCCCGCCCGCAACAGCGGCGCCACCGCCCGCACGGTGCTGGCCAGGGCGCTGCTGGGCGTGGCGATCAGCAGGTCCTCGGACTCCGTGACGGTGTACTGAAGGTCCGATAGCGCGCGCAGCTTGGCCGGGAACGGCAGGCCGGGCAGGTAGTCGGCGTTCTCGCGCGCCGACTCCATCACCGCCATGCTGCCGTGGCTGCGCCCCCAGAGCAGGGTCGGGTGGCCGCGGCGGGCGAGATGGATGGCAAGCGCGGTTCCAAACGAACCGGCGCCGAGCACCGCCAGCCGCGCCTGCACCGGGAGCCTTCCTTAGTGGGCGACGGCAGCCGGCGCGGCAGCCGCGGTGGCGCGACGGTTGCGGTGCTCGATGAACAGCGCCTCGAAATTCACCGGCTGCAGCAGCACCGGCGAGAAACCGGCGCGCTGCATCAGGTCGGCGACGCTCTCGCGGGCGAAGGGGAAGATGGTGTTGGGGCAGAACACGCCCAGCACGCCTTCGACGTCGGCCGGGTTCTCGAAGCCGCGGATGGTGAAGATGCCGGCCTGATGCGCCTCGATCAGAAAGGCGGTTTCGCCGGTCGGCAGCTTGGCGGTAACCGTCACCGATAGCGTCACCTGGAAGTTGTCATTGCCGACGTTCTGCGCATTGGTATTGAGCGCGATGTCGATGGCCGGCTGCTCGGTGCGGGCGAAGATCGCCGGCGCCTGGGGGATCTCGATGGAGGCGTCCTTGAGGTAGATCTTCTGCAGCAGGACCTGCGGTCCGGTGGCGGGCGCGGTCTGGGGAGCGGCGGTATCGGTCATGGGGATTCGCAAGGTGGGGAAACAAACGGCGCGCGGCCCCTGGGGCCAGGCGCTCAAGGGGGCACAGTCTAGCGTCTGGACCGCAGGCTAGTCTTTCAGCAGCGGGTCCAGACCGCCGGCACGCTCCAGCGCGGCCAGATCGTCGAAGCCGCCGACGTGGGTATCGCCAACATAAATCTGCGGCACCGTGCGGCGGCCGGTGCGCTCCATCATCTCCTGCCGCACGGCCGGGTCGCGGTCGACCTGCACTTCCTCCGGCGTGACGCCCTTGCTGGCCAGCAGGCGCTTGGCCAGCGTGCAGTAAGGGCAATAGCCGGCGGTGTACATCCGGACCGGCTTCATGGCTACTTGGCCGTCACCGGCAAGCTGGCGCCGACCCAGGCGTTGAGGCCACCGGCCAGCGGGTAGACCTCGGCGAAGCCGGCCTGCTTGAGCAGCAGCACCGATTCCCGCGAGGTGCCGCCCAGGGCGCAATAGACGATCAGGGGCTTGGACTTGTCCTTTTCCAGCTCGGTGAGCCGGCCCTTGAGCTTGTCGTGCGGGATGTTGACCGCGCCCAGCAGGTGGCCCTTCTTGAAGTCAGCCACCGGACGCACATCGACCACCCGCGCGTCGCGGTCGTTGATCAGCCGCACCGCTTCGGCGGGCGGCAGCTTCTTGCCGCCGGTGAGCGAGCCGTGGACCTCGTTGGCGATCAGGGCCAGCACGGTGGCGCCGAGCGCGGCCATCAGCAGTGGGTGGGCGGCGGCGAACTGCAGGAGCTGTTGCATCGAATCCATCGGGAATTGAGTTAGATTGGATTATCTCACCGCTGATACCGCCTCGAAAGGCGCCTTCCACCTTGCGCGTTCCGCTCACCCTGCTGATGTTTGCCGCCGGACTGGCCCTGACGGTCGCCGCCCCGGCCCCCGCCGCGGGCGGCAAGGCGGATGCCAAGCCCGCCGCCAGCCAGAAGGAGCTGGACCGGGTGCGCAGCCGCATCGAGGCCCTGGGCCGCTCCCTGGACAAGGACCGCGGCCAGCGTGACGTGCTGGACGACCAGATCGAAGCCGCCGAAAAAAGCCTGGCCGCCAGCCAGGCCAGCCTGAGCCGGCTGACCGAGGAGCTGGCGGCCCGCCAGGCGGAGCTGACCCGCGCCCAGACGCAGCGCGACCTCGCCCAGCAGCGCCTGGGCGGCGAGCGTCTGGCTCTGGCCCAGCAATTGCGCGCCGCCTTCGTCGGCGGTCAGCGCGACCAGCTCAAGTTGCTGCTGTCGCAGGACAGCGCGGTGCCCGTAGGCCGGCTGCTCACCTATCACGACTACCTGGGTCGTGCCCGCGCCGACCGGGTGCGTGGCATCCAGGCCGATCTCAAGACCCTGGAAGAAGCGGAAGCGCGGATTCGCAGCGAGACCCAGCGCATGGCTGACACCAGGGCCCAGCACGAGCTAGCGCTGAACGAGGAGCTGCGCCTGAAGCGGGAACGCGAGCGGCTGCTGGCGCGCCTGAACGAGCGCATCGGCGATGAGGAGGACCAGCTCAAGCGTCTGCAGCGCAGCGAGCAGGAGCTGGTGAAGCTGCTCAGTACCGTGCGCGACGTGCTCGCCGACGCGCCGGTGACCACGCCCAAGACCATCGAACGCGACGGCCAGCCGGCGCGACCGTTCGGCCAGGCCCGTGGCCGCATGGGGTGGCCGGTGCGCGGCCCGCTGCTGGCCAACTACGGCGATCCCAAGGTGGGTGGCAAGCTGAGCTGGAAAGGCCTGTGGATCGCCGCCGAGCGTGGCACCCCGGTGGCGGCCTCCGCGCGTGGCCGGGTGGCCTATGTGGGCTACATGCACCGCTACGGCCTGATCGTGATCCTGGAACACGAGGATGGCCATTTCACCCTTTACGGCCATCTCGACGGCACCGCAGTGAAGGCCGGCGACAACGTCGCTCCCGGCGACAACCTCGGCGCGGTCGGAGATTCCGGCGGCCACGACCGCACTGGTCTGTATTTCGAGGTCCGCAAGGGCACCGAACCGCTCGACCCGAGACTCTGGCTGGCACCCTGATCCGGATTTCTGTCCGGCGCACCAGCCACCACCACAACCGAACCGCCTGTCTGTCACTTTCGGCGGCCGCACGAAAACGCTGTGGTATTGTCCAAGCTCTCGGTTTCCGCCACTTTCGCAATTGATTTCCATGTCTTCCAGAGTTCGTCTCACCCTCGCGCTGGCCACCGGTGCGGTCCTCGGCGTCGGCATCACCCTGACTCACGGCGTGTTGGCCGAAAAGCAGGTGCCCAGCAGCGACACGCTGCCCCTGAAGGACCTGCAGGCCTTCGTGGAAATTCTCAACCGGGTGAAGAGCGACTACGTCGAGCCGGTCAGCGACGACAAGCTGCTGGAGAACGCGGTGCGCGGCATGCTCGCCGGCCTCGACCCGCACTCGTCTTATCTGGACAAGGACGAGTTCAAGGACATGAGCACCACCACCACCGGCAAGTTCGGTGGCCTGGGTATCGAAGTACAGATGAAGGACGGTCTGGTATTCGTGGTCAGCCCGATCGACGACACTCCGGCGGCCAAGGCCGGCATCCAGTCCGGCGATTTCATCGTCAAGATCAACGAGGACACCGTGCGCGGCCTGTCGCTGAAGGAAGCGGTGGACAAGATGCGCGGCGACCCCGGCAGCAAGATCAGCCTCACGGTGCTGCGTCAGTCTGCAGACAAGCCGCTGGTGTTCGACATGAAGCGCGACACCATCAATGTCGCTTCCGCCAAGGGCAAGCTGCTGGAGCCGGGCTACGGCTATCTGCGTGTCAGCCAGTTCACCGCCACCACTGGCAAGCTGGTGCTGGAAGAGCTCAAGAAGATCAAGAAGGATGGCGACCTGCGCGGCTTGGTGCTGGACCTGCGCAACAACCCGGGCGGCGTGCTGAACGCCGCGGTGGATGTCTCCGACGCCTTCATCGACAAGGGCCAGGTGGTCAGCATCAAGGGCCGTGACGCCGACTCCAACCGCGTGTTCAACGCCACGCCTGGGGACGAGCTCTCGGGCCGGCCGCTGGTGGTGCTGGTCAACGGCGGCTCCGCTTCGGCGGCCGAGATCGTCGCCGGCGCCCTGCAGGACACCCGCCGTGCGGTGATCGTCGGCAGCAAGACGTTCGGCAAGGGCTCGGTGCAGACCATCCTGCCGCTCGCCAACGACAGTGCCATCAAGATCACCACCGCCCGCTACTACACACCCTCCGGCCGCTCGATCCAGGCCGAAGGTATCGAGCCGGACATCAGCTTCCAGCCGGTGAAGATCAGCAAGGCCGACGGCGACCCCTTCGAAGGCATCCGCGAAAAGGAAGCCGACCTCAAGGGCCGTCTCGACAACACCGACGCCGCCAAGGCCGACGAAGCCAAGAAGGCGGAAGCCAAGGCCGCGGCGGATAAGGTCGCCGCCGACGAGCAGAGCCTGGCCGAGAACGACTACCAGCTCTACGAGGCGCTGAATCTGCTCAAGGGCCTGACCATCGCGCGCGGCTACTGACCTCGCGGAGGTCGCATGAAAGCCCGGCGCCGCCGGGCTTTTTGTTGGCCGCGGATTGCGGACGAATCAAGCTTCGCCGCCGATGCGCCTCAGAAGGCGCAAGCCAGGCCGGGGTGCTTCTCGCCGTACTTCTGGTGGTATTCCTCGGCCGGCCAGAAGGTGCTCGCCGGCTCGACGCGGGTGACGATGCGACCGGCGAACGGGCCGACGTTGAGCTCTTCGCGCAGCCGCTCGGCGATCAGTTGCTGCTCCGCGCTGTGGGTGAAGATCACCGAGCGATATTGGGTGCCGACATCCTCGCCCTGGCGATTGAGCGTGGTCGGATCGTGCATCTCGAAGAAGTAGCGCACCAGTGCCTCGTAGCTGGTCTGCGCCGGGTCGTAGCTCAGTTCCACCACCTCGGCATGCCCGGTGCGGTCGGTACAGACCTGCTTGTAGGTGGGCTGGGCCAGGGTGCCGCCCTCGTAGCCCACCCGCGTGGCCAGCACGCCAGGACGGCGGGCGAACTTGTATTCCACACCCCAGAAACAGCCGGCGGCGAAGGTTGCTTTCTCAGGGTTCATGGATGCGAAGGCGGCAAGTTGGAAGGCCGCTAGCATGCGGCGGTCGGGCGCGATTTCAAGCTAGCGGCGGGTGCCGACGATCACATCGCGTTCGCGCAGGCCTTGCAGCATGGTCAGCCCGGGTGTGATCAGGGTTTCGGCCGCCACGCCCAGTTCGGCGGCAATGGTGGCGATCAGCTCGCGGCCACTGGCCCGCGGCTGTTCGGCTGCCAGCGCCAACAGGCGGGCGGTGACGGCGTTGATCTCCAGGAAGCGCACCTCATCTTGGCGGTTGCGATACACCACCAGCCAGGTGGTCTCGCCGCCCGGCTCGGTGGGCTGGAATTGCGGACCGATGCGGTGCACCGGGTAGTCGTACCCCAACGTCCAGGCCAAGGGTGAGACGTAGGGCGGCGCGGCCAGCAGATCGCCGTTGGGGTCGGCCAGCTCCCGCTCCGCTTCATCGGTGCGAGCGGAAGCATCGACGGCAACGAGTCCCGGGTCTCCGGCATCCTCGGCAATCGACAGCGCCAGCTCCACCCACTCGTAATGCGCCAGCTCGGGCAGAAAGGGGGGATCTTCCGGCGGCGCGCCACGCTCGTCCTGGAGGTAGCGGACAAATTCCTCGGCAATGCCGTTGAACAAGGGATCCCGGCACTGGTGCCTGGCGTAGAAGTCACGCACCAACCGGTGCCAGTCAGCGTCAACCAGCAATTGGCGGATCACCGGGAAGGCATTGGCCAGAAAGCCCTCGACATTGTTGTAGAACAGCTCGCGGTAGACGCGCAGACGGCGCTCTTCAATGCCCGCCGGGCCGGGCTGCGCCTCGGGATCACGCAGATGCGCGGTGAAGGCGTACTGCAACTGCTGGAAGCCCGGCCGCATGTCGGTCTCAGCCATGCGCGACCCGCAGCGATGGTTGGACCCTGGCCTGTGCGGCATTGATGCGCTGAATTTCCTGCATCAGCTCCGCTAGCGGCGGGATGTTGAAGTCGCGCTCCAGCAGCGTCGGCACCGGCCCCAGGCGGGTGTAGACCTCGTCCAGCAGCGTCCAGGCCGGATCGTCAACCTCACTTCCGTGCGTGTCGATGCGCAGGTCTTCGGCTTCGACGTAGTGGCCGGCGAGATGTAGGTAACGCACCCGTTCCAGCGGCAGCGCGTCGAGAAAGCCGAGGGCATCGTAGCGGTGGTTGATGCTGTTGACCACCAGGTTGTTCACATCGAGCAGCAGGTCACAGTCGGCACGCTCAACCACCGCGCGGACGAACTCGGCCTCGCTCAGCTCGGTGGCCAGCGGGGTGTAGTAGCTGGCGTTTTCCAGCGCGATACGGCGTTCGAGGATGTCCTGCACGCGGCGCACGCGCGCCGCCACATAGTCCACCGCCTCTTCGGTGAACGGGATCGGCATCAGGTCGTAGAGATGACCGTCGTCCGAGCAGAACGTGAGATGTTCGGAATAATCGGCGATGCCGTGCTGGTCGAGAAAGACCTTAAGCGCGCGGACGAAATCTTCATCCAGCGCCGCCGGCGAGCCAATCGAGAGCGACAGGCCATGCGCCACAAACGGAAAGCGCTCGGTAAAGGCACGAAACTGCCGCCCAAGGCGACCGCCCATGCGCATCCAGTTTTCCGGCGCCACTTCCAGAAAGCCGATGCCCTCACCAGGCATCGGCGCCACTTCACTCAGCGGGCCGAGCAGGGCTCGGCGCAAGCCAAGGCCCGCACCGCGTAGCGCCGGACTGACGGCGGACACGGTGCGGGTATTCATGGGCAAATCAACCGATCTCTACCGGAACCCTTAATGGGTCTTAGCCTTGTCGGCGCCGCACTTGGCTTCACCGCACTTGGCTTCGCCAGCCTTCTTCTCGGCGCCACACTTGGCTTCGGCGGCCTTCTTCTCGGCGCCGCACTTGGCTTCACCGCACTTGGCTTCGCCAGCCTTCTTCTCGGCGCCACACTTGGCTTCGGTCGTCTTCTTGCCGGCACCGCACTTGCCTTCACCGCACTTCGCCTCGCCGGTCTTGGCGTCGCCGATGGAGGCGACCATGTAGCCGGAGGAGAGATCGGAAGCGGCGAACACCGGCGCCGCGCCACAGAAGGCGAAGGCGGTGCCGAGAGCGAGAGCGAGGGGCTTCTTGTTGAGGTTACGCATGGTGGTGTCTCCAGGGTTGCAGTGGCCGCGAACGCGGCCGTGATTGAAATGATGCGGGCTCTATGCGGCCCGCCAGCACTCTACGCCGTCCGGGCAGCCGCAGATGCATCGAGCCGACGGCGTATCCAGTAGTCCAGGCTGACCCAGCGACCAGCGCCGGTGAAGAACAGCGACAGCAGCATGACCAGATAAGTGACCGCGAATTCCACACCGTTGTTCAATACCACCAGTGAGCCGTGTCGGGTCAACTCCTCGTATTCCCCGCTCTGCATGAGCAGCTCCTTGGCGCGGTGGAGCGCGGCAGTGGCCTCCATGGTCCGCTCGGTGGCGAACAGCCCCATGCCTTCGGAGATCGCCAGCCAGCCGTTTTCCCAGTGCACGGTGGCGATGGCCACCAGCATGGTCGCCATCATCGGCAAGGCCATCCAGCGCAGCGCCAGACCGAGAGCCAGACTCAGCGCACCGCCCAACTCGGCGGCGATCGCCAGGCTGGCCATCAGGGCCGGAAACGGCAGGCCCAGGCCCCATTCGGCGTTGCCAAACCAGTCCACGGTGTCGGAGAAGCTCATGGCCTTGTTCCAGCCCGCCATCCACATCACCGGTGCGAGGTAGACGCGTAGCAGCAGCGGCGCCAACCAGTCAGCGCGACGGCTAGCGTCGAGCTGGGTTTGCAGGCGCAGGGCGAAGTTGGCGAGAGGCATGGCTGGCTCTGAGAAGGAACGCCGCCATACTAGGGGGCACCGGGCAGCCGCACCGGTCGCCCCCGTCCAGCATTTATGACCGAAACTCCAGCCGCCAATGATCTGGACAACAGCCCCGCCGAAGCGGTGCTGCAAAGCCTGCTGGCCGCGTACCAGCTACGCGCCCGGCTCACCGACCGGCTGGAACTCTGCGGCCGCTGGGAAGAACCCGAGCCCGACGCGCCACTCGCCTGGTTTCATTTGGTTGAACAAGGCCGCTGCTACATCCGCGCCGACGGCCTGCCACGCACGCTCTGCCTGGACGCCGGCGATCTCGTGCTGTTCCCCGGCGGCGCGGCGCACCTCCTATGCAGCGCGGCGACGCCAGAGCAGGAATCCGACGATGCCAACGCAGTGCTGCTCTGTGGCGAATTTGAATTCGAGGGCCAGGCCGCCGCGCCGATGATCCGCGCCCTGCCGCCCTGCCTGGTGGTGCCCGCTTCCGCCGGCGGCCCCAGCCTGCAGGGTCTGGCCAGCCTGCTGCGCGAGGAGGCACGGCGGCGCGCCTTTGGCAGCCGGGCGGTGATGGACAAGCTCTGCGACGCCCTGTTCGTCATCGCCCTGCGCCACCACCTGCAGCAGCGCGACGAAGCGCGCGGCCTGCTGTCGGCGCTGATCGACCCCAGACTGGCGCCGGCGCTGGCGGCCATCCATACCGCGCCTGGCGAAGACTGGACCGTGGCCTTGCTGGCCGAGCGCGCCCACCAGTCCCGCGCCACCTTCGCCCAGCGCTTCAACGAAGTGCTGGGCGAGCCACCGATGCGCTATCTCGCCCGCTGGCGGATGACCGAGGCCCTGCGCCTGCTGCGCGACCCGCGCTTGTCGGTGGCGGCGGTATCTGGCCAGCTGGGCTTTGAGACCGAAGCCGCCTTCCGCCGCGGCTTCAAGCGCATCCACGGCTACGGCCCCGGCCAGGCGCGGCGCAACGCCAGAGCCAACAGCGCTTAAAATCCCGCCCTCGCAGCGCTCGGCGGGCCTTTAGCTCAATGGTTAGAGCAGGGGACTCATAATCCACCAGTCCTTGACCCGGTACGTTAGCCCTCACAGAATCACCTCCAAAGCAGCGTCTTTGCAAAAAGGGCCTATAGCTCAATTGGTTAGAGCAGAGGACTCATAATCCTTTGGTTCTCGGTTCAAGTCCGAGTGGGCCCACCAAAGACCCGTGAAATCCGGCGCCGGTACAGTTTCAGTACAGTGCGGGCGCGGCAAGGAGGGATGTGTGGCCACCATCGTTCGCACCGAGTCCGGCAAGTGGAAAGCCGTTATCCGCATGAAGGGATGGCCGACCGCGACCATGACCATGCGCGTCAAGCGCGATGTCGAGGACTGGGCCCGCAAGACCGAAGACGAGATGGTGCGCGGCATCTATATCCAGCGGGCGCCCGCCGAGAGAACGACCGTGCGCGAGGCGCTGGATCGCTATCTCAAGGAAGTGACGCCCACCAAGGCGCCGAGCAGCCAACGCGGCGAGAAGCGGCGCATCCCCCTCCTCGCGCAGTACTTCGGCAGCTACTCCCTCGCTGCCGTGACACCGGAGCTGGTTTCAAAGTATCGGGACCAGCGGCTCGCCGGGGCGATAAACCCGCGCGGTTCACGCGACGGAGAACGCTCCGCCAGCACGGTGCGCAATGAGCTGGCGATTCTCAGCAACTTGTTCTCGGTGGCCATACGCGAGTGGCGCATGGGGCTGGTGTACAACCCTTGCACGATCATCAGAAAGCCCAAGGCGGCCCCGAGCCGCTTCCGCCGGCTCAAGGCCGACGAGGAGAAGCGGCTTCTTCGGGAAGTGGATGCCCATAGCAACCCCATGCTCGGCTGGGTCGTGCGCGTCGCCCTGGAGACGGGGATGCGCTCTTCCGAAATCACCTCGCTACGCCAATCCCAGGTGAACCTGCCCAAGCGGGTTGCCATCCTTCACCGGACCAAGAACGACGAGCCGCGGGAAGTGCCTCTGAGCGACATGGCCCTCGGCGCTTTGCGCGAGGCGATGGACCATCCCGCCCGCCCAATGGACACCGACCTGATCTTTTTCGGCGAACCCGGCCGCAAGGAAGGCAAGCGCAGCCCGTACGTCTTCGAGAAGATGTGGGCTCAGGCGAAGGAACGGGCTGGCGTCGAGGACTTCCGCTTTCACGACCTGCGGCATGAGGCGGGAAGCCGTTTGGCCGAAGGGGGAATGGACGCTCGAAAGATTGCCGCCATCCTCGGGCACAAAGACATCAAGATGGCGATGGTCTACGTCAACCTGTATGGGCGCGACTTGGTCGACGAGGTCAATGTCGCCCTACAGCGGCGCAAGGCGCGAGGGGTTCTACCCCGTTAGCGCGGACACTTCAAAGAAGGCCGAAGATGGCCACAAGGAGTGTTTATGTCGAAGCGAAGGAAGTACAGCGTTGAGTTCAAGCGTGGTGCTGTGGAGCAGATC
>SCVA01000052.1 GCA_004297005.1 Nevskiaceae bacterium
GGGGGCGCTACGCAGGGGGGTGCTTTCTTTTGCTTACTTTTCTTTGCACAAGCAAAGAAAAGTGAGTCGCCAAGAGGCGAAAAAAAGCTATCAAGCCCTGCGAGGCCAGCAGAGCGCGAAGGCGCGAACCACACACACGCAGACCAAGACGAAGGCGTTGCACTCCGCCACGGCTTTCCCCCTCCCCTAACCCCTCCCTGCAAGGGGGAGGGGGACCTCAAAGTCTCTGCGCCCGCGCCTTGCGAGGCGCCATTAGCCCGGCCTCGCGGCTTACACAAACCCCGTCAAAGACCCGACACCCAGGCTGGTCCGGGACTTGCTCCAAGCCCGCTCAAACCCGCGCCTCAAGGGCCCGCAATGAACGACATCGGCATCAACCAGGTTCTCGCCCAGATCCGCACGCTCAATGCGGCCTCGGCGCGTGCTCCCGCTGCAACCGATAACGGCAAGGCGCTCGCGGACTTTAGTAATACCCTCGGCAAGGCGGTGGACGGCGTCGCCAGCGCGCAGAACACGGCGGCGGATCTGTCCACCCGCTTCGAGCTGGGCGACAAGTCGGTGGACCTCGCCTCGGTGATGATCGCCGGCGCCCGCGCGCAGGTGAACTTCCGGGCGGCGGTGGAGGTGCGCAACCGGGTGGTTGCCGCCTACCAAGACATCATGAACATGCCGATCTGAGCCGCGAGCTAAGCCATGCGTGAAGCCGTGCTCACCCCGGATCAACCCGACAACCTCCGCTCCTTGGGCGAGCGCATCAGCGCCGTCCCGGGCTTGAGCCAGTTGCTCCTGCTCGTCGGTCTGGCGGCGGCAATCGCCGCCGGACTCTCGCTGTTCATGTGGTCGCGGGCGCCGGGCTTTCAGCCGTTGTACTCGGGCCTGCCGGAACAGGACGTGGCGCTGATGGCCGACGCGCTCACTGCCGCCGGCATCGAGAACCGCGTCGATCCCGACACTGGCGCGCTCACCGTGCCGGCGGCGCAATTGCGTACGGCGCGGCTGAAGCTGGCCGGGCAGGGCCTGCCCAAGGCCGGTGGCGTCGGTTTCGAGTCGATTCGCGGCGAGCAGGGTTTCGGTGTTTCGCAGTTCATCGAGAGCGCGCGCTACCAGAACGCGCTGGAGACCGAGCTGGTACGCACCATCAGCGCCTTGCAGCCGGTGAAGAGCGCGCGCGTGCATCTGGCCATTCCCAAGGCCTCGGCCTTCGCCCGTGGCCGCACCACGCCCAGCGCCTCGGTGCTGGTCGAACTGCACCCTGGCCGCACGCTGACGCCGCAGCAGGTGGCGAGCATCGTTCATGTGGTGTCTTCCAGCGTGCCGGAGCTGCCGGCGACGGCGGTGACCGTGGTCGATCAGGCCGGTGATCTGCTCACCGACGACAGCCGCGACAGCGCCGGCGCGCTCACCAACAGCCAGTTCGAGCATGTGCGCCGGGTCGAGGACGACTACACGCGGCGGGTGCAGGACATCCTGCTGCCGCTCACCGGCAGCGGCCGGATCAGCGCCCAGGTGGTGGCCGACATGGACTTCACCAGCGCCGAGCAGACCGAGGAGCAATACCAGCCGAATCCGCAGGCGATCCGCAGCGAGCAGACCCGCGAGGAGCGCGATGCCTCGGTGGCGGCGCGCGGTGTGCCGGGAGCCACCAGCAACAAGCCGCCGGAGGTCGCACCTGTCGCTGCCGCCGCGGCTCCCGCGACGACCGGCGTCGCCGATCCCAACAGCCCCACACCGACGCTGGCCACCGCCGCGCCGGCGTCCGCTGCCAATTCGGGTGTCGAGGCCAGTGGCCCGCAGAGCCGCAGCAGCACCCGCAATTACGAAATCGACAAGACCGTGCGCTACAGCAAGCAGGCGCCGGGTCGCATCCAGCGCCTGTCGGTGGCGGTGCTGGTGGACTACCTGCCGCGCCCCGATGGCAAGGGCGGCATGGTGCCGAGCGCCCTCAAGCCCGAGGAGCTGAGCCGCATGGAGGCGCTGGTCAAGGAAGCGGTGGGCTTCGATGCCCAGCGTGGCGACAGCGTCACCGTGCAGAACGCGCCGTTCGCGCCGACCGAAGCCTATGTGGAGCCGGAAGTGCCGCTGCTGGAGCGCCCGGAGTTGCGCGACGTTGCCCGCGAGGCCTTGGGCGCCCTGGTGTTGCTGGTGCTGATCATCGCGGTGATCCGCCCGGTGATGCGCGGCCTGTTCGGCGGACCGGACCGCAAGGTGCTGACCCCGGAGCAGTTGGCCGCGCTGGCGCCGCCGGAGCCCGCCGACGCCGCGGCCGCGGTCGGGCGGGCAGCGCTGCCCGGGCAGCCTGCGTCCGCGCTCACGCATAGCGAGGAAGAGTTGTCACCTTCGCCGGCGACCACCGCCTACGACCAGCGTCTGGAGCGCGCCCGCCAGGCGGTGCGCGAGGACCCCAAGCGCGTTGCCCAGGTGATGCGCGCCTGGATCGCGCAGGAATAACCACCCCCAACGGAACCCAAGAGACCCGCCATGGCCGATGCCGCCTCCGCTCCCCTCGCCGAGACCAAGCTGTCCGGCACCGACCGCGCCGCCATCCTGCTGCTCTCGCTGGGTGAGAACGAGGCCGCCGAGGTGTTGCGGCACCTGGGCGCCAAGGACGTGCAGCGGCTGGGGCAGGCGATGGCGAATCTCTCCAGCGTCAGCCGCGAGCAGGCGGAGTCGGTGTTGCACGGCTTCGTCGCCAACCTGGAGAGCCAGACCTCGCTGGGCGTCGGCGCCGACGACTATGTGCGCAAGGTGCTGGTGCAGGCGCTCGGCGAGGACAAGGCCGGCGGTCTCATCGACCGCATCCTGCTCGGCCGCAACTCCAAGGGCCTCGAAGCGCTGAAATGGATGGAGACCCGCGCGGTCGCCGAGCTGATCCGCAACGAGCATCCGCAGATCATCGCCATCGTGCTCTCCTACCTCGATCCCGATCAGGCCGCCGAGGTGCTGGTCAATCTGCCGGAGCGCATCCAGTCCGACGTGGTGCTGCGCATCGCCACCCTCGACGGCATCCAGCCGCAGGCGCTGCGCGAACTGGACGAGATCATGGAGCGGCAGTTCACCGGCACCGCCAACATCAAGTCCTCCAGCGTCGGTGGCGTGAAGGTGGCGGCGACCATCCTCAACCTGCTCGATTCCAGCACCGAGGCCAAACTCACCGAAACCATCAAGGGCGTCGACGAGGATTTGGGTCAGCGCATCCAGGACCTGATGTTCGTGTTCGACAACCTCGCCGACGTCGATGATCGCGGCATCCAGACCCTGCTGCGCGAAATCAGCACCGACACCCTGGCCCTGGCCCTGCGCGGCGCCGATCCGAAGGTGAAGGACAAGCTGCTGCGCAACATGTCCAAGCGCGCCGCTGAGATGCTGGTGGAAGACATGGAGGCCAAGGGCCCGGTCAAGATTTCCGATGTCGAGGTGGCGCAGAAGGACATCCTCGCCACCGCCCGCCGGCTCGCCGAGTCCGGCGGCATCGCTCTCGGCGGCAAGGGCGAGGACTTTGTCTGATGTCCGAGCTCTGGACGACCGAACACGGCGCCCGCGCCACCCGCTGGGTGCTGCCCAGCTTCGAGGCACCCAAGCCGCCGCCGCCGATGCCGGACCCGGCCGCCACCGCCGCGCGGCTGGCCGAGCTGGAAGCCGAGGCCGCCGCCCGCGGCTTTGCGCTCGGCGAGATCCAGGGCCGCGCCGCCGGCCTCGCCGCCGCCGAGGCACAGGCGGCGCGGGTGCGCGCGGTGCTTGACGCCCTCGCCAATCCACTGGCGGCGCTGGATGCCGAACTGGAACGGGTGCTGGTGGCGATGACGCTGGAGGCGGCGCGCCGCATCGCCCAGCAGGAACTGGCGGTGGACCCGGCGCGCGTCGCTGCGGTGGTGCGTGACGCTGCCGCCGCGCTGGGCTCGGTGCCGCGCGCGCTGCGCGTGCATGTCGCCCCCGAGGACTACGGCGCGCTCACCGAGGTCTTGAGCAGCGAGATCAGCGGCGCCGGCTGGTCGCTGGTGGCCGATGGTGATGTGCTGCCCGGTGGCTGCCGGGTGAGCAGCGAGCACGCCACCGTCAACGCCAGCCTCGACGCCCGCGCCGCCGGTCTCGCCCACGAGCTGCTGGGCAACGAATGAATGCCGCCGAGAGTCTGAGCCGCGAGCGCCAGCACCATCTGGCGCAGCGCCTGCGCGAGCAGCTGCCGGTGCTGAGCCGGGCGCCGCTGATGACCGTCGAGGGCAGCCTGACCCGCGTGGTGGGGCTGACGCTGGAAGCGGTCGGCTGCCAGGTGCAGATCGGCAGCCGCTGCCGGGTGGTCGATATCGACGGCGCGGCGCTGGAGGCCGAGGTGGTCGGCTTCGCCGGCGACCGCGTGCATCTGATGCCGATCGGCGATCTCGCCGGCATCGCCCCGCATGCGCGGGTGGTGCCGCTGCGGCGGGTGGCGCGGGTCAGCGTCGGCAATGACTGGCTGGGCCGGGTGCTGGACGGCGAGGGCGATCCCCTCGACGGCCGCCCCAAGCCGCGCGGTGAAGTCAGCGCGCCGCTGTCGGGTCGCCGCATCAATCCCTTCGAGCGCGCCCCGGTGCGCGAGCCCCTGGATGTCGGCGTGCGCGCGCTCAACGCGCTGCTGACGGTGGGGCGCGGGCAGCGTCTGGGTCTGTTTGCCGGCACCGGCGTCGGCAAGTCGACGCTGCTCGGCATGATGACCCGCTACACCGCTGCCGACGTGATCGTCGTCGGCCTGATCGGCGAACGCGGCCGCGAGGTGCGCGACTTCGTCGAAGCTTCGCTGGGGCCGGAAGGCCTGGCGCGCGCCTGCGTGATTGCCACGCCCGCCGACCGCTCGCCCTTGCAGCGCCTGCACGGCGCGGCGCTGGCGACCACCGTCGCCGAGCACTTCCGCGATCGTGGGCTGAATGTCCTGCTGCTGATGGACTCGCTGACCCGCTACGCGCAGGCGCAGCGCGAGATCGGCCTCGCCATCGGCGAGCCGCCCACCACCCGCGGTTATCCGCCCAGCGTGTTCGCCAAATTGCCGGCGCTGGTGGAGCGCGCCGGCAATGGCCCCGAGGGCTCCGGCTCGATCACCGCCTTCTACACCGTGCTCACTGAGGGCGACGATCCCCAGGATCCGATCGCCGACGCCGCGCGCGGCATCCTCGATGGCCACATCGTGCTGTCGCGACGCATCGCCGAGGGCGGCATTTATCCGGCGATCGATGTCGAGGCCTCGATCTCGCGCGTCGCCAACGACTGCACCAGCCGCGAACAGCAACAGCTGGTGCGGCGGTTGCGCGGCCTCTTGTCCGCCTACCAGCGCAATCGCGACCTGATCGCCATCGGCGCCTATCAGAAGGGCAGCGACCCGCGCACCGACGCCGCCGTCGCGCTCTGGCCGGCCATCGAAAAGTTTCTGAGCCAGGACGTACAAGCTGGCGCGGGATTTGGAGAAAGCCTTGCGCAGCTCCAAGCGCTGCTCGACCAAGGTCCCGCCACATGACTTCCCCGCTGCCAGGACAACACCGTTTCGAACCGCTGCGCCAACGTGCCGCCGGCCTGGAGGATCAGGCCGCCAAACTACTGGCGGAAGCGCTGCGCCGCCACGCCCAGGCCGAGAGTCGCCACGCCGAGCTGTGCCGCTACGAGGCCGAGTACGCCGAACGGCCGCTGCCGGAGACCACCGGCGTCAACAACCTGCGCCACAGTGCCGCCTTTCTGGCGCGGCTGCGCGAGGCGGTGCGGTTCCAGACCGAGCGTCTGGCGAGCAGCGTGCAGGAGGTGGAGCAGGCCCGTGCGCACTGGCTCGCCACCCATCGCGAGGTCGAGAAGCTGGATCGTCTGCTGGCCCAGGTCGCCCAGGAGGCGCGGCAGAAGGATGCCCGTCGCCAGGGGCGCGAGATGGACGAGAACGCGGTGCGCGGCTTCATGGCGCGCCGTCTGCTAGCCGCCGACGGTAGCGCATGATCGCCGCCGCGGCGGCGATGCCGACCGCCCCGGCATCCGCCCCGCCGACTGCCCCCGGCGCTGGCCCGGCTACCGCCGCCGACTTTGCCGGGCTACTCAATGAACAGTGCGCCCTAGCCACATCGGAAGGCGCGGCCGCCAGCGCGGAGGTCGCGAGTCCTACGGATGCCGTCACGACCCCGGCCCCAGTGCCCCCGACCGGTTCGCAAGGAGTAAGCCCCTCGGCGGTCGTGGTGGCCGCCGCTACACCGCCCGCCACCGCCGAGCCCGCTGCCGCGGAGATGTCCGCTCCAGTGGGCCAGGCGCCGCGCCCGCGTGCCGCGACTTCCTGCCGCGCGCCGACCCCCATTTCCCTTCGTGGCGGGGTATCGGGCGAGTTGGCCTCGGCCGAGGCGGCGCCGCCCTCGGTTACTCCTGAGCCGGCGGTTCCGGAGGCGAAGCCGTTGCCGGCGCCGGAAGCTCCACCGTCGCTCGATCCCGCCGCCAGCCTGTTGGCGCAACTCGGGCTGCAACTCGCACAAGTCCCCGCCCCGCCGGCCGGAACCTCGTCGGAATTGCCGGTCAAGCCGGCGTCCGGCGCAGGAATCGATGCGCTGGTGCCGGCTGCTGGCGACGCCACCGTCGCGGCGCCTTCAAGTCCGCCTGCTGGCGACGGCAGGCTTATCGAGTTAGCGAAGCCGGCGCCAGGTGTGGAGGCGGGCCCGCCGATCACCGCCGGCGAGGCTTTGTCGCCGCCGCCGGTGGAGCCGGGTCGCAGCGCCGACGCGGGGCTGGCGCCGCCCAGCTTCTTCGCCGTTGCCGCCGGAGCAAAGATGGAGACACCGGCCCTGTCGCCGGTTCCGGTCAACACCGCCCGTGCCGACTGGCCGGAGCAGCTGTCCAGCCAGATTGTCTGGCAGTTGGGTCAGGAGGTGCAGGAAGCGCGTATCGCGCTGGCTCCGGACGACCTCGGCGCCATCGACTTGCAGGTGCGGGTGCAGGAAGGGCGGGTGCAGGTCCACATGGGTGCCGCCCAGTCCGCTACCCGCGAGCTGCTGAGCGAGGCCCTGCCACGTCTGCGCGAGCTGCTGGGCGAGAGCGGCCTGAGCCTGTCGCAGGCCAGCGTGTTCAGTCAGGACGCACAGTCACGAGGCCATCCGGTTTGGTCGCGCTCGCGCGGACCTGATCGGGCCGATCAAGTGCAGGAAGCGCCTTCGCCGATCACCGCGACGCGTTCGCGCGGACTGCTCGACCACTACGCCTGATTCCCGGGTCGTAAACAAAAACGGCAGCCCGAGGGCTGCCGTTTCGCCGACCGCAAAGCTCGTTCAGCCGATCAGAAAGGACATCTTGGTACCGGCCAGCTCGACCACATCGCCGGGGTTGAGACGGCGTGCCTGGGCGTCGATTTCGGCACCGTTGACCAGAGGACGCTTGCTGCCGGCGGCGCCGCCGACGTGGACGATGTAATAGCCGTCGGCGCGCTTGGTGATGGCAGCGACCTGGATGCCCGGCTTGCCGATGGTGGTCAGTGCCTTGGTCAGTTCCAGCTCCTTGCCGGCGCTGGAGCCGCTATCGACCCGCAGACGGCCATTGAGCGGCGCGCCGGCGTGTGCGGCCGGGCTGCCGGCCGGGGCGGGCGCCGGCGCTGGGGTGCCCATGGCGGCCGCGACCTGCCCGGAGCGCAGGATCATGGTCTTCTCGAAATCCTCGCTGTCGCCACCCTGGGCGCTTTCGTAAACCAGGGTGTTGCGGCCGATCGTGATGCTGTCGCCATGGCTGAGCGGGTGCTTGGCGACCTGCTTGCCATTCACCAGCGTGCCGTTGGTGGAATCGAGATCTTCCAGGAAGGAGTCGGACAGGATGGTGATGACCACCGCGTGGTGACCGGAAACCGCCTTGTCGTTGAGTGCGATGTCGTTATCGGCGTGACGGCCGATGGTGACGCGCTCCTTGTCGAGCGCGAGCTCGCGGCTATTGCCGTCCGCCTCGGTGACGATGAGCTTGCCCATGTTATTCCCTAGCTCCTAAAACCACTCCAACAGCCGCTCATACCAGCGTCGACCGCGGGCAAAACTGCCGTTGACCCGCGCGAGCGCGACCGAAACATTGTCTTTTCCGCCGCGCTCGTTGGCGGTGTCCACCAGCGCCTTGGCGGCCTCTGGGAGGTTATCAGCAAACCGCAGTAGCGTTAAGCGCGTGGTCTCGTCATCGACCATGTCGGTGAGGCCATCCGAGCAGATCAGGATGATGTCGCCGATCTCGACCGCTTCCTCGATCAGATCGACCGCGACTTCCGGCTCGACGCCGAGCGCGCGGGTGACGATGTTCTTGCGCACCAGCTTGCTGGCTTCCTCGCGGGTGTAGTGGCCGCGGGCGATCAGCTCTTCCAGCAGCGAGTGGTCGCGGGTGATCTGCTCCAGCCGCTCGCCACGCAGGCGGTACAAACGGGAATCGCCGACATAGGCGATCGACAGCCGGTCGTCATGAAACAGGCAGGCCACCACCGTGGTGCCCATGCCGGCGCACTGCGGCTGGCTCTGGCTGACGTGGTAGATGGTGGTGTGCGCGGTCTCCACCGCGTGGCGCAGCATCAAGGCTTCGACGCTGTACCCGGTGCCCTGGTCGATCTCGCCGTGCTTGAGGTTTTTCCATTCCCGGCGGGCGGTATCGACCACGGTGGCGATGGTGATGCCGCTGGCGATCTCACCGGCGTTGTAGCCACCCATGCCGTCGGCCAGCACCATGAGGCCGAGGTCCTGGTCCTCGTCGAGCGCGTCCTCGTTGTTGTTCCGCACCCGGCCGACGTCGCTGAGCAGGGCGGTGGAAACCTTGTCCTTGAGCGCCACGGATCAGCTACCCAGCTTGCGCAGCAGCTCGCGCAGGTCGCGGGCGAACTCGCTGCTGCGCTGGTAGCGCTGCTCGTAGTTCTTGGCCAGGGCCTTGTCGATCACCGCGACGATCTCCGGCGGCAGGTCGGGACGCACCACCAGCGGCGAGGCGTGAGTCTCGTTGGCGATCTTGTACATCAGCGTCGCCATCGAGTCGGCCTGGAAGGGCAGGCTGCCGGTCAGCAACTGATAGGTCGTGACGCCGAGTGAGAAGATGTCGCTGCGACCGTCCACTTTCTTGCCGGCGAGCTGTTCCGGGCTCATGTAGCTGGGCGTGCCTAGCACCATGCCGGTCTTGGTCTTGCTGGAATCGGCGATGCGGGCGATGCCGAAGTCCATCAGCTTGATCACCTGGCTGCCGTCCAGCAGCATCATGTTGGCCGGCTTGATGTCGCGGTGCACGACGCTGTTGCTGTGCGCGTAGTCGAGCGCGTCGGCGGCGTCGGCCATGATCCGCAGCACCTCCGGCACCGGCAGCAGCATGTTGGGCTTGGTGTGCTTGGTGAGATCGTGGCCCTTCACGAACTCCATGGCGATGTAGGCGAGATCGTGCTCCTCGCCGGCATCGAAGATCGACACGATGTTGGGATGGCTCAGACGGCCGGCGGTTTCCGCCTCGCGGAAGAAGCGCGACTTCACGTCGGCCAGCTCGTCGGCCTCGAATTCCTGCGACAGCGCCATGGTCTTGATCGCCACCATGCGGCCGATCTTCGGGTCCTTGCCCAGGTAGACCACGCCCATCGCGCCCTTGCCCAGCTCCTTCTCGACCTGGTAACGCCCCAGCATCGGCTTCTCGGTGCCGCCGCCGGCCATGATCATGGTGCCGTCGGCGGTGGTCGCGCCCATCGCGCCGCCGCCGAGGATGATGGTTTCCGAGAGCTTCTTGGCGCGGTTGAGCTTGGCCTGGACGTCCTTGAAGTCCTTGTTGTTCTCGGCGATGTACTGGTACACCGCCTCGGCCTTGTTGAACTGCCGCTTGCGCTCGAAGTCCAGCGCCAGGTTGTAGATCAGGTCAAGCAGCTTGTCGTCGACCGGCTTCACCCGCTTGAACTTGTCGAAAGCCATGTCGAGCTGGCCCTGGCCCTGGAAGGCGAGGCCCAGCATCTTGTTGGACTCGGCGGATTCGCTCTCGCTGGCGAACTTCAGCTTTTCGGTAAGGTTGAAGCGCTTCAGCAGCATGAAGCCGTAGCCGGTGAGCACGAACAGCGTCGGCACCGTCAGCTTCAGCCACAACGCCGGGCCGGTCATCAGGAAGTACTCGGTGGCGAACAGCGCCAGGGCCAGGCCGACGGTGATGCCGGCGGCAAGGCCGGCCGAGAGCTTGGGCACCGCCAGCGCCAGATAGGCGGCGAGCGCCAGGAACAGCAGGAATTCGGCGAAGCGCGCCCAGCCCGGACGGGTGAAGTAGTCCTGCTGCAGGATGCTGGAGATTTCATGCGCCAGGAGGGTCACCGGCGCAGTCGATGGCGAGACCGGGGTGGCGAAGCTGTCGCCGGTGGCCGCCGCCGTGGTACCGAGCAAGACGATCTTGTCCTTGTATTTGTCGGCCGGAATCTTTCCGGCGTAGACGTCATAGGCGGAGTCGGTGCGAAAGGCGGGAGCGCCATCCTTGTCCGCGTAGAACTGGCTGTAGAGCATCAACTGCGGATTGGTGCCGAGGCTGAGGCCACCCAGTTGCACCCCTTCGCCCAGGCGCACTTCGATGTCCGAGGGCTTGAGGTTGAGCGCCAGCGAGGCTGTACGCAGCGACAGCGAAGGGAAGAAACTGTCGTAGTACTGCAGCACCAGCGGCGTCCGCCGAACCGCGCCGTCTTCATCGGCGGTGATGTTGAGGTGGCCGAGACCGACGGCGGCGCCGGCCAGCGCCGCGATCGGCGGTACCGCCGCGACGGTCGGCACTGGCAACTGGCCGGAGGCGCGGGCATCGACGCGGTCGACGATGTTGGTCAGCGCCTCGCGCTGCACGTAGTCGGGCAGTGGCTTGTCCGGCAGGCCCTGAGGCCGACCAAGGCGGAACAGCATCGGCAGCACACCGTGGCTGGCGGCCACCGACGAGCCCAGGGTGGCATCGGGGGAAGCGCCGCCACCGAGCGTCTTGATGCGCGCCATCAGCTCGTTGATGGCATCGACGTAAGTCCTGGACAGTGCCGAGTCCTGATATGCCTTGGCGATCTGAGCGACTTCCGGCGAACGGCCGGCGGCGTCGTGCAGCATGATGCCGAAAGTCTCGATCTCGGCCGGGATTTGCCCCTGCAGGGGCGAGCTGGCGAGATAGTCGGCCAGGCCCTGCACGTCGCCGGCGGCTCCCTGCTCCGACTCCAGATAGAGCACGGTGTTGACCACCAGCTTGGGCTGGCCGGCGTTGATGCGGTCGAGCAGCTCGGCCTGACGGACGCGAGGCCAGGGCCAGCGGCCAAGCTTGGCGATGGAGTCGTCGTCGATGGCGACGATGGCGATGCGGTCGGAAGGTTGGCGCTCGTGGCCGCTCACGCCCAGATCGTAGGCGGCGCGCTCCAGGCCCTGGAAACCGGAGCCGAAGACGCCATAAGCCAGGACGGCGAATAGCAGGGAATAGGCCAGAGCCGCGAACCAGTCTTTGGTCCAGAGGCGCTCTTTCACGCGACGCTCCCAACTTTTTGCGTTGTAATGAAACCGATACTAACCCAGATTTCCGAGCCCCAGACATGACTTGCAGCACGCCCCATGGCCAGGATTAAGACCGCGTATGTATGCCAGGAATGTGGCGGCCAGTTCCCGAAATGGGCCGGCCAGTGCGGCGATTGCGGGGCCTGGAATTCGCTGGTCGAGGCGGCGGTGTCGGCCGCACCGCGCAGTGCCCGCAGTGGCGGCATGGCGGGTCTGGCCGGCGATGGCCGGGTGCAGCGGCTCTCCGAGGTCTCGGCCGAGGACGCGCCCAGAGTCGCCACCGAGCTCTCCGAGATGGACCGGGTGCTGGGCGGCGGCCTGGTGCCGGGGGCGGTGATCCTGATCGGCGGCGATCCCGGCATCGGCAAGTCCACCTTGCTCTTGCAGGTGCTGGCCGCGGTCGAGGGGCGGATGAAGACGCTCTACATCACCGGCGAGGAATCGCTCACCCAGGTGCATCTGCGCGCGCGCCGGCTGGGTCTGCCGCGCCTGGACCTGCCGGTACTGGCGGAGACCAGCGTCGAGCAGATCCTCGGCGTGCTCGCCCGCGAGAAGCCCGGCCTGGTGGTGCTGGACTCGATCCAGACGCTCTACACCGACAGCCTGGAATCCGCACCCGGCTCGGTGAGCCAGCTGCGCGAGACCACCGCCCAGGTGGTGCGCTACGCCAAGCAGAGCGGCTGCGTGATCATCCTGGTCGGCCATGTCACCAAGGAAGGTGCGATTGCCGGGCCTCGCGTGCTGGAGCACATGGTCGATACCGTCCTCTACTTCGAGCAGGACGTCGGCAGCCGCTACCGCATCATCCGCGCGATCAAGAACCGCTTCGGCGCGGTCAATGAGCTGGGCGTGTTCGCGATGACCGATGCTGGCCTGAAGGAAGTCAGCAACCCTTCCGCGCTGTTCCTGTCGCGCCACGAGCAGCCGGTGCCGGGCAGTGTCATCACCGTCACCCGCCAGGGCAGCCGGCCACTGCTGGTGGAGGTGCAGGCGCTGGTCGATTCCTCCGCGCTCGGCAATCCGCGCCGGGTTACCCTGGGCCTGGAAGGCAATCGCCTGCACATGCTGCTGGCGGTGCTGCACCGCCACGCCGGCATCGCGCTGGGCGATCAGGACGTGTTCGCCAACGTCGTCGGCGGCATGAAGATCGCCGAGACCGCCGCCGACCTGCCGCTCTTGGTGGCGGCGCTGTCGAGCTTCCGTGGTCAGGCGGTGCCCAATGATCTGGTGATCTTCGGCGAGGTTGGCCTGGCCGGGGAGATCCGGCCGGTACCGAACGGCGAGGAGCGCCTGCTGGAGGCGGCCAAGCACGGCTTCAAGCGCGCCATCGTCCCGGAGGGCAACCGCCCGAGAAAGGCGGCGGCCATCGATCTCGAAGTGCTGCCGGTGGGGCGGCTCGATCAGGCGCTGGCGCTGATCTGAGTTAACGGGCCCTAGAGGACTTCCACCGCCGGCGCCGGCCGGATGCGCGCGGTTTTCACCGCGTTGGCGCGGGCTTCGATGATCTCGAACTCGTAGTCGGCGATGCGCAGCTTGCGGCCGGTCTTGGGGATGTCGCCCAACTGCTCCACCACCAGACCGTTGAGGGTCTTGGGGCCGTCGGTGGGCAGCTTCCACTGCAGGCTGCGGTTGAGGCTGCGGATGGTGACATTGCCACTGACCAGGGCCGAGCCGTCGTGGTCGAGGGTCACGTGCTTCTGCCGCGTGGCCGGGTCGCTGGTGAACTCGCCGACCACTTCTTCCAGGATGTCCTCCAGCGTCACCAGGCCCTGGATGTCGCCGTATTCATCGACCACGAAACCGATCCGCCGCTTCTGGTCCTGGAAGTTGAGCAACTGCTGGTTGAGCGGCGTACCTTCGGGAATGAAGTAGGGGTCGCGCACCAGGCCCATCAGGCTGTCGACATTGAGCTGGCCCATGGCGGCCGCGCGCACCAGCTTGCGCAGATGCACCACGCCCTTGAGATCGTCGATGGAGCCATTGAACACCGGCAGCCGGGTATGGCTGCTGGCGACGATGACCTCGTGGATCTTCTCCCAGGGTTCGGAGAGGTCAATGCCGAGAATCTCGTTGCGCGGGATCATGATGTCCTCGACCGTCGCATGTTCGAGGTCGAGGATGGAGAGCAGCATGCGCTGGTGGCGTTGCGGGATCATCGCCCCGGCCTCGACCACCACCGTGCGCAGTTCCTCGGTGGAAAGCGAGTGGGTGGCAGCGTCCTCCTTGGTGACGCCGATGGCGCGCAGTACGCCATTGCTGAGCAGGCTCACCGTCCACACCACCGGTGTCAGCAGCCATTGCAGCGGGTAATTGATGTAGGCGGATGGAATGCCGACCCGCTCCGGATAGAGCGCGGCCAGGGTCTTGGGCGCGGCGTCGGAGAACACCAGCATCACCACCGTCAGGCTGACCGTGGTGATGCCCAGAACCAGCTCGTTGTCACCGAACATCTCGATCGACACCAGGGTGGCGACCACGGTGGCGGCATTGTCGGAAAAATTCTTGCCCAGCAGCAGCAGGCCGATCAGGCGGTCCGGGCGGTCCAGTAGCTTCTGCGCCAGCTTAGCGCCACGATCACCCTGCTGGGCGCGGGTCTTCAGGCGGTAGCGGTTCAGCGTCATCAGGCCGGTTTCCGAGGCCGCGAAGAACGCTGACAGAGCAAGCAGGAAGACCAGGAGCGCCATCTCCAG
The DNA here is from genome assembly GCA_004297005.1 of Nevskiaceae bacterium. Taxonomy (GTDB): domain Bacteria; phylum Pseudomonadota; class Gammaproteobacteria; order Nevskiales; family Nevskiaceae; genus Stagnimonas. Next base: position 14,153 of record SCVA01000052.1, read on the forward strand.
GCCCAGGGGCAATTCGTTCAAGTGCGGCTACTGCCGGTGACCACGAGGACGTTCATAGTTAGCGAACGGCAGGGCGCAGTGTCAAGCAAAGCCTGCGCGTCAGCTCCAGTGCCGGCCGAGAAACTGCTCCAGAACCAGCTTGCTGCCGAAGTAGGCGAGCAGGAACAGCCCGTAGCCGCTCAGAGCCCAGCGTACCGCCCGGCGGCCGCGCCAACCCCAGCGGCGGCGACCCAGCAACAGGGCGCCGAAGATCGCCCAGGCCAGGATCGACAGCAGGGTCTTGTGGACCAGGTGCTGGTCGAACAAGTTGTCTACGAAGATCAGGCCGGAGAGCAGGGCCAGCGACAGCACAAAGAAGCCGGCGGCGATCAGCTGGAACAGCCAGTCCTCGGCCGACTGCATGGGCGGCATGCGCAGCACCCGGTTGAGCTGCTCGGGTTTGTGCAGCAGGCGGTCGAGCAGAGAAAGAGCCACCGCCTGGGCGGCCGCCAGCGTCAGCAGGCCGGCGGCGAAGATCGACAAAGCGACGTGCAGCGCGATTTTCCAGTCGTGCGGCGCCTCGGCGCCCGAGCGCGAGGGCCAGATCGCCACCAGCAGGGCCCCGGCGGCGGCCAGCGGGTAGATGGCGGTACGCAGCGGCCACAGGGTGTTGACCCGCCAGAGCAGGGCTAGCAACAGGGCGGTCTGCCAGGTGACCAGCGACAGCGCCTGGGTGAGCCCGAGCCGGCCGTCGGCCTCTTGCAGGCTGCCGACCAGAGCGAGGCCGTGGCAGCCCAGCGCCAACAGCAGCGAGATCAATCCGGAGCGGTCCGGCCGGGCGCCCGCCGCCCGCCAGGAGGCGTGCGCATAGGCGACGAGGGCGACCAGCGCCAGGGGCAGGATGGGTAGCGGCATGCGAGGAGGATAGCATCGGGCCGCGGGCCCGAGGCCGGGGCGTGCGCAGGCTGCGTGCTAGACTCAAATCGTCCTCAATCAGAGGCTTGCGAAATCCGATGCGGATCAAAATCCTGGGGTGCAGCGGCGGAGTGGGGCCGAGCCTGCGCACCACCAGTCTGCTCATTGACGACGAGATCCTCATCGACGCCGGCACCGGCGTCGGCGATCTCGCCTTGTCGCAGATGCGCCGCATCCGTCATGTGGTGCTCACCCACTCGCATCTCGATCACGTCTGCGGTCTGGCCTTCATGGCCGACAATCTGTTTGATCTGATCGACTCGCCGATCACCGTGCATGCCGCCGAGGCGACGCTGAGTGCGATCCGCGCGCACATCTTCAACTGGAAGATCTGGCCCGACTTCTCGCAGTTGCCCAATCCCGAGAACCCGCTGCTGCGCTGGCAGCCCTTGCCGGTGGGCGAGCGGCTGGATCTGGGTGAGAAACGTCAGCTCCACAGCTTCGAGGTGCTGCACACCGTGCCTGCCGTCGGTCTGGCAGTGCAGTCACCGACTGGCGTGTTCGCCTTCAGCGGCGACACCTGGGCCTGCGAGAGCCTGTGGACGGCGCTCAATGCCCTGCCGCGGCTGGACCTGCTGATGATCGAGATTGCCTTTCCCGACGAGCAGGAGGAGCTGGGAGCGGCCTCCAAGCACTTCACCCCCTCCCTGCTGGCGCGCGAGCTGGGCAAGCTCCGGCATCGTCCGCAGCTCCTGCTCACCCATCACAAGCCCGGCAGCGAGGCCCTGATCCAGCGCCAGTGCGCGGCGGTGCTGGCCGGCTGGAATTATCATCACCTCGAATCCGGCGAGATTTTTATGTTGTAAGCGGCAGCCCGCCGCCAGGTTTCGCCAACCAACAGCCCGAGTTTCCATGTTCGAATCACTTAGCCAGCGCCTGTCCGGCGTACTCGACAGCCTGCGCGGCCAGGGCCGCCTGACCGAAGACCAGATCAACAGCGCCGCTCGCGAGCTGCGCATGGCCCTCCTGGAGGCCGACGTCGCCCTGCCGGTCATCAAGGGCTTTGTCGATACCGTCAAGGCCAAGGCCTTGGGCGCCGAGATCACCCAGAGCCTCACCCCGGGTCAGGCCTTCCTGCGCCTGGTGCAGCAGACGCTGACCGACACCCTCGGTGGCGAAGTGGTGCCGCTCAATCTGCGCGCCCAGCCGCCCGCCATCCTGCTGATGGCCGGTCTGCAGGGTGCCGGCAAGACCACCACCGTCGGCAAGCTGGCCAAGCTGCTGAAGGAGCGCGAGAAGAAGAGCGTGCTGGTGGTGTCCTGCGACGTCTATCGCCCGGCCGCCATTGAGCAGCTGCGCATCGTCGCCGGCCAGGTCGGTGTGGAATTCTTCCCCTCGGAAGTCGGACAGTCGCCGCAGGCGATTGCCCGCGCGGCCGTCGAGCACGCCAAGAAGACCTATGCCGATGTCCTGATCGTCGATACCGCCGGCCGCACCACGGTGGACGAGGACATGATGGTCGAGCTGGCCGGCCTGCATGCAGCGCTCGATCCGGTGGAAACCCTGTTCGTGGTCGACGCCATGACCGGCCAGGACGCCGCCCGCACCGCGCGCGCCTTCGCCGATCGGGTACCGCTGACCGGCGTGGTACTGACCAAGGCCGACGGCGACTCGCGCGGCGGCGCCGCGCTCTCGGTGCGCCAGGTCACCGGCGCGCCGATCAAGTACATCGGCGTCGGTGAAAAGAGCGACAAGCTGGAAGTCTTCCACCCCGACCGCATCGCCGCGCGCATCCTCGGCCAGGGCGACATGCTCGGTCTCATCGAGGAGACTGTGCAGCGGGTCGATGCCGAGAAGGCCGCCAAGCTTGCCGCCAAGCTCAAGAGCAAGAAGGGTTTCGACCTCGCCGACTTCCGCGAGCAGATGCTGCAGATGCAGAACATGGGCGGCTTCGACTCGCTGCTGGAGAAGCTGCCGGGCGGCGCCAATCTGCAGGCGCAGCTGAAGAACGCCAATCCGGAAAAGCAGGTCAAGCGCACCATCGCCATCATCAACTCGATGACCGTGCAGGAGCGCCAGTTCCCCGACCTCATCAAGGCCAGCCGCAAGCGCCGCATCGCCGCCGGCTCCGGCGTCGAGGTACAGCAGGTCAATCAGCTGCTACGCCAGTTCGACCAGACCCGCGACATGATGAAGAAGATGGCCGGCGGCGGCATGGCCAAGATGATGCGCTCGCTGGCCGGCAAGCTGCCGCCGGGGATGATGCCGAGGCGTTAGCGGATGAGCGCCGCCGGGCCAGCCGAGTAGGGTGGGCTTTAGCCCGCCACGCCGCGATCCGCCGCTGGTCGCGTGGGCACGCTTTGCTTTGCCCACCCTACCTCGCCAAGTACCGTCTCAATACCCGGCCGCCATCCCATCCTTCCGCGACTCCGAAGCGCCGAAATAGGCGCCGGTTTTGGGATCCCGCTGGATCGCCTGATAGCCGCCGTAGCCGCCCAGGTCCCAGCCCAGCTGATGACCCTTGTCGAGCAGGCTGCGCACCGACTCGGCCGCAAAGCCGCTCTCCAGATTCACCACGCCGCCGTCGGTCATCAGCTCGCCGGTCGGCTCGCTGGAGCCGGTGTGGTAGATGCGCGGCGCGTCGCCGGCTTCCTGCAGGTTCATGCCGAAGTCGATCAGGTTGGTGACGATCTGCACATGGCCCTGCGGCTGCATGTCGCCGCCCATCACTCCGAAGCTGACCCAGGGCTGGCCGTCTTTGCTGATGAAGGCGGGGATGATGGTCTGGAACGGCCGCTTGCCGGGCGCATAGACGTTGGCGTGGCCGTCTTCCAGGCTGAACATCTCGCCGCGGTCCTGCAGCACGAAGCCCAGCCCCGGCGGCGTCATGCCGCTGCCCATGCCGCGGTAGTTGCTCTGGATCAGCGACACCATGTTGCCCTCGGCATCGGCGGTGGTGAGATAGATGGTGTCGCCCTGGCGTAGCGCCGGATTGCCGGCCTCGATGCGCTTGGCGGCCCTGGCCGGGTCGAGCAGCTTGCGGCGCTGTTCGGCGTAGGGCTTGCTGATCAGCTCGGCGACCGGGAGTTTGTTGAAAGCGGGGTCGGCGTAGAACTTGGCGCGGTCCTCGAAGGCGATCTTCTTGGCCTCGATGAACCAGTGCAGGTGCTCGGGGCTGCCGAAGCCGGCCTTGGCGAGGTCATAGGCTTCGAGCAGATTGAGCATCTGCAGGGCGGCGATGCCCTGCGAGTTGGGCGGCAGTTCCCACACGTCATAGCCGCGGTAACTGGTGGAGACTGGCTCCACCCATTCGCTGCGGTGACTGGCGAAGTCTTCGTAGGCCAGGTAGCCGCCCTGCGCCTGCACGTAGTCGGCGATGGTGTGGGCGATCTGGCCTTGATAGAAGGCCTTGCGGCCGCCCTTGGCGACGGCTTCCAGGGTATTGGCGAGGTTGGGGTTCTTCCAGATCTCGCCTTTCTTCGGCGCCTGACCGGCGAGGCTCATCTGCTCGCGGAAGCCGGGGAACTTCGACAACCTGGGCAGGCTGCGCGCCCAGTAGTAGGCGATCAGCTCGCTGACCGGGTGGCCCTCGCGGGCGGTGCGGATGGCCGGTGCCAGCAGCGTCTTCATTGGCAGCCGGCCGAACTTGGCGTGCAGCTCGGACCAGCCGTCCACCGCGCCCGGCACGCTCACCGGCAGCGGGCCGTGCGGCGGCAGGTGCTCCAGCCCTTGCGCCTTCAGCAGCTCGCGCAGCTTTTCCAGCGAAAGACTCTTGGGCGAACGGCCGCTGGCGTTGAGGCCATAGAGGCGGCGCGTGCGCGCATCCCAGATGATGGCGAACAGGTCGCCGCCGATGCCATTGCCGGTCGGCTCGACCAGACCGAGCATGGCATTGGCGGCGATCGCCGCATCCACCGCGCTGCCGCCGGCCTTGAGGATGTCCAGCGCGGCATTGGTGGCGAGTGGCTGGCTGGTGGCGGCCATGCCGTGCAGCGCGATCACCTCGCTGCGACTGGCAAAGGGCTTGCCGGTGACGCGGTCGCCGGCCATCGCCGGTAGCGTGCTCAGGGCCAGCAACAGGGGGAGCAGAGGGCGCATGGCGGGTCTCGAAGGCGGGCAGGGCGGCAGCATCGCGCATGTGGCCTTGGCCGCAAAGTCGGGAGGCCGGCGGCTTAGAATCGGTCCGAATCCGCTATTCCGTACCCTGTTCCCATGACCGTGCGCCCGTTCCGCCGCTGGCGGGGCCTGATCCTGCTGTTGTCGCTGCCCATGGCGGCCTGCGGCCTTTTTGCTGGCAAGCCACCGCCGCCCCCGGAGCCGCCGCCAGCGGTGGCTCCGCCGCCACCGCCTCCGCCGCCACCCAAGGTCGCCCTGGCCCTGGGTGGCGGTGCCGCACGCGGCTTTGCCCACATCGGCGTCATCAAGGTGCTGGAAAGCCACGGCCTCAAGCCCGAGATCGTGGTCGGTACTAGTGCCGGCAGTGTCGCCGGCGCCCTGTACTCGGCCGGCTATTCGGGCTTCGATCTCCAGCAGATGGCCTTCGATCTCGACCGCGCCACGGTTTCCGACTGGACCCTGTTCGGCAAGGGCCTGATCAAGGGCGATGCTCTGCGTCACTTCATCAATGGCGCGGTCAAGAACCAGACCATCCAGCAGCTCAAGCCGCGCTTCGCCTGCGTGGCGGTCAAGCTCAAGACCGGCGAGGCGGTGCTGTTCGAGCGCGGCGAAACCGGTCTCGCCGTGCAGGCCTCCTCGGCGGTGCCGGGCGTGTTCGCGCCGGCGCGGATCGCCGACGAGGACTATGTCGACGGCGGTCTGGTGAGCGTGGTGCCGATCCGCTACGCCCGGCAGATGGGCGCCGACTTCGTGATCGCGGTGGATGTCGCCGCGCCGCCCGACCAGCGCGAGGCGCAGGGCAAGCTCGACGTGGTGATGCGCACCTTCGGCATCATGGGCAAGACCATCCGCGAGTCGGAATACCCCTTGGCCGACGTGGTGGTGGTGCCGGACATGCGCGATGTCACCTCCACCGATTTCGAAGGCAAGCACCGCGCGATCCTGGCCGGCGAACGTGCCGCCCAGGCGGCGTTGCCGGAGCTGCGCGCCAAGCTGAAGGCGCGCGGCGTGGTTCTGGAATGAGGGATTGCCGCCCGCGGGAGCGTCTGGCGCGATAAGCTCTGTCTTCGGGAACCCGTTCAGGGATGAGCAGCCCGTCACCGCCGAGGAGCGGAAGGGCGGCGTCGCCGGGTCAGGCGGCGTGACATGCAGGAGAACATAAGGCCAGATGAGTCGCACCGGAATATTCGAGCGCCGCGCCGTGCAGGCTCTGCTGGCGTTGTTGCCGCTGGCCGCCGGCGCCGCGGAACCGACGCCGCAGTTCGGCCGCTACATGCCGCTGTATCCCGGTCTATACCTGGACGCGGGCTACGTGCTGGACGAGGCCGACAGCAGTTATGACCAGGGCGGCGAAAAGCAGGACAGCGCCGCTCCGCAGGCCGGCGGCCAGACGGCCTTCCCCGAGCGCCGCCTCCACGCCAGTCTGACCTGGCATCTGCCACTGTTCGAGACCGAAGGGCTGCCGTTTTTTTCCAGCCGCACCCACTTGCTGCGGGTGACGCTGAACCAGGCCAGCGTCCGCACCGAGGGGCGGCTTTCCGACTTCGCCGCCGACAGCAGCGACGACGCCAGCACCGATGCCGACGATCTGCACAACAACGGCAGCGGAGTCGGCGACCTGGGTTTCGAGTTCGGCAGTTTTCTGCTGGGCTCGCCGAGCAGCGGCTGGCGCTCCGGCGAGCGGCCGCCGTACGCGCTGCTGGCCACGGTCGGTGTCCGCCTGCCATTCGGCCGCTACGACCGCGATGCTCCGGTCAATGCCGGCAGCAACACCGCCACGGTGCAGTTGCAGTTGGGTGGCCACTGGCAGCCCTGGAAAGGTGCGGTGGTTGATGCCGGATATACCTGGCGCCACTACTTCGACAACGAGGAGCCGGCCTTCGGGGCTCTGGCGCCGGCGCGCCAGGGGCGTGACCAGGTGATCGATCTGAGCCTCGCCCAGCGTCTGGTCAGCGGCCTGTATGCGAGCCTTTATGGCCTGGATCGTCGCGGCGGCCGTAATAGCTATCTCAACCCCAGGTTTTCGCCAAACCCGCCGCCGCCCGGCGGCGTGCTTGGCGGCGGCGACAATTTTCCAACCCCGGGCACGTACCAGGACGAGGGCACGGCCCTGCGTGAAATGGGGCTGGGGCTGCACTGGTTTGTTACGCAGCGCTTCTTGCTGGGTCTGCAATACAGCCACCCACTGGCGGGTGAGAGCGGCCAGTTCCTGCTGCCGTACACCGACCGGAGCCCGGCCGGGTGCACGCCCGGAGGACTCGGCTGCACCCTGTCGGAAGGTGAGACGGTGTTGGTGGACGGCCTCGGCCCGGCGCGGACCTATGCCTCGGATCGCTGGACGCTGAGTCTGCGCTACAACTTCGGTCAGGGAGACCCCTACGCATGCGCTGGCTGCAAACGCTGAGCCTGATCTGGGGGCTGGGGCTGGTGACTTATCCCGCCTGCGCGCAGGCGGGAATCCTGTTCACGCCGCATCTCGACGAGTACTCGGTCAAGCCCAACGGCACCTACACCGAAGGCACCTTGATCCTAAGTCAGATCAACGAGGTGTTCGACCGCAACGGCGAACGGGTGGAACTGGGGCGGCCCTTCGTGCCGGCCGGCGCCAGCACCGACACCGCGCTGGCGCTGTTCAAGGTGTTGTGGGTCGGTAATCTGTTCCGTGATACCCGCGTCCCCTATCTGAACGATCACGACCAATTCTGTCGTGTGATTGGCGGATTCGGTTATCAGCAGAACACCGCGCAGATCGCCGAACGCGGCCGCCTGTTCGGCGCGCAAGCGGGCAGCAACGGTCTGGCAGATCTGTTCGCCCTCTGCGGGTTCTACACCACCGAGCATCACTATGGGCCGCTCAAGTTCAATGGCCTGGTATCGGCCACGCTCAAGGAGCCGATTGGTCAGTACGATCCCGATGCGATGCTCAATGTCGGCACCAACTACCGAACCATCACGCCGCAAGTTGCGTTCAACGCCAACCTCTACGGCCGCCTGAGCATCGACGGCACGCTGGCCTACCAGATCAATGGCGACAACGACCAACCCGCGTTCGGTGGCACCACACCGACCCGCATCGCCGACTGGATCAATGCCGAGGTCAATTTCGCCTGGAAGTTCAGCGAGCACTGGTACGCCGATCTTGGCTATTCCTGGCATCGCTCGGTGGGCTCCAACTACTACGATCAGGTGAGCGTCAATTTCAAGGATCAGCCGCTGGCGCCGGAGACCCTTTGTGGCGCCCTGGGCATCGGCAGCACGCTGTGCAATTCGCCGGTTCTGGATTCGTTCTATCTCGCGCCGAGGAGCGGCCCCTATGCCGACAACGGCGTGCAGTCGAGCCTGGTGAGCGCGGGAATCTATTACGTGTATCGCACTTCCACGGTGCTGCAGGCGCGGCTGGTGCAGCCGATCTCCGGCCGCGGCAGCCAGATTGACGTGGTGTACGACGTCTGCGCGGTGAGCGACTGCCCGGGGCCCGACCGCAACAACACGGGGGTCGGAGACAACGCCTTTGCGCAGGAGGTCGCGACCCTGTTCGGGGTTGGCGAGGCGGCGGCCACCTCGGCCTCGCCCTATCTCGAATTCCGCTTCGTCTATCTGTTCTGGGCGCCGTGACCTTGCCTCGGCTCGCAGTTTTCCTGCTGTTCCCTCTGCTGGCAGCCTGTTTGCCGGCGCGAGAGACCCTGCTGCCGCGTCTGGGGCTGGAGGTGCCGGCGCTGCGCGATTTTCCTGCCGACTACCGCCCGCCGCTGTCCGCCGAGACCGGTCTGCCGATGCCGGGCTTCGGCAGCGACGAGGCCAGTGGCGTGCACCGCACGCCGGTGATCTTCGTGCACGGCAACACGGTGTCGGCACGCTACTGGTTGCCGGCCCGCGAGTACTTTCTCCAGCACGGCTACAGCAAGGATGAACTCTGGGCCTTCGGCTACGGCTGGGACAATGTCCGCTACTTCGACTCCAACGAGCTGTCGGTGGCGAGCCTGGAACGGGCGGTCAACAGCGTCAGCAACTATCTCTCCAAGAAGCGCGGCATCCCGGTGCGGCAGGTGGACATCGTCGCCCACTCGCTGGGGGTGACCCTGGTGCGGCAGTGGCTCAAGCAGACCAACAGCTACCACCGGGTGCGCAACTTCGTCGGCATCGCCGGCGCCAATCACGGCACCTGGACCGCCTGGAGCGACACGCGTGGCCAGCAGCGGCTGGCGTCCTGGGAACTGGCACCCGGCAGCCCCTGGCTGGCCCAGCTCAATCGTGGCGGCGAAACGCCCGGACCCACCCGCTACTTCATGCTCTACGACGGCAGCGGTTGGGCAGATGTGTTCTATCCCAAGCCCCATCAGGACAGTCCTGCCCTGGAAGGCGCCCGCAATCTGGCTTACAACCGCGAGCACGGCACCTGGTTCGACCACCTGCAGTTGCCGAAGCAGGCCGAGTCTCTTCAGACGGTCGTCGAGTTTCTGGGCGAAGTGCACGAGCCGCTGCCACGCGCCGCGCCGCCGCGCCTGCTGCGCGAGGGCGACCGCCTGCGCAGCGATCAGGCCGAGGCGCGCCTTTACTGCGCCGACGATGGTCTGGAGCCCGGGCGGGGCGAGCCCGAGAGCCAGTGGACGCTGCGCCCCGGTGTGGTCAGCACCTGCTATGCCGCCCATGTTGCCTCCGGCCTGGCCAGTCCGCTGGCGCGCTATACCGGCGCCGTGGGCTATCAGCCGGCAGGCGAACTGAGCCTGAGCGCCAGTCCGGCCGGCGGCGTCTTCGAGCAGCCGCAGCAGGTGCGCCTGGTCGCCAGCGATCCCGCCGCCTTCATCGTCTACACCACCAGCGGCACGTCGCCGGACAGCGGCTCGCCGCTGTATAGCGCCGAGCATCCGCTCTACGTGGCCGCGCCGCTGCGCCTGCAGGCGGTGGCAATCACCCCCGACGGCCGGCGTTCGCCGCCGCTGGTGCTGGACTACGACATCAGTCTGGAAAAAGTCGAGGCCGCGCATACGCTGGAGCGGCAGTTCGATTCGTCGGTTCCGGAGCAGTACGCCGGCCAACGCAAGAAGGGGCGCTGAGGCGATGCGTCCACGCACGGCCCTGGTCAGCGGCGGCACCGGCGCCATCGGTGGCGAGATCTGCCGGCAGTTGCAGGCGGCCGGCTTGCAGGTGCTGGCGGTGGGGCACCCGGCGGAGGTCGCGCGCCTGCCGGAGCTGCAAGCGCGGCTGGGGCCGGAGATTCTCATCCGCTTCTGCGACCTCGCCGACCCCGAGGCCAGCGCCGCACTGCTGGCCAGCCTGCCGGCGCCGTTCGACGCCATTGATGTGCTGGTCAATGCCGCCGGCATCACCCGCGACGCGCGCTTCGTGAAGATGAATCTGGGGCAATGGCGCGAGGTGATGGCGGCCAATCTCGACGCCGCCTTCCACTTGAGCCAGCCGCTGTTCACCGGCATGTGCGCGCGTGGCTACGGCCGCATCGTCAACATCTCTTCGGTGAACGGCCAGAAAGGCCAGTTCGGCCAGGCCAACTACTCGGCGGCGAAGGCCGCACTGCACGGCTTCACCATGGCGCTGGCGCAGGAGGGCGCGGCGCTGGGGGTGACCGTCAACACCGTGTCGCCCGGCTATATCGAGACGCCGATGACCGCCGCCATCAAGCCCGAGGCGCTGGCCAGGATCCGCGCGCAGATTCCGCTCGGCCGCCTGGGCCTGCCTTCGGAGATCGCGCGGGTGGTGTGCTTTCTCTGCGATGCGCAATCGGCCTACATCACCGGCGCCAACATCCCGGTGAACGGCGGCCTGTACATGTCGGCGTGAAAGCCCGTGAATAAATCTACTGCGCTGTCCTGCTGCGGCGTCATGCGGTGCTCGCAATCCTCACGCACTTCAGTGCGCTGCGGTTGCTGTGCTCCTATTCCTTGCATCAGGCCATGCTCGCTACGATTTCTTCACGGGCTTTGGGCTCAGTGAACCCGACCACACGCAGGGCTCAGTTGCTGGCGGTGCTGGCGGCGGCACTGGGCTATTTCGTCGATCTCTACGACATCGTGCTGTTCGGCGTCGTGCGCGTCGCCTCGCTGCGCGAGCTGGGTCTGGAGGGCGCGGCCAACACCGACTGGGGTATCGCGCTGCTCAATCTGCAGATGAGCGGCATGCTGATCGGCGGCCTGTTCTGGGGCTGGTTCGGCGACCGCTACGGCCGCCGGCTGGCGCTGATCGCCACCATCGCGCTGTACTCGCTGGCCAATATCGCCAACGCCTATGTGAGCAGCGTCGAGCAGTACGCGCTGCTGCGTCTCCTGGCCGGCATTGGCTTGGCCGGTGAGCTGGGTGCCGGCATCACCCTCATCGCCGAATCGCTGCCGCGCCGCCTGCGCGGCTACGGCACCACGCTGATTTCCTTCCTGGGTCTGGTCGGCGCGCTGGCCGCCTCCTATGCCGGGCAATGGCTGCCCTGGCGCACGGCCTATCTGGTCGGCGGCGGCGCCGGCCTGCTGGTGCTGTTGCTGCGCTTGCAGGTGCTGCGCGAGTCGCCGCTGTTCCTGCGCGAGCGCCTGCTGCCCGCCGCCCGGGGCGGCGAAGGATTGCGGCGCCTGTTTGGCAGCGGGGTGCTGTTCCGGCGCTTTCTGACGGTGACCTGGATCGGCGTGCCGATCTGGTACGCCTCGGCGCTGTTCGTGAACTTCGCGCCGGAGTACGGCAAGGCCCTGGGCCATGCGCAGCCGCTGCTGGTGGGCGAGGCGCTGCGCTGGCAGGCGGTGGGCCTGGCGCTGGGCAGCGGATTTTCCGGCCTCATCAGCGAATGGCTGGGGTCCCGGCGCAAGGTGCTGGCGGTGGCGCTGCTGGCGCTCTTGGGCCTGAGCCTGGGGCTGATGCGCAGCGACAGCCCGGCAGTGTATTGCCAGGCCCTGTTCCTGATCGGGCTCGCCCAGGGCTACTGGACGGTGTTCGTGACCCTGGCGGCGGAGCAGTTCGGCACCAATCTGCGCGCCACGGTGACCACCATCGTGCCCAACCTGGTGCGCGCCGCCACCGTGCCGGTGACGCTGGGAGTGAAGCTGCTCTGGCCACTGCTGGGCCTGGTGGCCGCCACGCTCGCGGTCGGTGCCCTGGTCTTCGCCCTGGCTCTGGTGGCGCTGCGACGGCTGCCGGAAAGCTATGGCCGCGATCTCGACTACCGCGACTAGGCAGGCGTGGAGTGCTCCTGATCATGGTGGTGCTCGGCGTGAAAATTAGTGGTTGCGTTTCGGGATCGGCCGCGTATAATTCGCGGCCTCCGCAAGGGGCTATAGCTCAGCTGGGAGAGCGCTTGCATGGCATGCAAGAGGTCGTCGGTTCGATCCCGACTAGCTCCACCAAATTTTTGGTTTCCCGTTTTCTGGTTTCGCAAGGCAGCATCCAGCGACCATGAAACGGGCGAGATCAGTCCAGCACTGATTGCATGCAGTACGCCTCGTTCCCATCGTCTAGAGGCCTAGGACACGTCCCTTTCACGGATGTAACAGGGGTTCGAATCCCCTTGGGAACGCCATTGCATGCCCTCCGATCGCCCGCTCCAGCGGGCTTTTTCGTTTCCGGCGTCTGACCTTCCGGCCGCGCGCCGCCGCGCCAACACAAGACTCACCTCGCACTTGCGCCCGCTTGCGGCGACAATCGCCGCATTGCCGTGGTAGCGCTGCGCATGGACGGCGCGCACCGGCACCGGAATACCAGGGAGCAGGTATGCGGAGGAGAAATAAATCAGGCCGGCAAAGCACGGCCGTAGCGGCCGCATGGCTGCTGCTGTTGGCCATGGTCGCCAGTCCCTTGCAGGCTCGCGGCGAGGAGGTCGCTACCGCGGTCGCCGGGCCGGTGAATCTGTTGCAGGTCATCAACGATGCGCTGCTCGCCAGCCCGCAGCTGCAATCGGCGCGCGCCGAGTACGCGACGGCCAAACAGTTGCTGCCGGAGACCCGCGCGCGGCTGTATCCGCAGCTGTCGCTGTTCGGCACCGCCGACTGGGTGCGCGATTCGGTGGAAGGTGACTACTACGGCCTGGTCAGCTTCGAGCGCAGCGACACCTACCCACGCTATGTCTATGGCGCGACGCTGCGGCAGTCGGTATTCAGCGGGCCGCTGCTGGCGGCGTTGGATCAGTCCGAGCAGAGGGTGGCACGCGCCAAGGCCGAGGCCGAGCGCAAGCAGGAGTCCCTGCTGCTCAACGTCGCCGACGCCTATTTCGCGCTGCTGGCGGTGAAGGATCGCGAGCGCATCGCTGGTATCAAGCTGCGCACCCTGCGCCAGCAGGCCGAGCAGGTATCCGGCCGTGCCGCCGCCGGTCTGGCGCTGGATGCCGAGTTGAAGACCGCCCAGGCCGGTGCCGAGCTGGCCTCGGCCGAACAGTTGACCGCGCAGACCCAGGTGGAGGCGGCGTTCGCGGTACTGGAATCGTTAACCGGCAAGGCCTACCGCGAGCTGCTGCCGCTGGCCGCCAATGCCAGCCTCAAGCGTCCGCAGCCCGACGAAGCGGCGGTGTGGACCGAGCGCGCCGGGCGGCAGAACCTGGACGTGACCGTGCGCGCGCTGGAGCTGGAAGTCGCCAAGCTGGAAGCCGAGCGCCTGCGTCGCGGCCGCTGGCCGCAGCTGGATCTGGTCGGCAGCGTCTACGAGATCGACAACGGTGGCGGCATCAGTGGCGAGCGTGACGAGGGTGACCAGCGCATCGGCCTGGCCGCGACCCTGCCTCTGTTTACCGGCGGCCGGCTCAGCGCCGAGATCGAGCGCGGCGTGCAGCAGGTCAAGCGCGCCGAGGCCGATCTCGCCGCCGCCCGCGCCCAGGCCGAGCGTGAGGCCAAGGTGGCCTGGCTCAACCTGAGCGCCGGCACCCAGCGCATCCAGGCCTTGCAGAAGGCGGTGAGCGCCGCCCGGGCCGCCGAGGAGGCCAACCGCGCCGGCTTCGAGGTGGGCACCCGCACCAATGCCGAGGTGCTCGACGCCATCGAGCAGCTGGCCGAGGCCGAGACCAATCTCAGCGGTGCGCGCTACAAGTTCATCATCGACAGCCTGCATCTGAAGAGCGCCGCCGGTGCGCTGCTCAACGCCGACCTCGCGCAGATCAACCGCCTGCTGCGGGCCGAGTCGGCCGCCGCCAGGCCCTGAGCGCCGCTCTTTCCGCCGCCGGCATGAGCGCCCATCCCCGCCGCCGCTTCGCGCCCGGCAGCCTGCGTCCGAAGCCGAGGCACACGGGCTGGCTGGCGTACGCGCCCGGGCGCGAGGAAGAGCCGCTGGCGCTGACTCCAGCCGAGCGCCAGCTCGCCGAGCTGTACGACGGCCAGCGCTCCGCAGCCGACATCCTCGAACGCGCTCGCCTTGAGTTGGGTATGCACCTCGATGCCGAGGCGCTGGAGCGCTTTGCCGCCGAGCTGGCGATGGCCGGCCTGCTGCAAGCCGGCCGAGAGGAGCCGCTGCCCTCGCCGCCGATCAGCGACGTGCGCGGCGGCGCCTACGGCAGCCAGGCCATTCCACCCTCGACCATGCCGGGCTCGCTCGCCGGGCCGGGCCTGATGGGCAGCCTGCTGCGGCTGGTTACCGACCGCTCGACGCTGCGCTACAAGCGCTACCGGCAAGTGCCGACCCAGCCCTGGACGCGACTCGGCGCGCCGCTGATCGCGCCTCTGGCGAATCCCTTCGCGCTAATCGGCTGGCTGGCCGCTTGCCTGCTGCTGCTCTACGGGCTGTGGCGACAGCGGCTGGCGGTGTTCTCCGATCTCGGGAATCTGAGCGGCCCGGGCATGCTGGCGCTGAACCTGGCTCTGGGCTGGACCCTGGTGCACCTGGCGACGGTCTCGGCGCGGTCCGCCGCGATCAGCCGCTACGCCGGACTCAAGCCGAAGCTGGGCTTGATTCGCGGCATGTTTGGTCAGCCCATGCTCTATGTCGACAGCCGTGGTCCGGCCGAGGCCGGTGACCGCGCCACGCGTACCCGCATCGTCGGTGCCGGTCTGTCGGCGCCCCTGGTGTTGTTCACGCTGGCGGCGCTGACCTGGTTCTTGAGCCGAGGCAGCGCCAATGCGCTCAGCCCCTACAGCCTGGGGATCGGCTTCATCGCCCTGTTCGGCCTGCTGCTGCGCGCCAATCCGCTGCTGCGGCTGGATGGCTACTTCCTGCTCGCGCAATGGCTGGGCATCCCCAATCTGCGCGAGCAGGCGTTCACCGCCAGCAAGCAGCGGCGCGGCACCGGCTGGTCGCCAGCGCAGCGCAGCCTGCCCAGGCCGGCGCTCTACCTGTTCCGCGCGCTCGCGGTCGGCAATCTTTTGTTGCTGCTGGGCCTGATGCTGTTTCCGCTGCAAGCCCTGACGGCGCGCTATGGCGCCTTGGGTCTCATTCCGTTGATGGTGGTCTTGGGGGTAATCGTGACGCAGTCCTTCCGCAATGCGCGCTCCGGCGCCAGCAACCTCAATCTCGGCCAGTTGCAGCCGTCTCCCTGGTGGCGGCGCTCGAAGCGTTTCTGGGCGATCAGCCTGACTCTGCTGCTGCTGGCCTTCGTGCCCTACCGCTACCACCCCAGCGGCGACTTCCTGGTGCTGCCGGGCGACCGCGCCGACGTGCGCGCGCTCACCGCCGGCGATGTCCGCGAGGTGCTGGTGCAGGAGGGCGAGACGGTCAAGGCCGGGCAGGTGCTGGCGCGCATCGCCGCCGACGAGTCGCGCGCCCAGGTCGCGTCCGGCGAGGCCAGGCTGGCGCAGTTGCGCGCCGATCTCTCGTTGGCGGGCAAGGGCGGCAAGCTGGAGGAGGTCGAGGTCGCGCGCAGCGCGCTCGACACCGCCAGCAAGCGCGCCGAGGTGTCGGCGGCGCAGGCGCAGCGCGTGCAGGAAGCGTTCCGCCGCAAGTCGGTGACCGCCCAGGAGTACGACCGCGCGCGCGGTCAGGCCGATGTCGATAAGAAGGCCCTGGAGGAAGCGCGGCGCCGGCTGGAGCTGGTGAAGAGCCCGGCGGTCTCCGACCGCATCGCCGCCATTGAGGCGCAGATCCGCGACGTGCAGGCGCAACTGGTCTATCACCGCCAGCAGTTCGCCTACACCGAGGTGAAGGCGCCGATCGCCGGCGTGGTGGTGTCCGGCTCGCTGCAGTTCGCGCGCGGCCAGTTTCTGAATCGCGGCGACCTGCTGGCGGTGATCGAAGACAGCCAGGAGCGCATCGCGGAAGTGCGCATCTCGGAGTCCGCGATCGGCGAGATCGCGCCGGGCAAGTCGGCGCGGGCGCGGGTCTGGGCCTTCCCGGCGTCGAGCTTTATGGGCGAGGTGCGGCGGATCGCGCCGGCCGCCGAAGCCGGCCCCTACGGCAAGGTGGTGCGGGTGCAGGTGGCGCTGGCCGACCCCGAGCACCGCCTGCTGCCGGGCATGACCGGCAACGCCAAGCTGCAGGGCGACTGGCACCCGGCCATCGTGGTGTTCAGCCGCGCCCTGCTGCGCTTCGTGTTCGTCGAGCTGTGGTCGTGGATTCCCTGATGGCGATGGGTCTGCGCGCCATGACTACCGGAGCGCACCGCTCCTTCCCCCGCTTGCGGGGGAAGGTTGGGATGGGGGCGTGGCCCCTGCCATACAGCGCGCTATGAGCGGCCTGCGCTTCGAGGACTTCCGCCTCACCTGCCGCAATGGCTTCGGTGACGGCTGGAATCACTATGCCCACAGCATGGCGGTGTTCCGTGGCCGGGTGTACGTGGGCACCATGCGCGGCAGCTTCGCGGCGCTGAAGATCGGCGCGCCGGCGCCGGACCTCAAACCCTGGCCGATCGACAGCCCGGCCGATCTCTACAGCATCGACCGCCGCGCCGAGATCTGGGAGTACACACCGGAGACCGAGACCTGGCTGCGCGTCTACCGCTCGCCGGAGGTGGTCGGCGTCAACGGCCGCGCCGGTGTGCCCAGCTACATCGGCTATCGCGGCATGACCGTGTTCCAGGGCGCTAGCGACAGCACGCCCTGCCTCTACGTCTCCACCTGGTCGCCGCATCTGGCGCACTCGCCGGACGTGCTGCGCAGCGAGGACGGCCGCCATTTCGCGCCGGTGGTGCGCCCACCGTTCGGCCCGGCGGTGCGTGCCTGTCGCACCATCCAGCCCTTCGACGGCCGCGTGCACCTGAGCCCCACCGCCTCCGGCACCGCCAAGGGCTTCGTGCAGGACATCGGCTCGGAGGCGGTGATCTACGCCAGCGACGACCTCGCCCAGGGCGGCTGGACGCCCAGCAACCCCGAGGGCTTCGGCAACCCCGACAACGCCACCATCTTCGAGATGGCGGTCTACGACGGCCATCTCTACGGCGGCACGGTGAACGCCGCCACCGGCGGCGAGCTGTGGAAGACCCGCGGCGGCAAGCCGCCCTACACCTGGACCAAGGTCTTCGACCGTGGCGCCGGCCGTGGCCTGCACAACGAAGTGATCGGCGCCATGTGCGAGTTCAAGGGCGCGCTCTACGTCGGCTGCGGGATCATCAACGGCGGCTACCACCGCGCGCATCGCATCGGCCCGGCCGCCGCCGAGCTGCTGCGGGTGTGGCCGGACGACAGCTACGAGGTGATCGTCGGCGAGTCGCGCATCACCGAGCAGGGCGCGAAAGTGCCGCTGTCCGGCTACTCGGCCGGCTTCGACAATCTGTTCAACGGCTACATCTGGCGCATGGCCGTGCACGAGGACCATCTCTACGCCGGCACCATGTCCTGGGCCAGCCTCTTGCCCTACCTGCCGCTGCACCGCTGGCCGGCGACGGTGGCCGGCCTGATACGCCACTGGGGCCTGGAGCGGCTCAGCGAGCTGGGCGGCTGCCAGCTCTGGCGCACAGCCGACGGCGTGCATTGGCAGCCGGTGAGCCGCGACGGCTTCGGCAACAAGTTCAACTGGGGCATCCGCACCTTCGGCTCGACCCCGCAGGGCCTGTTCGTCGGCACCGCCAATCCCTTTGGCCCACGGGTGGCGGTGCAGCGCAACGGCGCCTGGGAATACCGCGACAACCCGCGCGGTGGCTGCGAGGTCTGGCTGGGCCAGAACCCGCCGGGAGCAGGGATGTGAGCGCGACCGCGCCGCCACCCTTGTTCATCTTGGCCGCGCCGTTCTCCGGTGCGAGCTGGCTGGCCGGGGTGCTGGGCCGGCATCCGCGGCTGTATGCGCTGCCGCAGATCTTTCCCTGCATGGCCGACAGTGTCGGCGAACTGCTGGATCTGTTCGCGCTCAGCCAGCTCAGCCATGGCGATGGTCTGCGCCGCGCCGTCGCGCAGCTCGCGTTCGACGGCCAGGGCGAGGCGCAGATCGCCGCCGCCGACGCCTGGCTGGAAGCGCGGCGTGGCTGGAGCACGGCCGAACTGGTCGCCTGGCTGGCCGAACAGGTAGCGCCGCGACGCCTGGTGATTCCGGATGCGGAAATGCCGCTGCGTCCGCACGAGTTGCAGCGCTTTTGCGGCAGCTTGCCGCAGGCGCGCTGGCTGCATCTCGTCCGTCATCCATGGAGCCAGGGCTGCCTGCTGGCCGCCTGGCTGCGCGAGCAGCTGTTCGTGCCGGTGGACTTCCGCGATCACGCGCAGACGCCGCCCTTGCCGGAGCCGCAACTGCCCTGGCTGCGCAGCAACCAGAACCTGCTGCTGGCCGCCGGCGATTGGCCTGCGGCGCAGTGGCGGCAACTGCACGGCGAGCGCTTTGACACCGACTTTGCCGGCAGCCTCGCCGGGCTTTGTGAATGGCTGGAACTGCCGCCGCTGGCGCGCGCCGATCTCGACGCCATGGCCGAGCCCGCCGACTGGCTCTATGCGCGGATGCCGGAGGGCCCCCTGCGTGGCGGGTTGGAGGCCGAAGTCTGGGCCGACTTCGCGCCCGAGCTGGAGGCGCTGGCGGCGCAGCCCCGGCTGGATGCGCCGCTGCCCTGGCGCCGCGATGGCCAGGGCTTTGCGCCGGAAGTGCGCGCGCTGGCCAAGCGCCTGGGCTATTCCTGAGTTTTGATGGCGCGGGCGCGGAGTTTGCGCGGCGCTGGACGCGGGAAATGCAACAGAGCTTTGCCAGACTTAGTCCCATGATCCTCACCACTCGCCGTGAACTGTTGAAAGCGACCGCCGCCCTCGCCCTGGGTGGTGGCCTGTCTGCCTGTGGCGAGTCCACGCCTGCCGAGAGCGGTGTGAGCGACGCCGAACTGGAGGCGATCCCGCGCGCCCAGCCGCAGGCGCTCAGCCTGCCGGCGCTGGGCAGCGGCGACGCCGCTACGGTGTTTCCCTTCTCGGTGGCCAGCGGCGACCCTAGCGCCAATGGCGCGGTGCTGTGGACGCGGCTGAATCCGGAGCAGTTGCAGCCCGGGGTGGACCTGCTCTGGCAGATCGCCGAGGACGAGGCCTTTACCCGGCCGGTGGTGGCGGGCAGCCATTCGCTCGCCGGACTCGATCAGCGCCACGACGGCTGCATCAAGCTCGACACCGACGGGCTGTTGGAGTCCAACCGCTTCTACTACTACCGCTTCGCCTACGCCGGCACCTCTAGCCGGGTGGGGCGGCTGCGCACCCTGCCGCGCGAGGACGAGGCAGTGGAGCGCCTGAAGCTCCTGGTCACCTGCTGCCAGGACTACACCTTCGCCTACTTTCACGCCTTCGCCGAGATGGCCACGGTGGAGGCCGACTACCTGCTGCACCTGGGCGACTTCATCTACGAGAGCGCCATCGCGCCACTGCGGCGGCTGCCGCTGCCCTCCGGCGCCAGCTATGCCAGCAGCCGCGAGGATCTGCTCACCATCTACCGCGCCCATCGCAGCGACGCCGACCTGCGCGCGCTGCTGGAACGCCATACCTTGCTCGCCACCTTCGACGACCACGAGTTCGCCAACGATCTCTACTTCGACGGCAGCCGGCCGCGCGGCCCCGACCATCCGCTGGACGACGACCCTGCGGCGATGAGCGCCTATGTGCGCGACGCGCTCGATGTCTGGTACCGCTATCTGCCGGTGCGGGTGCGCTACCGCCCGAAGGCGGCGTTCCCGGAGGTGATGCAGGTCGAACGCAGCTTCCGCTTCGGCCGCCTCGCCGAACTCGCGCTCACCGAGCTGCGCATGCAGCGCAGCCCGCATCCCTGCGGCGAAGGCAGTTTCGGCCAGCGGCAGCTGGTGCCGGAGAGCAGCTGCGAGGCGCGCCAGGACGCCGGCCGCACCCTGCTCGGGAGCACGCAGAAGCAATGGCTGCTCGACACTCTCAAAGGCAGTAGCGCGCAATGGCGGGTGCTGGGCCTGCCGATTCCGTTCTCGCCGATCCGCGCGCTTGCGCAGCCGCCGATGCTCTACGAGGTCGATCACTGGGATGGCTACACCGCCGAGCGCGCCGAGCTCTTGTCGGCGCTGAACGGCCTGCCCAATCTGGTGGTGCTGGCCGGCGATCTGCATGCCTTCGCCGCCGCCACTCTGCGCGACGGCTATCCCGACGGCCCGGCGGTGGGCGTCGAGTTCACCAGCAGCTGCGCCGCTGCCACGCCCATCGCCAGCCCGATCAACCTGCCGGCGACATTGTTTCTGCAGAGCCCGAGCATCGTGCTGAACAATCCGCACTTCGCGCTCTGGGACGGTACCCGCAACGGCTGGCTGGAGGTGGAGTTCAGGCCCGAAGCTTGCACGGTGAGCATGCGGGCGATGCTGGCGCAGTTGCCGCTCGCCAATGCCTCCACCGAGCTGGCGCGCTTCGAGGTGGCGGCCGGCAGTAGCGAGTTGCGGCGGCTCTGAGCGGCCGGCCAAGCGGCGGCGGCGCAAACCTTTTGTGCCCCTGCGCCATCGGAGGCTGGAACGTCCACCGGCCACCGCCATGAAAAAAGCCCTGCTTGCCTTCGCCGCCACCATGACCCTGCTCAGCGTGCTTGCCTGGGCTGGCGCCAGCCAGATCGATATCCACCGCCTGGCCGGTGAGCTGGTGGTGCATGTCGATCATCGCCCGGTGCAGGTGGGCTCCGGCAAGCCGGCCAGCGTCGAGCGCACGGTACCGCCCTTCGAGCGCATCACGCTGCGCTCGGCCGAGAGTGTGGAAGTGCGGGTCGGCGGCAAGCCGAGCGTGAAAGTGAGCGGCGACGACAATCTGCTGGAGCTGGTCGAAACCCGTGTCGAAGGCGACACCCTGGTGATCGAATCGCGCGGCTCCTACCGCACCAAGACGCCGCTGCTGGTGGAGGTGCAACTGCCCAGCCTGCGCCACTTCGCGCTCGACGGCAGCGCCGACGCCCGTCTCAGCGGCATCCGTGGCGAGCGCCTGGGCGTGGAGCTGAACGGCAGCGGCGACATCGAGGCCAGCGGCGAGGTGGGCGAGCTGGAAGTCGAAGTCAACGGCTCCGGCGACGCCGACCTCGGCGAACTGCGCGCGAAGCGCGTCGAGGCCGAACTCAATGGCAGCGGCGACATCGACGTCGCCGCCAGCGAGGAGCTGCGCGCCGAGATCAACGGCAGTGGCGACGTCCGTTACCGCGGCGCGCCGGCCAAGCTGCGCAGCGAGGTCAATGGCAGCGGTGATGTCGAGGCGGCCAACTGACCGCTGCCTCCGCTGCCGATGGGCTACTGGGCTTCCAGTAGCCTGAGCTTTTCGCGGATGAACACCTCGTGCGGCACGTAGATGAGGTCGGCCATGCGCCGCAGTAGCGCTTCCTCGTGGGCGTCCAGGCGCGCATCGGCATAGGCCACTTGCCAGAGCGCGCTCATCAGCCCGGCTTTCTGCTCGTGGCTGAACGTGTCGTTGACCCGCTTCACGGTGTCGTAGAGCGAGGTGGCGGCATCGACCTTGCGGTGGGCCTCGGCGATCAGCGTATCGAGCTGTTCGCCGCTCAGCTCATAGGCCTGTGCCAGGTGCTCGCGCACCACGGCCAGCTCGGCGTCCTGCACCTTCAGATCCGAGCGGGCGATCTCGATCAGCAGCTGCGCCACCACCAGGGCGGCGGATTGCGCGGTATGGGCGGATGCGGCACCGGATGCCGGGCCGAACAGGCGGCTGAGTAGGGATTTCATGCCGGGATTTTAAAGCGCTTCCCCCCCGTCCTCCCGCAGGAGCGGGGAACGGAGAGCTAGCGCGCGCCGTAGCCGCCATCCACCGCCAGCAGATGGCCGTGGATGTAGCGCGCCTCGTCGGAACAGAGCCAGACCGCCGCCTGCGCGACTTCCTCGGCGCTGCCGGCGCGGCCGGCGGGGTGCAGGGCGAGGGTGGCGTCGAGCTGTTCCGGGCTGCGCTCGATAAAGCGCGCGCCCATGCCGGCGTCGATCAGGCCAGGGCAGACGGCGTTCACGCGGATGCCTCGGCCGGCATAGCTGAGCGCGGCCGACTTGGTGAGGCCGGCGAGCGCGTGCTTGCTGGTGGTGTAGGCGGCGCTCAGGCTGCCGCCGAGGCCAAACACCGAGCAGTTGTTGACGATGCAGCCGCCGCCCTGTTCGAGCATCCAGCGGATCTGGTACTTCATCAGCAGGAAGTTGCCGTCGATATTGGTGCGCATCACCCGCTGCCAGTCGGCTTCGTCGATCTCCGCCAGGGGCGTGCGCAGCGCGCTCTGGCCGGCGTTGTTGAAGGCGGCGTCGAGGCGGCCGAAGCGCGCGCGGACCGCCGCCAGCAGCGCCTGCACCTGGGCGGATTCGCCGATGTCGCAAAGCCAGGCCTGGGCCTCGCCACCGGCGGCGCGCACCGCCTGGGCGCTGCTCTCGGCGCGTTCCAGGTCGAGGTCGCAGAGGGCGATGCGATAGCCCTTGCGGGCGAATTCCAGACAGGCGGCCCGACCGATGCCGCCGCCACCGCCGGTGATCAGGGCGACGCGCGTCGCCGTAGTGTCGGTCATGGATATTCTTAGTGCCGCTGGAAGAAGCGGACGATCTCCTCGGAGGCGTTGAACTGCGCGGTGTTCTGGCCCAGCAGGCCCGGCAGCAGGGTGCGGCCGCCAGCCCATTGGTGACCGACGCCGGTGAGGCCGCACCAGCTCACCTCGACGCCACCGGCGCAGGCGCCGAGGCTGCGGCAGTCGGCGACACTGTCCTTGCGCAGCTCGCGTTCGCCGCTGGCGCATTGGCCACGGCCGCCGAGCTGGCCGACGATGCTCTTGATCGAAGGCCGGTAGTTGCCCTCGAACTCGCCGCCATCCCAGGGGATGCGCGGATCGGCGCGGCCCTGGATCAGCAGCGCCGACACCGGCTTGGGTGACTTGCAGGTTTCGAACATCGGCCCGCCGGACACCGGCGCGATGGCGGCGAACAGGCCAGGGGCTTCGCAGGCAACGCGGTGCAGCATCATCGCGCCGTTTGAAAAGCCGGTGCCGTAGACGCGCTTGCGGTCGATGTTGTGGGTCTTGGCGATGTCGTCGACCACCGCGCGGATGAAGCCGACGTCGTCGATGTTGCGCTTCATCGGCTGGGCGCAGCAGCTGCCGGCGTTCCAGGCGCGCTTGATGCCATCGGGATAGGCCACCAGGAAACCAGCGCGGCCGGCCGGGCCGTCGAGGCCGCTGATGTCCTGCATGTTCTTGCCGGTGCCCCAGCCGCCATGCAGGGCGACGATCAGGGCGCGCGGCTGGCGGCTGTCGCCCGGCGGCAGGCTGAGCAGATAGCTGCGGCCGCCGATTTCGCGCTCGACGGTTTGTCCGCCCTCGGCGGCACCGGCGCTGGGCAGCGCGCCGCGATCAAAGCAGGCGCTGGCGAGCAGGGCGCTCAGTAGCAGCAGGCTGTGGAGGTGCAGACGACTCATGGCGTGGTCCTCTTTAGTAGCGGGCATAGGCGGTGCCCAGTTGCTCGGGCGCCAGCGAGGGCAGGGCGGCGCTCTGGCCGGTGGCGGCATAGAGCGCGGCGTTGGCCTCGCCGAGGTCGGGGCCGCGCCACTGTACCGCGCCGCCACCGCGTGCCAGACGGAACGGCAGGCCGGGCAGGCGCAGCCCCTCGTCCAGCACAGTGAACCAGCCGCGCGCCTGCAACTGCGGGTCGCTGGCGAGGTCGGCGACGCTGGCGACCGGCGCGGCGGCGATGCCCATGGCCTTGAGCTGAGTCGTTGCTACAGCGGCGCTACGGCCACGGCTCCAGTCGGCGATCAGTGCGTCGAGTTCGGCATGGGCCTGCTGGCGCAGTGCGGCGCTGGCATAGCGTGGATCGCTGGCTAGTTGCGTTCCACCCAGCAGCCGCGCCAGCGCCTGCCATTCGGCCTCGCTGCGCACGCTCAGCGTGAGCCACTGATCCTCGCCGACGGCCGGATAGCAGCCCTGCGGCGCCCAGCGCGGATGGCGGTTGCCCAGCGGCGCCGGCTGGCCGCTGCGCGCAGCCTGGGCGAACAGCGGTGCCGCGAACCAGGCGGTGGTCTCGCATTCGGAAACATCGATCCACTGCCCCTGGCCGTCGAGCGCGCGGCAGTAGAGCCCCAGTGCGGCGGCGCAGGCGCCCATCAGGCCGTTCATCACGTCCATCTCGCGCACCCGGTAGGCCGGGCCGCCTTCGGCATAGGCGGTGAGCGACTGCAGGCCGCTGGCCGCCTCCAGGGTGCCGCCGTAGCCGGCATAGGCCGCATAGGGACCGCTGGCGCCGAAGGCCGACAGCGCCACCGTCACCAGCCGCGGATTGAGCGCGCGCAGCCACTCCGGACCATAGCCCTTGCGCGCCATCACGCCGGGGCGGGAGTTCTCGATCACGAGATCGGCCTCGCGGACCAGCGCGTCGAGCAGCGCGCGATGGCGGTCGAGTTGCAGGTCCAGCGTCAGCGAGCGCTTGCCGCGGTGCAGCTGCCAGAAGCGCGGGTGGGCGTTGATCTTGTCCGGGTAGCCGCCGCGCATGCCGTCCAGGCGGCGCGGGTATTCGATCTTGATCACTTCAGCGCCGTAGTCGGCATAGAGCCGCGCCGCGTGCGGGCCGGCCCAGTCGTGGCTGAAGTCCAGCACCCGCAGGCCGGCGAAGGGCGCGCCGCTTTGCGCGGGCGCGGCGCTGGGTACGCGCGCACTCCAGCTTGGCGGCGAGGCCGGCGCCTCGCGCCAGGCGCAGCGCTCGGGCCGGAACGGCGCGCTAGGCAGGCGACGGCGCAGGCCGTCGGCGCCGACGCGCTCGCTGAAAAAGCCGCGCGCCGCGTGCTGCGGATCGGCCAGCGCCTCGGGCAGCGTGCGCAGCGGCGCCCAGGCCAGGCCCTGCTGCTGGCCCCAGTGGAATAGCTGCTCGCGGGTGCGTGTGGCGAGCCAGGGCTTGAGCAGGGCCTCGGTCTCGGCGCGGTGGGCGATGCGGCCGCCCATGTCGGCTAGCTTCTCGCCGAGCAGTTCCGGCGCCTCGAAGTGGGCGGCGGCCTTCAGCCAGTGGCGGATCGGCCCGCCCAGCGCGGCGATCTCGCCGTCGGCGCAGGGATAAGTGCGCCAGGGCACCATCGCGTGTTGGTCGCCGTTGCGACGGGCGATCTTGCCGTTGGCGAGGTATTCGGCGAGCGCGACCTCGAGGTTTTCCAGCGCCGATTCACGCAGCGCGAGGTCGATGCGGTCGCCGCCGCCGTCGCGGGCGCGCCTGAGCAGCGCCGCCATCACCGCGAAGAAGGCGTTCATGCCGCCGGTGAGTTCGACGATGCGCGGTCGGGCGTTGAGCGGCTCGCGCTCGCCGCTGCCGGTGCTGCGCATCAGGCCGCTGGCGGCGTAGAGCGTGAGGTCGCTGGCCGGCGCCGCTGCCAGCGGGCCGTCCTGCCCATGCGGGCTGATCTGCACCAGCACCAGCGCCGGGTTGAGCGACTGCAGGCGCTCGGCGCTCCAGCCGGCGGCGGCCAGCACGCCATGGCCGGCGCCGTCGAGCAGCACATCGGCCTGGGCCAGGCGCCGCGCGAATTCGGCGCTGTCGTAGGCCAGCGCCACCTGCGCCTTGCCAGCGTTGTAGAAGGCGTCTTCGTCGGCATCGAACTCGAAGCCGGTCCCGCTCACCGGCACCCGCAGCAGGCGCGCGCCGAAGCCCTGCAGCAGCTGGCCGCAGGCGGCGGCAGCGAGATGGCCGCTGAGTTCCAGCACCTGCAAATGGGAGAGATCGCTCATGGTCGCGTCGGGCTTGGGCTCCTCCCTCCGAGTGCGGGGGGAGGTTGGGAGGGGGGCGTTTCTTACGGTGCGTACCGCCCCCACCCTAGCCCTCCCCCGCGAGCGGGGGAGGGAACCGGTTTGTGCTTGTCGGGCAGCGGGGTGTGCATGGAGAGGGCCGGTGGTTCAACGCGCCAGCAGCGCGCGCACCGCCTCGGCGGTGGGCCGCGGATGGGTGATGGGGAAGAAATGGCCGACACCGGCCAGCGTCTGCAGGCGTGCCCGCGGTAGCGCGGCGGCCAGGGTCTCGGCGGATTTCAGCGCCCGGCTGGGCTGGGCGTAGAGCAGCAGCGTCGGCATATCGACCGCCGGGTAGCGCGTCGGCTCGGCGCCGGGCTGGGGAAAGTCCTCACGCAGGGTGGTCTGCTCCAGCAGATCGACGAACTGCCGCGCCGCGCGCCGCGCGCCGCGACCTTCGCCGAAGGGAGTGTAGTCGTCGCGCAGGCCCTCGCCGGGTGTCGCCAGCATCAGCCGTGCGGCGGCCTCGATGAAGCAGAGGCCGACCTCCGGCTCCCGCTGCCAGTCGCCGCCGGCGCGGCGGGCCACGTCCTGCTCATAGGCCGAGAGCGGTTCGACCTCGTGCAGATACATGCTCGGTTGCAGACGCTGGATGCGGCTGTCGAGCAGGGCTAGCTGGCGCACCCGCCGCGGCGCCTGCACCGCCACTTCCAGCGCCACCGCGCCGCCCAGGCTGTGGCCGACCAGCGCCGCCTGGGGCAGCTCCAGTTCGTCCATCAGCGCCAGCAGGTCGGCGGCGTGGTCGCCGACGGTGTAGCCGCTCGCCGGGCGCTCGCTGTAGCCGTGGCCGCGCAGGTCGTAGAGCGTGACGCGGTGATCGGCCGCCAGGTTCAGCGCCAGATTGCCGAACCAGAAGGCGCGGTTGGCGCCCAGGCCGTGCAGCAGCAGCACGTCGGGGCCGCTGCCGAGTTGCTGGTGGGCGAGGCGCGGGCTACTCATTGCCGAGCCCCCGGCCGGGGTCGCGGACCGCCGCGACGCCACCTACACTCTGCCGGCGCCGGGAAGAGACGGCGAACAGCGACAGGGAGTCGAACATGCTTTCCGCCCACACCCAGGACGTGGTGACCCATTACACCCGCCGCCATGGCGAGCGCGGTAACTTGTTTGGCAATCAGCCCTTCGCCAACTACGGCTACTGGACCCGTGACGACCTCACGCTGGAGCAGGCCAGCGAGGCGCTCACCGAACTGGTGGCGACCACCGCCGGCCTGGGGCCGGGCGATACCGTGCTCGATGTCGGCTGCGGCTATGGCGCCGGCGCGGTGGTGTACGCACGGCGCTGCCGGCCGGAGTGGATCCTCGGCATCGACGTCACGCCGGTGCGCATCGAGGAAGGTCATCGCTACGTGGCGGAAAACGGGTTTGCCGACCGCATCAAATTGCAGTTCGGCAACGCCACCGCCATGGACTTCGCCGATGCCAGTTTCGACAAGCTGGTGTCGGTGGAATGCGCTTTCCACTTCGATACCCGCGTCGACTTCCTGCGCGAGGCGGCGCGGGTGCTCAAGCCCGGTGGCAGTCTGGCGCTCACCGACATGATCCCGCGCCGTGGCGTCGATCCCGCCGCCTATCTGCGCGGCGAGCAGACGATCAACAGCGGCGTGGTACTCGACAACCATCCCAATGCCTACGACGCCGACGTCTATGCGCGACACCTGCTCGAGGCCGGCTTCACCGACATCCGCATCGAGTCCATCGTCGACTGGACCCGCGCCCGCTTCGCGCAGGCCTTGCACGGCGTCGCCGAGCGCACCGGTGGCGAGAACGGCGAGGCGATCCTGCGCTCGGCACGGCGCATCCAGCAGTTCATCGACCTCGGCGAGGACTACGTGCTGGTGGCGGCGCGCAAGGCGCGCTGACGAACGCGCTCCTGCTGCCCCGCCAGTGGAGCGTGGAACAGGGTCGCTTGGCCGGATCGGAATGACCACGTTTCAGGTCGAGCCTTAGCCCGTCGCCTGCACCGCCAGAAAATCCGCGATCTGGCCAATCGAGAGATCGTCCACGTAGCGGCCCTCGCGCATCAGCAGCTTCTCGAACGGCGCCTTGGCGCGCAGCACTTCCTCCTGGATCGCCACCACCAGTTGGATGATGTCGATGGACTCGAAGGCGAGATCGGCGAACAGCCGCGTGTCGCGGCCCATGCTGCCGCGGTAGTCGTGATCCCAGTCCTGGGTGAAGTCTTCCAGTAGCGTGATGAGCTTCTGGGTGTAGTCGTCGCTGCTGAGCGGCATGAGTGCTGTCCGTGAACAATCGTCAAAAGGAATACAGGGGCTCCACCACCGTCAGCGCGTAGTGGCCTTCCGGTTGTGGGGTGATGCGGCTGGTCTGGGTCTGGTAGGGCAGCAGCCGGCCATCGGCGAGCAGACGCTCCAGGGCATCCAGCGCAGCCTGGATGTCGCGGAAGTCGACCTGCGCCTTGTGCGGCGCCAGGTCGTAGCGCCACCACTGCAGGCGCAGCAGGCGCTCGATGCTGCGGTTGTCGAAGCGGCCACGCAGGGTCTTGGCCGGCTGGCCAGCGACGATGCTGTAGGGCGGCACATCGCGGGTCACCACCGCATGCGCGGCGACCACCGCGCCATCGCCGATGTGCACGCCACGTTTGATGAAGGCGCCGGCGCCAATCCAGACGTCGTGGCCGATCAGCGTGGTCTGGTGCGTCGGCCACTGCTCCTGCGTCGGCGGCTCCGGCGCCAGCCTCGCGAACTCCGGCTGGCGCAGAAAGGCCTTGAACTGCTGCGGTTCGGCGAACAGGAAGGGATGCGAGCTGAGCCATTCGGTCGGGTGCTCGTAGGCGCCGGCCACCACCGCTTCGGCAATCGAGGTGTAGCGGCCGATCGCGCAGTCGTAGAGGCTGCTGGTGTACTGACCGTTGACGTAGGCGAAGGCGCCGAAGGAGCAGTCCTTGATCCGCCGCGGGTCGAACAGCCACACCGGCCGCTCGCAGACCAGGGGCGTCAGCAGGCCGCGACCCTCGCCGACGTAGAGGCCGTGTTCGACCAGTTCGGCGGCGCTGAGTTGGGTGGGTACGGTGTTCATCTCAGAACTCAGAACAGACGGTTGCGAAGGAAGCGTCGCGAGCATGCTCAAGCGCAACGAATAGGAGCGCAGAAAGCGCAGCGTACTGAAGTACGTGAGCATTTCGAGCACCGCATGAGGCGGCGATTGAGCAGCGCAGTAGCTTCATTCGCAACCGTCATTCCATGTAGCCGAGCATCTGCAGCTGCTCGATGATCTGCTTCTTCTCGCCCGCATCCATCTCCTGCCCGAGCTGGCGGCGCTCGGTGACGCGGGTGCGCGCGCCCTTCTTCACCGGGCGCGCGGCGAGCTGCTCGGCGGTGAAGAAGCTCTCGGCGGCGACGCCCTCGAAGTCGGCCGGCACCGGCAGGCCGGCGCTGTAGAGCAGGGTTGGCGCGACATCAACGATCTGCCGCAGCTCCACCATGCCGGCGGCCGGAATGCCGGGGCCGACCGCCATGAAGATGCCATCCGGATGGTGGGTGCCGATGGCCTGCGGCCGTTGCGCCACCGCCGGCGTGAGGTTGCGGATCGACACGAAGCCGTGGTCGCGCAGCACCAGCGTCAAGTCGCAGGCGCGGGTCATGTGTTGGCCCGGGAACCAATCCTCGCGCTTCAGCACATCGACGATCACCGGCTCGCCGCTGTCGGGATCGCGCAGGGCCAGCAGATCGGCGATCAGACGTTCGCGGAAGCTGTCGTAGTCCTTCGGCTGGATGCCCGGATCGCCGGGCTTGGCGGCGACGCGGATGTGGATGCCGTTGGAGGACGGCGTGCGGCAGTAGGCGGTGGTGTGTGCCCAGTCGAGATTGGCGAAGTCGCTGGCCTCGCGGCGGATCGCCTGCTCGCTGCCGTCGTTCTCCGCCCACTTCAGGTAACCCTTCTCAGCCAGGTAGGCGTTGATGCGCAGCACGAAGGTCGAGGCAGTGAAGCCGTGGTCGCTGGCGAAGAACACCTGTGCCTCCGGCCCGGCCAGGGTCACCAGCTTCTCGATGTAGCCGTCGAGATTGCGGAAGTACTCCAGGCAGACCGTACGCATCTCGCGGTCGTGCGGCGTCGGCTCGGCTTTCAGCAGGGCCGCGTCCAGCCAGGGCCAGGCCTGGTGCTGGATCTTGTCGGTGCCGTCGAACATCACCGCCATCACATCGGGCTTGTCGTTGGCGAGGATGAACTCGGCGACCTTGAACCACTGTTCCTCGCGCGGCAGGTGGTAGCGCACCCACTTGGCGGTCTCGTCGGCGGAGAGCGATTCCATCGCCTGCTTTTCCTTGTCGAAGTCCCAGGCCAGTTCCTTGGGGTCGAAGCCGGGAATCTGCTGCTTGATGCGCTCGAACAGTTCGCGCGGGTGGGTGTTGCGGCGCAGGTGCTTGGCCGGGATGAAGCCGGGCACGATCGAGCCCTTCAAGTCTTCCGGTGCCGGCGCGGTGAGCGGGAAGTTGAGTGCCGCCACCGACTTGCCCTTGCGCGAGAGGATGGCCCAGATGGTTTCGCTGTCGATGTCGCGGGCGTCGTAGAGCGTCCAGTAGACCTCGCCGCCGTGGTCCTCGGCGCGGATGAAGTCGAACACGCCATGCTCGCCCGGCCCCTTGCCGGTCATGATCGAGGTCCAGGCCGGCGGCGTCAGCGGATTGGGCGTCGAGCGCAGCTTGGCGCGCACGCCGCGTTCCATCAGCGATTTCAGGAACGGCATGGTCAGGCCTTCGCCGGGCAGCTCGCGGGTCATCTGGTCGAGCACGGTGTAGGTGCAGCCGTCGAGGCCGATGAAGAGGGTGGTGGTCATGGGGTGGTCACGGGGCTGAAGGGATGGGGTGTGGCTTGCCGTTTGGGGCTGTCGAACTTGTGTTGGCCGAACTTGTTCCCCTCCCCCTTGTGGGGAGGGGTTAGGGGAGGGGGAAAGCCGTGGCGGAGTGCGGTGCTTTCGCGTTGGTCTGCGTGTGCGTGGTTCGCGCATTCGCGCTCTACTAGCCGTGCTGTTGGTGCAAGCTTTATTTCGCCCCCTGGCGACTCACTTTTCTTTGCTTGTGCAAAGAAAAGTAAGCAAAAGAAAGCACACCCCTGCGTAGCGCCCCCTGCGGGGGTAGACCTGCGATGCTCGGCCCAAAGGGGCCGCTCGCGAACTCGGCGCCCTATAGGCGCCTCAGACATGCGCTCGCTGTTATCCCCCTTTGGTCCTGCGCTTCTCGGCGCTACGAAGGGGACCGGACCATCTACAGCACGGCGGCCGTTGGCCGCCGCGAAGACAGAAGCAACATCACCAGCAACGGCAGGCGCTTGCTTCGCTCGCGCGATGTCGGCGTAGCCGACGAGCCTGAGTGCTGTTGACTTGCCCTCCCCTTCGTAAGCGCCGAGAAGCGCAGTGGTCGGGGGGTATGGAAGCGCCCGCATGTTCGAGGCGCCTATAGGGCGCCGAGTTCGGGCGCGTCCCCCCGGCCACGAGCATCGCAGGGCACCCCGCAGGGGCGCGACGCAGGGGTGTGCTTTCTTTTGCTTACTTTTCTTTGCACAAGCAAAGAAAAGTGAGTCGCCAAGAGGCGAAAAAAAGCTATCAAACCCTACACACCTAAAAGAGCGCGAATGCGCGAACCGCAACCCAGCCGATCGTGGCAAAGGCGAACTAGCCATGGCTATCCCCATGCTCAATCCGACACCGCTACCGCCGGTACCGCCTCGGTCGCCACGCACAAGGCCAGCACCGCTTCGTCATCCTCGAAGTGCAGCGCCACGTCGTAATCGCGCTCACCCTGGCG
Organism: Nevskiaceae bacterium; assembly: GCA_004297005.1. Lineage (GTDB taxonomy): Bacteria > Pseudomonadota > Gammaproteobacteria > Nevskiales > Nevskiaceae > Stagnimonas. The sequence goes on from SCVA01000052.1 coordinate 45,943, forward strand.
CACGCGCGCCACGGTGGGGCTGCCGCCGCGGCGGTCGAGCTGGGCGGCGACCACCAGCCAGTCCTGCGGACGGCCCTGCAGGCCGGTGCCGGCGGCCTTGGCGGCGGCTTCCTTGGCACACCAGAGCGCGACCGCCTGGCGGGCACGCTCGCCGCTGCCGGCGGGCGCGCTCAGCCAGTGCTGCTCGCTGGCGGCGAAGGCGCCGTGGATCAGATCCTCGGCGCGCAGGGGCTCGATGCGTTGGTAGTCCAGGCCCAGGCCGACACCGGGATCGCTGGCGACCGCGCAGGCCCAGCGCCGGCTGTGCGCCAGCGAGATCGCCGGCGGCAGCCGGCCTTGCAGGGCGGCGCAGCGCACCACGGGGCGGCCACTGTCCAGGCTGGCGATCTCGATGTCGGCGGGGGCCAGCTCCAGGCCGTGACGCAGACGTACCCAGTCGCGCACCGCGTCCTTGGCGGCGAGCCGGCCCATCAGCCATTCCTCGCGGCGCGGCCCCTGCACTGGCAGCGCGTACCAGCGGCCGCGTTCGGCGGCGTTCAGCACCTGGTGGGCGGTGACCCGCTTCCAGATCGCACCGCCCTCGTCGAGCAGGCCTTCCTCGAGCGGCGCCAGGCGGCGGATGCACAGCTCCGGCGGCAGGCGCTCGCGCAGCAAGGGCTCGCTTAGCGGTGCGGTGGCGGGGTCCTGGCGGAAGGCGTGCAAGCGCGGCGGTACCGCGAACACGCGGTCTTCCCAGCCCTCGGCGCGCATCCGGACCAGGCCTTCGCGGTCGGCAATCTCCCAGCGCGCTTCCAGCTGCTGGGCCTCGCCGTCCAGGCGGATCTGCCCTTGGCAACGCAGCGTCTGGCCGGTGGCGGGTGGTGGGCCGTACAGACGCAGGCTGCGCACGCGGTAGGGGAAGCAGTTGAGCACCTGCTCCGTGTACTTCTCGCGCAGCCAGAAGCCGGCGAGCTGGCCGGCGGCGTCGAGCAGGGCGGCGTCGAACTGGAAGGCGGGTGCCGGCTGGTCGCGGAAGTAGTCGTGCACCGGCAGCACGCGCAGCTCGGCGTCCATGCCCTCGGCGTCCCAGCCGGCGATGCGCGCGCAGCCTTGCAGGCGCGGGCCATGGAACATGCCGTGGCGGTAGATCGCCTCCGGCGTGTGCAGACGCGGCGGCTGCAGCGGCCGGCCGTTGGCAGGCAGGCTGGGCGGCGCCGGGTACTGCGCGGCGAGCAACACCTCGCCCTCGAACACCAGGAGCCCACCGGGCGCATTGCCCTCGTCGGGGGCGTGGACGCGGCAGGCAATGCGCTGGGGGCCGCCGTGCTCGCCGGCGCGGCCGGGCAGGCGCTCGGCCTGGATGCGCAGCCGCAGGCGGCTCGAGTCCAGCGCCAGCCAGCGGCTGCCGCGCGCCTGGTCGATGCCGATGACCTTCAGCCCTTCGCCCTCGCAGAGCGCGACGGCGGCCTCGGCGATCAGCTCCATGCTGAAGGTGAAGGGCAGCACCGGCAGCGGCCGCAGGCCGGGGTCGCGCGGCGTCGGCGTGGTGCCGATGGCGTGGTCGTTGAGGAACAGGTCGCTGGCGAGATCGAGCAGGCGCTCGGCCTGCAGGCGCTCGCGTTCGCGCAGGCGGATCTCGCCGAGCAGGGGGTAGCGGCTGCCATCGACGGCAACCGTTGTCGCCGACATCGGCGACGGCGCCGGTAGTAGGGCCGGCTCTGCGCGCGGGACGACCGGCGCAGGCAGCACGCCGGCGAGCCCCAGCACCCGCGCCTGCGAGTCGAGAAACTCCTGCATCAGCGAGAAGTGCATGCGTAGCGCGGCGTTGTGTGCGTCTTCGCTGCTGGGCGCCGGCTCCGCCTGTGCATCGCGCACCGCGGCCGACGGCGTGGTGGCCGCCGTCGCCGATGGCAGCGGCCGGCGGAATTCCTCCGGCAGCTTCAGCTCCGGCATCAACAGCTTCAGCTGCATGCCGGATTTCTTCAGCGCCGGTGGTGGCGCGGCAAGATCAACGGCGGGGAGCGCGCGCGCGGCGAACAGCGCGGCGCCGTCGTAGGCGATGCCGGCCGCGAACAGCTGCGCCAGCGTCTGCTGCAATTGCAGCGTGCCGGACTTGCGGCGGCTGTCGCTGGCCAGTGCCAGCAGGCCCGGCCGGCCGCGCAGCGCGTCCTCGACGAAGGCGGTGAGATTGGCGCTGGGGCCGACTTCCAGAAACACCCGGTAGCCGTCCTCGTAGAGGCGTTGCAGGGTCTCGGTGAAGCGCACCGGGCGCTGCCATTGCTCGGCGGTGAGCGCGACGATGCCGTCCTGCTCGCGCGGGAAGGGCGCGACGCTGCAGGCGCTGTAGAGCGTGATGCCCTCGCGCGGCTGCAATTGCAGCGTCGGGTAGTAGGCGCGCACCGCCTCGGCCATCGGCGCGAACAGCGGCGTGTGGTAGGCGCGGCCAAAGGGCAGGCCAGCGCAGATCGCGCCCTGCGGCGACAGCCGCTCGCGCACCGCCTCGGCCTGCTCGGCGCTGCCGAACAGCACCAGCTGATTCGGGCAGTTGTCCATCGCCACCACCATGCCGCCCAGGTCGGCGAGCAGGCCGGTGCGGCTCTCGGCATCCAGCGCGCCCACCGTCAGCAGCGTGCCCTGGGCAATGCGGCCCTCGGCCTCCAGCGCGCGGTAGCGGGCGTTGACCTCGCGGATCGCCGCCACCACCTGGGCGCGGTTGTCGCGGTGGCTGTCGCACCAGGCCGAGAGCGCGGTGTTCTCGCCGGTGGAATGCCCGAGCATGGCCTGCGGCACCAGGCCCAGGGCGTCGTAGAAGGCCTGCAGGCCGAGGCTGGCGGCGAACACGCTCTCGGCGGCGGTGTCGCCCTCGTAGAGCTGCGCTTCCAGAGCCTTGCGTGCTTCCTCACTCAGCACGCTGGGCGGCGGGAACAGGGCCTGCGCCCGCGAAGGCGCGCCGCGCTCTACCGCACCGGCCTCGATGATGTCGAACCACTCGCGCACCAGCGGCCACTGCGCGCAGACCTCGGCGAGCATGCCGGGGTATTGCGAGCCCTCGCCGGGGAACAGGAAGCAGAGTTTCCCCGGCGCCGCGCCGAGTCCGTAGTGGATGCCGTTGCGGGTCTTGAACGGCTTACTGCCGTCGCCGAGTTTTTCCAGCGCGGCGGTTAGCTTGCCCAGCGCCTCGGCGGCATCGGCGGCGACCAGGGCCAGGCGATGGCCGCCCTCGGCGCGTGCGGCACTGGACTGGGCGATGGCGGCCAGCTCGGCGCCGGGCGCGGCCAGATGCAGGCGCAGCATCGCGATGCGTTCGCGTAGTACCGCCACCGAGTCGGCCGCAATCAGCAGCAGCTCGCCGCCGCCGGGCCGGTGCAGCACCTGCGCCTGTACCGGTCGGGCCGGCAGGTACTCCTCCAGAATCACATGGCTGTTGATGCCGCCGAAGCCGAAGGCATTGGCGCCGGCACGGCGCGGCGTGGCGCCGCCATGGATCCAGGGCCGGGCCTCGTTGAGGATGTAGAACGGGGTCTGCTCCAGCCCTAGCGCCGGGTCCGGCCGCTCGCAGAGCATGGGCGGCAGCACCCGGTGGTGCAGCGCCAGCGCGGCCTTGATCAGCGCTGCCGAGCCGCTGGCGGGCATGCAGTGGCCGATCATCGATTTCACCGCCGAGAGGCCGATGTGGGCGCCGGCGCCGCGATGGCCGAAGACCTCGGCCAGGGCCTGCACCTCGGTGGCATCGCCGAGCGCGGTGCCGGTGCCGTGCGCCTCGATGAAGCCGAGGCTGGCGGGGTCGATGCCGCTGCTCTCGTAGGCGCGGCGCAGGGCCAGCACCTCGCCTTTCAGGCGCGGTGCCAGCAGGCCCTTGGCGCGGCCGTCGCTGGCCGAGCCTATGCCCTGGATCAGCGCGTAGATGCGGTCGCCGTCGCGCTCGGCATCGGCGCGGCGCTTGAGCACCAGCAAGCCCAGGCCCTCGCCGAGCAGGGTGCCGTCGGCGCCTTCCTGGAACGGCCGCAGCTGGCCGCGCGCCAGCGCATTGATGCGGCAGAACTGAATGAAAATCTGCGGCGGCGTGTGGGCGTGAATGCCGCCGGTGATCATCAGGTCGCAATGGCCGTGGCGGAGCTGGTTGATCGCCTGTTCCAGCGCGATCAGCGAGGAGGCACAGGCGGCATCGACGATGCAGCTAGGCCCCATCAGGTTGAAGCGGTTGCAGATCAGGCCGGCGATGGCATTGGGCGTGAGCACGCCGATGTGCTCGGCCTGGAACGGCGGCAGCTGGGCCTTGAAGGCGTCTTTCAGGCGCGCAAGGTCGGCGCCGCTGAAGTCCGGCCGCAGCGTCTGCACCATCGCCATCGCCTGGTCGAGGAACAGGTTGCGGGTCATGGTGCTGGCCAGCGCGCGGTTGCCGTAGGTGCCACGGCCGAGCATCACCCCGGCGCGCTCGCGGTTGAAGTCGCGGTGCAGATAGCCAGCGTCGGCCAGCGCCTCGCCGGCGTAGTGCAGGGCGAGCAGATGGTCGGGATCGGCACCGGCGGCAACGCTGGGCATCACCCCGTAAGCCTGCGGATCGACCCAGGCGAGATCGCGCAGAAAGCCGCCACGGGTGGTGTAGATGCGGTCCTCGGCCTGGGTGTTTTCCTGGTAGTAGTGGCCCACCCACTCCGGCTCCGCCTCGGCCACCGCATCGACCTTGTCGAGGATGTTCTGCCAGTACTGGCGGATGCCGCGCGCGCGCGGATAGCAGCCGGCCATGCCGACGATGGCGATGTCGAGCGGCGCGCTCATGCCCGCGACTGCCTCCGACTCCCTCCCCCGCGCGTGGGGGAGGGCCGGGGTGGGGACGTTGCCAGCATCCGCGCCATTCGGCCGGTTGCTTCCCGCGCATCGGTCCGCAGCAGCGCCGCGCTCATTGCAGCTCCCCGCTAGCCTGCGTGGACCGGCTCCGCACGCCGCCGTCCTCGGGCTGCCAGACGATGTCTTCCGCCCGCGCCGCCAGCATGGCCTGCCCCAGGCCGCGTTGCAGGCGCGCGACCCGCACCGGCTGGCGCTCTCCGGCGTCGCGCAGACTGCTGGCGTCCAGCAGCGGCGCCGTCAGAGCCGTGCCGCCGGGCCGCAGCAGGGCGCCGACGCGGATCAGCAGCTCGCGGCTGCCGGCATCCAGCAGTTCCAGGCTCACCGCCTGCACACCCGGTTCCGAGTGGCTGGCGGCACGCGCGCGCAGCAGCACCGCCTGGCCGGGCTGTGGCGCGCGCAGCAGGCGGGCATCGGCCAGCTCTGACAGCATCCACTGCGGCCAGGCGGCGCAGACGAACTGCGCCAGCAGTTCCAGCGCGCTGGCCAGCGGCGGCAGACCGGGTTGGTCGGGGAAGGGCAGTTGCAGGCTCACCTGGCCGCCTTCGCCCAGAGCCGGCGTGCCGGGCAGCAGCGGCCAGCGCGTGGCCGTGTTGATGCTATGGCCGGCCGGGTCCAGCTCCGGCGGCAGCGCATCCAGACCCCAGGTGCCGCGGCCGGCGACCACTTCCACCGCGTCGTGCGCGCCATGGCGCAGCTCGTCGAGGAAGTAGCGCCGGCCCTCGGCGAGCGGGATTGGTTCCATGCCGCGCGCGCGCAGCTGCGCCTTCACCGCCTCGCTGGCCATGCCGGCATCCCAGGGGCCCCAGTTGAAGGCGATCACCCGGGTCGCCGGCCAGTGCCGGTGCAGCTGCCAGGCCAGACGGTTGAGGCTCTCGTTGGCGGCGGCGTAGTCGCCCTGGCCGAGGTTGCCGTAGCGGCCGGCCACCGAGGTGAAGAAGGCCATCAGTTTCAGGCTCTCCGGCCGCAGCTTGTCGCGCAGGGTGTAGGCCGGGGCGAGCTTGGTGCCGAGCACGCGGGCGAAGGAGTCGGCGCTCTTGTCGGCCAGGCGTTTGTCCTCGATCACGCCGGCGGCGTGCAGCACCGCGTCGATGCGGCCGTGCTGCGTGTACAGGCGTTCGATCAGCGCGCCGAAGGTGGCTTCGTCGCGGGCGTCGCAGGCGCAGTACTCCAGCGTCGCGCCGGTGGCGGCGAGGCGGGCGAGATTGGCGCGAATCTCGCGCTCGGTGAGCAGCTTCTGCAGCACGCGCTCGATGTCGGTCGGGCGGGGCTGCTCGCCACGCGCGAGCGCGCTGCGCAGCAGATGGGCTTTGAGCGCCGCCGGCTCGGCGTGTGGCGCCAGCTCGGGCGCTTCCGGCTCCGGCAGAGGACTGCGGCCGACCAGCACCAGGCGCATGCCTGGTCGCGCCATCGCCTCCAGCAGTTCGGCGGTGATGCCGCGTGCGCCGCCGGTGGCGAGCACCAGCCAGTCCGCGCCTGGCTCCAGTCGCGGCGTCGCGGTCGCGCCCAACGGCGCGCTCAGGGTGGCGCCGCGCACGCGGGTCTCGCCGAGATAGCCGGCTTCGGGATCGCGGTTGTCGGCGAACAGCTCGGCGACCAGGCGCTCGGCGATATAGGCGTCGCTCTGCTCGCCGAAGTCCACCGCGCGCAGCACCGCCTGCGGAAACTCGTAGCGCAGGCAGTTGAGCAGGCCATTGCCGGCGCCGGCCACCGCATGCGCCAGGCCGGCGCGGTCGCGGCCGAAGCTGCCGCCCAGGCGGCTGGCCACCAGCACCCGCGCGGCGGCGAGATCGCCATCGACTTCTTGCAGGCTGTGGAACAGGTGCAGCACCCGCTGTTCGGCGGCCTCGGCCGATAGACCGGTTTTGCCGGCGGTCAGGCCGTGCAGATGGATCAGCGCCCGCAGCGGGCCATGGCTCTGGCGCGCGGCGGCGATGGCGGCGCGCAGGGCGGCCGGCTCCAGGCTGTCGATGGTGACCGCGTGCAGGCCGCGCGCGGCGAGGCGGTCGCGCAGGCCGTTGGCGAGCGCGCCGCTACCCAGGATCAGGGCGAGCCCTACCAGGGGGACGCTGCGCTCGTCCAGCGGCGCCGGACGCGAGCGGATCAGGTAGCGCGGCAGCGGCTGCCCGCCCGTGGACGCGGAGCTGGTGCCAGCGGGAGCCTCGCTGCTGGCCGGCTTCGTCTGGGCGGTTGGGCCGGTGGCCGTGGTCGCCGCCGGCAGCGCCGCCAGAATCGCGCGCAGTGACTTGGCCTTGCTGAGTTTCTCCATCGGCAGGCCGGCGGCACCCGTGTGGACCTTGCGGAAGGCGCCGAGGATTTCCACCCGCTTGATGGAATCGATGCCGAGGTCGGCTTCGAGATCGGCGTCCAGACCGAGCATCTCGGTGGGGTAGCCGGTGCGCTCGGCGACCAGCGCCAGCAGCAGCGCCTGGGCATCGACGCTGGTCGAGGCCTCCGACGCGGCGACCGTGGTCGGTGCCGGCTCGCTCGCAGTCGCGGCCGGAGCTTCCGTCGGCAGGGCCGCGAGTATGGTCTTGAGCGTCTTCGCCTTGCTGAGTTTTTCCATCGGCAGGCTGGCAGCACCCGCATGCGCCTTGCGGAACGCGCCGAGGATTTCCACCCGCTTGATCGAGTCGATGCCGAGATCGGCTTCCAGATCGGCGTCCAGACCGAGCATCTCGGTGGGGTAGCCGGTGCGCTCGGCGACCAGCGAGAGCAACAAGGTCTGCGCGTTGACGGCGGTGGCGACAGCGCTGGCCGGTATTGGCTGCGCGGTCGTGGGCAGGCTGGTGGTCGCCGCAGCCGCAGGTTCCTCCGGCACCGCCACCAGGATCGCGCGCAGCGACTTGGCCTTGCTGAGTTTTTCCATCGGCAGGCTGGCGGCGCCGGCGTGGGCCTTGCGGAAGGCGCCGAGGATTTCCACCCGCTTGATCGAGTCGATGCCGAGGTCGGCCTCCAGATCGGCGTCCAGGCCCAGCATCTCGGTGGGATAGCCGGTGCGCTCGGCGACCAGGGACAGCAGCAGCGCCTGGGCGTTAATCGCGGGAGCGGCCGCAGCGGCGGCGGACTGGGGCGGCGGCGAGGCAGGTGTTGCCGGTTCCGCGAGTATTCCCGCCGTCATCGCTGGCGCAGCGACCTGCGGCGCGGCCGGAATGGAAGGCAGTACGCCAGCGCCCAGCGCCTGCTGCATCACCCGCTCCTGCAAGCTCAGGAACTGGCGCATGGTCTGCTGATAGGCAAGCAGGGCCTCGCTGCTCAGCGCGCCTTGAGCGGCGGCCGGCAACGCCATGCTGACTGGCGTCGGGGCGGCCGGCGAGGCAGACGCGGGAGCGACCGCCGGCAGCGCCGCGCGCGCCGCCTCGCGGCTGGCGAGCGTCAGCGCCGGCTGGGCGCCGGTGCGGATCAAGGGATCGTTGATCGGCCGCGCGCAGCCGCCGCTGACCATCCAGAGATGCGCCGGGCTGGGCAACGGCTGCGCCAGTGCGGCGAGCTGCGCGCTGCTCAGCGCCTTGAGGCCGCGGCCGCTGTAGAGCGCGCTGGGCCGCCAGTCGGCACCGGCGACGAACAGCTCCGCCAGGCCCAGCAGCAGGCCGCGCAGGCCGCCGCCATTGCCGTCCAGCGACAGCGCCTGCGCGTCGGCGCGGCCGGCGAGGGTCTGGCGCGCCATGTTGGCGCAGATGCCGCGCGGCCCCAGCTCGACGAATAGCTGGCAGCCGGCCGCCTGCATGGCCTCGATCTCGGCGACGAACTCGACGCTGGACAGGAGGTGCGCGTCCAGCTGCTCCTGCATCGCCGCCGGTTCCGCAGGGTAGGGCCGCGCACTGCTGTTGGAGTACACCGGAAACCGTGGCGCGCGGAACGGCGTGGCGCGGATCGCCGCCGCCAGCGCGGTCTTCGCCGGCGCCACCAGCGCGGTGTGGAAGGCGCCGGACACCGCCAGCGGCATGGCCCGCAGGCCCTGCTCGTTGAGCGCGGCGACGGCGGCCTCCAGCGCCGCCTTCGGTCCGGAGATCACGCACTGCTCGGGCGCGTTGTGATTGGCCACCATCACGCCGGGGAAGTCGGCGAGCCGGGCGCTGACCTGCTCGCGCCTTGCCTGTACCGCCGCCATGCCGCCGGGCGTGCCGGCGCTGGCGGCGGCGGCCATCGCCGCGCCGCGCGCGGCCGACAGGTGCAGAAAATCTTCCGGTGCGATCACCCCGGCCGCCATCAGCGCGCTGTACTCGCCGTAGCTGTGGCCGGCACTGGCGACCGCGCGCAGGCCCAGACGCTCGGCCAGGCGCAGATAGCCCAGCGACAGCGCGCCGATAGCGGGCTGCGCGACGCGGGTATCGGTGAGCGCGCGGCCCTGCGCGGTCTCGCTGGCCTCGTCGTAGGCGGCGGGCGGCATCATCAGGGCGGCGAGGCCCTGCGGCAGCTCGCGCTGCAAGGCACGCTCGGCGAATTCCAGCGCCTGCCGCACTTCCTCGAAGTACAGCGCCGCCTCGCGGCCCATGTTGAGCTGCTGCGCGCCTTGACCCGGAAACAGGAAGGCGATGGCCGGCGCGCTGGCCGGTGTCGCCAGTTGCAGGCGCAGGCTGTTGGGCAGCGGCTTGCCGTCTTTCAGATGCGCCTGCACCAGGCCGAGATCGCGGGCCAGCGCCGCGCGGTCGGCGGCGACGATGGCCAGCGACACCGGCAGCCGGCCACGCGCCTCGGCCTGCAGGGCCAGGCTCAGCGCCAGCTCGGCCATGGGCACCCGGCTGTCGGCGCCGAGCTGGGCTTGCAGGCTGCTCAGCTCGCCGGCGAGGGCGGCGGCATCGCGGGCGCGAAACAGGAATAGCTCCGTAGGCCAGCGGCTGGCGCCGGCGGCGCCGGTGCTGCGCGGGTGTTCTTCCAGCACCACATGGAAATTGGTGCCGCCAAAGCCGAAGGCCGAGGCGGCGCCCCGGCGCGGATGCGCGGGCGTGGCCAGCCAGGGGCGCGGCTCCTTGAGCAGATAGACCGGCGCCGCCGCGTCGGCGAGCGGCGCGATCGGCTGCTCGACGCCATAGTGCGGCGGCAGGCTGCGGTGGTAGAGCGACAGCGCCACCTTGACCAGGCCGGCGGTGCCGGCGGCGGCCTTGGTGTGGCCGAGCAGGGTCTTCACCGAGCCCAGCGCGACGCTCTTCGGCGTCGCACCGCTGCGCTTCAGGGCATTGCAGATGGTCTGCGCTTCGGCGAGATCGCCGACTGTGGTGCCGGTGCCATGCGCTTCCACCAGGCCCAGCGTCGCCGGCGTGAAGCCGGCCTTGGCGTAGGCGCGGTCGAGCGCGCGCACCTGGCCCTCGCTGCGCGGCGCGGTCAGGCCCAGGGCCTTGCCGTCACTGGAGCCGGCGACCGCCTTGATGACGGCGTAGATGCGGTCGCCGTCGCGCTCGGCGTCGGCCAGGCGCTTGAGCGCCACCATCGCCACGCCCTCGGAGATCACGATGCCGTCGGCCGCCTGGTCGAAAGTGCGGGCCTTGCCGCTGGCCGACAGCGCCGAGGTCTTGGCGAAGGCGGTAAAGGCGTAGGCCGACTGGGTGGTGTCGAAGCCGCCGGCCAGCACCAGCGAGCTGTTGCCGCTTTCCAGCTCCTGCACCGCCATGGCGATGGCGGCCAGCGAGGAGGCGCAGGCGGCATCGACCGTGCAGTTGATGCCGCCGAAGTCCAGGCGGTTGGCGATGCGCCCGGCGGCGACATTGAGCAGGGTGCCGGCAAAGGATTCCTCGGTCCATTCCGGCAGCCGGTCCCAGGCTTCCGGCGTCAGGCTTTCGACGTAGCGCGGCAGCTCGGCGCGCAACGCGTACTGGGCGCCGAGATCGCCGGAGCCACCGCTGGCGCCGAGCACGATGGAAGTGGTCTCGCGGTCGAAGCCGCCCTGGCCGAGTCCGGCGTCGGCGAGCGCGCGGCTGGCCGCTTCCAGACTCAGGATCTGCGCCGGGTCGATCGACTTCATCGACTTCGGCGGTATGCCGAAGCGGGTCGGGTCGAAGCGGATCTCGTCGAGGAAGCCGCCCCAGCGCGAGTAGATCTTGTCGCGCGCCTTGGGGTTTTCGTCGAAGTACAGGCGCCAGTCCCAGCGCGACTCCGGCACCTCGCGGATCACGCTCTTCTGGTCGAGCAGATTGCGCCAGTACTGCTCGGCGTCGTCGGCGCCCGGCAAGACCAGACCGATGCCGACGATGGCGATGTCGCTGGGCTGCGGCTTGGGCCGCGCCGCGCGCGCCGGAATGGCGGCGGCGAGCGTCTGCTGCGATTCGCCACAGACCGCCTCGTGCAGCTCGGCGATACTCAAGCAGTGATCGCGCAGGGTCGCGACCTGGCCGATCATGTACATGCCTTCGCGCTGCTGGGCTGCGGCCGGCACCGGTGCCAGCTCGCCATCGCGGCCGCGGTCCAGGCCCTTGGAGGCGATGCGCAGACGGCCGAGGTTCAAGTCTTCCAGCGCGTCGCGCACTTCCTCCACACTCTTACCCTCGCGCAGCAGGCGGCGGCGGCTGTCCTGGAAGTCGCGGGCGAAGTCGGTGAGCACACAGCGGGTCGCGTGACCGGGGCCGGATTCCAGATTGACGGTGCGCGTGCAGCGCAGCGCCTGCTCTTGAAAGCCCGGCACCACCGCGCCGCTGGCGACGATCTCTTCGGTGAACAGGTAGGCGGTGCCCATCAGCACGCCGATGCGCATGCCGCGCGCCACCAGCGGCGCGGCCATCGCCGCCACCATCGCCGAGGACAGCGCGTCGTGGATGCCGCCGGCGAACAGAATCTGGATGTCTTTCTCGGCGCCGGCGGGGACCTCCGCCAGCAGCACTTCGATCATCTGGCCCCAGAGCGCGAAGCTGGACAGCGGCCCGACATGGCCGCCGCATTCGCGGCCTTCGAACACGAAGCGGCGCGCGCCCTGTTCCAGGTAGAGCTTGAGCAGCGCCGGCGCCGGCGCGTGGATGTAGGTGGCGATGCCGCGCGACTCGAATTCCGCCGCCTGGTCGGGGCGGCCGCCGGCGATCAGCGCAAACGGCGGCGGGCAGTCCCAGATCGCCGCGCACTGCTCCTGGCGCAGCGCCTCGGGGATGAAGCCGAGCAGGCCCACGCCCCAGGGACGGCCGGCGGCCTGCTCGCGGGTGGCCTGCAGCAGGCTGCCGAGCTGTGGGCCACGCATCAGGGCCAGGGCGAGAAACGGCAGGGCGCCGCCTTCGGCCACGGCGGCGGCGAAGCCGGGGTGGTCGGAGACGCGGGTCATCGGACCCTGGGCGATGGGGTAGCGGCAGCCATGCGCGAGCGCCAGCGGCCCGCCCTCGGCGAGCGCGCCCTGGCCAGCGGCCTGCTCGATCTGGCGCAGGCTGGCGCGCTGCACGGCGGCGATCAGCGCCGCCAGGCTGCCGTGGCGCGCGGCCGCCGTGGCGGCCAGGCCGATGCCCTGGCCCAGCGGCAACAGCTGGCGCTGGCTGTCCTGCCAGCCGGCGAGGCCGGCGATCGCCTGCGTCCCTTCGGGCGGGGCCTCCGCTTCCAACTGGCGTTGCAGCTCCTCGGCGGCCTTGGCCGCCGGCGAGGCCGGGCGCGCGTAGGCGCGAAAGGGCTTGCCGGCGAGCTCGCCGTACAGGCGGCATTCGGCGCCGTTGAGGCGCGCCAGCTCGGTCTTGAGTGCGGCCGGCAGCGGGCTTTCCGGCAGCAGCAGCGCGAGATCGTCGAGCACCGCGCCGGCTGCGCCGGCGACGCGGCAGGCGGCGGCGCTGTGTTCGCTGATGCCGCCCAGCGCGTAGATGGGCAGGTCGGTTTTGCCGTGCAGCTTCTGCAGCAGCAGGAAGCTGCCGTCCTCGCCGACCCAGCCGCCGGCCTTGTGGCCGCGGGCGATCAGGCCGTCGAGTCCGGCGGGCAGTTCGGCGAGCTGCTCGGCGCTGCTGATCTCGGCCAAGAGGCGCAGACCGGCACGGCTGGTGATGGCCGGCAACAGCGCATTCAGTGTCGGCGCGCCGCCGCAGACGATCAGGCTCAGCGCCCGGCCGCCGACGAGGGCGAGCAGTTCCGGCAGCACCTCTTCCTGCGCAAGGCCCAGTCGCAGGCCGAAGCGACCGTCGAGCTGCTCCAGCAGCCGCTCCAGCGCGGGCAGGCAGTCCGCTGCCGGCGTGTCGGCGAGATCCAGCACCCCCAGGGCACCGGCGCGGCTGGCCGCGACTGCTAGGTCTGGCGCGCCCAATCCGGTGGGCGAATACACCAGAATCTCGAAGCTGTTGCTCATGGTTCTGCTCCCTGCTGAGCGGGTACTACCGCAGCGCTAGCGCTTGCGTCCTTCCAGAAACGGCACTTCCATCACCTTCTCGTGGACGATCGGTCCGTGGCCGAAGTAGCCGCCCTCGCCAAAGCACTCGCCGTGGTCGGCGGTGATGATGAAATGGGTGCCCACCGGCGCCTTCTCGATCAGGCCTTCGAGCACGGTGTCGACGTGTTCGACGGTGCGCACCTGCTGGCTGTGCAGCTCGCGCATCTGCTCGTCGTCGAAGAAGCGGTCACTGGTCTCGCGGCCCAGCTCGTCGTCCATGCGCTTGAACACCCCGTGCACGCCGGAGATGTGCGGCAGGCTCTTGGGGTCGAGCATGTAGGGGTAGTGGGTCTCGCCCAGGTTGAGGAAGTAGAAGCTGGGCTCGTCGGCGTCGAACTCGATCTCGCGGATCATCCCGGCGAAGTCGTTGTGGTCGGCCATCAGCTTGTAGTCGTCGAAGTGACGGTTCAGGTGCGAGAGTGGATTCAGCACCGGCAGCGAGACCTTGGCGCAGGTGCGGTAGCCCTGCTGCTGCAGCACATAGGGCAGTGAGAGCTGTGGCACGAAGCTCTTGAACGACAGATCCTCGATACCGAGGCGGTCCACCCACTGGGCGAATTCCTTCTTGTAGACCTCGCTGGCGAACACGCCTCTGGGGCTTTTGTGCGGCACCATGCCCATCAGATAGGTGTAGTGCGAGGGCGAGGTCCAGGAGGCGTAGGAATAGCGCTGCTCGCCGAGCCCGATGTGGTCCATGTTCGGGCGCTTGGCGCGGGCGTAGCTGTCGTAGCGACAGCTGTCCATGACGATGAAAACCAGGTTGTTGCTCATTCAGGTTTCAACAGTGGTCCGGGGCGGCTGTCAGGATTCCCGCGCAGGACCGCGCGCAGGGCAATGTAAGTCCGGCGGTTACCGGATTCGGCTGGCAGCTCTGGCAGATGAAACATCCACCTTCCTTGGTTTACGCAGCGAACGCGCTGCGGCGAATCTCCTCCAAACTTTCGCTTTAAGCCCCGATATGGCTCGGGATGTTTGGTATGTCCGTATATACCCTCTTTAAGCCCTTGTTTGGAATAGTTTTTGATGAACTGTCTGTCATGTCCAAGACGGTTTCAGAGCTGAAACAACTGCCCGTTTTCTTGATGTAAGTGGCGTTCGCCGGTGGCGCCGGCGGAATGGGTCGGCGGGGCGCAGTTTCCTTCCCGGAGCAGACTCCCGAAGTCTCAGCCGACGCTCAGCACTTCACCCACCGGGCGATCCTGTTCGTCTACGGTTTCCAGCCGCACGGTGAAGCCCCAGAGCCGGCCCAGGTGCTTCAACACCTCGCTGGCCTCGCCATTGAGCGGCCGGCCGCGGTGCTGGCGGTGACGCAGGGTCAGCGAGCGATCGCCGCGCCGCTCGTAGTGCTGCACCTGGATGTCGGGAATCTGGTTGTCGCGGTTGTATTGCGCGGCGAGCAGGCGGCGCAGGCGCCGGTAGCCGTCTTCGTTGTGGATGCTGTCGATGCGCAGCTCCGGCTCGCCGGCGTGGTCGGCCACCGCGAACAGATGGAACTCACGCATCAGCTTGGGCGACAGGAACTGGCCGATGAAGGATTCGTCCTTGTAGTTGCGCATCGCGAAGTCGAGCACCTGGCGCCAGTCACCGCCGGCGATGTCCGGAAACCAGTGGCGGTCCTCATCGCTGGGGCTTTCGCAGATGCGGCGCAGGTCGCTCATCATCCCGTAGCCCAAGGCATAGGGATTGATGCCGCCATAGCCGGGCTGGTCGTAGCCGCGCTGGGTGATGACATTGGTATGCGAGGCCAGCACCTCGAGCATGAAGCCGGCGTCGACCTGGCCGTGATCGAACAGGCGGTTGAGCAGGGTGTAGTGCCAGAACGTCGCCCAGCCCTCGTTCATCACCTTGGTCTGGCCCTGCGGGTAGAAGTACTGCGCCAGCTTGCGGGTGATGCGCACCAGCTCGCGTTGCCAGGGCTCCAGCTTGGGCGCGTGCTTCTCGACGAAGTACAGCAGGTTCTCCTGCGGCTCCTCGGGGAAGGGGCGCTCGCCCTGACGGCGTTCGGAGGCGCTCTTGCGCGGCACCGTGCGCCAGATCTCGTCGTACTGGCGCCAGGCATGGGCCTCGCGTTCGCGCTGGCGGTCGCATTCCTCGGAGACCGAGAGCGGTGTCGGCCGGCGGTAGCGGTCGACGCCATGGCTCATCAGCGCGTGACAGGAGTCGATGGTCTCCTCCACCGCCGCGTGGCCGTGGCGCTCCTCGCAGTCGAGCACGTACTTACGGGCAAACACCATGTAGTCGATGATCGCGTCGGCATTGGTCCATTGCCGGAACAGGTAGTTGCCCTTGAAGAAGGAGTTGTGGCCGTAGCAGGCGTGGGCGATCACCAGCGCCTGCATCGGCAGGCTGTTCTCCTCCATCAGGTAGGAGATGCAGGGATTGGAATTGATGACGATCTCGTAGGCCAGGCCGCGCGCGCCCTTGCGATAGAGGTGCTCGTTGCGGATGAACTCCTTGCCATAGCTCCAGTGCGGGTAACTGATCGGCAGGCCGACCGAGGCGTAGGCGTCGAGCATCTGCTCGCTGGCGATCACCTCGATCTGGTTGGGGTAGGTGTCGAGCCCGAACTCGTTGGCGGCGATGGCGTGGATGGCCTCGTCATAGCGGCCCAGCAGCTCGAAAGTCCACTCGCTACCTGTGGACAGCAGACGCTCGCCAGCGGACAGCTCCAGCGGCAACTGAGGCGTGCTTTCGCCGGGCGCGCTGCCAGCCGTGCCCGGCACCGTCGCCGCCGGGGTATTGGTGACCAAGATGGCGCTCATGCCGCCACCCCGACACGGTGTTTTGCGCGAAGCGCAAAGGGGTGCGGGAGGGGTGGCCTGGCGGCATTCGCAGCCGCTGCTGTCACGGCGGGTCTGCTCATGCCGCCGCCTCTTTGCGGAACAAGTCGCGCAGGACCGGGTAGACCTCGCCGCGTTCGGTGACCGAGCGGGTGGCGAAGTGCGGGCTGTCGATGCGCGAGTAGGCATGCATCAGCGGGCTCAGACGCTCCGGGTTGTCCGGGGTTTCGAGATAGGCGAAGTAGCGCAGTTGCGGCAGCAGTTGCTCGGCCAGCAGGGCGCGGCTCTTCTCCGGATCGGCGCCGAAAGCGTCGCCGTCCGAGACCTGCGCGCCATAGATGTTCCACTGCCCGGACGGAAAGCGTTCGGCGATGATCTCCTGCATCAGCTTGAGTGCCGACAGCACCACCGTGCCGCCCGACTGCGGGTCGTGGAAGAAGGCGTCCTCGTCGACTTCCTGGGCGTCGTCGGTGTGGCGGATGAACACCAGCTGCACCCGCTCGTACTTGCGGGTCAGGAACAGGTACAGCAGGGTGAAAAAGCGCTTGGCGAGATCTTTCTTCTCCTCGGTCATCGAGGCCGAGACATCCATCAGGCAGAACATCACCGCGCGCGAAATCGGTTGCGGCACCCGCACCCGGTGGCGGTAGCGCAAATCCATATCGTCGAGGAAGGGAATCTTGCGCAGGCGTTGCTCCAGCAACGCCCTTTCGGCTTCCAGCTTCGGGCTGGCACCTTCGTCGGTGACTTGCTGTTCGACTCGGTTCAGCTCGCGGCGGATCGGGCTGCCGAGCGCGATCCGCCGCGCCATGGCGGTGCGCAGTGAGCGCAGCACGGCGAGATTGGCGGGCACGCCGCTGGGCGTGTAGCCGGCCCGCTGCCATTTGTGGTCGCGCACCTCCCCGAGGAAGTTGCGCACCAGATGCGGCAGTTCCAGGTCGTCGAAGAACAGGCTGAGAAACTCCTCGCGCGAGAGCGCGAACGTGAAGCTGTCGCGGCCGTCGCCGCCCTCGCCAGCCTCACCGCCGCCACCGCCCTGGCCGCCGGAGGGGCGGGGCAGGCGATCACCGGGCTGGAAGCTGCGGTTGCCGGGATGCACCGATTCGTGGTCGCCACCCGGACCGTGCCCGAAGCTGGGTTCGGAGATGTCCTTGACCGGAATGCTGACTGTGCCGCCCTGGTCCATGTCGGTGATCGAGCGCTCTCCGACCATGTCGGTGACCGCCTTCTTCAGTTGCTCCTTGTAGCGGCGCAGGAAGCGCGCGCGGTTGCTGGCGCTCTTGTTGCGGTCGTTGAGGCGGCGGTCGATGACGATGGACATGGCGAGTCGGTCACGCCGACTTCCGAACCCGCAGATACCACTCGGAGAGCAGGCGCACCTGCTTCTCGGTGTAGCCCTTCTCGACCATGCGGCTGACGAAGTTCTCGTGCTTCTTCTTGTCGTTCTCCGAGGCCTTGGCGTTGAAGCTGATCACCGGCAGCAGCTCCTCGGTGGAGGAGAACATCTTCTTCTCGATCACCTCGCGCAGCTTCTCGTAGCTGGTCCACTTCGGGTTCTTGCCGCCGTGCTGGGCGCGGGCGCGTAAAACGAAGTTGACGATCTCGTTGCGGAAGTCCTTGGGATTGGCGATGCCGGCCGGCTTCTCGATCTTCTCCAGATCGGCATTGAGCGCCACGCGGTCGAAGGACTCGCCGGTCTCGGGGTCGCGGTAGTCCTCGTTCTGGATCCAGTAGTCGGCGAAGGTGACGTAGCGGTCGAAGATGTTCTGGCCGTACTCGGAATAGCTTTCCAGATACGCGGTCTGGATCTCCTTGCCGATGAACTCGGCATAGCGCGGTGCCAGCCAGCCCTTGATGAAATCCAGATAGCGGCGCTGCTGATCCTCTGGCAATTGCTCGCGCAGGATGCGCTGCTCCAGCACATACATCAGATGCACCGGGTTGGCGGCGACCTCGGTCTGGTCGTAGTTGAACACCGAGGACAACACCTTGTAGGCGAAGCGGGTGGAAGTGCCGGTCATGCCCTCGTCGATGCCGGCGTAGTCGCGGTACTCCTGATACGACTTGGCCGAGGGATCGGTGTCCTTCAGGGTTTCGCCGTCATAGACCCGCATCTTGGCGAAGATGCTGCTGTTCTCCGGCTCCTTGAGCCGGGTCAGCACCGAGAACTGCGCCATCATTTCCAGCGTGCCGGGCGCGCAGGGCGCGGCGGCCAGCGAGCTGTTCTTGAGCAGCTTTCGATAGATATTGACCTCTTCCGACACCTGCAGGCAGTAAGGCACCTTGACGATGTAGACGCGGTCGAGGAAGGCCTCGTTGTGCTTGTTGTTGCGGAAGGCCTGCCACTCGCTCTCGTTGGAGTGCGCCAGGATCAGGCCGTTGAAGGGAATGGCGCTGAAGCCCTCGGTGCCCTTGAAGTTGCCCTCCTGGGTGGCGGTCAGCAGCGGGTGCAGCATCTTGATCGGCGCCTTGAACATCTCGACGAATTCGAGCAGGCCCTGGTTGGCCAGGCAGAGGCCGCCGGAATAGCTGTAGGCATCGGGATCGTCCTGCGAATAGGCCTCCAGCTTGCGGATGTCGACCTTGCCGACCAGGCTGGAGATGTCCTGGTTGTTCTCGTCACCCGGTTCGGTCTTGGCGATCGCGACCTGCTTTAAAACCGAGGGCTGGATGCGTACCACCCGGAACTGCCCGAGATCGCCATCGAACTCGGCCAGGCGCTTGATCGCCCAGGGGCTGGCGATGCCGGTGAGATAGCGACGCGGGATACCGTACTCGCCCTCCAGCATCGCGGCGTCGCGCTCGGGGTTGAACAAGCCCAGCGGCGACTCGTTGATCGGCGAACCTTTCAGCGCATAGATCGGATGCGCCTCCATCAAGGACTTCAGCCGCTCGGCGATGGAAGACTTGCCGCCGCCGACCGGGCCGAGCAGATAGAGGATCTGCTTGCGTTCTTCGAGGCCCTGGGCGGCGTGCTTGAAGAAGGCCACCACCTGGGCGATGACATCCTCCATGCCGTAGAACTCGCGGAATGCCGGGTAACGACGGATCACCCGGTTGGAGAAGATCCGCGACAGTCGTGGATCGTTGCGGGTATCGACTACTTCCGGCTCGCCGATGGCGGCGAGCATGCGCTCGGCGGGCGAGGCATAGGCCATGGGGTTGGTCTTGCACAGCTCCAGATACTCGGGCAGTGACAGTTCCTCGTCGCGGGCCCGTTGATATTGCTGCCGGAAGGAATCAAACAGTTTCATGGCCAAGCTCCTTGCAGATTCCGTGGTAATGCGGCCACGGTTATGCCGGTAGACCGCGTCGCGGTCGAAATTGCGTCAAGCCGTTCGGGTGCGGGCGACAGGTGGGCGTAATCGGGCGCTAGGCGCTTTAGCGTCGGCGATTGCTGCCTTTGCCTGCATGGTCTCCTCCGCGAAAAAGGAAAGTCCCGAGCTGTCGGAATTAAGCCTTGCAAGAATCGGGCGCAAGTGCGCACTCCGGCCCGACCAGCGGAGGTGGCCGACCGCCGGCGCGGCGAGGCTGCTCGGGAGGCTGACGCTGGGCAGCCGGGCTGCCTGAGTGCTGCTTTTCGAGCGAGTCAAAAAAGGCGAGCGTCGGGCTTACGGCGCCGGGCTCACGCCGGCTGGCGGCTGCATTTTTGTCATGGCGCGCCCTAACTCGGGCGATCGCCGGTGGCGTCCCGCTCCCTGGTCTTGGCCCTGGGTCTGCTTGGGTATAATTTGCGCCCTGAACCTGACGGCCCTTGGGCTGCTTTTTCTTGAAGGCCGGGCGGTAAGTTCAGGCCGGGCCGGCGGAGCCGGCAGCCACCGTGGTTCATCAGGCCCGCGAGCCGCTCGCGGGTTTTTGCGTTCTGGAGTCGCCCATGCAAGTCAGCCGTCAGACCTTCAACGAGGTCATGGTCCCCAATTACCAGCCTGCCGAGATCATTCCGGTGCGCGGTGAGGCTTCGCGACTCTGGGATCAGCAGGGCCGCGAGTACATCGACCTGGCGGGCGGTATCGCCGTCACTGTGCTGGGTCATGCCCATCCGGCGATGATCGGGGCTCTTCAAGAGCAGGCCGGCAAGCTCTGGCATCTGTCCAACGTGATGACCAACGAGCCGGCGCTGCGTCTGGCCAAGAAGCTCACCGAGGCGACCTTCGCCGAGCGGGTGTTCTTCTGCAATTCCGGCGCCGAGGCCAACGAGGCGGCGTTCAAGCTGGCGCGCCGCTATGGCAACAACATCGGCCCGCACAAGAACAAGATCCTCTCGTTCTTCAACGGCTTTCACGGTCGCACGCTGTTCACCGTGAGCGTCGGCGGCCAGGCCAAGTACACCCAGGGCTTCGAGCCGATCCCGGGCGGCATCCGCCACCTGCCGTTCAACGATCTCAAGGCGCTCGAAGCGGCGATGAGCGACGAGGTCTGCGCCATCGTGCTCGAGCCGGTGCAGGGCGAGGGCGGCATCCTGCCGGCCAGCAAGGAATTCATCGAGGGTGCCCGCGCGCTGGCGACCAAGTACAACGCGCTGCTGATCTTCGACGAAGTTCAGTCCGGCAATGGCCGCAGCGGTCAGCTTTACGCCTACCAGCACTATGGCGTGACGCCGGACGTGCTGACCACCGCCAAGGGCCTGGGCGGCGGCATTCCGATCGGCGCCATGCTGACCACCGCCAAGATCGCCGAGACCCTGGCCTTCGGCACCCACGGCAGCACCTATGGCGGCAACCCGCTGGCCTGCGCGGTCGCCGAGGCGGTGTTCGACGTCATCAATACCCCGGCGATCCGCGCCAACGTCGCCGCCCGCGGCGCCCAGTTGCGCGAGGGCCTGCTTGCCATCGGCCAGCGCTACGGCGTGTTCGAGGGCGTGCGTGGCTTGGGCCTGTTGCTGGGCGCGCCGGTGACTGCGGCCTGGAAGGGCAAGGCCAAGGAGATCGTCAACGCCGGCCTCAAGCACGGCGTCTGGACCCTGGTTGCCGGTCCCGATGTGCTGCGTCTGGCCCCGGCGCTGAATATCACCGAAGCCGAGGTGGCCGAAGGGCTGAAGCGACTCGACGCCGCCTGCGCGGAGCTGAGCGCGCCGGCCCAGGTGGCTTGAGCCGGGACCGGGTAATCCGAGGACGCCGGGCAAGGACATCGTTACACGTCGTTACGCATTGGCGGTTCTGGAAGCAGGCCTTCGCAATTTCAGCGTCACAAGCGGTAACTAGCGTGTCTGGCTGACGCGCCGCCGTTGTGGCGCACCTGCGAACGGACTGTCATGGATCGACGCGCCTTTCTCCGAGGGATGGGTTTTGCCTCGGGCAGCGTACTGCTGCCGCTGCTTGTTCACTGTGGCCGCTCGGAGGAGCCGGAGGCGCCGGCCGGCAAGGTCGAATTCCTGCATGGCATTGCCAGCGGCGATCCGCTCGCGGACCGCGTCATCCTCTGGACCCGGGTTACCCCGGAGCAGGAGGCCGCGGTGCGGGTGCGGTACCGGGTATGGCGCGACCCGGCGCTGTCGGATCTGCTGGTCGAGGCCGAGGTGCTTACCGACGCCAGCCGCGATTACACGGTGAAGGTCGATGTCGAGGGCCTGCAGCCGGGAACGACTTATTACTACCGCTTCGAGGCCGGTGCCGCGCAATCGTCGGTCGGCCGCACCAAGACCCTGCCGGTCGGCGCGGTGGAGCGCCTGCGATTCGCCTTCACCTCCTGCGCCAACTATCCGGCCGGCTACTTCGGCAGCTATCGGCACATGGCGGCGCGCGCCGATCTCGACGCGGTGTTCCATCTCGGCGACTACCTCTACGAAAGCGGCAGCAGCGGAGAGGATGGCCTGAACCGCGACCATAGCAACGGCGCGGAAATCGTCACGCTGTCCGACTATCGCGCGCGCCACGCGCAATACCGCACCGATCCGGACCTGCAGGCGATGACGCGCCAGCACCCGATGATCTGCGTCTGGGACGACCACGAGTCGACCAACGATTCCTGGTACGGCGGTGCCGAGAACCACCAGCCGGATACCGAGGGCGACTGGTTCGAGCGCAAGTCGGTCTCGATCCAGGCCTACTTCGAGTGGCTGCCGATCCGCCTCGTCGATCCGACCGATCCGCAGCGCATCTGGCGCCAGTTCGTATTCGGCGATCTGGTCGATCTGCTGATGCTCGACACCCGGCTCTACGGCCGCGACGAGCAGCTGACGCAGGCCCTCGCCGGGCAGGTCAACAACCCGAACCGCCAGTTGCTCGGCGACCGCCAGCAGGACTGGCTCGCCCTGCGTCTGGTCGAATCGGCCGCGCGCTGGAAGCTGCTCGGGCAGCAGGTCATGTTCGGCCAGTTGCGCCTGCTGACCCTGCCCGAGCTCGAGCTGCTCGGCATCGAGCTGACCAACGAGTTGCTCGCGATCAATCCAGACCAGTGGGACGGCTACCCGGCCGCGCGCCAGCGCGTGTTCGACGCGGTCGACGCCGGCCAGGTGCAGAACATGGTCGTGCTCACCGGCGACATCCACAGCTCCTGGGGTGTAGAGCTCTACAGAGATCCCGGCGAACTGGCGAATCTGCTCGCCAACACCATCGGCGATCCCCTCGACCTGGGCCTGATCAAGGCCGACGGTGTCGAGTTCGTGTCGCCGTCGGTGACCTCCTCGGGCTTCCCGCCCGGCACGACGGCGCTGCTGCGCCTGGTGTTCGGCCTCACCGATCCGCACATCAAGTACTTCGAGGGCGAGCGCCACGGTTATGTGCTGCTCGACATCACCCACGAGCGCTGCCAAGGCGAGTGGTGGTATGTCGACAGCATCCTCGACGCGCAGACCGCGGAAACCTTCGGCAAGGCGCAGTACACGCTCGCCGGCGAGAACCGGCTGCGCGACGCCGACGGACCCAGCGAACCCAGGCCAGAGTCCTCGGCTCCGGCCCCCTGATGCGCGACCACGCGCTGCCCCGATGGAGTTGACACGATGTTCCGCCCTTTGCCACACCGTTTTCCGCGCCTCGATCACCGGGGCTTGAGTCGCCGTGAGTTCCTACGCCGCAGCCTCGCGGTTTCGGGTGTTGTCGCCACCGGTCCACTGCTGTGGAGCTGTGGCTCCAGCTCAGCCCCCGGCTCCAGCCCTGGCGGCACCGTGCTCGCGCCCTCGCTCACCAAGCTCGGCGCGCTGCGCGAGGCAGACGCCAACGGCATCATGCTGCCGGAGGGCTTCAGCTCGCGCGTGGTCGCCGAGTCCGGCCTGCCGATCGTCTCCGATCTGATCGGCGGCATACTCGGGCCCGTGCTCGGCTACAGCTGGCATACCTTCCCGGACGGCGGTGCGACCTTCGCGGCCGACGACGGCGGCTGGGTCTACGTCTCCAACAGCGAGTCCGTGCCCGGCGGCGTCGGCGCGCTGCGCTTCAACGCCGCCGGCGAGCGCGTCGATGCCTACCGGCTCCTGTCCGGCACCACGCTCAATTGCGCCGGTGGACCGACGCCCTGGGGCACTTGGCTGTCCTGCGAGGAAAAGACCAACGGGCGCGTGCACGAGTGCTTTCCGTTCGGCTCGGCCGGCGACGCGCAGGCGCGGCCTGCGCTGGGTACTTTCGATCACGAAGCGGTCGCGGTCGATCCGCAGCGGCGCCAGTTGTTGCTCACCGAGGACACCGACGACGCGCGCTTCTACCGCTTCGTCCCCAGCACCACGGACTGGCCGGCTGGTGCCGTACGTCCGGCGCTCCAGGATGGCGTGCTGCAGGTCATGGTGGTGCCGGGCGTCGCCGACTCGCGCGACATCCCGCTCGACTCGCCGCCGCTGGCCGTGCAGTGGCTGGATGCGCTCAATCCCGACCAGCCGCAGAGCCAGAACCGCATTGCCGAGACGACGGTCTTCGCCGGCTCCGAGGGCATCTGGTACGTCGATGGCATCGTCTACTTCACCTGCAAATCGGGCAACCGCGTCTGGGCCTACGACGCCGAGCGGCAGACGATTGAATTGATCTACGACGACGACGCCCACGGCGGCGACGCCGCCCCGCTGCGCGGCGTCGACAACTGCGTCGTCTACGGCCCGACGCGCGACCTTGTCGTCGCCGAGGACGGCGGCGACATGCGCATTGCCGCCATCGCGCCCGACGGCACCGTGGCGCCGATCCTGCAGATCGTCGGCCAGGATAATTCGGAGATCACCGGCCCCGCGTTCTCGCCGGACGGCACGCGCCTCTACTTCAGCTCGCAGCGCGGCGGCAGGCTGGCCGGCGGCATCACCTACGAGGTGAGCGGGCCCTTCCAGGCTCCCTGACTCCAGCGAAGGCAAGGGGGAGTGAGCCCACTGACCGATCCGGAATGGTGTTGTGGGCTGGCCTTCACCTCGGCTGCCGACCTGCTGTCCGACCGGAGCTACACCGTGGTGGTCACCGAACAGCCGATCAACTACCTGGGCCAGAAACCGCTGTCGGCCTATGGTTGGAGCTTCCGCACGGCTACCGGCACCAGCCCCTGACCTCCCCGGACTCCATGTCGTCCAGATCCCGCCGCCATTCTGATCGTTTCCTCCGCCTGCCAGCGGGCCAGTTTTTTTGCGCGCGCCGGTGACCGCGGCCTGGAAGGGCAAGGCCAAGGAGGCCTGAACTCCAAAGGTATTGAGCGGGGGCGGGCGGTGCCTTGAACGGCCCCGACGGGAACTTGCCTGCATGCCTGGGGTCTGCCGGATTCTCGCGCTCCGCTATTCGGCGGATGCGCGTATAGAATGGCCCCGTCCATGCGCGTCTCCGCCTTCCACAGCGTCCTGCTGGTTCTGGTACTGACTTTCGGTCAGTGGCTGAACTTGGCCCATGCCAGCAAGCATGAGCCACTGTCGGGCAGCGAACGGACTTGCGAGTACTGCGTCCACGCCCAGGGTCTAGGCGCGGGTCTGGCGGACTTGCCGCGGCTCAGTGCGCCCAGCTTGTTGCACGAGGCGCCACGGGCGCCGATTCATCGTTCGGTCAGCGTCGCCGCGCCGGCCCACTATCCGATTCGCGGCCCTCCTCTCTCCCTGGTCTGATCCCGCGTTCCGGCATGCCCTGCGCCTGCCGGTTTTCGTCGTTGCACGCAACGACCGATCTGGATTTGGAAGAGAACCCATGCATTTCAAGAAGACCCTGATGGCGTCGGGCCTGGCCCTGACGCTGGCGCTGCCCGTGGTGGCCAGCGCTGCTGCCGACCCCCGTGACCTCGAAATCGAGCAACTCAAGCAGCGCCTGCAAGCGCTGGAGGCGATCGTGCAGAAGCTCAGCGCCGCCGCGCCGACGGCAGTGCCACCGCCCAGCTTGCCGGCACCGCCGCCGCTGGCCGTCGCGCCGCCCCCGGCGAACGGCAATGCCTTCAACCCCAAGATCAGCTTGATCCTCGACGGCAGCGCCGCCCGCTACAGCAGCGCGGCGCCTAGCGAGATTCCCGGCTTTCTGCTCGGCGAGGAAACCGGCCCCCGGCCCGAAGGCCTCTCGCTCGGCGAGTCGGAGCTGGCCATCGAGGCCAATATCGACCAGAGCTTCCACGGCTGGACCACGCTGGCGCTGTCGCCGGAAGGCGGTGTCGGCGTCGAGGAGGCCTATATCAACACCCTGGCGTTGCCCTATGGCCTGGGGCTGAAGTTTGGCCGCTTCTTCTCCGACATCGGCTACCAGAATCACCAGCACGCGCATGCCTGGGAGTTCGCCGACGCGCCCCTGGTGTACAGCGCCATGCTCGGCAACCAGTTGGGCGACGACGGCGTGCAGTTGCGCTGGCTGGCGCCCACCGATCTGTTCCTGGAGTTCGGCGCCGAGGCCCTGCGCGGCGCCGGCTTTCCGGCCGGAGGAGCTGATCGCCCGAGCATCAAGGCCTACACCGGCTTCGTGCACCTGGGTGGCGATGTCGGCAGCGGTGGCTCCTGGCGGCTGGGGCTTTCGCATCTGGAGGCCGATGCCGACGACCGTCGTACCGGCGAAGACCTGGAGACCAGCTTCACCGGCAAGAGTCGTCTCAGCATTCTCGATGCCGTCTACAAGTGGGCGCCGGACGGCAACCCGGCGGCGACCAATTTCGTCGCGCAGGCCGAGTACTTCTACCGCCACGAGAACGGCGTACTGGTCTACGACCCGGAAGGCAGCGCCGACTTCAGCAGCTACCGCGGCAGCCAGCGCGGCTTCTACGTGCAGGGCGTCTACCAGTTCATGCCGCGCTGGCGTGTGGGCGCGCGCTACGACCGCCTGAGTGCCAGCAACCAGCTCGACAACCCGCTGGCCGGCACCGCCCTGGAGCAGCTCGCCAAGGGCGGCGACAGTCCGCAGCGCTACAGCCTGATGACCGATTTCTCCAACAGCGAATTCAGCCGCTTCCGCCTGCAGTTCAACCGCGACGAAACGCGCCCCGAGGGCGAAACCGACAACCAGGTTCTCGTCCAGTACATCTTCAGCCTGGGTGCACACCCGGCGCATCAGTTCTAGGAGTTGGCCATGTCTCTCAGCAAGCTGTTCGATACCCTGGTGCCTGCCCGCCAAAACGCCCCCACCCATTCCCTCCCCCGCGAGCGGGGGAGGGCGAGGGAGGGGGCGTTGGCACTGGCGCTCATTGCCGCAACCCTGTTTTGTGCGCCGGCCCAGGCCGCCCTGAAAGTGTTTGCCTGCGAACCGGAATGGGCGGCCCTGGCGACCGAGCTGGGTGGCAGCGATGTCGAGGTCTACAGCGCCACCACCGCGCTGCAGGATGTGCACAAGATTCAGCCGCGCCCGAGCCTGATCGCCAAGTACCACCAGGCCGATCTCAGTGTCTGCACCGGTGCCGAGTTGGAGCTGGCCTGGCTGTCGCCGCTGGCCGAGAAGGGCAGCAACCCCAAGCTGCTGCCGGGCGCGGCGGGCGCCTTCGAGGCCAGCCGCTTCGTGCAGATGATGGACCTGCCGAGCCGGCTGGACCGCAGCGAGGGCGATGTGCATCCCTATGGCAATCCGCACATTCAGACCGCGCCCGACAACATCGCCGCGGTGGCCAAGGCGCTGGCGCTGAAGCTGGAACAGATTGATGCCGCGCATGCCGCTGGCTACCAGCAGCGCTACGCCGCCTTCAGCAGCCGCTGGACCGCGGCGATGCAGCAATGGCAGGCGCGCGCCGCGGCGCTCAAGGGCGTGGCGGTGATCAGCGGCCATAAGAGCTGGTCCTACCTCTACCGCTGGCTGGGCATGCAGGAGCTGGCGACGCTGGAGCCCAAGCCGGGCATTCCGCCCAGCGCCGCGCATCTGGAGGAGGTGCTGGCGGGCCTAAAGACCAAGCCGGCGAAGATGGTGATCTACGCGGCCTACCAGGACCGTCGTCCGGCCGACTGGATGGCCGAGCATGCCGGCATCCCGGCGGTCGAGCTGCCGTTCTCGGTCGGTGGCGCGCCTGGCACCGACGATCTGTTCGGTCTGTTCGACGTGACCATCGCCCGCTTGCTGAAGGCCGCTGGAGCGGCGTCATGAACAGACTCGCCGCGTTAGCAGCGGCTGTGAATGACGCCAGCCGCCGACAGCACGCGCTGTCATCGAGTGACCGATTTACGGAGGCGTCATGAACAGACCCGCCGCGCTAGCAGCGGCTGTGAATGACGCCGGCCGCCGACAGCACGCGCTGTCATCGAGTGACCGATTTACGGAGGCGGCATGAACAGACCCGCCGCGTTAGCAGCGGCTGTGAATGACGCCGGCCGCCGACGGCAGGAACATTCCTCGAGTTCCCGGTTCACGGAGGCGGCCCAATGAGCCTGTCCGACTTTGCCTTCAACTGGTCGCTGCTGGGCCCGCCTTTACTGGCGGGCCTTCTGGTGGTTTCGACGCACGTGCTGCTCGGCCGCAAGGTGCTGGAGCGCGGCATCATCTTCATCGACCTCACCATCGCCCAGGTGGCGGCACTCGGCGTGATCGCCGTCGGTGCGCTGGGCTGGGCTCCGGACGAGGGCAGCGACTGGCGCACCCAGGCCGCCGCCGGCGTCGCCGCATTGCTGGCGGCGGCGCTGTTGACCTGGACCGAGCGGCATTTCCGCAAGGTGCAGGAGGCGCTGATCGGCAGCCTCTACGTGCTCACCGCCAGCGTCGCCATCCTGGTGCTGGCCGGCAATCCGCACGGCGCCGAGCATCTGCAGGAGTTGCTGACCGGACAGATTCTCTGGGTGGGCTACCACGCGCTGATTCCGGTCGCCGTGCTGTATGCCGGCATCCTCGCCGCCTGGTTGCTGTGGGCGCGCACACGGCCGGCGCTGTTCTATTTCCTGTTCGCGCTCACCGTCACCGCCTCGGTGCAACTGGTGGGCGTGTATCTGGTGTTCGCCTCGCTGATCCTGCCGGCGCTGGCGAGCTTCGGCTTGGGCGAGAAGCGCGGCCTGCTGCTGGGCTATGGCGTCGGTGCCGCCGGCTACTTTCTGGGGCTGTGGCTGTCGGTGCCCTACGATCTGCCGGCGGGGCCGTTCATCGTGGTGATGCTGGCCAGCCTTGCCTTGCTGGCGGCGCTGCTGCGGCGCTGTTGCCGGGCTGCCGAAAGCTCAGGTTCTCGGCGCGGTGCCGATGATCAGCATGCCCACTAGGCAGAGCCCGATGCCGATCCAGTCGGTGCTCAAGGGGCGCACGCCGTCCACTGCCCACAGCCAGAGCAGCGCCACCGCGACATAGACACCGCCATAGGCGGCGTACACCCGCCCGGCGGCCGTCGGATGCAGGCTCAGCAGCCAGACGAACAAGGCGAGGCTGGACGCCGCCGGCAGCAGCAGCCAGGCGCTACGGCCCTGGCGCAGCCACAGCCAGGGCAGGTAGCAACCGATGATTTCGGCCAGGGCCGTGAGCACGAACAGCCCGAGCGTGCGGGCTTGTTCCATCAGTGCGGCATTTCCTGCAGCACCTTGGTGCCGCGGTGCTCCAGCACCACGCCCTCGGGCACGATTTCGACCACCCTGGGGCCTTCGACCAGGGTGTCGGTTTCGCGGTACTTCTTGCCGTTGATGAGCACGAAGCGGCGTAGCGGATTGGGGTCGTAGACGTGCACCTGCACGCTCAGCGCCGGGAACTCGCTGCGGAAGCTCGGCGGCATGTCCTTGAGCGGCAGCGGCTCGGGGCTGCGTGCCGCCGGAGCCGGTGCCGGCTCGGCTGCTATCTCGGGGGTCTCGCCGCCTGGCGGAACGGGCTGTGGTTCGGTCTCCGGTTGAGGTGCCGGTCCGGAAGACTCGGGAGCGTCGTCGAGCACCTCGTCGAGCGTGGCGGCGTCCGCGCCCAGGTCGGAGACCAGCGGTTCCGCCAGGCGCTCCGGATCCACCCGCAGGGCCGGCGCGGGCTCGAGGGTGGGCTCGGTCGGAGCCACGAAAGTCGGCGAGGGTGGCGTGGTGCTCGCGACTTCCGGTGCTGCGGGCGGCTGCGCGGGAGGCGTCTGGCCACGGCTGAGCAGCCACCAGGTCAGGCCCGCCACCAGAAACACCGCAGCCACCGTCAGCGCGGTGCGGATCATCAGCGCGGTTTCGTTCTGGCGCTGCGCGCGGCCCGGGCCCGGCGGCGGCCGGTTCAGCGCCTCGTCGATGGCCGGGGCCTGGCCGGCGTGTCGCTCGCGCTCGGATTTCTGCAGGGCGTCGAGGATGAAACTCATGGGCGTTTCCGGAGCTGGGGACTGCCCTGACGGTCGGACAGTGCCTGCAGTGTGCGGGCTCCGGCGATGCCGTCGGGCCTTATGCCGTGGATGGTCTGGAAGCGCTGCACCGCCTCGCGCAGCTCGGCGTCCCAGCGGCTATCGAGCGGGTCGCCCACGCTGCGCTTGAGGCGCTCGGCCAGACGCTGGCGCAACCACTGGATCGGCTCGCCGCGAATCTCCGGGCCGATGCTCATCTCGTCGGTCTCGCGCTTCCACAGCAGCAGGTACTCGCCGGTCCACAGCGGATCGAGCTCGCGCAGCGTGAAGCTGCTGCCGCCCTGTTCGCCGAGCAGCACGGCGCGTTCGTCGCCGAGTTCGCGCAGCAGCACATAGCGCAGCTCGCCATCCACCGACAGGGTCAGCACCGCCGGCGCATTCATCGCCATCAGATCGCTCCACTCGCCGTTGCCCTTGAGGCATTCCAGGCGGAAGCGGTGCAGGGCGCGGCAGACCTTCTCGTTGCCGGCGCGGAAGTCCTTGTCCCAGAGCCTTCCCAGTCTCGGCATCAGGCTGTTGAGCGGGGCGCTGGCGGCGTTGACGCGGTCGATCACGCTCCTCATCGCCGGCGGCGGTGTGGCGACCGGCGGAGGGACCGCAACCGGGGCCGCGGGTGCCGGCGAGAGGACGGTCGCGCTAGTGGCGGGTGGCAGGCTGGCCGCCGCCGGCGGCGCGGTGGCTGGCTCTGGCACAGCGGGCACGTCGACCGTGGTTGAGCTGGCCTCGGTGGCTGGAGTCTCGGACTGCGGCGTCGAAGTCGTCGCCGGCCAGGGCCAGTGCTGACGCAGGAGCAGCGCCGCGACCACCAGACCGACGGCGGCCAGGCCGATTTCCACGCTGCGCAGCGTGGGCAGGGGAATGCGCGGCAGGCGGAAGTTGAACTGCGGACGCTGCGCGGCGATCGGCTTGCCCAGCGCCTCCTCGGCAGCCTTGTGGACGATCTCCGGGGTCACCTGTCGCAGACCCTGGGCGTAGGCGCCGAGCAGGGCGCGGTCGCAGATGATGTTGACCAGCCGCGGCACGCCGCCGGCGTGCTTGTGCACGGCTTTCATCGCCGCCGGAGTGAACAGGTCACGGGCGCCACCGGCGATCTGCAGACGGTGGGCGATGTACTCGCCGGTCTCCACCGCATCCAGCGGCGTCAGGTGGTAACGGGCGGTGATGCGCTGGGCGAGCTGGCGCAGATCCTGGCGGGCCAGCAGCTCGGCCAGCTCCGGCTGGCCGATCAGCATGATCCGCAGCAGTTTTTCCTTGGTGGTTTCCAGGTTGGTGAGCAGGCGCACCTGCTCCAGCACTTCCGGCGCCAGTTGCTGGGCCTCGTCGATGATCAGCACCGTGCGCCGGCCGTTGGCGTGCTGCTCCAGCAGATAGGCGTTGAGCGCATCCACCAGCGTCTTGAGGCTGGGCTGCTCGCCGTAGCGCACGCCCAGCTCGTCGCAGATGCTCTGCACGAACTCCTGCTCCGACTGGCGCGGGTTGTGGATCATCGCCACGTCGACGTTCTGGAGCTTCTGCGCCAGCAGGGTGCGGATGATGGTGGTCTTGCCGGTGCCGACCTCGCCGGTCAGCTGCACGAAGCCGCCGTACTGGCCGGTGCCATACAGCAGATGCCCGAGCGCCTCCTGGTGGCGCGGGCTCATGTAGAGGTACGCGGGGTCCGGGGCGATCGAGAACGGGACTTCCCGCAGGTTGAAGAAGCTGGTGTACACGGCAGGAGGCGGAGTGGTGAAGCTGGATTCTAGCCGCTGCCGGCCCTCGCGGACTCAGCCCGGAGGCGGTAGCCGCATCTTCACGTGCAGGATGCCGTCCTCCAGCTCCGGTTCGGAGACGGTGACGAAACCAAAGCTGGCGTAGAAGCCTTCCAGACGCTGCTGAGCCCAGATCAGGATCGGGCTCCGCGGAAAGCGCTCGCGGCTGCCACGGATGCTTTCCGCCATCAGCCGTCGACCGGCGCCGCTGCGACGCACCGACAGTGGCACTACAACCCGGCCGATCGAGCACTCCGGATACTTCTCGCCCGGCGGCAGCAGGCGCGAATAGCCGATCAGCGCGCCGCCGGCGTCGTGCATCAGCAGATGCTCGGAGTTCTGGTCGTGGTCGTCGAGGTCGAGGAACACGCAGTTCTGCTCCACCACAAACACTTCGCTGCGCAGCTTCAGCAGCGCGTAGAGATCGGTGTTGCGGAGTTCGGAAAAACGCTGCCAGGAAAAATGTTCGGTCATCGCGGCGGACATAAAAAAACGGCGCGGTGTCGACCGCGCCGTGGTTTGAACGGTGCAGGGCTACTTGCCGAAGGCGTATTCCAGGCCGGCCTGCGCCACGCCGATGGAGCCGCGCTCGTTCTGGTAGAACCAATCGCCGCCCAGGCTCAGGCCCCAATGCGCGCCAAGCGCCAGCTTCAGCGCCGCGCCGGTCATCACGCCCAGGCCCTGGTCGTCGATCTTCTCATTGCCGCTGGTGCCGGTGATTTCCGACTCCTGCTGCCAGGCGATGCCGCCCAGGCGGGTGGTGAGCGAAAGCTTGTCGGTGATCGGCAGGTCTTGCCGGACACCGAGGCCGACGAACAGGCCGCCGGCGGGCTTGAGCTCGGCCAAGTCGGCGGGCAGGGCGGCCGGCCGGGTACTGCCGCCGCTGAGGGCGACGTCGTAGTTGCCCAGGCTGCCCAGCGAGGCTTCCAGGCTGAACAGCTTGCAGACCTGGTAGCCCAGGCTGCCGATCACGGCGACATCGCGCTTGTCGATCTGGGTGCTGACCGTGTGGCCACGGGCGGCGAGCTGACTGTCGAGCTCGGAGGTCTGCGCATCCGACAGCGTCAGGCCACCACGGATACCGACGGTCCAAGCGCCTACCGGCGCCGCCTGCGCCAGCACCGGCAGGGTGAAAGCCACCAGGGGAAGCAGGCTACGCAGCGCAGAAATTCCTTTTAGTCGCATGGTCAGGCCTCATTGTTGTCGATGTTGCACAAGAGTTTACTGGCGGCTGTCAGGCTTGGCCCATCCCTCGTTCCCGGGATTCCCTTGCCGGAACGCGAAACGCCCTACACCAGTCCGAGCCGGTTGGCCGCGAGGACGGCCTCGGCGCGGCTGGCTACCGCCAGCTTTCGGTATACGCCCTTGATGTGAGTATGCGCGGTGTGTGGGCTGATCGCCATTGCCTTGGCCGCCTGCGGCACCGAGTAGCCCTTGGATACCAGCAGCAGTACCTCGCGTTCGCGCTCGGTGAGCGAGTCGTTGGCGGCGACACTGGGCAGCGGCGCCACCGGTACGACGAAGTGCGACAGCAAGCGCCGGGCAATGCTCGGCGACAGCGGCGGCTGGCCGGCGAGCATGGCCTGCAGCATTTCCGCCAACTGTTCGCGCGACTGGTCTTTGAGTATGTAGCCGGCAGCACCCAGCTTGAGGGCGGCGAACAAGTGCTCGTCGTCGTCGAAGATAGTGGCGATCACGCAGCGCGCCTCGGGCTGGCGGAGACGCAGTTGGCGCAGCACGCTCAGGCCCGGGGCGTCCGGCAGGCCGAGGTCGAGGAGGGCCAGATCGACCGGCTGCTCCATCCCCTCCAGCGCCTCGGCGGCGTTGACCGCCAAACGGCATTCGGCTTCCGGGAAGGCGCTCTTGACCGCCGCCAGCAACCAGTCGCGGGTGCTGGACTGGTCTTCGATGATCAGGACGTGGACAGGCGATGACTCCATGGGCGAAAGGTAACCCATTGCGGCCAGCCGATGTTCCTCCCGGCTTGCTCCTCACGCTGGCATCGGCAAATCTTCACGGATCACTTCCCCATGGTCGCCACGAGAGTCATGCCACGCCGCCCGTCCAGCTTGAGCCTCTTGCCGGTGCCGGCGTGACCTCGCTGACCCTGGCCGGGCTGCTGCTACTTTTACTCCTACCGCTGGCGGCCGGTCTGGGCTGGTGGCTGGCGCGGCGCGGTGTGCAGCCTGCCTCCTCTGCCGAGGCAGGTTCATCTCCGGCGCCTCGGGTCGAGGAGATTTCCGCCGATCGAGAACGGGAGCGCATCTACAAGGATCTCCACGACGATCTCGGCGCCAAGCTGCTCCAGTTGGTGCACGGCGCCGAAAATCCGCAACAGGCCGATCTGGCGCGCGCCGTGCTGCAGGATCTGCGCGACGTGGTGTCGCGTTCGCGTCGGCCGCCGGCACCCTTGCTGCAGTTGCTCGGGGAGATCGAGGTGGAGGTGCGCCAGCGTCTCGCCGCCACCGGCGCCGAGCTGGTGTGGGATCAGGAGCCGGCCCTGCCGGAGGTGGCGCTGGACCAGGCTCAGACCCTGCACCTGATCCGCATCTGTCGCGAGGCGGTCAGCAATGCCCTGCGCCACGGCGAAGCGCGCTGGCTGCGGGTGCGTGTATTCCGCGTTGACCCCGAGCTGATGATCGAGATCACCGACGATGGCCAGTTCCGGCCGGCGCGGATTGGCGAAGGACGCGGCACCAGCGGCATGCGCGAGCGCGCCGCGGACCTTGGCGGTGATATCTGCTGGAACCAGGGCACCCTGGGTGGCACCAAGGTGATTCTGCGCGCCCGAGTATTCGCGACTGGACCTCTCGCTTGATCGGGCGATAGGCCTTGGCGCCGGGTCTCCCTATGGTTCGGTCGTTCATCCCGATGCCGGAGCCCTTCAATGTTCCTGTTCAGAAAGTTGTTGCTGATCTCCCTGCTTGTGCCGGTCAGCGCGCTACACGCTCAGGAGGCGGCGGTCGGCGCCTCGGTTGCCGTTGAAGCGGCGGCGCCAGCAGTCCCCTTGGAGCCCTTGCCCGATCTCGACCCGGCCCAGTGGTTCGATGGCAAGTTCGGTGGCACTTTCGGTGCCAAGACGGTCACCGCCTTGCCGAAGACCCGGCGCGTGGCCGTGGCGGGTTTCAAGGTGGTGTTCGTCACTCACAACGAGGCGCACGCAATGGTGCGGGCCAGCTACCTCCCCGGACGGGATACCACCGGGGCCAAGGCCGCGATGATTGTCGATCTGGAGGGAGTCGACTCCGCCACCCTTCAGGCAATCACCGACGCTGCCTATGCGCGCTTCGTCGAACAGCTCAAGACCGCCGGCCGGGAAGTGATTCCAACCTCGGAGATGGCCAGCTTCTTCGCGGAAGTGAAGTCCCAGCCCGCTCCGATGGAGAGCAGCTTCGGCAACGCCAAAGGCCTGGTCTTCACCCCCACCGGCATGCCGCTGTGGTTTGGCGCGACGGATCCCTGGGGCAAGGGCGGGGGATTCGGCGGCGGCAACGATGTGCCGTTCGCCAAGCTGTCGGCGGCCCTGGGCGCGCCGATCACCATCGCGCCACTGATCGTGGTCGACTTCGCGCAGATGCAGTCCAGCGGCAACCGCAGCGGCCTGATCGCGCGCCGCGCCGAGGCCGGGACCACGCTGTCGATGAGCGTGCCCACCTTCAGCACCCGGCTCATACGCGCCGAGGAAGTGCGCGGCTGGGGTGTGTCTAAGGGCGACGACGGCGGTCTGGCGATGACCGGCCGGCTGGATACCGACATCGAGTTCGCCAGCCTGGTCGAGGTGCCCAAGGACGCCAGCCAGGGACTGACCAATGCCATCCGCTTCATCGGCGGGCTGGGGCCAAGCAACAAGAGTGTTCGCAAGGCCGTCACCACCAACGTTGCCTACCAGGCCGCGGCCGAGGCGGTGTTGACGCAGGCGACCGGGACTTTCGCGAAGTTGTTTGCTCTGTACCCCGCGCCCTGAGTCTCGTTCGCCTGCCCTCGTTTCGGGGGCAGGCGCCGACTTCAGCGCTGGAAGTCGTAGATCGAGCCCAGCCCCAGCAACTGGGTCAGGCGGTCGAGCGCCGTGCGGCATTCGTCGAGCAGGGCCGGGTCGGCGAGATCGGCCAGCACCAGACGGTCGCGGTAGTGCTGGCGCACCCAGGCTTCCAGGGCATCGGCGCGCTCCGGCGTGATCCAGCTGCCGGAGTTCACCGCCGCGCGCTCGGCTTCGGTCAGCACCACCCGCAGGCGCAGGCAGGCCGGGCCGCCGCCGTTGTGCATGGACTGGCGCAGGTCAAACACTTTGACCGCGTTGATGGGGCAGGACTCGTCGGCGAGCAGACGCTGGATGCAGGCCCAGACCTTGGCGTTCTCCTGGCACTCCTGCGCGACGATCAGCGTGTGGCCTGCCGTGCCCGGCAGGCAGACCAGCTGCGAGTTGAACAAATAGCTCGATACCGCGTCGGCGACGCTGACGTCCTGGCTCGCCACTTCGACGAAGGCGGCCTGCGGCAGGCGGCTGCGAGTCCAGTCGCGCAGGGCGCGGCTGTCGACGAAGGCCTCTTCGTGAAAGAACAACAGCTCGCGGTTGCCGACCGCGATCACGTCGTTGTGGAACACGCCTTGGTCGATCACCTCCGGCCGCTGCTGCTGGTGATGTACGCGCGCCGGGTCCAGTCCGTGCAGGCGGGCGATGGCCTCGCAGGCGGCGCGGGTCTGGCGCGCCGGGTACTTCTGCGGCTTCGGTTCGGTCTCGCTGCCCTGGCCGTAGACGAACAGCTCCATCCCCGGCGCACCGTAGTCGGCGCAGAGGCGGGTGTGATTGGCCGCGCCCTCGTCGCCCATGGCCGGCGTCGCCGGCAGCGGCGCGTGGTGCGCGAAGTGGGTGCCGGGAGGAAAGCTGGCGGCCAGCGCGCGCGCGGTGGTCGCCGGTTCCAGCGAGCGGTGCAGATGGCTGGCGAGATTGGCCGGGGTGAAGTGGACCTTGCCATCGGCGGTGTCGGCGCTCGGCGACACCGTGGCGGCATTGGCCGTCCACATGCTGCTGGCACTGCTGGTGGCGGCGAGCAGGCCCGGTGCCTCGCGGGCGGCCTTGGCCAGCACCTCGCCATCCTTGCCGCTGAAGCCCAGGGCTTTCAGGGTGGGGATGTGCGGACGCTCCTGCGGAGGTAGCACGCCCTGCGGCAGGCCGAGCGCAGCCAGTGCGCGCATCTTCGCCAGCCCTTGCAGCGCGGCTTCGCGTGGATTGCTGGGCTTCTCGGCGTTCTTCGCCGAAGCGACGTTGCCGTGGGCGAGGCCGGCGTAGTTGTGGCTGGGGCCGACGAGGCCGTCGAAGTTGGCTTCGATGGCGGTGGGGGTGGTTGCTGGAAAGTTCATCTGGGGATTATTGCGGATTGCGGATCACGGATTGCGGATCGAGAAGCGAAGGCGAGCCGCAAGTGGCCGTTGAATCCGCAATCCGCAATTCGAGATCCGCAATTTCAGTAGACCTCCACCTCCAGGCCATTGAGCGCCGCATTGCCGGAGACCGCGTCCAGCGCGCGTTCGTCGGTCAGGTCGTTGACGCTCACTCCGGCGTGAGCCTGCGCCACGCCCAGGCGCACGCCCTCGCGGCCATGGCCCCAGCCGTGCGGCAGGCTGACCACGCCCGGCATCATCTCGCTGCTGGCCTGCACTTCCACACGGATCTCGCCGACCCGCGAGCGCACCCGTACCGGCGCGCCGTCGGCCAGGCCGCGCGCGGCGAGATCGCTGGGGTGCATCAGCAGTTGATGGCGCGGCTTGCCCTTCACCAGTCGCTCGGAGTTGTGCATCCAGGAATTGTTGCTGCGCAGGTGGCGGCGGCCGATCAGCCTGAGGCCGGTGCCAGGTTGCGCCTGCGCGGCCAGCCGCTGGAGGTCGGCCAGTACCTCGGGCACCGCGCAGCGGATGCGCTGGCCCTCGCTGCGCAGGCGCTCCGGCAGGCTGGGCCGCAAGGGGCCGAGATCGAGGCCGTGGGGATGCTCCTTGAGCAGCTTCAGCGACAGCGGCGGCAGGGCGCTGTCAGCCGCGCGCCTGCCGGCGCCATAGGGGCCGGATTGCAGGCCGAAGTCGATGATCTGATCGGGGCGCGGGCCGGTCTGCGGCTTGTTGCCCAGCTTCGCCGCCAGGCGGCTGCCCAGCGCATTGAAGATCTCCCAGTCGTGGCGCGCATCGGCGGGCTTGTCGAACAGGGGCTGGTTGTAGCGGGTGCTGTTGCGCACCGCGAAGTGGTGGAAGATCAGGTCGTAGTGGTCGTGCTCCAGCGCGCAGGTCGGTGGCAGGATCACGTCGGCATGGCGGGTGGTTTCGTTGAGGTAGATGTCCACCGAAACCATGAACTCCAGCTGTGTGAAGGCGCGGTCGAGCTGAGCGCCGTTGGGGGTGGACAGCACCGGATTGCCGGCCACCGTCAGCAGCGCGCGAATCTGGCCCTCGCCGGGCGTGAGTATCTCCTCCGCGAGTGCTGCCACCGGCAGC